>NZ_CP173029.1:2552033-3169416 GCF_044772865.1 Algirhabdus cladophorae
GTTGGATTGCATCCGGTTTGGCTGTTGTTTGCCTTGTCCGTCTTTGGATCTTTGTTTGGTTTTGTTGGCATGTTGGTGGCCGTTCCCGTGGCTGCAATGCTAGGGGTTTTGGCGCGCTTTGCGATCAGCCAATACAAAGATGGCAGGCTGTATCAGGGTATCGCAGCCACGCAGGACGAGACAGACCAGTGAACACGCAACTGACGTTTGATCTGCCCAGTGTTCCTGCGCTGGGGCGCGATGCTTTTTTCGTCAGCCCATCAAATCATGTGGCTTTGGCCCTGTTGGAAAAGCCTGGAAATTGGAGCAATCGCAAAATGCTGCTCTGTGGGCCTGCAAAATCAGGCAAAACGCATTTGGCCCATGTGTGGGCGGAACAAACTGGCGCACAGGTATTTGCGGCCAAAGACGTCACATTGGATAGCGTGGCGGGGATCGCCCAAAAAGCCTTTGTCGTTATCGAAGATTTGCACGAAGCTGCCGGGGACCCAGATGCCGAAACCGCGCTGTTTCACGCCCACAACCTAATCCTTGCAGAGGGCGGCACTTTGTTGCTGACCGGTACGGATGAACCATCGGTTTGGCCCATTGCCCTGCCTGATCTGGCCTCACGGGTTCAAGGAACAGCTCTTGCACAGCTTTTGGCCCCTGATGATCAACTTTTGGCAATGGTCATGGTCAAGCAGTTTGCAGACCGTCAATTGACGCCCCCGGCCAAGGTGTTGACCTATCTCACCACTCACATGGAACGGTCTTTTGCCCATGCAACAGCTTTGGTCGACGAAATGGACCGTATCGCCCTGCGTACGCGCAAACCATTGAACCGGACCGTCGCGGCCCAAGCACTGGACAAACTTGCCGCCGCGCAGGCATAGTGTCGTCTTGGTGTTACAAACCGCAGGCAAGCCCGCTTTATGACCGAAACAGATTTTCTGACCGCTGATTTTCCGCCTGCCCAAGAGGCGGATTTTGATATTTCCGGGCCCGAACGGTTCTTCAATCGCGAATTATCATGGCTGGCCTTTAATTGGCGGGTTTTGGAAGAAGCTGAAAACGTCAAAGTGCCGTTGCTGGAACGGCTGCGCTTTTTGTCGATTTCGGCGACCAATCTGGACGAGTTTTATTCAGTGCGCGTGGCAGGCCTGCGCGAGTTGGCCCGCGCGGGCAACACAACGCCTGCCGCAGACGGGCGCACGCCAGCGGAACAATTGGCGTTGATATCAACCGATGCGCGCGATTTGATGCGGCATCAGCAAAAGATCTATTTGACGCTAAAGGACGCGCTGGACGCCAAAGGCATTCATATTCTGAACGCCGATACCGTTACGGAAGCGGACAAGACTTTCCTTAAAGACGTGTTTTTGTCCAAGATTTTCCCGGTCTTGTCGCCCCTTGCCATTGATCCAGCACACCCGTTTCCGTTCCTGCCAAACGAAGGGTTTGCATTGGCGCTGCAACTGCGGCGCACCAAAGATAAGACACCCTTGCGAGCCTTGCTACCGATCCCCACGCAGGTGGCGCGCTTTGTAGCACTGCCATCGGACGGCGGTCTGCGCTATTTGCCAATGGAAGAAGTGCTTTTGTTGCATATCTCCAGCCTCTTTCCCGGCTACACCATGGAACGCCACTGCAATTTCCGAATTTTGCGCGACAGTGATTTGGAACTGGAAGACGAAGCCGAAGATCTGGTGCGCGAATTTGAGGTTGCTCTGAAACGGCGGCGTCGGGGCGAAGTGGTTCGGATGAAGATCAGTGCCAACGCCCCAAGTGGCCTCAAACGCCTTATTATGGAAGAACTCGGGGTTACCGACGATGAGGTAATCGAAATCGACGGGATGACCGGGATCGCGGATTTGGGGCAATTGGTGTCGGATGCGCGGCCTGATCTGCTATGGCCCAGCTTTACCCCCCGCGTTCCGGAAAGGGTCAGCGACCACGATGGGGATATGTTTGCCGCAATCCGCCAGAAGGACATGTTGCTGCACCATCCCTATGAAACCTTTGACATGGTTGTGCGGTTCTTGGCGCAAGCCGCCCGGGATCCCAATGTTTTGGCGATCAAGCAAACGCTCTATCGAACTTCGAAAGAAAGCCCCATCGTCTCGGCCCTGTGTGAAGCCGCTGAAGACGGGAAATCCGTGACTGCACTGGTCGAACTCAAAGCCCGCTTTGATGAGGCCGCGAATATTCGCCAATCCCGCCGTTTGGAACGCTCTGGCGCCCATGTGGTCTATGGGTTCATCAACTACAAAACTCATGCGAAAATCAGTTCGGTTGTGCGCCGCGAAGGCGATGATTTGGTCACTTATACGCATTACGGCACGGGCAATTATCACCCCGATACAGCGCGGATCTATACTGATCTGTCGCTCTTTACCTGCGACAAATCTCTGGGCCGCGATGCAGGCAAGGTCTTTAATTATCTGTCGGGTTATGCAGAACCAGACAAACTTGAAAACCTCGCGATCTCGCCCCTCAGTCTAAAATCGACCCTGCTCGAGCGCATCGCCAAAGAGGCGGACTATGCTCGCGCCGGTAAACCCGCCGAGATTTGGGCAAAAATGAATTCGCTTATCGACAGTGAGATCATCGATGCCCTTTACGATGCTTCACAGGCCGGTGTGAAAATTTCGCTGGTCTTACGCGGGATATGCGGCTTGCGTCCCGGTGTTGTGGGATTGTCGGAAAATATCAGGGTCAAATCCGTGATCGGGCGGTTCTTGGAACACAGCCGGATCGTATGTTTTGGCAACGGCCATGGGTTGCCCGGCAAAAAGGCCAAAGTCTATATGTCGTCGGCGGACTGGATGGGGCGTAATCTCAACCGCCGTGTTGAAACCCTTGTAGAGATTACAAATTCCACGGTGAAAGCACAGATCGTCAGTCAGATTATGGCGGCAAACCTTGCTGATGTGGCCCAAAGCTGGATGCTGCACCCTGATGCGCGCTCAATCCGGCCTCCCATCCCTGAAGGGCAATTTGCGTTTAACTGCCACCGGTTTTTCATGGAAAACCCGTCGCTGTCAGGACGCGGATCTGCGGGTGCCAGCGATGTGCCACAGCTTACGCATACAGACGACTGATTAACCCTGCAATTCGTTGGCCCATGGCGGGTTTGCCCCATCGCGCGACACGGTAACAGCGGCCACTTGCGCCCCGAAATCCAATGCTTTTGCCACTATGCCTTCGGATACGTCAGCAAGGGCTACTTTGGTCAAAACCCCACTTGCCTCAAGGGAGGCCAAGACACCTGCATTAAACGTGTCCCCTGCCCCGACTGTATCTTTGACAATAGCTTTGCGCGCCGCAACTGAAACGGGCCCTGCCGCACTGAGGGCATAGGCGCCTTCACTGCCCTTGGTCAAAATCGATAGGCTGGGGCCCATTTGGGCAATAACGGCCAACTTTTCTTCCGGGGTTTGTGCCCCTTCCAGCAACCAATCAAGGTCCTCGTCCGACAGTTTGACAATATCAGCCATGCCGATCATCGCCATGATCCGTGCACGGTAGCCGTCGGGATCAGTGATGAAACCTTGGCGAATGTTGGGGTCAATCATCGTGACTTTGGATGCGGCATGAGCCTGCATAAACGCCTGATAGGTGGCTCCTGCAGGATCTGGACACAGGGAAATGCCTCCGAAATACAGCGCTGTCGCCGTTTCTGGCAAATCTGGCAAGTCTTCCGGAGTGATCATCCGACCCGCCGTGTTTTCATCGTAAAACGTGTATGTCGCATGGCCATCTGTAAGCCGCACAAAGGCAAGCGTCGTAGGCCGATCCGAACGGATTGCATAGGTCGTGTCCACATGCGAGGCATGCAAAACCTCCACCAACGTCTGGCCAAAAAGATCATTCGACAGGCCCGAGACAAAGCCTGCTTTGATCCCAAGACGGCCCAACGCCACTGCCGTATTGAAAATCGCCCCACCAGCGGCAGGCGAAAAGCCTTCACGGCCATCTGCGCTGGTGATTGGCACCATATCGATCAGGGCTTCCCCACAACAAAAGATCATATCGGTTTTCCTTGTTTCCAGCCCTAAGCGCGGTATTAACTTCACCACATGTTAGCGCGAACATACACAACAGCCAAAGCCAAGCTGCAAGTTAAAACTGACAAGGTCAAACATTCCCGCAGGGGCAAGATTGACGCTGATCTATCCGCTGTTACATACTTGCCCAAAATAACGGCGCAAAAACCGCGTCAGGGGGATACACATTATGGATGGCAACTCTGACACCAGTGAGGACTGGGGCGGATTTGGGCGCCCTTTGTTCAAAGATGCCTCTGTGCGCGCCTTGTCGCGGGTTGGCGTGGTCGATGTCGGGTCAAACTCGGTCCGGATGGTGGTTTTTGACGGCGCTGCACGCTCGCCTGCGTATTTTTACAACGAAAAGATCATGTGCGCCCTTGGCGCGGGCCTCGCAGACACTGGCACCCTCAGCCCTTCGGGCCGCACGCGCGCCGTTGCCGCCATCGCGCGGTTTCAATCCGTGGCCAAAAGCATGGGACTGGCCCCTTTGACGGCTGTGGCAACTGCTGCGGTGCGCGATGCAACGGATGGGCCTGATTTTTGCGAGGAGGTTTTGGAAAAAACGGGCCTCAAAATCTGGGTCATCGATGGGCGCGAAGAGGCGCGATTGTCCGCCCAAGGCGTATTGCTGGGCTGGCCAAAATCCTACGGATTGGTCTGCGACATCGGCGGATCCTCGATGGAATTGGCCGAGATTAATGATGGTGTCGTGGGCAAACGCCTGACTTCGGATCTTGGGCCGCTGAAATTGCGCGACCTTAAGGGAGGCAAAAAAGGGCGCAAAGCGGAAATTGACCGAGTGATGAAGGATCTTGTGGATCAAATGGGTCCACAATCTAATCGCCTGTTCCTTGTGGGGGGCTCTTGGCGGGCCATTGCGCGCATCGATATGTACCGCAACGATTATCCGCTTCAGGTTTTGCATGAATACCGGATGAGTGCCCGCAGCGTGGCCAAAACGGCAGATTTCATTGCTAAATCCGATATCGAGGACCTGCGCCGCGCCTGTGGCCTGTCCAGCAGCCGGATTGCCTTGGTCCCGATTGCAACCGAAGTCCTCAAGCGGTTGGTGCGCAGTTTCAAACCCAAGGACATTGCGATTTCCAGCTACGGGATCCGAGAAGGCATGCTGTATGAGCAAATGCCGCAGGCTTTGCGCGACCGTGATCCGCTGATCGAGGCCTGCTATTTTGCCGAGGAAAAAGACGCGCGACTGCCGGGTTTTGGCAAGACATTGAACGGGTTTGTGAAACCTTTGTTCAAATCGGCCCCCGACAACACCAAACGACTGATCAAGGCGGCCTGCCTGTTGCATGACGTCAGCTGGCGCGCGCATCCCGACTACCGCGGCGAGGTTTGTTTTGACAATGCCACCCGCGCCAACCTAGGGGGCCTCAAGCATTCCGAGCGTGTTTTCTTGGGACTTGCGTTGTTGCACCGCTATCGTGGGTCGCGCGAGGATACGCGGTTTGATGGGCTGTTAGACCTGATTGACCCTGCGCAAGTTCAGCAAGCCGAAGTGCTAGGCAAAGCCATGCGTTTGGGCGCCATGATGTGGTTGAACGACCAAAACGGGAAGGTCGAACTGAAATGGGCACCTAAGAGAAAGCACATCACGCTTGTCCTTAGCGCCAAAGCCGCCCCGTTGTTTGGGGAAGTCGCACAAGCGCGATTTGCCTCGCTGGCTTCGGCATTGGAAGCCACGTCAGACGTCAAGTATCTGCGCACTGAAGCCGAAACTTTGGTTTGATCGTCACCGGAAAATTCACGGACCGCGCGATAAAACAATAGGTGTGGATTTCCTCGTGCAGGGCTGCGGCCTTTGTCACATCCGTCCCCTGCGGCACGGTAATCACCGGATTAAGCTGCGCTGACAGGAACCGACCTGCGCCGTTTGGCGATGTTTCGCCTTGGCCCATGGGTGTGTCAGAATAGGCCTGAACGACAATCCCTGCGTCGCTGGCCAGATGTAAATACCACAACATATGGCAAGACGCCAAAGCGCTGAGAAAAAGATCCTCTGGATTGTGCAAATTGGGATCCCCGCCCAACATTGGATCGTTTGAACACTGAATTTCGGGTTTGCCTTGGGATTGCACAGACCAGGTCCGTGCGTAGTCATGGTAGCCACTGGTGCCTGTGCCTTGATTGCCGGTCCAGATCACCGTCGCTGTAAATTCGCCCATGTCAGGCCCCTAGAGATCAATTTCTGGCGCATCAGGCACGGTCAAAGGTGGCGCGTCTTCTTTGCGCCGGATTATGATATCCCCGTTTGGCAGACGTTGCGGGGCCTCATAGGCTGTGGCGTCCTCCATCAAAGCGGCCAGTTTGTTCAATGTAGGGCCCAGCTCCCCCAACAAGCGCTTCATGTTTGGTTGCAGGTCCTCGGCCAGTGCTTTGAGGTCGTCCATAGCCGGTTCAACCTCTTGCATCAAACCCCGCAAAAAGATCCGCGCGCCTTCTTCCATCAGGGAAAACCCTTCGTCAGTTGGGGCAGGTTTTGGATCATCGGCCGCTGCTATGGCAGGTGTCCCAAGGGCAAGACAGATACTAAGAAATATATGTTTCATGGGTCCAACATAGGTCGCGGCGTAGGGTTTTTGAAGGTCAGATGTCGATATCCAAGGTCACCGGGAAATGATCCGACGCCGTTAGCAAGGCTTTTTGCAGACTTTCATCGGAAAAACAGTCGGGATCCTCAAACGGGTGCCAGATATGCCAACGCCCCTTTTTCGCGGCCAGTTCTGGTGTGACCATGATGTAATCCAGCAAGGCTTGCAGATATCGCCTCTCGTCACGCAGGAAAAAACGCGACGTGGTCGGACGCGCGCCAAACCGTTGGGTGAGGGCCATTTGCACATGGGGATCAAACAAGGCATCAGGCCCCTCGCCCAGCACGATCTCGACGCCAGAACGTCCAAAAAGCTGTTCAAACTCGTCCAACCCCGGTCCATCGTTAAAATCACCCAAAACCATCAACGGCGTGGCAGCATCCATATGGGCCTGCACGCGTTCACGGATCCAAATGCACTGCGCCAGTTGCTTGCGTCTGTTGGCGATCGACAGCTTCATCGCCTCGCGCTCGGTTTTTGCCCCGTGGGGGGCTTTGGACTTGGCGTGGACGCCAAGCATTTGAAACTCAAACCCTTTGGCTGTTGTGGCCTTAACTTCTAGCGGCGGTTTGGAAAACTTGATCTGGTCCGCCTTTGCATCGATATCCAGATCTATCTCATATTGACCATCAAACCGGATCCCAAATGCATCCTGAGGCGGTCCAGACAGGGTGCCTTTGGGGTCATGGCTGACTGTCAGAGCATCAGGATCATAAAGCAGAGCGATCTCTTGCTGGGTGTCGTTGCCAAAGCCGATCAAGGCCGTGTTCGCGCGCAATTCAGCGTATTGGGCAAAGCGTTCCAGCGCTTGGGTGCCGCTGCGACGCCGACTGGTGTCCGGTGCCTCAATGACCATAATCGCATCAGCATCCAGAACTGCAAAGACCTGTCCCAACGCCTTAATCTGTTCGAACCTTTTGACATCACGCCGACCAGACCACCGGGTATCGGGGCAAAGCGCGCCTTCATCGTCAAACAATCGGTCAAACCATTCGACATTGTATGTGGCGACGCGCAAAACCTAAGCCGCCCGTCGCATCTGGATCTCATCATAGGCTTTGTTGATGACGACCAAACGCTTTTCCGCCAGTTTCACGGCCTCTTCAGGTAGGCCGCGTGCCGTTAAACTATCAGGATGACTGTCACGCACCAATTGCCGCCAAACAGCCCGAATTTCCGCAATAGCATCCTCGGGATTGACGCCCAGCACATCATAAGGGTCTTGGTCTGCATCCGGAACAAACCGGGCGCGCAACCGGGCAAAACACCTGTCGGTCAGGCCAAAAATCCGCGCGACTTCTTCTAGGAACGTGTCCTCACCGGGGTGATATTGGCCGTCGGCCATGGCGATGTGAAACAGACCCTCCAACAGGTCCTCTAGGGCATCGGGCTGATTGCGAAACATCCGTGCGATCCGGGTGGCATAAACATCATAGCCCGCAATGTCCTGACGGGCCAGATTGAACAGGCGCGCCGCGTTTTGCTGGTCTTCCTCTGCAATGGTAAAGACTTCGCGAAAGGCCGTGACCTCGTCTTTGCTGACGTGGCCGTCGGCTTTGGCCATTTTGGCCCCCAATCCAATGACTGCGATGGTAAACGCCACGCTGCGTTCGGGTGGCGTGCGCAGCCGGTCGAAAACCTCGCTGAGGCTTTCACCTTGGGCAAGGGCGGATACAGCATCCAAAATTCGGGTCCAAATCGACATATCACTATCCTATGGGGTCGCCCCCCGGTTGTCAGGACCAAAATCAGCAGTTTCGGTGCAAGACTATAGGGTTTTTTGCAGCAGGATCAGGTCCATCCAGCGATCAAACTTACGACCAACTTGGGGCAACTGCGCCACTTTTTGAAATCCGATTGCCTCGTGAAAGGCCACGCCTGCAGGGTTTTCACTGCTCACACCAGCAAAAAGCGTGTGCCCCCCAGACGCCCGGGCATGGCTGATCAAATGCTGCATCAAGGCGCGTCCTGTGCCTTGCCCCTTAGCCTCGGGCGCTAAAATAACCGAGTGTTCCAGCGTATGTTTATAGCCCGGACCACCGCGGAATTGGAAATAAGTGGCAAAACCAATCAGGGCCCCCTCCTTTTGTGCAACAAAGAACCCGTGACCAGCGGCGGCTTTGGCTTTGAAATCTGCAGCAAGGCCTTGAGCGGTTTTGAGATCTGTCGTGAAAGTTGCCGCCGTGTTTTCGATCACGGGGTTCCAAATCTGCGCAATCGCTGCGGCATCGTTTTCATTTGCATCCCGGATCTTCATTGTAGCGTCCGCAGTCCGTGTGGTGTGTCGATCTGCGCCATAAAGGACAGTTCGACACCAGTTTCAATAACCAGCCAGTCCAGGTCCAGATGCGGCACGAAAAATTCTGCGATTTGATCCGCTTGCGGATGTTGGATGACAAAACGGCGCAAACGACAGCCCACATCGTTCAAGCGCGTGCTGGGGTGCGGGGTGTCCAGCCAGTCGATCACTGCGGGTACCGCCCCGTCATAGGCCGGTTTGCCCGAAGGCGGGTTGGTAAAGCGCCAACGCAAATCATCGCGGCGCAGATCCAGAACATCCCCCAGTTCAATCGGGCAGGTTTTTTGTACAAGGTCCAGATCATCGGCGGCACAAATCCAATTGGTGATCCTTGGGGCGCCGCGAAAATTGTCCAGATTAAACCAACGCGGCACATCGGGTGCAGGCGCGGACGGATCAATCGCAATGGCCTCAAGATAAAACGGCCCCAAGCCCAACAACTGATTGTGCGTGCCAAAATGTGGATGCTTACCGCCCGGTTGCAATGCGACACCCAGCGTTTCCTCGACCCAAGCTATGGCGGATCCCAGATCCTCACCAGACACCGCGAAGTGGTCAAATTTGATCAAATTGGCCTCCTGTTTACCTTAGGTTAGCTATATTCGACTATTTTTGTCGATTTATTGCCTGTTTTTGCGCCTTAGCCGTTGAAAAAGGCAGTATTCGCACCATTTATCCCGGATAAGTCATAACCCCTTACCCAACGGAGAGACCATGCCCTTCCAACGAGCTTTGGACAAGTTTTTCTCAAGCGACGCTGCAGGGGGCATCTTGTTGATGTTTTCTGCCGTTGCAGCAATGCTTGTCGCCAACTCGGCCTTGGCGCCCTATTACGATGCCGTCCTCAATACAAAACTGTCTGTTACTATCGGTGGCGATGGTTTGTCCAAACCTCTGATCTTGTGGATCAATGATGGGCTGATGGCGATCTTCTTTTTCCTGATCGGGTTGGAACTCAAACGCGAGGTCCTAGAAGGGAAGCTAAAGAACCCACGCGACATCGTTTTGCCCGGCATGGCGGCTGTTGGCGGGATGGCTATTCCTGCGCTGGTCTTTGTCTACTTCAACTGGGGTAATGACGCCACGATCCAAGGCTGGGCCATCCCAGCCGCTACAGATATTGCGTTTGCCTTGGGGATTTTGGCCCTTGTGGGAACCCGCGCCCCGGTATCGTTGAAGGTGTTTTTGCTGACGCTGGCGATTTTGGACGACATGGGTGCGATTGTTATCATCGCCCTGTTCTACACCGCCGAACTCAAAGCGAACTATCTGCTTTACGCCCTTGTGCCCTTGGCAGGCCTTGCATACTTGAATTATCGCGGCGCGCACAGGTTGGCCCCGGCGATTTTGCTAACAGTTATTATGTGGGTTTTGGTGCTGAAATCCGGCGTCCATGCAACACTCGCAGGCGTTGTCGCGGCCTTCTTCATTCCGCTAACAGACAAGTGGGGCAAAAGCCCGTTGCATAGCCTTGAGCATGGCTTGGCTCCCTATGTGCTGTACCTGATCGTGCCAATATTTGCCTTTGCCAACGCGGGTGTGGTCTTAACAGGTATGTCGGTTGGCGACCTTCTGGCACCCCTTCCATTGGGTATTGCGTTGGGCCTGATCATCGGCAAACAGATCGGTGTATTCGGGGTGAGCTTTGCCATGGTCAAGATGGGCATGGCGCGTCTGCCGTATGGGGCCAACTGGCTGCATATTTATGGCATCGCCTGTTTGGCCGGGATCGGCTTTACAATGTCGCTGTTTATCGGATCGCTCAGCTTTGATGATGCCGCTTTGATGAACCAAGTCCGTATCGGGGTTCTGTCTGGTTCGATCATCTCTGGTGTGCTGGGATATTCGGCACTTATGATTGCCAGCAACCGCCAAGGCCAAGAAGACGGACAACCGGCGGCGGCCGAATAGCAATACGAACACTTAAATGAAAAGGGCCCCTATCCTATGATGGGGGCCCTTTTTGAGTATTGATAAAAGTCTATCTCAGCTTCGAACGTCTTGAATGATATCCAAGATATCTTTTGCGGCTTCGGGGATATTGGTCCCTGGCCCGAAGATAGCTTTCACACCAGCATCATAAAGATATTGATAGTCTTGCTGCGGGATCACACCGCCACAGATAACAATAATATCCTCGGCCCCGGCAGCCTTGAGGGCCTCGACCAGTTTGGGCGCAAGTGTTTTATGGCCTGCTGCCTGGCTCGAAATCCCAACCACATGCACATCGTTGTCCACTGCATCTTGGGCCGCTTCCTCGGGGGTTTGGAACAATGGCCCTACGTCCACATCAAAACCGATATCCGCAAAAGCTGTGGCGATGACCTTGGCCCCGCGATCATGGCCGTCCTGCCCCATCTTGACCACCAACATACGCGGTCTGCGGCCCTCAGCCTCGGCGAAAGCTTCGACGGACTTTTGAATGGCCGCAAAGCCTGCATCGCCTTCATAAGCTGCACCATAAACGCCAGCGAGTGTTTTGACCTCGGCGCGATGACGCCCAAAGCTGTCTTCCATCGCCATGCTTATCTCGCCGACTGTGGCACGGGCGCGGGCGGCCTCAACGGCCAAGGCCAGTAGATTGCCCTCGCCACTGCTGGCGGCCCCTCTCATAGCGTCCAAAGCTGTATCAACGGCGGCTTGGTCACGCGTGGATTTGATCTGCTCCAGACGTTTGATTTGCGAGACACGCACCTCTGCATTGTCGATGTCGCGGATGTCCAACTCGTCCTCTTTTTCCAACCGGAACTTGTTCACGCCGACGATCACATCATCACCGCGGTCCACGGCTGCTTGTCTGCGCGCAGCGGCTTCCTCGATCCGCAGCTTTGGCATACCCGATGCAACAGCTTTGGTCATGCCGCCCATCTCATCGACCTCTTCGATCAGTTTCCAGGCCTCGTCGATCAAATCCGATGTCAGCTTTTCTACGTAATACGAGCCCGCCAATGGATCTACGACATTGGTCACGCCAGTCTCGTTTTGCAAAATCAGCTGGGTGTTGCGGGCAATCCGAGCACTGAATTCCGTTGGCAGGGCAATCGCCTCGTCAAAGCTGTTGGTGTGCAGCGATTGCGTCCCGCCCAGCACCGCAGACATCGCCTCATAAGCCGTGCGAACAATGTTGTTGTAAGGGTCTTGTTCTTGCAGCGACACGCCAGACGTTTGGCAATGGGTCCGCAACATGCTTGAGCCTGCTTTCTTTGGTTCGAACTCTTCCATGATTTTGGCCCATAAAAACCGCGCCGCCCGTAGTTTCGCAGCCTCCATAAAGAAGTTCATACCGATGGCGAAAAAGAACGACAGGCGCCCTGCAAAGGCATCAACATCCATGCCCTTGGCAATCGCCGTGCGCACATATTCGCGCCCATCCGCAAGGGTGAAGGCTAATTCCTGCACCAAATTCGCACCGGCCTCTTGCATGTGGTAGCCCGAGATCGAGATTGAGTTGAATTTCGGCATATCCGTAGAAGTATATTCAATAATATCCGCCACGATCCGCATCGAAGGCTCGGGCGGATAAATGTAGGTGTTGCGCACCATAAACTCTTTGAGAATGTCGTTTTGAATGGTGCCAGAGAGTACGCTTCGATCATGGCCCTGCTCTTCGCCAGCGACGATAAAACTGGCCAAAACCGGGATAACGGCACCGTTCATTGTCATCGAGACACTGATCTGATCCAACGGGATACCATCAAAGAGGATCTTCATATCCTCGACGCTGTCAATGGCCACACCTGCCTTGCCTACATCGCCTTCGACGCGTTCGTGATCGCTGTCGTAGCCGCGGTGGGTCGCCAGATCAAAGGCGACTGACACACCTTGTTGACCGGCAGCTAAGCCTTTGCGGTAAAAGGCATTGCTTTCCTCAGCAGTGGAAAAGCCCGCGTATTGTCGGATGGTCCAAGGACGGCCTGTGTACATGGTGGCCCGTGGACCACGGGTGAAAGGGGCGACGCCTGGCATGCCACCAAGATGGCCCAAATTATCAAGGTCACCGGCATCATAGACCGGTTTGACAGGAATACCCTCGGGTGTTTGCCACGTCAGACCCTCAACAGGTTTGCCACGCAGTTCTTTGGCGGCAAGATTATCCCATTGCTCTTTTTTGGTACTCATCGTCATTTCCTCTTTCTAAGGTCACCCGACGCGGCCTTATGACCGTCTGATTGCCCGTCACGGTGGTCAGTTTTTGTTCTGTTCGTTGGGGTCTGTGATAGTTTAACATTGGGCGGTTTTGCGCCTCAAACCATTCTACATCTTCTCTATATTGGGCCCGCAAAGCGTCCAACTGGTGGGCTTCAAAGGTGTTCCAAACCGGATCGACCCGCATTTTTTCGGCCAGTTCAGCGCTATAGCTGTTCAGTTCCACCGGTCTGCCCGCCGCATTGAACAGACAGCCCAAAGCGTCCTGCGGGCGGTTGCCAAATGCCTCAAAACTGATGATATCCATCCGGGCTTTGGGCGCGGTGTCGATCAGGGCCTCGACCAGGTGCCGCCAGCGGGTCGGCTGGGTCACCAGATAATCCAAAACTGCATCATCGGGCTGGGCCACACCATGGGACACTGCCTCGAAAAGCGTGATGGACCAATAAGCATCATAGGCACGTGGGATCAGGCACAGTTGCAAATCATGATCGGCAAAGGCGGGTAAGACACGATCAAGCCGTTCGGTGGCCTTGCGATATAGTTTGCGCATCCGCAAATTGTCCTGACGGGTACCCAACAGATTGACCGCATCAATAATGATCCTATCTGCGCCTGCTTTGACTTCGTCTTCGACATGGATTTTTAGCAGATTAAGCGCCCGTTGCGACAGCGCCTGATCAGCACCAGCTATAGAGCCCGGGTCCCGGGCCAGCTTCATCAACATGGCGACACGCGGATCTTGGCGTCCCCAAATGGATACTTTTTCGTGACCAAATATCTGTGGATTTTCCGTGCAAGCAAGTGTCAGCGCCTCGGTGCCCGAATAATGGGCCCCAAGATTGAGGGTAATTTTCATAAGTCCGTCCCGACCGGTTGTCTTGGTTGTGACGCCAAGAAGTGCACCCCGCACCATGAATGACCCTACACCAAGACTGTTAACGATTTCGTTAACACCTACCCTCGCAAAATAAGTTGAATGCAAGCTATTCGTATTCGCAAACGCACGCCCTATATCTGTTTTAGAAGGAGATCTCATGAACAAATTCACGGCAACATTGGCAGGCGCATTGGTGGCTTGGCCGGTTTGGGCTACAGGGCTGGACGATCCACTGGAGGCCTGGCGCGCTATGCCAACACAGGTATTTAGCAGCGAAGAAATTGGCGCGCTGGATCCCTTTTTATGGGTGGCACGCCCTATTGTTGTCTTTGCAGATTCCGAGAATGATCCACGGTTCCAGACCCAGATGGAACTGTTGTTGGCCCGTTTGCCAGCCCTTGAAGAACGCGATGTGGTTCTGGTGACAGACACCGATCCTGCGGCCGGGAGCGCACTGCGTCTTAGCTTGCGTCCGCGGGGGTTTATGGTGGCTTTAATCGGTAAAGATGGCGGCGTGAAACTGCGCAAACCCTTCCCATGGGATGTGCGTGAGTTCAGCAGATCCATCGACAAAATGCCCATGCGCCAGCAAGAGATCCGCGATGAAAAGCAAGGTGTGATCGCTGAATAGCTCACCCTTGCTTGTCCTTTTCGAACACCCATTCCGCCCCAACTGGCAAGGTCACAGCCCATTCCGCCAGTGCCTCGTTCAACTGTGCTACGTATTTGGGATCTGAGGCATAGAAATGGACCACGGGGCTGCCAATGAAGGCTGCATATTCCTTGAGAACCAGCCCGCCTAAGGGCACCCAATCGTCGCTAAGCCCCTCGTCAATCCAGTGGTTATAGACCATGATCAACGGCACATCCTCGGCCTTGGTCAAAATCCCTGCCCATCCGTCAACCGGATCGAAAATGCGGGCAGCGCGGGCTTCGTTGTTGGCCAGCCCCCAAAGGTCCAAAACGTAATTGGGATTGCTCCACGCGACCCAGCCCAAATCGTTAACAGCGACTTTGGTTTTGGCAAAATCCTGAGCAAAACGCGCCATTTGATGCTGTTGAAGGTAAATGGTGCGCGGGCCCGAGGTGTTCTCCCACAGCAGTTCTTGGACATAAAACGCGCCGCTTCCCAGCACCCAAACAAGGGTCACACCGGCGGCTTTGGCTTTGTTCCATTTAGCCAGTGCCAGCATCAAGGCGCCGGTCAAGGTCGCATAGATATAGATCTCGTACCGGTGCATCCAGCCGATCCGGCCCAGTGCCAAATGCGCCAGCGTAGCAAGCCCGACCCCAAGCAAAAGTAGGCTATAGGGTTTGATCGCAGACCACTTGGCAATCCGCGTGCTGATGAACAGGCCAAAGGTCCCGATCAGCAGGCTGACCCCGCCCCAATATTGCAAATTGGTGAGGATCGCAGACAGGGTTTTGATCAACCGGCTGTCCTCGACAAATTCGTTTGTTTCCAGTTTTGCTTGGATCGAGTTTGGAAACGGATCCAAGCCCAACGTCGTCAGGTACCAGCCAAATCCAACCAACGGTACGACAGCCAGAACCAACAGACCCGTTGCCACAACAAGGCGGCCAGAAACAGCGACAAGCCCTACACCAACAAGGGCCAAAGCAAGCCCTTCAAACCGTAAAATCGGACACAAGATAATGCCCAGAACCAAGATCCAGCTGACGCGTTTATCTTCAATCAGGATCACCCCGCCCAGCAAAACGGCAAGGGATGCGGCCAGATGCAAGGCATGTTCCATCCCGACAAAAGCCACACCCGCAAAATTCATAAAGAGCGGCGCCAAAATAGCCAGGGCAACGGCCCAACGCCCCTCAAGGCCCGCGCGCAGCATCAGGTGCCCCCAGATCCACGCCGCAGCAACCAACCCCACGGTGTTCCACAAAAGGGGCAGCAATCTTTGGATTTCTGTGCCCGGCTCTATCAATAATAATAAAGGGTAAAGCGGCGAAGACGCAGCAGAGGCATATTCACCCGGGTTAACGCCGTAGCCGCCCGCCCAGATCTGTTCAGCCATTGCCAAATGGATATAGACGTCGTCCAGCGGGTATTCAAAATACCCACGGGTCAAGGCAATTGCGATGGCTTGGATCAAGCCAAACCACCCCAAAGCGGATAGAATTGTTAACGCAGGCAGACGCATTTTTTAGCCTTCGAACTCCATGATGATTTCATCCACAGCAAGGCTATCGCCCGCTGAGGCGTTGATCTTTGCCACGACGCCTTTGCGTTCCGCACGCAGGATATTTTCCATCTTCATCGCCTCGACCGTGCACAGCGCCTGACCTTCTTGAACTTCGTCGCCGACGGACACATCCACTTTGACGATCAAGCCGGGCATTGGACACAACAGCAACTTGGACGTATCAGGCGCCACTTTTTCCGGCATCAACTGGGCCAATTCGGCCTGTCGCGGGCTGCGCACATGGACTTTGAGGTCAGCGCCACGGGATCGAATGCGAAACCCACCGCTAATTTTGCCGACTTTCAACACCAGTTTTGCACCGTCCACGCTGACGGTGGCCAATTGATCACCGGGCGTCCAGTCGCTGGCAATTCTATGAGCCGAACCATCCTCAAAGCTGACAGTGGCCCCCTCGCGATCAGCAGCGATGCTGACAGGGTAGTCTTGTCCTTGGAGCGAAACGACCCAATCCGTGCCGACCTTGCGTTCATGATTGTCCATGCGGCCCGACACACGGCTGCGACGGATTTCAGCCACACGGTGCATAGCAGCAGCCGCAGCAGCAATCGCACGAAGTGCGTCGTCAGCAAGGCTAACCCCCTCAAATCCTTCAGGGTATTCCTCTTCGATAAAGGCCGTCGTTATATTGCCCGAGACAAATCGTGGGTGATCCATAACCGCGGCACAAAACGGTAAGTTATGCCCAATGCCTTCAACCTCGAAACTGTCTAGGGCCACGCGCATGTTCTCGATCGCGGCTGCACGATCCGGCCCCCAAGTACACAGCTTGGCGATCATCGGATCATAGAACATGCTGATCTCGCCGCCCTCGTAAACACCCGTGTCATTGCGCACGACACCCTGACTTGTGGTTTCCTCAGCCGGGGGGCGATAACGTGTGAGACGACCAATAGAGGGCAAGAAGCCACGATAAGGGTCTTCGGCATAAAGCCTGCTTTCCATCGCCCATCCGGTGAGGGTCACATCGTCTTGGGTCATGGTTAGTTTTTCGCCGTAGGCCACACGGATCATCTGTTCGACCAGATCAACCCCTGTGATCAACTCTGTCACCGGATGTTCCACTTGCAATCGTGTGTTCATTTCAAGGAAATAGAAATTGCGATCCCCATCGACGATAAACTCCACAGTCCCGGCCGAGGCATAGCCCACGGCTTTGGCCAAGGCGCAGGATTGCTCGCCCATAGCTTTGCGGGTGGCTTCGTCCAAGAACGGGCTTGGTGCTTCTTCGATGACTTTCTGGTTGCGGCGCTGGATCGAACATTCACGCTCGCCCAAATAGATGCAGTTTCCATGACTATCGGCCAGCACCTGAATTTCAATATGGCGCGGCTGGGTGACAAATTTCTCGATGAAAATCCGGTCGTCGCCAAAACTATTGGCCGCCTCGTTCTTTGAAGATTGAAAGCCCTCGCGCGCTTCTTGATCGTTCCACGCAATGCGCATACCTTTGCCGCCGCCGCCAGCAGAGGCTTTGATCATTACCGGATAACCGACTTTGTTCGAGATTTGCACGGCCTCTTCTGCATCTTCGATCAGCCCCATATAGCCCGGGACAGTACTGACATTGGCCTCTTGGGCGATTTTCTTGGAGGTGATTTTGTCGCCCATGCTTTCAATAGCTCCAGCGGGCGGGCCGATGAATACCACACCGGCGGCTTCCAAAGCCTCTGCAAAAAGCTTGTTCTCGGACAAAAACCCATAACCAGGATGCACCGCTTCGGCACCGGTTTGCTTGATCGCATCCATGACTTTGTCGATCACAATGTAGGACTGGTTCGCAGGTGGGGGTCCAATATGGACCGCCTCATCCGCCATTTTCACATGCAAGGCGTTGCGATCCGCGTCTGAATAAATCGCCACAGTTTTGATGCCCATGGCACGGGCGGTTTTGATCACGCGGCATGCAATTTCGCCTCTGTTGGCGATCAGGATTTTTTTGAACATAGTGCCCCTCAGTTCAGTGATATTGGCGCAGCCCTGCGGCAACCCCATATTGGCGGAGAGTTAGAAAAAGAGACCCCTAAACGCACCAACACCGACATCCCAGAGGGACGCCGGTGCAGCGGGGTTGTGTGAGTGGTAGGCCAAACGCCTATGGCAGTGCTAGCGTCGCAAGAAATCGTCAGATAAGACGCCTGCCGCCGCACCAATAAGTGCGCCAGTGGCGACATTGTTGTCAGTAACATCTGCAACGACAGCCCCGGCCGCAGCACCGGTAAGGCCTCGGGAGACCTCCGTGTCCCCGCATGCGGCAATAACGGTGATCGTTGCCATAGCGAGGATTGTGCCGATCCGGATTTGCATGTGTGGTGCGCTCCATAGCATTTGTGTGTGTGCCACCCCCGAACTTCCTTCGCTGGTCTGACCTTGGGAAAGGCCAGACCAAACGTTTGGGGAAGGGTATGGTTTTTACAAACCAAGGCGGGCTGTGTTTGGGATAGACCCGCCATAGGTTTGACCCTGCACAAGATCAGGGTGGCTGCACAGAGTGCTGCGATAGAGCATGCGATTTGGGCCAGAATCTGCCAGATTTTTACAACCCTAAGCGGAATCATGCTGATACATCCGCAAAAAGCTCGGGAAAGGCTGCCTTGGCGCGGCGCAGATCAAGTTGCAGTAGCGCCTCGTAATCCGCAGGATCAAACGGATCGTCCAACGTAATGATTTCACGCCCTAAAAACCAACTCAGACGTCCAGCATCCAGATTTCCGCGCTCAAAAGGCGCATCACCAAAGCAATCGTAAATGGCGCGAATGAACCCTTCATCCGCGCGGCGGTCCGCAGGACGGCGATCCGAAAACCGTTCTCGCTCAACCAAAGGTGTAGCCCCGGCTTTGTGCGCGCGTCGAATTGTAAATTGGAAATCTGTGCCGGGAAGGCGGCCTGGAAAGCCACGGTGTTTGATCATAGCGCCCCCTTTACAGCACAAAACATAGGGGGGATCAGGACGGGCGCTAATCGCGCCCGCCCCATCACAAGCTTATTTGAATTTGCCTGTGAAAGCTGGTTCTTGGGACATCGGTTCCGGGTCCACAATAACGAATTCTTCTTGAGCTGGCTCACTGCGCGCACAAGCGGCAATAAGAACGATAAGGCCCAGAGCTGCCACAGTCTTGATGTTCTTTGACATCTGTCTCTCCTAGTTTTTGTCCCAGCGGCGCAGGCCAAACTTGGCTCACACATGGGGTCTGAGGTATGGGTCGCCTTGGGGCAACCTGCCGTTAACCTACGGCAAGCCCGCGTAAAAAGATATCTATGGTGGGGAAACCCGCCGATCTGTGTCATGGCTGCATCAAACATTGGCTCAGGGGGGGCTGACCCCGCAACATGTTGTGGTTCCATCAGAATTGCTCCCAGATGCAGGCATCGTTTTGCACTGAAAACACCTCAAAAAACTGGGTGACTTGCGGATTGGCCTCGCCAAACGGCGTCTGCGCGCTCATCATCGAGATCACAATCTGCTTTGGCATTTCATCCATCGCCCTGACATCCGGCAAGGCCACGCCCTGACACAAGATACCAAAATCCTCGGCTACATCTGCATATCCCAAGCCGCCACTAACCGGATCAATCTCAGGCGCCAGAAACCGAAATCGCGTCACATCCGGTTCAACCACTCGGTCGACAAATTCAAGGTTTTGGCCAGACGGCACAGCAAGATCCATCGCAGCCAGCGGGCTTGCGATCCCAAAACTCAGGGCCAAAACTGTTCCGATCCGGATCATCGTTGTTCGTTGTCCAAGTATCCGCGGGGGTGTACGGGCAGCCAGCCCTTGCACCACCCTTTGTCTAAAGTGGAATGTTGTCGTGTTTCTTCCACGGGTTCTGCAATTGCTTGCCGCGCAACGATGCAAAGGCGCGGCATACGCGACGCCGTGTCGATTGCGGCATTATCACTTCGTCAATAAAGCCCTTTTCAGCAGCCACAAACGGGTTCGCAAACCGGTCTTCGTAATCCGCAGTACGTTGCGCTATTTTCTCTGGATCGCCAAGTTCAGAGCGATACAAAATCTCGGTCGCGCCCTTGGCGCCCATCACAGCAATTTCGGCTGTGGGCCATGCATAGTTGAAATCGCCACGCAAATGTTTGGAGGCCATCACGTCATAGGCACCGCCATAGGCCTTGCGGGTGATCACTGTGACTTTCGGCACCGTGGCCTCGCCATAAGCAAAGAGCAATTTCGCCCCATGTTTGATCACGCCGCCGTATTCCTGGCTCGTTCCTGGCAAAAAGCCAGGTACATCGACCAATGTCAGGATTGGGATCTCAAACGCATCGCAGAAGCGGACAAACCTTGAAGCCTTGCGAGAACTGTCAATATCCAGACAGCCTGCCAGAACCATGGGTTGGTTGGCCACAACCCCCACAGTGGTGCCTTCAAGGCGGATAAAACCGGTAAGGATGTTTTTCGCAAAATCCTCTTGGATCTCAAAGAAATCGCCTTCATCAGCCAGTTTCCCAATCAGTTCCTTCATATCATAAGGACTGTTTGGATTATCCGGGATCAATGTATCCAAGCTAGTTTCAATCCGCGCCGGATCATCAAAGAACGGACGGCTGGGTGGTTTTTCACGATTGTTCAGCGGCAGGAAGTCTACCAAACGACGTACTTCTGCCAAGGCCTCAACGTCGTTTTCAAACGCCCCATCGGCCACCGAGGATTTTTTGGTATGGGTGCTGGCCCCACCAAGTTCCTCGGCGGTGACAACTTCGTTCGTGACTGTTTTGACCACATCTGGGCCTGTAACAAACATATAGGAAGTGTCTTTGACCATGAAGATAAAGTCAGTCATCGCAGGGCTATACACCGCCCCACCAGCACATGGCCCCATGATCAAACTGATCTGCGGCACCACGCCCGAGGCCATGATATTGCGCTGAAACACCTCGGCATAACCGGCCAGCGAGGCAACGCCTTCTTGAATACGGGCACCACCTGAATCGTTGATCCCAATGATCGGTGCGCCGTTTTGCACGGCCATATCTTGGATCTTGCAGATCTTCTGGGCGTGGGTTTCTGACAGCGAGCCGCCAAAGACAGTAAAATCCTGCGAAAAGACATAGACCATGCGGCCATTGATCGTGCCCCAACCAGTGATCACGCCATCCCCCGCAGGACGGTCGTCCTGCATCCCGAACTCGGTGCAACGGTGGGCCACAAACATATCAAATTCTTCAAAGCTGTCTTCATCAAGCAGCACTTCGATGCGTTCGCGCGCGGTCAGTTTGCCCTTGCTATGCTGGGCATCAATCCGCCTCTGTCCGCCACCCAAACGCGCGGTATCGCGTCGTCTTTCCAATTCGGTCAGAATGTCTTTCATTTCCGCGATCTCCCTTGGTATCAAGTGAGTCATAGGCGTTTGCAACCTGCGGGAAAAGCGGATTTACGCATATTTGCAAATTCACGACGAAACATATTTGTTTATTTGCAAATCTGCAAATATTTCTAAGGTTTACTGAGGATGGTGAACATGCCCACAGAGCAAGAAATTCTAGACGCCTTGCAATTTGACCTGACGTTGCTTAACGGCCCGATCAACACTTCGAATGATCCCGCTTATGTCCTTACTTATGAATTTGCAGGCAGCACCCAGCCCGATGACCATGTGTGGGACAATTACACGGGTTGGACACCCTACTCTGCCGCGGAAAAGGCCACCTATCGCGCCGCACTGGATCACATCGAGACCATAATCAACGTGCAGTTCGTTGAATACAACGCCGCCTTGCACGGGTCTGAACCCGATATCAACGCAGGCAAAGTCGATCTGGACAATTTCACCAGTGGGGTCGGCGGATATTCCTATTCTGCTACGTCGTCGGGTCATCTGGTTTCATTTGACGGCTTTACCGTCTTCAAGAACACTCTGGACCTGACCTCGCGCATTAGCCTGATTTTGCACGAATTGGGTCATACCTTGGCCAACAAACATCCGTTTTCAGGGACAGATGTGCTGCCAGACGCCTTCGATTCCAATAAGTACACAGTGATGAGCTATGACGTGAACCCCGACAACGGGGTCGATAGCGACGCTTTGCAACTTTATGATCTGCTGTCGTTGCAGGATCGTTGGGGTGCAAATATGACGACGAACATTTCTGATACAACCTACACGCAAGCCCGCAACCCCACGGTCGACAGCATCTGGGATACGGGCGGCATCGATACCTTTGATGCCAGCGCCCAGAGCAGCGCCGTTGTTTTGAACCTGAACGAGGGCAGTTTTTCGAGTTTTCAGCGGGTCGATGACGTCAGTATTGGCTACGGCGTCGTTATCGAAAACGCTATTGGTGGTGCGGCGGATGACACGCTGACGGGCAACACAGCGGCAAATGAATTGACCGGTAACGCGGGCAAAGACCTGATTTCTGGCGACAAAGGACGCGACATCATCAAGGGCGGCAAAGACGCTGACAAACTGCTTGGCGAGCGCGGCAATGATACCCTCAAAGGCGGTAATGGACGCGATGTTCTTAAAGGTGGGAACGGCCGCGACCTGCTGGAAGGCGGCATTGGCGACGATCGGCTGACAGGGGGTGCCCTTGAAGATGTGTTTGTCTTCAAATCGGGTCATGGCCGGGATACGATCCAAGACTTTGAGGACGATATCGACACCCTAAAGCTGGGCATCGACGGCATCACGACACTCGCCCAAGTCGAAGCGGTTGCAGATCGTATTGACGGCAACTTGGTTTTGGATTTTGGCGGCAATGATCGTGTGACCCTAAAGGACATCACCTGGGACGCCCTCAGCGACGACATTACTTTGATTTAACGCAGATCCTGCGCATCCCCTTGGCGACCCCAACCCAACAGCCTAGGTATGGGGCATGACGCGCCACATCAAATCCCGGTTTTTGGATCGAACGACACCGCCGCACATTGCGACCTTGATCCTGCTTGCGGGAATTGGAGCTATGAACATGTCCGTGTTCTTGCCATCACTACCGCGGATGACGACCTATTTCGATACGGAATATGCAGTGATGCAGTTATCGGTTTCGCTGTATCTGGCGATCACGGCCGTCGTGCAATTGGTCGTCGGCCCCTTCGCAGATCGCTATGGCCGCCGCCCTACTGTCTTGATATCGCTGGCGATATTCCTTTGCGCCTCTGTTGGATGCCTTCTGTCGACCAGCGCAGAGATGTTTTTGGTGTTTCGCATGCTGCAAGGGGCTGTGGCCGTTGGCATGGTTTTAAGCCGCGCAATTGTGCGCGACATTGTCCCCACCAATCAATCCGCATCGATGATTGGCTATGTGACCATGGGCATGGCTTTGGTCCCAATGATTTCACCTGCCATCGGAGGAACACTGGATCACTGGTTCAATTGGCAAGCGACTTTTGTCTTTTTGATCGGTTGCGGCCTGATCGTCTGGATCATCACGTTCTTTGATCAAGGCGAAACCAATACCGCCACTGCCACCAGTTTTGTCGAACAGTTCCGCGAATATCCCGAGTTGCTGCGTGCGCGCCGCTTTTGGGGGTATGTGGCTTGCGCTGCTTTTGCGTCGGGCGCGTTTTTCGCATTTTTGGGCGGGGCGCCCTACGTCGCGACCGAAGTGTTCGCCCTGACCCCGCAGCAGGCTGGCATGGGTTTTGGCATTCCAGCGGTGGGTTATGCCACAGGGAACTTTATCACAGGACGGTATTCTGCGCGGTTTGGGATCAATCGCATGATCCTTGCAGGGACCTATGTGACATGCTTTGGGATGGCCATTTCCCTGATCCTGAGCTTACTTGGACTGTCACATCCTTTGGTCTTTTTTGGGTTTTGCCTCAGCGTTGGATTGGGCAACGGCCTGTTGATGCCCAATGCCACGGCCGGGCTTTTGTCGGTCAGGCCCAAATTGGCTGGCACAGCCTCGGGCCTTGGCAGCGCCTGCTTGATCGGCGGCGGAGCGGCTTTGTCCGTGTTGTCGGGCGTTGTTTTGGAGGGCGGGACTTCTGAAATACCGTTGCAGATCTTGATGTTGGTCACATCGATCCTGTCGTGGTTTGCCATTCAATACGTCATGCGCCGCGCCAGCCATCTACAGCAAGCCACCCCTTAACTGTCAGGTTGCAGCAGTATCTTTGCACCTGTAAACTTGCCTTTGAATAACTGCAAAGGTGCCTCATGGCTGTTCAAAAACTCTTTGCTGGGGTGAAGCTGCGTGAAACACGCAATCGCGCCGGATTGACCCAAAAGGCCTTTGCCGAACGCTTGGGTGTTTCTCTGCCCTATCTCAATCAAATGGAAAACAACAACCGGCCCGTGTCCACAGCAGTGGTGTTGGCACTGGCCACTGAGTTCGAGTTTGACGTTACCGAACTCAGCTCGGGCGATGCGGAACGTTTGGTCATTGATATGCGCGAGGCCCTCAGTGATCCGGTCTTTGCAGACGGTCCGCCGCAGCTGGCCGATCTGCAACTGACTGCGTCAAATGCCCCTGTTTTGGCCCGCGCCTTTCTGGATCTGCACCGCGCCTACCGCGACAGCACTGAACGATTGGCAGCTCTGAACGAGGCCTTGGGACGCAATGCCGCGCGCAGTCAATTCAGCCCATGGGAAGAGGTCCGGGATTTCTTCCACTATTGCGACAACTACATTGATGCTGTGGACCACGCCGCCGAAGCCTTTGCCAATTCCGGCAGCTCGGCCACCCGGCGCTTGGCAGATCACGGCGTTCAAATCCAAATCGCAGACACGCTCCCCCTGCGCCATTTCGATCCCGCAACCAATGTCCTGACCCTGTCAAACCGCGCCACACCCGCGACCCAGCAATTCCAAGCGCTGATGCAAGTCGGGCTTTTGCTTTATGCGCCCTTGCTTGAGGCCACACTGGATTTTGCAAAATTCCAATCGGAAGAGGCACGATCCATCGCCAAAATTGGGCTGGCCAATTATTTTGCTGGGGCCGCGCTGATGCCCTACGGCGCGTTCTTGCAAGCCGCCACAGAAACGCGCCACGATCTGGAACGTTTGGCAGACAGGTTTGGGGCCTCGATTGAACAAGTGGCCCACCGCCTGTCGACGTTGCAAAGGCCCGGTGCGAAAGGTCTGCCGTTCTTTTTTGTGCGGGTCGATCAGGCCGGTACGATCACCAAACGCCATTCGGCCACGCGGCTGCAATTTGCTCGGTTCGGTGGCGCTTGTCCTTTGTGGAATGTGCACCGCGCCTTCGAGACCCCTGGCCGTTTTTTGCGTCAATTGGCCGAAACCCCCGAGGGGGATCGTTATTTCTGTCTGGCCCGCGATGTCTCTAAATCGGGCGGAGCCTTTGACGCGCCAACCCAGCGCTACGCAATCGGCTTAGGCGTTGAGGTCAAACATGCAGGCGCTTTGGTCTATGCGGACAATATGGACACATCTAATCCCGCAGCCTTTGAACCGATTGGCATCGCCTGTCGGATTTGCGAGCGAAAAAACTGCCATCAACGGTCGGTCCCCCCCTTGGAACGCAAGCTAAGCGTGGATGAGAACGCGCGCGGTGTTCTGCCCTATGAGGTTCAATGATGCTGCGGTTTGCATTGGTTGCGGGGCTGGCTTGGTTTTCCAGCACATGGTTGCTCAGCACGCTGGAACGTTGGACGCTTTATGCGTTTGATCCCACATCAGTTGCACCGCAAGACGCTGGACTGTCAAACGTCACTTGGAAAGAGTTCTACACAGCCGACAATATGCATGTGGTTTGGACCGCCTCGGCACAGCCCGGCAAACCGACAATCATCTACTTTCACGGCAATGCGGGAAATCTGGCTCAGCGTGCACAACGGTTTGGCTATATGTTGGACCGCGGGTACGGGCTGGTGGCTTTGGCCTATTCCGGCTCGTCTGGTAGCCAAGGCACCCCTAGTCAGGACAATATGATCGCAAGTGCTGCTCAGCTATGGGCCAGCATCGACAGCTATTCAGATCCCGCGTCGCCCAAAGTGATCTACGGCGAAAGCATTGGCAGCGCAGTGACCTTGCATCTGATCGGAACGCAGTCAAATGTGACCCCAGCCGCAGTAATCTTGGAGGCCCCATTCACCAATTTGATCGAGGTGGGCAGCACGCTTTACCCGCAACTGGCCACGGTGATCCCGCAGGTTTTGAAGGACACGTGGGATAACACTGTTATGGCGCCAAAACTGACAGCGCCGTTGTTGGTGATCCACGGCACCAAGGACGCACTGATCCCACAATCAATGGGACGCAAAATCTACGGCCTCGCTGCCTCAGCAGAAAAGAACTTTCACTCGGTCCAAGGGGCTGGGCATATCAATACATGGCAACCGACGGCTCAAAGAGCCCTGTGGCGGTTCATTGATACCTACGGGCGTCCTTAATTGAACGCAGGCCGCCAACCGGCAGCCTGTGCATCATGTTCGGAACAGAACCATTGTTCGCCCTTGGAAAGATTAATCCCGGTTCGAGCGTAATCACGGTTATGGGGCATGTGGTAAATCCTGCCAGACTTACTGATGTTGCCTTTGATTGTACAGTTTGCATCCGGGGCTACGCGCCCCTTAACCCGGGTCAGGCGAAATTCTGAGGGCAGCATGGATGTGCTGGACCATAGGCCCCGCCCCGCAACTGCAGCGCCTTTTTCGGCAGCCAGATAATCGCTGGAATATTTAGCATAGGCCCCGACCAAACCCTCGCTGACCAGCCCTTCTGCGATGTCTTGACCATTCACAAAACACTTGGCCACGACACGACCGTACCGATCCTGATCCACTGGCTGACAAGTGGCCAGCTTGCCTTGGACGCGTTTGACAACTTCGGCGCGCACCCATTTGCCGCAATCCCAATCGGCACCATCCGCATCCGTGCAGGTCTGGGCCAATTCAACCGCATCAATCCCGTGCAAACGGACACGAGTGTCGCCAACATCAATGGTGTCCCCATCAATTACGTGGACTTTACCGATGAAATCGGCGGCGGCGGGGCTGGCGCAAAGGACCAGAACAAAGAGAGCACAAATTCTTAACATAGGCTTTATATCGCCCTGTTAATTCAAATTTTCAACTTAAGAGTTTGTTAATCATTAACGTCGCTGTGCGCATTCACCACATAGAACACCGACCCATTAAAGGTGAGCGTACGATTGATTGGGTTTTACATACACACTGGGCGACGAATGACATTTCAGAACATTAGCACCATCATTGCCCTCGTGTTTTTCACCCTTTGCCTGACGCTGATTTTTGCTCCGGATGTGCTTTATTGGCTGTTTCAGATTGACCAAGAACCCAGCGCCGACTTTTTGGCAAAACGCGCAGGAATGCTCTTTTTGGGCCTATCGGTGATTTGCTTTCTTGCTAGAAAGACGACCAACCCAGAGGTTATTTCCTTTGTTTGTGCCGGTGTTAGCACAGCGATGCTGGGTTTGGCTGTTTTAGGGATCTACGAATTGATTTACGGCATCGCAGGATACGGAATTCTGGTCGCGATCCTTACTGAATGTATCATTGGCGCAGCCCTATTTCGCGTTTGGAAACAAGCAGAGACGATTTAGAACGCACCCGAACTACCGCTGCGCCGTTTCCCAGTTAGGATGCACCCAAGGCGCGTCATTGCTGGCGGGTAGGCGTTTGCCAAGGATATGATCCGCCGCTTTCTCGCCAGTCATAATCGATGGCCCATTTAGATTGCCGTTCGTAATTCGCGGAAAGATCGAGCTATCCGCGACGCGCAGCCCCTCCACGCCAATGACGCGACACTCTGGATCGACCACGACCATGGGATCATCTGCACGACCCATTTTGCAGGTGCCACAGGGGTGATAGGCACTTTCGGCGTGCTCGGCGATGAAGGCATCCAGTTCAGCATCCGATTGCAGCGCTTGTCCCGGTTGGATCTCGTGTTTGACAAATGGTTTGAACGCGTCTTGGGCAAACACCTCGCGGGTCAGGCGGATACAGGTGCGGAAGTCTTCCCAATCCTGGGGCTGCGACATGTAGTTAAAGAAAATCTTAGGCGCCACTTTGGGGTCATTACTGCCAAGAGTAACGGCCCCGCGGGAGGCAGATCGCATAGGCCCCACATGGGCCTGAAACCCGTGCCCCTCAGCCGCCGCCTGCCCGTCATAGCGCACGGCAATGGGTAGGAAGTGGTATTGGATATCAGGATATTTCACGCCAGCTTTGGACCGGATGAAAGCGGCACTTTCAAACTGGTTTGACGCACCAAGACCGGTTTTCATAAACAGCCATTGCGCCCCGATCATGGCCTTGGACAACAGATTCCAATGTTTGAACAATGTGATCGGTTGGGAGGCGGCCATTTGAATATAGAGCTCGAGATGATCCATCAGGTTTTGCCCCACACCCGCCCGATCCGCCACGACCTCTATCCCGTATTCCGCCAGATGGGCAGCAGGGCCGATACCTGACAACATCAGCAGCTTGGGCGAGTTGAACGCACTTGCGGCGATGATGACTTCACGGTTAGCCGCGATGGTTTGCACGGATCCGCCTGCCTCGATTTCGACCCCCGTGGCGCGGCCCTCTTCAATGATAACTCTGCGCGCCAGACCTTTGACCAATGTGCAGTTTTCGCGTTTGAGTGCTGGTCGCAAATAGGCGTTGGCCGCAGACCAACGGCGGCCTTGGTGCACGGTTTGCTCCATCGGGCCAAAGCCCTCTTGTTGTTGGCCGTTATAGTCGTCGGTCACTTGATAACCTGCCTGCCGCCCAGCCTCGACAAAAGCCGAGAACAATGGGTTGGCGCGTGGGCCGCGTGTCACATGGAGCGGCCCATCTTTGCCGCGCCATTCAGGATCGCCGCCGTGACCATTGGCGTCCCAGCTTTCCATCCGCTTGAAATATGGCAAAACGTCCGCATAGGACCAGCCGTCAGCGCCACTTTCGGCCCAGTGATCGTAGTCCCCTGCGTGACCGCGCACATAGACCATCCCGTTGATCGAAGACGACCCACCTATAACTTTACCACGGGGTGCCACCAGTTTGCGCCCACCCAGATGCGGCTCAGGCTCGGTCTGATAGCCCCAATCGTAAAGCGGCATGTTCATCGGATAGGACAGGGCCGCTGGCATTTGGATCAAAGGGCCCGCATCAGTCCCGCCATACTCGATCACAATCACCGAATGACCAGCCTCGGACAGTCTATACGCCATGGCGCAGCCCGCACTTCCCGCACCGATAATGACATAATCGGCCTGCATCAGAACGGAGCCTCAACATCGCCCATGGCCACATAGACCGACTTCATTTGGCTGTAGTGATTGATCGCGTTTTTCGAGTTTTCGCGGCCCACACCCGAGGCTTTGGAGCCACCAAAGGGCGCCTCAACCGGGGCCAAATTATACGTGTTGATATAGCAGGTGCCTGCTTCAAACGCAGCGGCCACGCGGTGGCCACGGGTCAGATCGGCAGTAAAGACACCAGCGGCCAAACCAAACTCGGTATCATTGGCGCGGGCGATGGCCTCAGCCTCATTCTCAAATTCCAGAACGGACAGGACGGGGCCAAAAATCTCTTCCCGGGCTATGCGCATATCGTCCGTTACATCGGTGAAAACAGTGGGTTGCAGATAAAATCCGTCTTGTTCCAAGCGCTTGCCGCCATAGGCCAGTGTTGCCCCTTCGTCCTGACCGATTTGGATATAATCCAACACAATCTTCATTTGCCGTTCACTGACCATAGGGCCAAAGCTGGTATCAGGATCCATTGGATCACCGATGATTGCATCGTTTAACCGCTCGCACAGGCGCTTGACGAAGGCGTCTTTGATGCCCTTTTGCACGTAAACACGTGTGCCATTGGAACACACCTGACCCGTGGAATAGAAGTTGCCCAATATGGCACCCGACACCGCGTTTTCCAGGTCCGCATCGTCGAAAATGAGGATCGGAGATTTGCCGCCCAATTCCATTGTGACGTGTTTGATGCCTGCAGCGGCGGCGGCGTAGACCTTGCGACCTGTAGGGACCGAGCCGGTAAGGGACACTTTGTCGACGCGGTCGTCCGTGACCAAAGCAGCCCCCACATCCCCCAAGCCTTGGATCACGTTGTAGACCCCTGCAGGTGCGCCTGCCTCATGCAGAATTTCCGCGACTTTCAACGCACAAAGTGGCGTAGTTTCAGACGGTTTGAACACCATAGCATTGCCACAAGCCAGCGCAGGCGCACCTTTCCAGCCCGCGATTTGTGTGGGGTAGTTCCATGCACCAATGCCGACACAAACGCCCAGCGCCTCGCGCACGGTGTAGACAAAATCCTCGCCCAATTGGATGTGCTCTCCTGTCAGGGATCCTGCCAAACCGCCGAAATATTCCAAAGCTTCGGCGCTGCTGGTGGCGTCCACAACACTGGTTTCTTGGTAGGGTTTGCCTGTGTCATAGGTCTCTAGAACACTCAGATCATGATTTCGTTCGCGCATTATCTCGGCTGCACGACGCAACACACGGCCCCGTTCCGTCCCCGTCATTTTGGCCCATTGCACTTGCGCACGTTTGGCAGAATTCAATGCCATGTCGATAATCGCAGGGGTTGCCGAATAAACTGTGGCGATCACCTCGCCCGTTGCGGGATACACCACGGGAATGCGGCCGCCGTCGGTGTCTTCGACGTATTTGCCATCAATAAAATGACTGGCTGTGGGTTGAGTTGGATAAGACATTGTGCCTCCGGCGGGGATATTTGAAAAAAGAAAAAGGGTTATTCGCCTCTAGGAAACCGTTGTTCGTTTTCCAAAGTATCGAGGTTCATGTGGTTGCGCATGTACCGTTCTGACGCTTGTTGCAGCGGCTGATAGTCCCACGGATAGTACTGGCCAGAGCGCAGGGCATCATAGACAACCCAACGGCGGGCTTGGGATTGGCGGACATCGGCATCGAATTGGTCCAGATCCCAGCGTGCCTCGGCTTTGGCCTGAAGTTGCGCGAGGGTTCCTGCATGGGCGGGATTGTCTGCCAGATTGGTCAACTCATGGGGGTCGTTTTCCATATCGAACAGTTGATCCGGGTCCAGCTTACAGCGGTTAAATTTCCATTTGCCATAGCGCAGGGAGACCAGCGGCGCATAGGACGCCTCGGCCGCATATTCCATCGCCACGGGTGTGTCGCGCGTGCCGCCTTGGCCCAATGGCACAAGGCTTTCGCCCTGAGTCCAAGGTTGGACGTCGTCCATGCTGATGCCCACCAAATCACAGACCGTAGGCGTGAAATCGATGTTGCTGACCGGCGTTTTGATCAGACCCGGCGCCATGTCAGGATCGCTGATCATCATCGGCACACGGGCCGATCCCTCGTAGAAGGACATTTTGAACCAAAGGCCGCGCTCACCCAGCATATCACCGTGGTCGGACACAAAGAGGATCGTGGCGTCTTGACCAGTGGTTTCCAGCGCCTCCAACACCTCACCAATTTTATCATCCAAATAGCTGATGTTGGCGAAATAGGCACGGCGGGCGGTTTTGATCTGGTCGTCGGTGATGTCGTAGGACCGCCAGTCGTTTGCATCAAAGATGCGCTGTGCATGGGGGTCGTGATCAGCGTAGTCCATCGCCGGCACATCAGGCATCAAATGGTCGCAATTCTCATATAGATCCCAGTATTTCTTGCGGGCCACATAGGGATCATGGGGATGCGTAAAGCTTACGGTCACACACCACGGGCGGTCATCCTTGCCACGGGCCAGATCGTAAATCTTGCGCGTGGCGTGGTAGGCCACTTCGTCATCATATTCCATCTGGTTAGAAATCTCGGCGACACCAGCCCCAGTGACGGACCCCATATTATGATACCACCACTCGATCCGCTCGCCGGGCTTGCGATAGTCCGGCGTCCAGCCAAAATCAGCGGGATAAATGTCGGTGGTCAGACGATCCTCAAAACCATGTAACTGGTCGGGTCCCACAAAATGCATTTTACCCGACAAACAGGTGTAATACCCAGCCCCGCGCAAATGATGCGCATAGGTGGGGATGTCTGAAGCAAATTCAGCAGCATTGTCATAAACCCGCGTTTTCGACGGTAATTGACCCGACATAAATGAGGCACGGCCGGGGGCACACAAAGGCGAGGCGGTATAACAATTGCGAAATCGCGTGGATTTTGCTGCCAGTCTCTTGAGGTTAGGCGCATGCAACCAATCCGCAGGACCGTCGGGAAACAAAGTACCGTTAAGCTGATCTACCATAAAAATCAGGATGTTACGCGTCATACTAGTGTGTTCCCAACTGAGCATTCAGATAGGCCAGCACCAGATGCGCAGGGTCGATCCCGTCGTCACCCAGCGCGCGTCGAATATAAAGACCGTCAATCATGGCGGCGATGCCTTGGGCGCAATGGGTGGCTTTGTGACCCAACAAAGGACGCAACTCGTAGGCCAAATTTGACAACAGACGGCTTTGATAAATCCGCAAAAGGCGCTTGGCATCCTTGGAGGTTTGCGAGGCCACATAGAAATTTGTCCAGGCACTGACTAGCACCGGATCAAATTGTTCTTCCGAAAAGCTGGCGCGAATGATTGCTTCTACCCTGTCGCGTGGCCCGATCTTACTCTTCATCGCCATGCCAACGGCTCGGGCGTATTCTTTCAGAATATGGCGCATGGCGGCTGTGAAAATCTGGTCTTTGCCACCAAAATAGTGATGTGCCAAACCACTTGAGACACCCGCGCGTTTGGCGATTTGGCTCACGGTCACATCCAGTGTACCCTGTTCGCCAATCTCTGTGATTGTGGCCAGAACAAGCGCTTCGCGCCGGATCGGCTCCATTCCAAGCTTTGGCATATCATCCCCCATATGCGATTATTTTGAGCCATGCTTGCCCGCCCTATATTGACCAGTCAATCAAGAAAATGAACTGAATGAAAAATATTCTGGGCTCGGCATTAATCAGCCCCTTTTAATGTATACATTAAAATATTTTTTGTTGTTCAATGACATATTTTGCGCTAGGGATACCGCCATGGCACAGACCGCAAAAATAACCCGTACGGAAGACGCCTATGCGCGGCTTAAGCATATGATCCTAGAGGCAAAACTAGCGCCTGGGTACCAAGCACTTGAACCAGAAATTGCGCTGGAACTGGGCATGTCCAGAACGCCTGTACGCGAGGCCCTAATCCGCTTGGAAGCCGAAGGATTGGTTGACGTGATGGCGCGGCGCGGTGTGCGTGTTTTGCCGATCAAACCCAGTGATATGGCCGAAATTTATCAAATTCTGTCAACGCTAGAGCCTGAGGCGGCTGCACAGATTGCCGCGCGCAGCCCCTCAGCAGAGGAATTGGCCCCGCTCAGTGCGGCCACAACCCAAATGGAAGATGCGTTGGCGCAAAAGGATCTAGAGACTTGGGCCGCAGCCGATGATCTGTTCCATCGCACTTTGCTTGACCTGCATGGCAACAGCCGTATGCGCGGATTTGTGACCTCGCTTTATGATCAAGCGCATCGTGCACGTATGGTGACTTTGCGCCTGCGCCCCCTGCCCGTGCGATCAACCCAAGATCACCGCAATATTTTACAACATATGGCCGAAGGAAACGTCCGGGCCACCCGCCGCGCCTTCAAATCGCATCGCAAAACTGCCGCAACCGAATTGCTCGGCATTCTTGAAACCTATCACTTGCTACAACTGTAAAGGGTGCCTTATGTCCTCAGACCCACGAATTTCACTAATTAAGGGCGACGGCATCGGCGTCGACGTGTCAGAAGCTGCAATTGTGGTGGCCAAAGCTGCCTGCGCCAAATGCAACTGCGATTTTGCCATTCAGACCATTAACGCAGGCGCTGAATATTACAGGGCCACGGGGCAGGATATCGAACCGGATGGCGAAGAAAAAGCAGGCGAGGCCCAAGCGATATTTTTAGGTGCCATCGGTCTGCCCAGTGTGCGCTATCCTGATGGGACCGAGATTTCACCGCACCTTCGGTTGCGCGATCGGTATGGTCTTTATGCTGGTGTGCGGCCCGTCAAAGCCTATCCAAATGCGCCGCAACGGCTGGCCGATCCACGTGCGGCAGGCATTGATATGGTGATCTTGCGCGAGTCGACCGAAGGCCTGTTTTATTCGGCCGCCGTCCATGATCGCAGCGATGTGGTGCCAGATACTTCGGTGATCGATAAAATGCTGGTCACCCGCGATATCAGTGAGAAATTGCATCGGTTTGCGTTCCGACTGGCCCAAAAACGTAAAAGCCGTGGCAAAGCCGGTCGGTTAACCTGCGTCGACAAAGCCAATGTATTCAAATCAATGGCGTTCTTTCGCAAGATTTTCGATGAAACCGCGGCAGATTTTCCAGATGTGCCAACGTCCTACAACTATGTGGATGCGATGGCCTTGGATTTGGTCCGTCAGCCTTGGGCGTTTGATGTGATGGTGATGGAGAATATTTTTGGCGACATCTTGTCCGATCTTGCAGGCGGTTTGGTCGGCGGGATGGGCATGGCGGCCTGCGCCGAGATTGGCGACACCATCGGCTTGTTTCAGCCCGCTCACGGATCTGCTCCAGATATCATGGGTCAAGACAAAGCCAATCCACTGGCCGCCATTCTAAGCGCGTCGCTTATGTTGGATTATCTGGCAGATACTTGCGACTTGCCTGCCTTTGCAGATGCCGCAGGTCTGATTGACACGGCCGTTGAGGCAGGCTTTGCCGACAATGCGTTGCGGCCAATGGAATTCGGTGGAGATATGGGCACCAAGGCCGTAACTTCGGAAGTGTTATCGCGGGTTTGGTAGCAGGTTTAGGCCTTGGGCGTCGCACGTTTGATCTGCGCCTCGCGCAGGGTGATGAACACCACCGCACTCACGATCAATGTGCCCCCCACGACCACCCATGGATCAACGGGCTCGCCAAAGAATACAGCGCCCAATGCCGCAGCCCAAACCAATTGCAAAAACGTGACGGGTTGGGTGACTGTGAGCGGCGCTGCAGCGAAAGCAAAGGTCATCGTGTAGTGCCCTGCAGTGGCCAAACAAGCGACCAAAAAGAGCCACCCCAACTGGGACAGCGTCGGAGTGACCCAAACCGCCACGGCCAGCGGCAGCAACCCGATTGTTACGGTAATGGACAGCATGCCCACGACCACTGTTGGGCTGACCTCATCCGCCATTATCTTGGCCACCAAATAGCCCACGGCAAACATCAGTGCGGTTCCCAGCATTGCCAAATGGCCTAGCTCGAGCTCTCTGAATCCGGGGCGCAGGATGATCAGCGCCCCGACCAAAGCCGCCACAATCGCCATGATCCGGCGCACCGCCAAAGTCTCGCCCAAAAGCAGGGCCGCACCCAAGGTAACATAGACTGGCGAGAGGTAATTCATCGCCGTGACCTCAGCGATGCTGATCGTCGCCATTCCGTAAAACCATAACGACACCCCAAGGGTGTGGGCCACGCCCCGCAGTCCAAACAGCTGCCATTGCCGCCGTGTAAGGCGCGCGTCCATAATCGGTCTGATCATCGGAATGACAAAGACCAAACCCAACAGGTAGCGCAAAAATGCCGCTTGGGCTGCCGGGACTGCACCGTCCAGAAACTTGACCACTGCAGTGACTGCGACGAATAAAATACCCGTCGTCAGCATCCAAAACACACCTTTGGTCGGAGAGGATCCTGACACGCGGGCTAGACTGTCAACACAGCATTGCCCAGCAACTGACCTGCTTCGACGGCTTCATGGGCTGATACCACATCCTCTAACGCAAAACGTGCTGCAATAGTTGGCCGAAGTGCGTTTCGTTCCAGCATGTCTGTGATGTGGGCAATGGCTGCATCTTTGGCGGGTTGCGGCATGCCGTAGACGAACACCAATTGAAGGCCAGTGTTGTTGAACATGACCGGCCCATAAGGAATGGTTGGGGTCAGATTACTGCCGCTGGCATAGGCCGCAATCGTCCCGTTGCGGCGCAAAACCTGCGGTGTTAGGCCAATATGTGCTGCAAAATCCACATCAACCACGTGGTCCAACCCGTTTTGCCCAGCTATTTCAATCAACCGCTGTTCAAGGTCTTCGGTCCGGTAGTTGATGATATGCGCAGCACCGGCGGCTTTAGCGATCTCAGCTTTTTCATCGCTGCTGACGGTGGTGATAACAGTCGCCCCAGCATCGGCTGCCATCTGAACAGCCAACTCGCCAACAGAGCCTGCACCACCAGTGACCAACACAGTTTGTCCAGCCACATCCCCAAAACAAAACAGCGCCCGGTGGGCCGTCATCGCAGGCACGCCAAGACAGGCGGCCAGTTCAAAGTCGACAGTTTGCGGCATTGCAACCGCTTCCGCCGATGGCACACAAGTCACTTCAGCCGCCGTTCCGCGCAGCCCCTGCCCCATGCCATCGTCGGTCCGGTTTACTTGATAAAGCCAGACATGCTGACCAACACGCGCAGGATCAACACCGTCCCCCACAGCCGTGATCACACCGGCCCCGTCGTTATGGATTGCCACCTGATCTGCGACCATGGGACCCTGCGCGCCAACACGCAGCTTTACATCAGAAGGGTTCACGCCAACAGCTTTGACCTGAACACAGACCTCACCCGCCATAGGAACCGGCGCATCAATCTGTTCCACGCGCAGCACATCTTTTGCGGCCCCACGGGCCGTCGCAACAATCGACTTAATCATCTCAGGATCACTCCAGTTGCGACAAGACCTCATCGCTGGCTTCAAAGTTTGTGGTCACGCGCTGCACGTCATCGTCGTCTTCCAGCGCATCGACCAATTTCATCAGCTTGGTCATGCTGTCGAGATCCATTTCTGTGGTCATGGACGGTTTCCAGATCAATTTGGTGCTCTCAGATTCACCCAATGCGGCTTCCAGCGCGGTAGAAACCGCATTCAGATCCGTGTCAGCACAATAGATCGTGTGCCCTTCATCCGAGGAGACTACATCCTCTGCGCCCGCCTCGATCGCGGCCATCATCACGGTGTCCGCGTCGCCTACATCCGCGCCATAGGTGACTTCGCCTTTACGGTCGAACATGAACCCAACCGAGCCTGTCTCGCCCAAGTTTCCGCCGTTCTTGGTGAACGTTGACCGCACCGTCGAGGCCGTCCGGTTCTTGTTGTCTGTCATTGTTTCGACGATCACGGCCACACCATTGGGGCCATAGCCTTCATAGCGGATCTCGTCATAGTTATCGCCTTCGCCCTGTGCCGATTTTTTGATCGCGCGATCGATCACATCCTTTGGAACCGAATTTGACTTCGCTTCTTTTACCGCCAAGCGCAGGCGCGGGTTGTTGTCAGGATCCGGATCGCCCATTTTAGCGGCCACTGTGATCTCTTTTGACAGTTTCGAGAACAGTTTGGATCGCAGTTTATCCTGACGCCCTTTGCGGTGTTGAATATTTGCCCATTTTGAGTGGCCCGCCATCGGTCGCCTCCGTCATTGAATTCAGATAAGTTGAGCCATCTATAAAGGGCATCGCAGGGCAAGGACAATCCCTGCGCCGCATTTGCCCAAAGGATATTGAGCGTGGGCTGTGGACTTTGCGCCCTAGGAACTAGCTTGGCCAGTATGGACGCACTGATCTTGGTTTCTTTGCTGGTGAATGTTCTTGTGGCCGGGGCCTTACCGTTTGCTTTGCTCAATGGCACGTCAATGGATCCTGCCTATGGCGCGGACAGTCCAGCGCGGCGCATCTTGGCCTGCCTTTATGGGGCAATTGCAGCAGCCAGCATCATCGCCCTTTTGTCGGTTGTGATACTAGACAAGAAGGATTGGCTGTTGGGCATCACGGCAATCTTGCTGCCGTTCCAATGCCTCTACAAACTCGCCACATGGCCAGCGGTTGGCTTACATAACCCAGTGGTGAAAGCGAATTTAGCCATCGCAGCGCTTCATTTGGTGACACTGGGCGCTTGTGCGGACATACTTTATGGATGAGCAAGATCATTCAAATAACACCCTTTGTCTTTACCCGGTCTTTGCAGACGAGCCTGACGTTTTATAAAAAGGCCCTCGGGTTTACCTGCACCTTCCACGCCGACAATTACGCCTTTGTGCAAAGGAATGGTAAAGGCCTCCGCGTGATCGAAGTGGATCCAGACGCCGATTGTGGTGAGCAGATGATCTATCTGGATTGCGATGACGTGGACGCCGTCTACAAGCAACTAAAACCACAGCTCGATCTGCTGCCCAAGGGACGTGTGCGCGCACCCTTTGATCAACCCTACGCTCAGCGCGAGTTTCACGTGCATGATCCCGATTTTTGCTTATTGCTTTTTGGCACGGCCATTTCCCCCTCCACATCCTGATCCGGCCCCGCTACATCTAGGGTCATGACACCTGATCAAATCATCCTGTTTTCGCTCTTTGGCGCCGTCTTTGGCATGCTGTTATGGGGCAAGTTTCGCTACGACATCGTGGCATTCACTGCCCTCATGCTGGGTGTTGTCCTTGGCGTGGTCCCCACAAAGGATGCATTTGCAGGGTTTGGCCATCCCGCAACGTTGGTGGTTGCATTGGTGTTGGTCGTGTCTGCCGGTTTGGTCCGCTCAGGGGCCGTATTTTTGATCACCCGCACCTTGGTGGATGCCTCGCGTAAACTGGGGGCGCATATTGCCCTGATGGGGGCCATTGGTGGCATTTTGTCGGCCTTTATGAACAACGTAGCCGCCTTGGCGCTGCTGATGCCTGTTGATATTCAAACCGCGCGCAAAGCGGGCCGCGCCCCGGGCCTCAGCCTGATGCCGCTCAGCTTTGCGACGATCCTCGGGGGTATGGTCACACTGATCGGTACACCGCCCAATATCATCATCGCCAGCATTCGCGAAGAAAGCCTTGGCGCGCCTTTCAAGATGTTTGATTTCGCTCCTGTCGGTGGAGTGACGGCAATCGCAGGCTTGATTTTTGTAGCCTTTATCGGCTGGCGGCTGATCCCGGTGCGCACAGGCGATCATCAAAACAGCGATCCCATGGCCGACTACGCCGAATACATCGCCGAACTCACTGTACCCGCTGGTTCGAAACACGTGGGCAAACGCGTGCGCGAACTTTACGAGGCCGCTGACAAAGCCGATGTCGCGATCCTCGGCCTCGTGCGCGAGGGAAAGCGCCGCTACGGCACCTCGCAAAACACGATCATCCAAGACGAAGACGCACTGGTGATTGAGGCAACCCCGGACGCACTGGATGAATTTCGCGCCGCTCTCAGCCTCGATTTTAGTGATGCCAAGCGCGAGGAGCTGTTGCGGGCCGAGGGCGACGGCCTGACCGTCATCGAAGTGGTGGTCACAGACCAGTCCCGCATCAATGGCAAAACGGCCCAATCCATTGGCCTGGCATGGCGTCAACGCACGGTTATGATGGGCATGTCGCGCCAAGGCAAAAAGATCAAAAGCCAAGTGCGCAAAACCGTGGTCCACACTGGCGATATCCTTTTGCTGCTGGTGCCCATGGACAGCGCCGACGATGTAACCGAATGGCTAGGATGCCTGCCTTTGGCGGATCGCGGTTTGGCTGTGACAGAAGACAAGAAAGTCTGGCTGGCCATTGGCCTGTTCGCCGCCGCCGTGGCTGCGGCCAGCATCGGGTTGATCTATCTGCCCATCGCTTTGGGCCTTGTGGTTGTGGCATTCGTGCTGACCAAGATCATTCCGCTAGCCGAGGTCTACGATCACATCAACTGGCCCGTGGTGGTCCTTCTCGGCTCTATGATCCCGCTTGGGGCAGCCTTAGAGACCTCAGGCGGTACAGAACTCATTGCAGGCACCTTGGTGGGCCTCACTCAAGGCCTTCCCGCTTGGGCGATCCTGACTGTGCTCATGATCGTAACCATGACGCTCTCGGATGTGCTGAACAACACCGCCACTACAATCGTGGCCGCCCCAGTGGGCATCCAAATGGCGCAAAGCCTGGGCGTTTCACCCGACCCCTTTCTTATGGCCGTGGCCATCGCTGCTTCCAGCGCGTTCCTTACACCCATTGGCCACAAAAACAACACGCTGATCCTCGGCCCCGGCGGCTACGGATTTGGCGACTACTGGCGTATGGGCCTGCCTTTGGAAATCCTCGTTGTCGCTGTCTCGATCCCCTCGATCCTGATCTTTTGGCCGCTGTAAAGGTTTCTTTTTTCCTCAAATACTCTGGGGGTGAGGCGCGTAGCGCCGAGGGGGCAAAGCCCCCCAGACCCGTTCATTGAACCGCCTCCGTCCGCAAGCGGGGATCATCCAGACCTCAAAGACCTAAAGCGGCCAGATGAACGGAATAACCGCACTGGCTAAAAGCCCTACAGACAAGTTCAACGGGATCCCAACTTTGCAAAAATCCGTAAACTTATAGCCGCCCGGGCCATAAACCAGCATATTGGTCTGATAGCCGATGGGCGTGGCAAAACTGGCCGAGGCTGCGACCATAACAGCCACCACCAAGGGGCGCGGATCGATGCCCATCGACCCTGCCAAGCCTATTGCAATCGGCGCTACAACCACGGCAACTGCATTGTTTGAGACCAGTTCGGTCAACACAGAGGTCAGTAAGTAAATCGCCCAGACAATCAAGAACGGCGGCAGACCGCCCAACCACGGGGCAATTGCTTCAACGATCAAGCGTACAGCACCCGAGGCCTCAAGAGCCGCTCCAATCGCCAACATTGAAAAGATGAGCGCCAGCAATCGCCCATCGACCATGCCAAAGGCCTCGTCGGCGTCGATACACTTGGTCACCAAAACCAAGGCCACGGCCAAAACTGACAAAAGGAAGATCGGGGCCACACCAAAGGCCGCCAATCCCACAATCCCCAACAACGCCAGCAGCGCAATCGGCGCACGGGTCCGGCGGAACGCCCGCGCGCTTGGTTGACTGACATCCAGCAGATTCATCTCTGCTGCCAACCGCTGAATATCCTCTGGCGCACCTTCCAACAGCAGCGTATCGCCGACGCGCACAATCAAGTCATCCAAGGCCCGGCCAATGTTCTGATCGCGCCTGTGGGCCGCCAAAGTATAGACCCCAAACCTCCGGCGCAAACGCATTGAGCCCAGCGAACGACCGACCATTTTACACCCTGGCGTGATCAGAACTTCGACTGTGCTTGTTTCCACCGCCGACACCTGATCGACCCGCTTGAGGCTTTTGGTGGCCTGCAATGATAGCAGTTCAGTCATGGCTGTGCGCAACACAACGCGGTCGCCCACTTGCAACGTGACCCCCGCCAGATTGCGCCGCAACGAAAGATCGCCGCGCACCACATCGATCAAACGTACACCTTCACGTTTGAACAATTGCACCGAGTTCACTTCACGCCCGATCAAATTGCTTTCAGGCGGAATAATCGCCTCGGAAAAGAATTTTTTCTTGGACTTATCTGACAATAGCCCTGCCATACTGGTCCTCTCGGGCAATAGATACGGCCCGATGAAGCGCAGATAGATCATCCCCCAGATGACCAATAAAATGCCCAAAGGCGTCACTTCAAAAATTGAGAACGCAGCCAATCCGTTGGCCTGTGCCACCCCATCAACCAGCAAGTTGGTCGAGGTCCCAATCAGCGTCAAAGTGCCCCCAAGGATTGCCGCATAACTCAACGGGATCAGCAATTTCGACGGCATTACGCCCAGTTTGGCCGACAGTTGCACAAAGACAGGGATCATCACGACCACCACGGGGGTATTGGACACAAAGGCCGAGGCTACAATCACCAGCAGGATCAAAGCGCCCACCGCCAGCACGGGTTGGGTCTCGACCCTTGCTTCTGCGGCTTGGGTGAACCATTCCAAAGCCCCGGTGCGCACCAGTGACCCCATTACGATAAACATTGCCGCAATGGTCCAAGGCGCCGGGTTTGACAATGCGGCCACCGCTGCATCATAGGGCAGCACGCCCAAGATCAGCATCGCCGCAACCCCAGTGATCGCCACGACTTCGGTGGGGAATACTTCGCGCAGGAACAACAAAAACATGCCGGCCACAACCAGCAAGGTCAGCACGGCTTGGGTGGTTTGGGAAAACTCGAAAAACGCGCTCACTGGTAGGCGTCCTCCTGATCAGAGGAACTGCGTGGCTGGACCAAAAACAGCCCGACAAACATAATCAGCATCGCTAACCAGAACGTGTTTGAATATGTCTCAGACAAAATAACCATGGCCCATAATACTCCAAAACCCGTCGCCAAGTAACTGACTTGGATTGCAAAAACCGATCCCGCCCGTCCGATCAGCCAGAAATAGCACACATAGGCTGCAACATGGGCCAGCGAACTTGCTACAATTCCTAGATCAGCCACCCCATAGCCGGGCAAAGGGCTAATCCATTGGCCAGTTGCCAGCGTAACAGGCACCATGACAATTGCACCCACGACGGAGGCGCCCAAAAGCGTTTGGATTGGATCAAGGCCGTAGGTGCCCCAGCGCGCGATCACATTGCCCTCAAACGCATAAAATAGCGGGGCGATCAAGGCGAGCGGAATGAACCAAATCATCGCCGGATCTGGCAGGCTGGCCTGCGGCAGGATCAACACCAAAACTCCGACCATTCCGAACACAAGACCGCCTAGACGGGTCACAGAAAACTTGTCCAATCCCCACCAAAGGGCCACTGGAAAGGCCATCATTGGGATCAAAGACAACAATATTGAAACTATGCCTACAGGCAGCACGGCAATGGCCTGATAACTGGCGCTGTTGGGAAATATTGTCCCGATCAGAGCGATAAGCAGGTAAAATTTCAACTGCACTGGTCCGAGTGGCAACCTCTTGCCGCGCAGAATGTTGATCGCCCCCAGACACAGGGCCCCAATCACAAATTGCCAAAAAATGATCCCAAAGTGTTTGTATCCCGTGCTGACGGCGAGTTTGGCCATCGGTTGGCTAAACCCCCACGCCGCCCCCATGGCGATCAAAACGCCGAACAAAAAGGCCCGCTCGACGCGCGGTGTCATGGCGTTGCTTGTTCCAGACGGCCGCCGTAGCGGATCATCTTGGTCGTCACGGCTTTGCCCGTGGCATCATCGGTTTCCACAAACAACCCCGACAGGGTCGCCGCGCCAGTTGCAGGCTGGAAACGCCCCTTGGACATGCCCGTAACAAAGCGCGTCATAGGCTCGACCTTATCCATACCGATTACTGAATTGTAATCGCCACACATGCCTGCATCGGATTGAAACGCCGTACCTTTAGGCAGGATTTGTGCATCGCCTGTGGGCACATGGGTATGGGTGCCAACAACAACACTGGCGCGGCCATCGCAAAAATGCCCCATCCCCATTTTTTCCGATGTGGCCTCACAATGCACATCCACCAAGATTTGCAACTGACTGCTCAGCCTGTGCTTGTTCAGGATTGCATCGATGTGGGAAAACGGATCATCAAAGGGCCGCTTCATAAAGACCTGGCCCAAGACTTGGGTCACCAGAATCTTCTTGCCGCGTGCCGTTGTGAAAATAGCTGCACCACGCCCAGGTGCCACTTTGGAAAAGTTCAGCGGACGAATGATACGCGGTTCTGTTTCGATAAACTGCATCATGTCGCGCTGGTCGAACGCATGATCCCCGAGGGTCAGACAATCGGCCCCTGCGGCCAGCAATACTTTGGCGTGCTCGGTCGACAGGCCCATGCCATTAGTCGCGTTCTCACCGTTGACCACGACAAAATCCAACGCCCATTCACTGCGCAGTTGGGATAGATTTTCAGTAAGGGCCGCGCGACCGGCTTTGCCAACCACATCGCCTAAAAATAGAATTCTCATGGGCACTGAGTAGGCATAGGCGATCAGCGGGGCAAGAGGGGTTTAGCCAAAAGTCAAAACGCGGCTTTGAGTGATCATCATATCCAAAGGCTGATCCGTGGCTTCGGTGGGCACGGCGTCGACCTCTTGCTCATCAAAGGCAAATCCAACCGCCAGTATTGCCCCTTTAGTTTTCAACCCCTCGATGGAGCGGTCATAGAACCCGCCGCCGTAGCCCAAGCGATTGCCAGAAGCGTCCCAAGCCACAAGTGGCAAGATCACGATCTGAGGTGTAGTGAAGGTGGGATCCTGCGGGATCTTGGCCCCGAAATCCCCGTCGACCATCGCGATATCAGGCTCCCACAGGGCGAATTTCAGGGGTAATCCGGCCCTTTGGATCACCGGCACAGACACCTCGCCATAAGCAGATTGTTCGGCCATAGCCGCCAGTGGGCTGATTTCCGTGTTGATCGGCATATACCCCGCAGTGGGAACGCTGCGATGCCCTGCTAGGAACTCGGACAATAGCGCCGACTGGCCCGCGAGCTGCGTCTCGAAGACCTGTTTGCGCGCGGCAAAGGCCGCTTTGCGGGTCGATTTCTTTTGGCCGTCCAAAGTCATAGTAAAACAACCACTGCCAAGCCCAAAAAGGCAAAGAAACCGACCACATCCGTCACAGTCGTCACAAACGCCCCTGAGGCCAGCGCAGGGTCGATGCCCAGCTTTTCCAGCACCACAGGAATGCCAGTGCCCGCGAGTCCGGCGATCACCAAATTGACCACCATGGCCACGGCCACCACACCCCCCAACAGGGGCATAGAGAACCAGACCGCGCCAATAATTCCCATAACAACTGCGAAAATAAGCCCGTTGATCAGGCCCACCAGCGCCTCACGTCGGATCACGCGCCACACGTTCGAGCCGGTCAAATCTTTGGTCGCAATAGCGCGCACCGCCACGGTTAGGGATTGTGTGCCCGCGTTACCGCCCATGGAGGCCACAATCGGCATCAGAACCGCCAAGGCCACCAGTTGCGCGATCGCCGCCTCAAACTGGGCAATCACCAATGAGGCAAGGATGGCGGTGACCAGATTGACCGCCAACCACGGCAGGCGCTGTTTCGTTGTTTCCACGACGCGGTCCGACAGTGAGCCTTCGCCAACACCCGCAAGGCGCAACAAATCCTCTTCTGCCTCACCGTCCAAAACTGCCATGGCGTCATCGATGGTGATCTGGCCAACCAGCCGTTCATCCGCATCGACCACAGGCGCCGAGATCAAGTGGTATTGGTTGAAAGCATAGGCAACTTCTTCTTCGTCTTGGTCCACTGGGATCGTGCGAAAGCTGTCTTCAGTGATCGACGTTAATAGCACCTCACGCCGCGAGCCTAGCAGCTTGCCCAAAGTCACGTAGCCCACGGGTTTCAAACGCGGATCCACAAGGATCATGTGATAGAACTGTTCCGGCAAATCATCTTGATTGCGCAGAAAATCAATCGCTTCGCCAACGTTCCAATGGGACGGGGCCATGACGACCTCGCGCTGCATCAAACGGCCCGCAGATTCTTCCGGATAAGACAGGGCCTGCTCGACTGCGACGCGGTCTGCATCGTCCAAAGCGTCCAACACTGCCTCTTGCTGGCTGTCGTCCAAATCCTCGACCAGATCCACCACATCATCGCTGTCCAGATCACGCACGGCTTCGGCCAATTGCGCCGGTTCCAGCATGTCGATGACGTCTTCGCGCAGGTTTTCTTCCAGTTCGGACAGAACATCGCCGTCCATACCACCGCGCCACAAGGTCAGCAGGCCTGCGCGTTTTTCTTCGCTGATCTGTTCAAAAAGATCGGCCACGTCTGCTGGGTGCAAGGGATCCAACACGCGGTGCAATTCTTCGGCATCGCGGTTTGCAATGCTGTCCAACACGCTTTGCACCAAATCTTTGGCCAAAGCATAGGCGCCGTCGTCGCGCTGTTCGGAAATTTGGATGTCGTCTGCCATCTCGCACCTCGCTACCCCCTACCTAGCAATTTGGATATGCAAAGCACAGAGGGGAAATCGATGATTTACCCTCAGCGCATTTCGGCCTAAAAACGCATATGGCTCAGCAATTTTTACTTCTTGGTCAAACGCTTGAGTTTATGACTTCACCGTTTGAAACGCCCCCTGAGGACGCCGCGCGCCATCGCACCCATGGGGCAATTTTGGTGAGAGACGGCAAAATCATGGCCGTTGGTGAGGCGCCCGAGCTGACGGCGGCCCATCCGCAGGTGCCGCGGATCGAAATGGGGGACAAACTGTTGCTGCCGGGCTTTGTCGACGCCCATATGCACTACCCGCAAACCCCAATGATCGCCAGTTGGGGCAAACAACTGATCGATTGGCTGAACACCTACACGTTTCCGCAGGAGGCCAAGTTTGGCGACCCAGATTATGCCCGGACCGTGGCTGACACGACCCTCGATCTGGCGTTGGACAACGGCACCACAACACAGGTCAGCTATTGCACGATCCATCCCCAAAGCGTGGATGCTTATTTTGCGGCTGCCGCCCAGCGCAATATGGCCGTGGTTGCAGGTAAGACCTGTATGGACCGCAATGCGCCCGAAAATTTGCGTGACACCGCCCAATCGGCCTATGATGACAGCAACGCTTTGCTGTCCAAATGGCACGGCGTGGGGCGGGCGAGTTACGCGATCACCCCACGGTTTTCGCCCACGTCAACGCCAGAGCAACTAGAAGCATTAGGCGCGCTGTGGGCCAAGCACCCGCAATGCCTGATGCAAACGCATCTGTCAGAACAATTGGCTGAAATCGACTGGGTCCAGTCGCTGTATCCTGATGCCCGGGATTATCTGGACACCTATGAGGCCTTTGGCTTGTTGGGCGCGCGCGGTGTTTATGGTCATGCCATTCATCTCAGCCCGCGCGAAGTGGACCGTCTTTCTGAAACCGGTGCAGGCCTTGTGCATTGCCCCACATCAAACACATTTATCGGATCAGGTTTGTTTGACATGGCGGGCCTTGTTGCGCGCCATATCCCTGTTGGGCTGGCCACAGATACCGGCGGCGGATCCAGCTTTTCAATGCTACGCGTAATGGCGGCCAGTTATGAGATCGGGCAACTTAACGGCACGGCCCTGCATCCGGCGCAATTGCTATGGTTGGCCACGCAGGGCTCGGCAAATGTTTTGCATATGGGCGATCAAATTGGCGGGCTTCAGGTGGGATCCATGGCCGATATCGTGGCTTTGGATTTGGCCGCAACGCCAGTGATTGCCCAACGCCGTGCAATGGCGAACAACATTTGGCAGGCCTTGTTTCCAACAATCATGATGGGCGATGACCGATCTATAGCAGGCGTGTGGATTGCCGGGGAAAAGGCGCGCTAACAGCGGGCTCCCATAACCAAAACCCACACTGTGCCTGCCTGCGCAAACCCGTATTCGCGAACTGTTGGGTCAATCATGTTCTTTAGATGCCCCGGCGAGGCAAGCCATGCGTCCATAACTTCGGTCTCAGTCCGCTGCCCCTTGGCAATGTTTTCAGAGATGCGGCTGTAGCAATAGCCGGCCCGGTCCACGCGGTTTGGCAAAGTGCTGCCCGAGGGGCTTTGATGGGCAAAATAACCTTTGGTTTGCATGTCTTGCGCATGAGCTCTTGCCGCAGATCCGAGCTGTGCATTTACAGCCATCACCGGAAGGCCACGCTTTGCCCGCTCTGTTGCGAAAAGAGCGTTGAAACCACCACCCGGTTGACCGGTTTGCACAGACGGTGCGCTCATTTTGACAACGGGTGCGGATGTGGAATTAGAACATGAAAAAAGGACAAAAACAGCCAATACCATCAATATACTGCGTATTTGCGTCATTCAAACAAGTCCTTTAACGGCTGATGCCGCCTGCGAGATAAGGCCACAAAGATCTACAGTGACCATTCGGCCCTGCGCAACAACAGGCCTGCCTTCCACAAACAGATCACGGACTTTTTGCGGCCCAGCCAGCACCAACGCGGCAGGATCCCAAGAGCCTGCATTTTCAATTTCGCGCCCTGACCACACGGCGATGTCCGCGCGTTTGCCTACAGCTATTGCCCCACAATCCGACCGGCCAAGTACAGCTGCCCCGCCGCGCGTTGCAAGCTCCAGCGCATCATAGGCCGACATTGCGTCGGCGCCGTTTTGAACCCGTTGCAACAACATGGACTGCCGCGCCTCACCGATCAAATTGGCCACATCATTACTGGCTGATCCGTCCACGCCTAGGCCCACAGGTACGCCCGCTGCGCGCATCTGGACAATCGGTGCAATCCCGGATCCCAAGCGGCAATTAGAACAAGGGCAATGGGCGACACCAGTTTTGGTGCGGGCAAAAAGATCGATCTCGGCGCTGTCTAGTTTGACACAATGGGCATGCCATACGTCCGAACCGGTCCAGCCCAGATCCTGCGCATATTCGCCGGGTCTACAGCCAAATTTCTCGAGACTGTAGGCTACGTCCTCGTCGTTTTCGGCCAAATGCGTGTGCATCATCACACCCTTGTCCCGCGCCAGCAGGGCCGCATCACGCATTAACTCGCGGCTCACAGAGAACGGCGAACATGGTGCTACCCCCACACGGCACATCGACCCTTCGCTTGGGTCATGGAACGCATCAATCACGCGAATGCAGTCGTCCAAAATATCCGCTTCGGCCTCGACCAGATCATCAGGGGGTAACCCTCCTGCGCTTTGTCCAATGCTCATGGCGCCACGGGTGGGGTGAAACCGCAATCCCACCTCAACGGCTGCCTCGATCGTGTCTTCTAAACGTGCACCGTTGGGGAATAAATAAAGATGATCCGAGCTGAGGCTGCAGCCCGACAAGGCAAGTTCAGACAGGCCCAGCATCGCAGAAAGACGCATATCATCTGGGCCGAATTTTTGCCAAATAGGATAGAGAGTTTGTAACCAGCCAAACAAAAGCGCGTCCTGCCCGTTTGGAACTGCGCGGGTCAACGTCTGGTACAAATGGTGATGCGTGTTCACTAATCCGGGCGTCACGATACAGCCGCTTGCGTCGTGAACACGGGCCTCGGGCACTGTCAGGTTTGGTCCAACAGCTGCGATAACCCCGTCCCTAATCAGGATGTCCGCGTCTGATAACTGTTGGCGGTCATCTGTCATACACAGCACGGTTTGTGCGTTTTTTATCAGTATTTCAGTCATTTACATACTGCGCCAGGATGTCCAGTGCGGCTTTGTGCTGCTCTTGGCTTGCGGCTGCAACAACCCGCCCACCATTATGAGCGGGGCCTCCAGACCAGTCAGTTACAATACCGCCTGCGGCCTCAATCAGCCCTATGGGGCCACAAATATCGTAGGCTTGCAAACCAGCCTCGATAACCAGATCAATATGTCCCGCAGCCAAAAGGGCATAAGCATAGCAATCCATGCCGTAACGGGTCAGTTTGCATTTTTCAGCGACCGCTTTGAACGCGGCACCATCAGTATCCGTTCCAACCTCGGGAAATGTTGTAAAGATCGTGGCCTGTTCTAAAGGGCGATCGCCTAGGACCTGTAACGTCGCGGTCCCGGCTGGGCCAGCGACCTCGGCCGCACCGTCAAAACCGATGAAGCGTTCACCGATATAGGGTTGATCGATAAGTCCCAGCAAAGGCCCGTTCGCATCATTCAACGCAATCAGCACACCCCAAGTTGGCGTGCCGCTGACAAACCCGCGGGTCCCGTCGATTGGATCCAAAACCCAAGTCAGGCCAGTTGTCCCATCTATAGTGTCAAATTCCTCGCCGAGGATGGCATCATCGGGCCGATGTTGGGCCAAAACGGCCCGCATGGCCTCTTCGCCTGCACGGTCAGCTTGGGTCACAGGATCGAAACCGTTCGCCTCTTTTGACGTGGAAACCAGGGTTTTGTCACGAAAGAACGGGAGGATTGCAGCGCGCGCCGCATCTGCCATCATATTTGCTGTGGCGACTAGGTTGTCCATATTCGGATGACGCATTTTCCCAAAGTCCTTTGCCTAGATTACCTTTCCGGTAGCCTCTGCTCTGCGCTGGGTCAAGCACCTCCCAAACACAACAAAACCCGCCGAGGGATGATCAGCGGGCTTTGCTATGGTGGCAGTCTCTGGAGGCTTACGCGGCTTCAGAAAGCACCCGCGCCAAGTCAAACAACCGGCGGCGTTGATTTTCAGGCATAGCATAATACGACCGCAACAATTCCAGCGCTTCCTTATCGGTCAAAACGTCGCCTGGCAGCTTTTCTACGTTTTGAACGGCTGGGTCGCCCTCAGCAAGACCTTCGAAAAAGAAGCTGATAGCCACGTCCAGCGTATCTGCAATGTCCCAAAGACGCGATGCAGAGACACGGTTCATGCCAGTTTCATATTTCTGAATCTGTTGGAATTTGATCCCAACTTTTTCGGCAAGTTGCTGTTGGGTCATACCCAACATCCAGCGACGGTGGCGGATACGTTTCCCAACATGGACATCAACTGGATGTTTCATTCGTACATTCCCTTACTAAGTGACGAGTTAGACTTCGCATAAAAAACCCTAGGTTGCTAGATAAAATAACGGAAAATTCACGTAAAACCTGGATTTCAATGTAAATTTCACGTAAACATCTGTTTTATTGTGATTTTTCTGTGAAATCTAACGTCAATTAATACCTCAAAAACGGGATCAGAATGCCGTTTAATACCCCATAACGTGTTTGACGTTACGTCACTTCAGGCTGCAAATTCACGTGGTTTTGGCTTTTCTTTTTGGGAATCGTCCCGCATTTTCACGCGACTCAACCGGGAAAGGTTCCACTATGCAGGCGTTTCAAGTCACCACAATCGGCAGCCCACCATCACTGACCACAATCAGCACCCCGACCCCGCAATCGCATCAGGTGCGCGTCGCGATCAAGGCATGCGGGCTGAACTTTGCGGATCTGCTGATGGTCAAGGGTCAATATCAGGAAACGCCAGCTGCTCCGTTTACACTGGGAATGGAGGTTGCCGGGATCATCGACGCCGTCGGCGATCAAGTCTCGGATTGGGCTGTTGGGGACCGCGTTGTGGTTTTTGGCGGCAGCGGCGGCCTTGCCGAATTTGGAGTGTTTGATGCGAAAAACTGTATTTCCCTGCCTGATACTGTCTCCTTTGAACAGGGTGCCGCTCTTTTGGTGGCTTATGGCACAAGTGAACTGGCCCTTAATCATCGCGCTGCCTTGCAACCGGGAGAGACACTTTTGGTCCTTGGTGCGGCAGGCGGCGTGGGACTGACAGCCGTTGAACTGGGCAAGAAAATGGGCGCTAAGGTTATTGCCTGCGCACGCGGCTCTGACAAACTGGTCGTGGCCAAAAATGCAGGAGCCGATCACCTTATTGATAGTGACAGCGAAGACATCACAGCCCGCGTGAAGGATCTCGGCGGCGCCGATGTGGTTTATGATCCCGTTGGCGGGGCACAATTTACAGCGGCGCTGAAAGCCACCAAACGTCATGGGCGCTATTTGGTGATAGGCTTTGCCAGTGGTGATATTGCGCCAGTGCCGGCCAATATCATCCTCGTGAAAAACATCGCAGTGCTGGGGTTCTATTGGGGCGGCTATCTGAGTACGGCTCCTGTCCCTTTGGCAGACAGCCTCAAGCGGGTTTTGAACTGGGCTGGCGCGTCGCAGATCCACCCGCATGTGGGTCACACAGTACCATTAGCCAACGCTGCAGAAGGTTTAGAGCTGCTTGCAAGCCGTCGTTCAACAGGAAAAGTCGTTGTCACGCCCTAAGGGCATCTCAATCAAAACGAACCACCCAAACCTTGGTGCATCCGTTGTAGGGCCGCGCTGTGCGCCAGCACAGCGCGGCCCCCTAGCGACCCCGACAGGGGGCGCAAAGCCTTCAATTCTGGTCAATTACAAAGCACCATAGGCCGCGTTTATCTGCTGACATAATGCATCAAGGATAGGGTTGGCCTCTAAACCTGCACGATACATGTTGATCTGCATCGAGGTCAGTTCCGGCAAGTCCCCACTGTGAACGATACGTTCGAAATATTTAGGCTCGGTCCCTTCGATCATTGTATGCACAGCCAAATCAGCGCTGACAGTGGCCTCGATGGTCCGGGTTGAGTTGCTTTCGACCGCCATTTCCCAATCGATCCCCACGTCATCCAGCGCCTTCTGGACACCGGCACGGAAAATACAGTTCCCTTCATAAGCCAACCGCAACGGGCGGCTGCGATAGGCTTGGCCTTCTGGTGCGCCGACCCAAATCAACGGCACAGTTTGTAATGTCACCCCACCCGCATCACAGTTTTCTTCTGTGGTCAGGATCACATCCACTTCGCCTCGCCCGAATTGGGCTTTCAGTTCGCGGGTGAATGACGAGATAAGCTGAACTTTAACCCGCGGAAAGTTAGCCGAAAATTGCCGCAGAACCTGCGGAATGGCCGGGTACACAATGTCATGAGGCACACCCAAAGTAATTTCGCCCTCAAAGATATCGCTGGTCAGGCGCGAATAGGCTTCGTCATTCAGGCGCAGCATGCGTCGCGCATAACTCAACAGCTGTTCCCCCTCCGACGTTAACGCAATGGTGCGATTGCTGCGGTCCAGCAGGGATATCCCCACGCTGTCCTCAAGACGCTTTAACTGCATCGACACTGCAGATTGCGTCAGGTTCAAAAATCCCGACGCCTTAGTAACCCCGCCCACATCAGCCACAGCCACAAAAGACCGCAAGGCTGTCATATCTAAATTTCGCGCCATATCACAATTCCTGATGTGTTACCTGTTAATCATTCATTTTTAATATGCCGGGCTTTGCTCCACATATCAAGCAACATGATTCAACATCAACAACATATCACAATTCAACGAAAGGACGCTTCCATGTCAGCCCTTGATCTTTTCTACCCTGCCCGCACCACCTCGTCACAGCGCAACCTCTCGATTTTCAGCCTGTTGACCCTGCACCGCAGCCGCCGCGCCTTGGCTCAGCTTGATGCCCGCCAATTGGCTGACGTCGGGATTTCAGAACAAAACGCACGCGCAGAAGCCGCACAGCCGGTCTGGAATGTCCCAAAAAACTGGCGGATCTAAGCAATACCCCGCCAAAACGATCCAAATTAGGAAAATGCGACAGAAAACCTCAGGAAAATAGTCGAAAACCCGGCGGTCTTCCTTGAAAATGTCGCTTTTCCTGCCAATATCTTTAGCAATACGACGCATCCGCGTTCGTGCGCTTTGGAACCAGTTTTGGAGACTTGAAATGGCAGACTATCAAACGATCCGCACAGGCGCTGCCACGCAGGCCGCCGCGATCGACGAGGGCCTTCGCGCCCACATGAACAAAGTATACGGCACAATGTCCGTAGGCTTGTTGTTAACTTTCCTCGTGGCTTGGGCCGCAGGCACCAATGAAGCGATGATTTCGACCCTTTTCACAGGGATGACCCGCTACATCGTGATGTTTGCACCGCTGATCATGGTTTTCGCCTTTGGTGCAATGATCAACAAACTGTCCGCCGCTGGCGCGCAGCTGTTCTTCTACGCCTTTTCTGCCGTAATGGGCTTGTCGATCAGCTACATCTTTGCGGTCTACACCGGCATTTCGATTGCTCAGGTGTTTCTTGTGACCTCGATTGCATTCGGTGCGCTTTCCTTGTGGGGTTATACCACAAAGAAAGACATCAGTGGCTGGGGTAGCTTTTTGTTTATGGGCCTGATCGGCATTATCGTGGCGTCGGTGATCAACATCTTCATCGGCTCCCCTGCTATCATGTTCGCCGTATCAATCATCGGTGTTCTGATCTTTGCCGGCCTGACAGCCTATGACACCCAGCGGATCAAAACCGACTACATCGCACACGCCCGTCACGGCGATAGCGAATGGTTGGCAAAATCTGCGATCATGGGCGCGCTTAGCCTGTACCTGAACTTCATCAACATGTTCATGATGTTGCTCAGCCTGTTTGGCAACCGCGAGTAATCACAGGTCTAACCTGACTATATCAGGCCCCGCCGGAGCGATCCGGTGGGGCTTTTTCTTTTGGCAACGACACCCCAAACCACCAACCACGTTCCACAGTAAGGTCGCTAAGGAAGGTCACGCTCCATCCGCAGCGCAGGGAACGAAATCCCCCCCATCAGCGTGACATCCATAGGCCCCACGGTCTGAAAGCCTTGGGATTGATAAAACCGTTCTGCTGTGAGGGTCGACCAGCATTCCATTTTCGTGCAACCGGCCTCTTGTGCCGACTGGAAACTGGTCTGCATCAATACCCCTGCAATGCCTTGGCGTAAATAATCCAGATCCGTCACAACATGCCGGATGTGGCCTAGCGTTGGGTCAGATTTGTCTGGCGTCCAGCCCCCTGCCCCCACCAAATTTCCGCCGTGTGTCAGAGCGACATAGTAGGTGCCACAGCGCATCAATTCCGGACGCGCCCGACTGATCACAGGTATAGCCGTGACTAACACCGACGGCGCATAATCCGCCTTAAGCAATGCAGGATAGGTCCGTGCCAAAAGCGCATCAACCTGGCTGGTATCAGCGGGCGTGCCGGGCCGGATGGTATAGTCCATGAACAGATGCCTCCAAAACGCAAAAGGCCACGCGCAATGCGTGGCCCTCAAAACTCTAAGCTGTTGACGTAAGGCTTACTTGATTTTGCCTTCTTTGTACTCAACGTGCTTGCGGACCACTGGGTCATATTTCCGCACGACCATTTTTTCGGTCATTGTGCGAGCGTTCTTTTTGGTCACATAGAAGTGGCCTGTGCCTGCGCTTGAGTTCAGGCGGATTTTGATTGTGGTTGGCTTCGCCATATCATGTCTCCTGTCGCAGGGCAGAGATCGCCCGCTGAATTCCTTGAAGTCTGCCTTTTAGAGGGTGGACGCGCGCTGTCAACCGGATTCGCTGCCAAGATCCGTACCGTAAGGCAGATTGCGATTTGATTTTTTCAATTTTGCTTTGCAACCCGCTGAACGGCAATAAAAACATAGGTTTCTGCAAGGCGAGCTTTGTCTTTTAAGGAAACCGAAATCTGCGCACGGTTTAAGTCATAAAGCCGCTGATCAAAGCTATCGGGATGGTTGACCGGTGCTCTTTGTGGCGTCGCTGTTACGGATGGCCAGCATGCCTCCACGTTAAAAAGCAGATCAGAAAAGGCCGCCTCTGCCCCCGGACTGCGGTAATCATAACCCCATCCACAATGAAAAACCGCAACGCCTGAAGGGTCCTTTGATGTTTGGCAAAAAGTTGCTCCCTCGACAGTTGTTGCGCTTTGAAATTGATCCTCTTGTACGAGGCTCACCAGACGCTTCAGCGCATCACAATCTACTAAAGCAGCAGCGGGTTGAGCTGCTACAAAGGTCAACATTCCAGTCAGGAGACCGGCAAAAAGGGGGCATTGCATAGTGCAACACTACCATTGAATAGGAGAGGATACATGAAAAAGGACGGCCTATAAGCCGGATTCTGTTCACGGGCGGACCCGATCGAGGATCATTCATCTCAAGACGCTGTTACCAGCGCCCCTCTAGCTGCCAACCCGAACGCTGGGACAAAAGCCGCCCACAAATAGCGTTCCTATTTGGCATTGCTCCTGGTGGGGCTTGCCGTGCCGCTTGCATTGCTGCTTGCGCGGTGGGCTCTTACCCCACCGTTTCACCCTTACCAGCCCGAAGGCAGGCGGTCTGTTTTCTGTGGCGCTTTCCCTTGGGTTACCCCAGCCGGGCGTTACCCGGCACCATTGCCTTTTGGAGTCCGGACTTTCCTCGGGGGGCGAACCCCACGCGATCCTCCGACCGTCCTTTTCATGTGAGAGGCGGCTTAGCCCGCGTCTGGGATTGGGTCAACCGGGTATGCCGCGGCCAAAGCCTGCATTAGGGCACGGTCTGAAGGTTCTTCGGGACCATGGGACTTTGGTCGAAACCGAAGGCGGAAGGCCTCAAGGGTATAGGGGGTAATCGGATATCCGAATGCCGCAGCCGCCCGATCAAAGGCTGGACCGTCCTGTTGATCCGTGGTGGCCCAAACCGACAGGCCCGCTGCGGCCAGATCTTGCCAATCGAACATTGCCCCGGGATCCGATTTGCGCCCGGGCGCCATATCAGAATGGCCGATCACCCGAGACGGCGGGATATCAAAGCGGGTCATCAGATCCCGCAACAGCGCCTTGAGACAGTTCATTTGCACCTCTGTAAAAGGTACTTGGCCGTTGTTGTCCAACTCGATCCCGATGGAATGCGAGTTGATATCGTCCAATCCGCCCCAACTGCCAACACCTGCATGCCACGCTCGCATCTCGTCTGAGACCAGTTGATAGAGGGTACCAGTGCTGCAAATCAGGTAGTGTGCAGAGACTTCAAATTCAGGATCACAGAGCCGTTCTAACGCCAGTTGGCTTGATGCCATGGCCGTGTAGTGCAGCACAATCAGTGAGGGCGTGGCCCCGTTCTTACGCGGCCCAAAATTTGGCGAGGGATACCCGACCGGTGTCAGCGGAACGCACGGCGGAACGGCGCCGGATCCCAACTACAGGCAAAGCCATCGCCATCGATGTCCAGTGCATTGCGATCCCTTTGGGGACCTCCTGCTGCCAAAAACGCCTCTTGGGCCAAATCAGCCGATGGATAAGCCGCACAGGCGCGTGCATGCTTGGCCCGCAAATTAAAGCCTGTGCGCCTATAGACGGCTTGGCCACGGGCATTGCGGGTCTCAAGGGCGTATTTCACGATGTTTGGCTCATTGCCACCAGTGCGGGTCGGCAAAGCGGTGGGTTGGACCACTTGATATTGCTCGCGTTGTTGGCGCAGGCGTTCGGCATTGCCTTTGATACTGTCACGCTGACTAACGGCATTAAAGTCATTCTCGTTCGAAATGCCAGCCGTGTTGACCTGAACCACCTCTGGCGCAGGATTGGACGGGCTGGCCTGAACAGGTGCCACACCAGAATTTGCCAAAGCTGCCTGGGTTTGGGCCGCGATCTCGCGGGCGTCATCGGCGCTACTGGTAGCGCTGGAATTGGCGGAGGTTTGCACGGGCAACGGTTGGCGCACAGGCTGCGATGTTGCGATTTGCGGCGCTGCGGCTTGAGGCACCGATGCGCCTGCCTGTTCACGAGCCTGTTGGGTCGCACTCACAGTTTCAGTGGACAAAACGCGGCTGGCTGGCGTTAGAGTCGTTCCGGTGACTTCGGGCGCTGCCGGAACAGCTGTGACTTGCGCCGCTGCTTGGGCGGCAATAGCCGCCTCGCGTTGCCGCTGGGCCTCTAGATATGCGTCGTAATTATTGAACCCGACCCCCTGCCCCACAGGCACAGGTGCACCACTGTTGGGAACCGCAGGATCACAGCCTGCAAGACCAAGGATCATCGCCCCAAATATAAAAAACCGCATGTCTGCCCACTTTTGCTTTTATCTTTTTAGGCAGTTTACCACCATTTTTCAGGCTTCGCTACAAAACCTGCCGCACGTTCCAGTGAATAGGCAGAATTCAGCAATTCGGCTTCTTCCCAAGGACGTCCGATCAATTGCAAACCAAGTGGCAGCCCAGTGCTATCAAGGCCGGCTGGCACCGCAATTCCAGGCAGCCCAGCAAGGTTTACAGTGACCGTAAAGACGTCGTTGATATACATCTCCACAGGATCCGCATTTTTCATCTCGCCCAACCCAAAAGCAGATGTCGGGGTAGCAGGGGTCAGGATCGCGTCGATGCCGTCGTTGAACACGGTCTCGAAGTCTTGCTTGATCAGGGTGCGAACACGGCGAGCGCGGTTGTAATAGGCGTCATAGAATCCAGCGGATAGGACGTATGTGCCGATCATCACGCGACGCTGCACCTCTGGGCCGAAACCCTCGGCGCGGGTTTTTTCGTACATCTCAGTGATGCCGTCACCTGCCTCCAACTTTGCGCGGTGGCCGAAACGCACACCGTCATAGCGGGCAAGGTTTGAGGACGCTTCAGCGGGGGCAATCACGTAATACGCAGGCAGCGCGTATTTCGTGTGGGGCAGGCTGATGTCAACGATCTCGGCACCCGCGTCACGCATCATCGCTTGGCCATCTTGCCACAGTTTTTCGATTTCCGCAGGCATGCCGTCCATACGGTATTCCTTGGGGATACCTATCTTTTTGCCTTTGATATCACCCGTCAAAGCCGCCTCAAAGTTTGGCACGGGCAAATTAGCGCTGGTGCTGTCTTTGGCGTCATAAGAACACATGGCTTCCAGCATTATCGCCGCATCGCGCACGTCTTTGGTCATGGGGCCTGCTTGGTCCAGAGACGAAGCAAAAGCCACAACGCCCCAACGCGAGCAGCGCCCGTAGGTGGGTTTGATGCCAGTGATGCCTGTGAAAGCAGCAGGTTGGCGGATCGAGCCGCCCGTATCGGTGCCCGTTGCTGCCAAACACAAATCAGCGGCCACAGCCGAGGCAGATCCCCCGGAAGAGCCGCCCGGTGTAAGGTTGCGATCGTCCACTTTCCATGGGTTAATCACATCGCCATAGGTCGATGTTTCGTTCGAGCTGCCCATGGCGAACTCGTCCATGTTCAACTTGCCCAACATCACAGCGCCTGCATCAAACAAGTTTTGCGTGATCGTGCTTTCGTATTCAGGTTTAAACCCGTCCAAAATGGCCGAGGCCGCTTGGGACGCAACACCTTTGGTGCAAAACAGATCCTTGATGCCCAGCGGGATGCCACACATAGCCGGCGCATTGCCGGCTGTAATGCGTGCATCTGCCGCCTTGGCCTGCTCCATCGCCAGATCAGGCGTGTTGTGCACAAAAGCGTTCAACGCGTTCGAGCCTTCGACGGCCGCAAGACACGCGGCTGTCAGTTCGGTCGAGGTAATTTCGCCTGCGCGCAGTTTGTCCCGAGCGGCAGCAATGGTGAGCGTGTTTAGATCAGACATTATTCAACCACCTTTGGCACGGCGAAAAATCCTTCGCGGGCATCTGGTGCATTGGCCAGAACCGCCCCCTGCTGATCCCCGTCGGTGACCACATCTTCGCGGCGAAACAAACGCTGGGGGGTGACGGACGTCATCGGTTCAACACCTTCAACATCCACCTCATTCAGTTGCTCAATAAAGCCAAGGATATTGCTAAACTCTTGGGCCAATGCAGGCAGCGCGTCGTCTTCAACTTTGATCCGCGCCAGTTTGGCGACACGGGCGGCGGTTTGGGTGTCGATGGACATCAAATAACTCCGGATAACGTGGTTATATGGCGTTTACCCAAGCTGGCCCTTATGGGCAAGACGATCCCGCCGGTAAACTTCGATCATCCAACCCAACATCACGGCATTCAAAATATGCCACAGGAAATGCGTGCCATGGGGGACCGCATGGCAGAGCGGCTCGTCTATTGTACGGAACGTGAGGGAGAGCAGTAAAATGCCTGCACCAATGACCAATCCACGGGCGACGTGTGGCAAACGGTTGCGCAAAAGGAAAGCATAGGCCAGCAGAAGGATCGGGACAGGCATATAGGCAGCCGAGTAGCCGAGGACCCCAAGCGCGTCGAAAACAGGCACCACAAGGCTGGAAAAAGGAATGTAAAGTGCTGCCCCGATGGCCGCTGCCCACCATTGCAGTTCAAAATAATGCAAGTTCGCCACAAAAACGTAGATCAATATATACGTCAGGATCGGCAATACATCTGCCGCCGAGGCCCACGCTGTGGCGTAGGTATGAAAAAGGAAGGACCCTACCCCAATCAGTGCCAGATTGATGATCAAAACCCACGCCAGCGGCGCAGATTGCCATCGCATACGCCATGCCATGATGACGGCGGCGATGACAAAAGCCAGATTGGTCACTGCATTGATCGGCTCGGCCCAAAAGGTGAAATCAATCCGTTCGCAATATCCGTCGAATTGTTCCATCCAATCCATCAGCGTTTTCCTTTGAAAAAGTCCTTGAGCAGCGCCTCGGAGGCCTGTGCATCAATCCCGTCGTACACTTCGGGGACGTGGTGGCATTGGGTATGGTTGAACACTTTGGGGCCTTGGATCACGCCCCCGGACTTCGGATCCCCTGCCCCGAAATAGAGCCTTGCGATACGGGCATTGGAAATGGCTGCCGCGCACATTGGGCAGGGCTCAAGCGTTACATAGAGATCGCAGCCCTTCAGACGTTCTTGCCCCAGCAAGGCACAGGCGGTGCGGATCACTTGGACCTCTGCGTGGGCCGTAGGGTCATTGAGTTCACGGGTGCGATTGCCGTCTGCCGCCAGAACTGCGCCATCCGGCCCGATTAAAACGGCCCCCACAGGCACTTCGCCACGTTTGGCGGCGGCGCGGGCCTGCTCCAAGGCCATTTGCATATGGGTGTTAAACTGCATGGCTCTTATTGCGCCCAAGCCCGTGATCTGGCAAGGCCTGCCCATGGATGATCCAAACAAACCCGCCCAAACTGCAGAACGTATCGCCAAAGTGATGGCCCGCGCCGGTATCGCAAGCCGTCGCGCAGCCGAACGCATGATCGAAGCGGGCCGTGTCACAGTGAACGGCAAACTGCTGGCTACGCCTGCATTTACAGTGACTGCTGCGGATAAGATTGTTGTGGACGGCAAACCTGTGGGCACCCCTGACGTGCCGCGGCTTTGGCTTTATCACAAGCCGTCTGGCCTTGTAACGACGGAACGGGATGAAAAAGGCCGGACAACGGTTTTTGACGATTTGCCTCCCGAGATGCCGCGCGTGATGAGCGTCGGTCGCCTTGATCTGACCTCAGAAGGGCTGTTGCTGCTGACGAATGATGGTGAGATCAAGCGCAAGCTAGAGCTGCCCAGCACCGGTTGGCTGCGCAAATACCGTGTGCGGATCAAAGGATCGCTGTCCGAGGCCAAACTGGATCAGCTACGGGCGGGTATCGAAGTGGACGGGATGAAATACCAGCCCATGGATGTCACCTTTGATCGGCAACAAGGGGCCAATGCATGGCTGACGGTGGGCATTCGCGAGGGAAAAAACCGCGAAATTCGCAAAACCATGATGGCATTGGGTGTGATTGTGAACCGGCTGGTGCGGGTCAGTTACGGGCCGTTCAAACTGGACAAGTTAAAGGCCAGCGAGGTTGAAGAGGTCAAGCAACGGGTTGTCAAAGACCAACTTGGGCTAAATCAAGAACCGAAACTGAAACCAAAACGAACACGCAAACCGACCCGGCGTTAGGGGGCGTTGCCCCCTCGGTCTAACGACCTCACCCCCGAGTATTTTGCGAAAAAAGAAATGAAGGGGACACGATGGACGGTTTTACCCAGATGATAGACGCAGCGAATGAGTTTTTCCTTAAGCTGCGCGAGAACAACACCAAGCCGTTTTATGAAGAACACAAAGCATTCTTTATCTCGGAAGTGAAAAAACCGGCAGAGCTGTTTGCGCAGATCATGGCCGAAGAGATTTCCAAAAACATGGGGATGGGCCACACCGAAAAGGTGTTCCGAATTTACCGCGATGTGCGGTTTTCCAAGGACAAAACGCCCTATAACACGCATTTACATATCTTTTGGCAGCCTTCGGATCAGGATGAGCTGTGTCCGGGGTTCTTTTTTGCCTCAACACCCGAGCGGTTGGAATTGATGACAGGCGTGATGGGGTTTCGAGGCGAGACTCTGGCCCGGTATCGTGCCTTTATCGATAAATGGGGGGATCTGGTTGAGGATGCTATCACTGAGACCGGGGCCGAGATGCACAATTATGGGGCCGATCCCCTGAAGAAAGTGCCCAAGCCCTATGATCCTGAACATCCCCATGGGCCCCTACTGAAACGAAAGAGTCTGATCATCGGCACCTCTATCGCCCAAGACTTTCGCAAAGACGGCGTAGGGCTGGTCAAAGCGACCCGGGACGCAGTCCGACAACTCAAACCCTTCCGCGATTTGTTGGTAGAACGCCTGTAGGGTTGCGCAGTGCGGGCGCTTTGCCCTATCCCTTCGGCAAAATAACTAATTCTGAGGGACATGGATATGGCCGACCTGTTAACGATTGAAAACCTTGGCAACCTTATCATGCTGTGCTTTTTGCAAGCGGTATTAGGGTTCGACAACCTGCTATATATCAGCATCGAAAGCCAACGCGCGCCCGTAGCACAACAACGCCAAGTGCGGTATTGGGGCATCATTATCGCCGTGGCCCTGCGGGTTGTATTGCTGTTCACCATGATCCAATTGATCGATGCCATGGCCGAACCATTCTATGTTTTTGACTGGACAGGCGTGATCGAGGGCGGCGTGAATTTTGCCACATGTGTGTTCATTGTCGGCGGTGTGTTCATTATCTACACAGCCGTCAAGGAAATCAGTCATATGTTGTCGATTGAGGATCTGCACACAGATGTGGATGGCAAATCTGGCAAATCAGCCACCCAAGTGGTGATGCTGATCGTGCTGATGAACCTGATCTTTAGCTTTGATTCGGTGCTATCTGCCTTGGCGATTACCGATGTCTTCCCGATCCTCGCCACTGCGATTATTCTGTCAGGTCTTGCGATGCTTCTGCTTGCGGACACTGTGACCGAGTTTTTGGAAAAGAACCGCATGTATGAGGTGCTTGGCCTTTTCATCCTGCTAATTGTGGGTGTTGTACTGCTGGGCGAAGCGGGTCCTGCTGCGGCCCATGCGATGCATGACGACAGCCTGCAACTAAAGCTTTTTGGCTATGATCTGATCCCAATGTCCAAAACAACGTTCTACTTCTCGGTTATCGTTTTGGTCGCGGTTGAAATCATTCAATCGGGCTACACGCGCAAACTAAACGCCGAACGCCGCACAAGTTCGCGACACTAGGACCTTCAAATATGACGCAGGCGGGGAAAAATTCCCCCCGCCTGTAGGCATCAGTTCAGTCTGGTAAGCGGTATCCAGATGCCTTATCTCTTAGGGCACACAGGGGAAACGTGGGGCGTTATGTCTGCAACAGGTCTACAAAAGATTGCCTATGCACTTTTGCTGGTTGTGCTTTTTGGCACGGCAAGCGGCTGGCTGGGGGGGCTTTAGCCCATGGCCCAACGGTATGGCGGTAAATATAGCCCCAATGGGTCTGATCCAGAGGGCCGCGTCGAAATGGAGGCGGTCAAGGCCGCTGTGGACCCTGTAGGCGCCAAAGCCAACGTTCTGTTTATTCCACCGATTGTTGTCGCCGCGACGTCGCTCAATGCGGGGGCCTTGGGCCTCACGCTGGGTTTGACCGCTGCGGGTTTAATGGCACTGGGGGCATGGTTGCTGCGCGACGGCTTGCGGGCGCAAGCGGCCTATAACGCGCGCAAAGTGGCCAAACGGCCCGCAATTCCGCGCAAGGTATTTGCCGCAACGCTATGTGGGATTGGCATCGCCTTGGCTGCGTTTCGCAATGACGGGAACATTCTGGCCTCAGTGCTTTTTGGTGTAATCGCTGCCAGCCTGCATTTGGCCGCCTTTGGCATCGATCCGATGCAAGACAAACGCATGGAAGGCATCGACAGCTTTCAGCAAGACCGCGTGGCGCGCGTCGTGGATCAGGCCGAGGCACATTTGCAAGCCATGAGTGATGCGATTGTGCCGCTAGGGGATCGCACCTTGCAGGCCCGCGTGGGACGGTTCCAAAACGCAGCGCTCAAAATGTGTCGCACTGTCGAAGAAGATCCTCGTGATCTGACTGGTGCGCGAAAGTTTCTGGGCGTTTATTTGCAAGGCGCACGGGATGCGACTGTAAAGTTCGCCGATCACTACCAACGCAGCCAAGACGCAGAGGCCCGTCATCAATATGATGCACTTCTCAGCGATCTTGAGCAAAATTTCGCCGCACGGACCCAGAAAATGATGCTGGACGACCGTAGCGATATGGACATTGAAATCAAAGTGTTGCGGGATCGTCTGCAACGCGAAGGCTTGCCGCTGGACTAACCAGCACAGCTTTTTATGTAGCGAGGACCAAAATGTCAGATACCGTACGCCAAAAGGCCGAAGCCAGCTTGGCAGATGTCGAGAAAGTAACAGCCGTTGTATTGGCGGAACCCAAGAACGAGCTGATCTCGATGGAGACCGCAGACGCGCCCGTCAGCGCCGAGATCAAAAAACGCATGGCCGAATTGGACATGGAGAACACTCAGTCGATTATCGAATTTGGGTCCGCGGCACAGGCCGAATTGCAGACAATCTCGCAATCCATGTTGGCCGGTGTGCGCAACAAGGATGTGGGCCCGGCGGGCGACAGTCTGCGCAATATCGTCAGCACCATCCGCGGGTTTTCCATCTCGGAACTGGATGTGCGCCGCGATCGCAGCTGGTGGGAGAAACTCCTTGGCCGCGCTGCACCCATGGCAAAATTTGTCGCACGCTTTGAGGATGTTCAGGGTCAGATAGACAAGATCACGGATAACCTTTTGTCCCATGAACACACGTTGCTCAAGGACATCGAAAGCCTCGATCAGCTTTATGACAAGACCCTCGCATTTTACGATGAGCTGGCCATTTATATTGCCGCAGGCGAGGAAAAGCTGAAGGAACTGGACACCAAAACCATTCCAGCCAAAGAAAAATCTGTCGCTAAAGCGGCTGAAAACAAGGCCACCATGGTTGCACAGGAATTGCGTGATATGCGCGCATCCCGCGATGATCTGGAACGCCGTGTGCATGATCTTAAACTCACGCGGCAAGTGACGATGCAGTCTCTGCCATCGATCCGGTTGGTTCAGGAAAACGATAAGTCATTGGTCACCAAGATCAATTCGACTTTGGTCAATACTGTGCCCCTTTGGGAGACCCAATTGGCGCAGGCCGTCACCATCCAACGCAGTGCTGAGGCCGCAGAAGCCGTGCGCGATGCCAATGATTTGACCAACGAGTTGTTGACATCCAACGCCAAAAACCTGCGCAGTGCCAACAAGATGATCCGCGAAGAGATGGAACGTGGCGTGTTTGATATCCAAGCCGTTAAGCAAGCCAACTCAGACCTGATCGCCACGATTGAGGAAAGCCTGCAAATTGCCGATGAAGGCAAAGCAAAACGTGCTGCGGCAGAAGATGATCTAAAGATGATGGAAACCGAATTGCGCAATACACTTGCTGCGGCGAAAGCCAAGAAAACCGGCTTGGGCGATACGGCTGGCACGGCTGTACCCGGAGCCTAATATCACTTGGCTTAATATCATAAAGGGGGGTGTTTTTGCTGGCGTCTTGGCTGTCGCCGGGTGTGAAGTAGCACCCCCTGTGGATCCAATTCCAACTCCAAAGGCACGCCCCACAGGCCTGCGCCCAATCCCGGCCAAACCAGAACGGTCTGCCGAAAGTTTTGAATTAGAACGGTATTACGCGGACATCCAGCAGGATTTGCTGATCCAAGGGTTGCTGCGCAAGGATGGGGGCGGGCCAGACGTCCGCTTTGGCAAACGCGAGTTGGTCACCAACTTTGTGCGCATTGCCATGTTTGACGAGTTCCAGCCCAGCGGCGGCCAAATGATGGCCAAAGAACGCGAAAACCGACTGCGTCGTTGGAACCAGCCAGTGCGGATGAACATTGAATTTGGCGCCAGCGTCAGCAAGACTATTCAGTTTCAAGACCGTCAATTTATCGAGGCCTTCGCAAACCGGTTATCGCGGGTCACAGGCCTGCCGATCCGACAATCCAGCTCGAACCCGAACTTTCATGTGTTGGTGTTGAACGAAAACGATCGGCGCACTGTGGGCCCGACCCTGCGCCAGTTGTTGCCCGGTGTTTCGGATCGTTCAATTCGCACCATTGTGAATATGCCCCGGTCGATCCAGTGTTTGGTGGTGGCGCGGTCCGGGTCTGCTCAGGACTTGGGGACACAAACCGCCATTGCGGTGGTCCGCGCCGAGCATCCGACACTGCTGCGTCAATCGTGCTATCACGAAGAACTGGCCCAAGGTTTGGGACTGACCAACGACAGCGACGCGGCACGCCCTTCTATCTTTAATGATGACGACGAATTTGCGTATCTCACCACTCATGACGAGTTGTTGTTGCGCATTCTTTATGACCCACGCCTGCGCAGTGGCATGACCCTAAAACAGGTGGTGCCTACGGTCGAAGTGATCGCCGCAGAATTTTTTGGCGGAGGGACATAGCATGACAATGAAAGGATCCAATCCATGGGTATTTTAGATTTTCTGACCGGCGAATTTATCGACGTCATCCATTGGGTCGATGATACGCGTGACACGATGGTCTGGCGGTTTGAACGCGAGGCTCACGAGATCAAATATGGTGCCAAGCTGACCGTGCGAGAAGGCCAAGCAGCTGTCTTCGTCCATGAGGGCCAATTGGCCGATGTGTTCACGCCCGGGCTGTATATGCTCGAGACAAACAACATGCCGATCCTGACCACCTTGATGCATTGGGATCATGGCTTTCGCAGTCCTTTCAAGTCCGAGATTTACTACGTCAACACGACGCGGTTTAGCGATCTCAAATGGGGCACCAAAAACCCGATCATCGCCCGTGATCCCGAATTTGGTCCAGTGCGTCTGCGCGCCTATGGCACCTATTCGGTCAAGGTCAGTGATCCAGCGAAATTCCTTGTGGAAATTGTCGGCACCGATGGTGAATTCACCATGGATGAAATCAGTTATCAGATCCGCAACATCATCGTGCAGGAATTTTCTCGCACCATTTCGCGCTCGGGCATCCCCGTTTTGGATATGGCTGCTAACACGCGCGAATTGGGCCAACTGCTGGCCAAAGAAATTGCGCCAACCTTGGCCGAATATGGCTTGGAAATCCCAGAGCTTTACATTGAAAACATCTCATTGCCTGAAGCTGTGGAAAAGGTCTTGGACAAGCGCACCTCTATGGGTGTGATCGGAAATCTGAACGAATATACAGCGTTCCAAGCCGCCGAAGCCTTGGGAAATCCCGGCAGCGGCGCAGGTGAGGCGATGTCAGCGGGCATGGGAGCTGGGATGGGTATGGCTATGGCGGCCCAACAGATGCAAACTGGCCCTTGGGGTGGTTCGGCTGCAACACCGCCACCGCCGCCCCCGGTTGAACACGTCTGGCATATCGCCGAGGCGGGCAAGACAACGGGCCCGTTTTCCAAGGCCGATCTTGGGCAAATGATCGCCAACGGTAAACTAACACGCGACACCTATCTTTGGACCCAAGGGCAGGACGGATGGAAAACAGCCGACGAAATTACTGAGTTGGCTCAGCTATTCACTATCATGCCCCCGCCTCCACCAGCCGGATAAACCAAGATGCAAGAACACCGCTTCCCGTGCGAGACATGCGGCAGCGACCTGCGATTTTCGCCGGGCGAAGGTCTGTTGCAATGTGATCATTGCGGCAACTCTCAACCCATTGAAGGAGCAGGTTTTTGGGGCGGCGCCATCCAGGAATTGGATTTCCAAGCGGCCATCACGGCGCAATTGCCCGAGGCTGAGATCGAAGAAACCCGTGTGCTTCAGTGCCCCAACTGTGCCGCCCAAGTTGAATTCGATGCAGATACCCATGCCGCAGAATGCCCGTTTTGTGCGACACCCGTGGTTACTGATACAGGCACGCACCGGCATATCAAACCCAAGGGCCTTCTGCCCTTTGCCATGCCCGAGGCCACAGCCAAAAAGGCAATGACGGACTGGCTGGGCAGCCTTTGGTTCGCGCCTAATGGTTTGCAAGAGTTTGCTCGCAAAGGTCGCAAAATGGAGGGAATTTATGTGCCCTACTGGACCTTCGACGCAGACACCAAAAGCCAATATCACGGCCAACGGGGCACTGTGTATTATGAAAACCAGCGGTTCATGCGGGACGGGAAATCGCAAACCCGTCGCGTTCAAAAAATCCGCTGGCGCAATGTGGCAGGGCGCGTGGCAAGCAAGTTTGACGACATTTTGGTGCTGGCGTCACGCAGTCTTCCCAAAAGCTATACAGACGGGTTGGAGCCTTGGGATCTATCGGCGCTAGAGCCTTACAATCCTGAATATCTGGCCGGTTTTCGCGCCGAAGGCTACACGGTCGAACTGGAAGACGGCTTTGGCGAGGCACGCCAGTTTATGGACCAAATGATCGAACGCGACGTGAAATTTGACATTGGCGGCGACAGGCAGCGCATCAGCGAATTGCGCACGCAGGTCAGTGATGTCACGTTCAAGCACGTGCTGCTGCCGGTCTGGTTGGCGGCTTACAAATATCGGGGGCGTAGCTATCGGTTTGTGGTCAATGGGCGGACAGGACGGGTGCAGGGTGAACGCCCTTATTCGGTTTGGAAAATCACGTTTGCAGTGCTCTTGGGCCTTTTGATCGCAGCGGCCGCAGGCTTTGTCCTTGCCCAACAACAGTAGGAGGCCGCTATGCGCGCACTGATCCAACGGGTAAGCGAGGCGTCGGTCACAGTAGACGGCGCTGTCATCGGGGCCTGTGGCCAAGGTCTGGTGATCTTGGTTTGTGCAATGGAGGGTGACACGCCCGAGAAGGCCGCCCAAATGGCCACCAAGATCTCGAAACTGCGGATTTTCAAGGATGAAGCGGGTAAAATGAACCGCTCTATCATTGACATTCATGGCGAGGCTTTGGTCGTCAGCCAGTTCACTCTGGCCGCTGACACCTCCCGTGGCACCCGCCCCGGTTTCAGTCAAGCTGCCCCACCGGATTTGGGCCGCGCCCTTTATGATCAGTTTTGCACCTACCTCGCAGCTCTTGGCGTGCCCGTTCAAACAGGCCAATTCGGTGCGGATATGGATGTGGCCCTGATCAACCAAGGCCCCGTTACGATCTGGATGGATGTTTAATCGTCCCAAAGCCCAACTGGGCCAAAGTGCCCTCTAATCCCGCATCAACCGCCGTTGAAACGCAGGATCGGGCAGCGCGCACATGTCACCGCGCCCAAACAAAGCATAGCGGTTGCGGGCCACACGGGTATACATCCAGTCGCGCAGCGGTTTGGGAAAGATCAACACGATCCGCAAAAAGTGGCCCCACCCGCCCGTGCGTCGGCCAAGATAGGCAAGCGCGTCGAGGTCACTATACATGCGTCCTTGATCGAGGATCAGCCAGCTTTCGGGATCCTCGGCACTCATATTATAATGATGCAAAATTGCGTGGCCCAATTGGGTCTGAACCGGACAGATACGAAACGCGTCTTGCCGGTCCAACCAATGGATCATGCGCGCACCATGACTGCAAAGCGCACAGTCCGCATCCATAAAGGCAATGGGCCCCGCGTCGTCAAACGCAGGGACCGCAGGGTCGGTGTGATAGGAATAAGGGGCCTTCATTGCGCGACCATAGGCAACCCGATTGCAGCACACACTGTGACACGTTGGATCAGCTCAGGCTCAGCACAGTCGTGGCACCTGTGCTGATGGAATAAGCCGGGACCGACAGGTATTCACCCTCAGAGGCCCCGCTGACCCCAAAGCCCGACACATCATAGACCGAGGAATGGCGCGAGCCACGATCGGTACAGGCAAACGGGGCCTGCGGGTTGCCTGTCAGGCCAATCGCTTTGCCCCGGTGCGTGCACACGAGGTTGACCACAAAGTATTCCGGGTTTTGCACGGTGCCTGCGCGATCCTTGGCGCTGGCCACTTGATCTGCAGTGCGGCGGTGCACGGCGATATATTGCGTCATTCCCGTGGAGGCGTATTCAGGATCCGTGCTGGGCCGTCCGATCACAGCGACGTCGCCCGGTTCAAGTGCGCTGACATCAATATCAGCAGCACCGGCGACTGTGATGATGCGGTCTTGGCCAATGGGCACATCCGTTGGAATATCATCCCATGCGACGTCTACAGTGGTGCTGGCGTTCAATAGCGCCGGGCATAGCAAGACCGCAGATCCGGTTAGGGTTGCAAGCACGTGGCGGCGGCTCAGTTTTTGCATCAGTTCAATCCTTTTTGACGGTTGGGGAGGAAAAGCTCATGTGGACAAGGTCGTTGGGTTTGTTCAAAACCAGATGTTTCAGCGCGCCTGCAATATGCAGCCCGAGCACGGCCATCAGCACCCATTTCAGGAGGAAATGAATCTCCAGCAGCGTTTCACCCATGTCTGAGCGAGCAAAGCCCATGTCGACGGGGAATAGCAGTGCTGGTGTCCGCAGCCCCGAGGCCGAGACATAGCCAGTTGTCACATAGGCAATCAACACACCGTAGAGCGCCAAGTGTACGCCCGAGGCCAGCAGATGCTCGATCCCAGACGGGCGTGCTACGGGCGATTTGCGGGCGAATTTTGTGGCAACCCGCAGGACCAAAACGATCAGCAAAGCCTGCCCCGCATACTGGTGATAGACAATGGTCGAGGCGTCTAACCATTTGTTACTATAGGCCATTCCAGTGAAAGCCATGATCACAATCAGTGTCGCGGTCAGCAAGTGATAAGTCTTTTGCGCAAACGAATACTTCATATCAACCTCTGCCATGTTTTAGGGCGCAGTCGCATTTTGACAAGCCGTCAAGAATTTAACGCGTCTTCTTTGGTATTCCGTCGCACCAGCACCAAATTGGTTGAAAAATAATCCTCATTCACAGCAAAAAGCCCTGCAGGTGAGTGCAGGGCTTTGGCATTTCAAGGCTATGAGGTTCTATTCAGCCCATTGCCAAGGACGTGTGTAGGTGCCCAGCGCTTTGGTCACATCGGCATCGGTGACGCCGTCACTTTTGCCCAAATGCGCGACCAGACCCAGCTTTTTGCTTTCGATCACATCGACCACTTCGACGGCTACACCAGCATCGGACAGGGCTTTGTTATAGATCCGCGTGATCGCAGATTTGCGCAAAGCCGGCTTAAAGATCTTGCCCACAGCCGTTTTGGGCAGCTCATCCATGATCTCGATATATTTTGGTTGGGCGGCGCGTTCATGCACGTTTTCTTTGGCAAAGGCCATCAAATCCTCAACACTGGTCGTTGCACCGTCTACCAGTTCTACGTAAGCGCAAGGAATTTCGCCTGCATGGGCATCGGGTTGACCGATTGCACCGGCAAAGGCCACAGCCTCGTGACCAGCCAGTGCCTCTTCGATCTCGGCAGGATCAATGTTGTGCCCACCGCGAATGATCAGATCCTTCGCGCGGCCTGTGATCCAGACATAGCCGTCTTCATCAATGCGCCCCAAATCCCCTGTGCGCAGGTGACCATCGTGGTAAAGCCCATCATTTTTGGCCGCTTCCGTGTAAGTCCCACCAGAAGTAACACCGGGGTTCAGAACGCAAATCTCACCGATCTCATCAACCGCACAATCAGTTCCGTCATCCTTGGTGATCCGCACATTACAATAGGGGAACGGCACCCCGATGCTGCCGACCTTCTTTTCGCCGTCAACAGGGTTGATCGACACCAGACAGGTTGCCTCGGTCAGGCCGTAGCCCTCGCAAATGGTGACACCAGCGGCCTCTTCAAACCGTTTGTACAGCTCCAGCGGCAAAGGGGCCGAGCCGCAGAATGCGATTTGCAAGGCGCTGATATCTGCATCCACCTTGCGTTGCATCAGGGCAGACATGGCCGTGGGTACAGTGATCATAAACGTACATTTATAACGTTCGCACAGCTTCCAGAAGTTATCAAAAACCCCATCGCCGCGGTAGCCTTGCGGTGTGGGGAACACGATATGCGAGCCCGAGGCCAGACAGGATCCCATCGCCACAATTGCCGCAAAGACGTGGAACATCGGCAGCGGCACCATCAGAGTATCGTTTTCATCGAACAGCAGCTTGTTGCCCAGCCAGCCGTTGTAGATGATGCCGGAATAGTAATGTTGCGCCACTTTTGGCATGCCCGTGGTGCCACCGGTGTGGAAATAGGCCGCCACGCGGTCGCCCGCACTGTCAGCAAAAGTCAGCTTTGTGGGTTGTCTGTCCACTTCGGTGTTGAAATCCATCACTTTGGCATGATGGGACACGGGGTTTTTGGGACGGATCAGCGGGATGATCAGTTTTTTCAAGCCAGTGACGTAGCGCAGCAAATCAACCTCAAGAACTGTCTTCACACCCGGTGCCAGTTTGACGGCAGCCGCCACGTTTTGGGCAAGATCAGACTTGGGAAACGCCTTGAGCGTCACCACAACCTTGGCCCCGGTTTCGTTCAAAATGGCGCCCATCTGCTCGGGTTCGAGCAAGGGGTTCACTGGGTTCACAATGCCCGCCACTTGACCACCAAGGTAGGTGATCACGGCCTCATTACAGCAGGGTAAAATGTAGGCAACAACGTCGGATTCCCCAACACCCAACGAACGAAAAAGGTTCGCAGCCTGACTGGTTTTTCCGTGCAAGTCCGACCAGCTGAGGGTCTCGGCCTTGTCGGTTGGACCCGAAAACAACTGAAAGGTCACCGCATTTCGATCCGGAAATTTCCCAGAGGTTTGCGACAGCATACCATAGGTCGTTTTGGGCAAGTCGCGCTCGGCCCATGTTTGTTCGGCCTCAATAGCCAATACGTCTGCTTTCCCAGCAAATGTCATTGTAGTCCTCCCCTGAGCCAGTTGTCCGGCTTATTATCTTCCCTGACGCGCAGGATGCGGGGGATTTGCGCGCCGTGCAAGTCTGACGCAGCGAAAAAACCGATGCGATTGGCCCTCAGGCCCGGGAATGCGGTTTATTCCGCAGCAAGGCCTTCGGTAAACTGCAAGCGGGCCAGTCGGGCATAGAGGCCGTTTTGTGCAACCAGTTCATCATGGGTGCCAGTGGCCACGATTTGACCGCCTTCAAACACTATGATGCGATCGGCCTGCTTCACCGTGGCCAGACGGTGCGCCACGATTAGGGTTGTGCGATCTTGCGAAAGGTTTTCCACGGCCACCTGCACGGCTTGTTCGCTTTCTGCATCAAGGGCCGAAGTTGCCTCATCCAGCAGCAAAACGGGCGCATCGCGCAAAATGGCGCGGGCGATGGCGATGCGTTGTTTCTGGCCACCCGACAGCATCACGCCGCGTTCGCCCACGTAACTGTCGTAGCCTTCGGGCAATGCCATCAGAAAATCATGGGCGGCCGCCGCTTTTGCAGCGGCTTCAACTTGCGCATCTGTGGCCTCGGGCCAGCCAAAGCGGATGTTTTCGCGCGCAGTTGAGGCAAAGATCACAGGCTCTTGCGGGACCAATGCGATGGCACGGCGAAAATCGCTTCGCGCCATATCTCGCAGATCGACACCGTTGAGCAAAATCCGCCCCGAAGTGGGGTCATAGAACCGCTGAAGCATTTGGATGATCGTTGTTTTCCCCGCACCGGACGGGCCAACCAAGGCAACGGTTTCTCCAGGTTTCACATGCAAATCGACGCTTTGCAGGGCGGCTTGGGCGGGTCGGCTGGGATAGTGGAACGTCACATTTTCAAAGCTGACTGTACCCTGCTCGGCCTGTGGCAAGGCCACTGGGTTTTCGGGATCCTGCACTTCGTCTTTTGCATTGAGCAATTCGACCAAACGCTCGGTCGCGCCTGCTGCCCGTTGAAGTTCACCCCAAATTTCGGACAGTGCGGCAACTGCACCAGCCACCATAACTGAATAGATGACAAACTGTACCAATTCGCCCGCTGTGATGTCGCCTAGGCGCAGATCCCGCGCGCCGATCCAAAGCACACCATTTATCCCTGAAAAGATCAGAAAGATCACAATCGCCGTCATCACCGACCGGGTTTTGACCCGTTTGCGCGCAGAGCGGAAACTGTCTTCGGTCACACTTGCGAAGGCTGCACGACTGGGGGCCTCATGGGTAAAGGCCTGAACGGTTTGCACTGACGACAGGGCCTCAGAGGCGTTGCCGGAACTTTCGGCGATCAGGTCTTGGTTCTCGCGGCTCAGGACACGCAGACGCCGCCCCAACACGATGATCGGCACGATCACAGCGGGGACGATCAGCAACACAAGGCTGGTCAGTTTGACCGAAGTGATGAGCATCAAGATCAGCCCACCGATCAAGATCAGAATATTACGCAAGGCAATGGACACGGACGAGCCGATAACAGACAAAATCAGCGTGGTATCTGTGGTGATCCGCGACAGCACCTCGCCGGTCATGATTTTTTCGTAAAACGCAGGACTCATGGCGATCACGCGGTCAAAAACCGCTTTGCGAATGTCCGCAACCACACGTTCCCCCAGTAAAGTCACCAATAGATACCTTAGGGCCGTTCCTATGGCCAAAAGGCCTGCAATCCCAAGGGCAGCCAGAAAATACTGGTCCAAAATTTGGACGTCCTCAGAATTGAAGTTATCTACGACACGGCGCACGGCCATGGGCAAAACCAAGGACACACAGGCCGTCAACACCAAAGCTGCAACCGCCGCCAAGGCCAGTCCGCGATAGGGCAAAATAAACCGCGCCAACCCTGTCAGAGCTCGGATATTCTTGGATTTTTCGCGGTCTTCCTGAGATCCCTGAGGGGCGCGCGCCATAGTGTCTTCCTTATTTTTCGCACATGGTTACTGCAGCCTTTGGACTGCAACAAGTGTTTGTGGTGGGCACAGGGTGTCACAGGCCGATTTACCGAAAAGTTTATTCATTCATTTGGGCCCCCGTAACCGATGATTTACAACGAATTGCTAGCTGTTTGCCCGATATTTCAATCAAGATAGGACGTAGACATATGGCAGGCTTTGGCTGGACAGACGGGGCCGCAACCGCAGCAATTGATGCCAACCCCTATTTGCGGTCGCTTGGGTACAGCGTGTTCCTTGGCGACGGGGCCTATGCGTTTGAAAAATGGGATAGCCTGTCGCTGAGCTATACTTTGAACATTGGCGACGACAATCCAGATGGCGAAGCCGTTGGGGTGTGGACTGCGGAATTGACCACTGCAATTGAAATGGCCATCGCAGATATCGAGGCAATTTCAGGCCTTACATTCACCGAAATCCCCGATGCAACAAACGGCAGTGACGGGGCAGACATTGATTTTTGGTACTACAACAACCCCTCCGATGGGGCATCGGGCTATTCCTACACGGTGGCCGGTCCCGGTGTGTTTTTGGATGAGGACAGTGTTTTCACCACCGCGGACGGCTTTGACAACGGGCTGGCCTACGGCGGCGTCAATTACCGCACCGTGATTCACGAATTGCTGCACAACATCGGGTTGGGCCACCCCCACGATGGCTATGCTTCGCTGCCTGGGGTGAATACCTCTGGCGACATGGGCGACAACGCCTTTAACCAAAACATCTACACCGTCATGTCCTACAATCGCGTGCAGGAATTTGACGCAAATGGTGAAAAAACCACTGGCTGGCCCTATACTGTCAGCAGCACTGACCAAAGTTTTGGAGTGATGGGGGCGTTTGATGTGGCCATGGTGCAGGCGCTTTATGGGGCCAATATGACCACGGCGACAGGGGATGACACCTATTACATCCCAACCGCCAACACCGAAGGCACCTATTACAAGGCCATTTGGGACGCAGGTGGCACGGATACGTTTGAATACACCGGCATCGGCGATGTGCGCATTGATTTGCGCGCCGCCAGTTTGGATCCCGCTGATGGGATGGTCGCCGGAGGCATCGCCTCCAAAGCCGAAGGAATTTATGGCGGTTTTACCATCGCAAACGGCGCAGTCATCGAAAATGCAATCTCTGGCTTTGGGGATGCAGACATACGCGGCAACGATGTGGCCAATGTGATCACCACCAAAAACGGCGATGACACGGTTTTTGGCTATAAAGGCGCCGACTTTATCGAAACGAACGACGGTGAAGACACGATCAACGCAGGGCGCGGTCAGGATCACGTGTGTTCCGGCGACGGCAAGGACACGATTTTTGGTGGCCGTGGCCAGGACTATTTGCGTGGGGAAAGCGGTGCCGATCTATTGCGGGGCAACAATGGCGATGACAAGCTGTTGGGCGGCGGCGGCAATGACCGATTGCAAGGTGGCAAAGGTGACGACCAACTGCGCGGTGGTAATGGGGCTGACCGGTTTCAATTTAGCAGCGGCGACGGCACTGACATCGTCCTAGACTTTGATGATGGCGTCGACAAAATCGTGTTTCAATCTGGTGTCGCCAGCTTTGATAACCTCACCTTGATCGATGAAAACAATGAAACGATCATCATTGCCACCGGTTTGGTGATCCAGCTTAAAGGCGTCGCGGTAGACTTAGTAGATGTAGACGACTTCGTTTTCTAGGACGACGCCGATTTGAAAACTGGCCAGTACTGATAGCTGAGACGCTGGAGCGGGTAGCGGGAATCGAACCCGCACCTTAAGCTTGGAAGGCTCTTATGATACCATTTCACCATACCCGCTTAGCGTTCTGCGGCTATATTTTAGCCCTTGGGTAAGGTCAAGGCGTCAACCGCCTGCCATGCAGCATTTCGTGGATTAATACGGCATCGGATGGGCGCGGTGGGCTGTATCAATATCCTCAAGAACTTCGTCGCTGAGGGTGATATCTTGGGTTTTGAGGATCACATCCAGCTGTTCCATTTTCGTCGCTCCGAAGATTGCCGAACACATAAACGGACGGGTTAGGCACCATGCCAATGCCATTTGGTTAATATCCAGATCATATTTGTCCGCGATGGCCTCATAGGCTGCAATGGCGGGCCAGACATGCTCTGTCACCCGCCCCCCCAAATTGGCGTTGATGGCCATGCGTGAACCCTCGGGGACCTTTCCTTTGGTGTATTTGCGGCTGAGAAGTCCGGTGGCCAGCGGCGAAAAGGCCAACAATCCAACGTCTTCATTCACGCTCAGCTCGGCCAAATCAGTGTCATATAGACGGCACAGCAGTGAATATTCGTTTTGGATCGAGGCAACCCGGGGCAAGCCTGCATCCTCGGAAATCCGCAACCATTGCGCCGTGCCCCAAGCGGATTCGTTGCTCAGTCCAAAGGCGCGAACTTTGCCTGCCTCCACCACCTGTTGCATGGCACGCAGAACATCATCCATATGCGCCAGCGTTTCTGCCTTGTTTTGGGAGGATGGGTCATAAGTCCAGTTTTGGCGAAACATATAAGAGCCGCGATTGGGCCAATGCAGTTGGTAGAGGTCGATCACGTCAGTTTGCAACCGCTCCAAAGATTGATCCACGGTTTCCAGAATGGTCGGCCCATCAAACCCGCGACCTTCGCGCACAAAACCCCCATTTGCACCGCTGACTTTGGTGGCAATCACCACATCATCGCGACGGCCCGATTTGGCGACCCATTCCCCGATGATCCGCTCTGAATTCCCGATACGTTCAGCGCTGATCGGGTTCACTGGATACATCTCGGCTGTATCAATGAAATTGACCCCATGATCCAAAGCCATGTCGATTTGCGCGTGGCCTTCGTCTTGGGTGTTTTGCGTACCCCAGGTCATCGATCCAAGGCACAGGGCGCTTACCATAATATCAGTTTGTCCAAGACGGTTCATTTTCATCGCAAAGTCTCCTAAACTAGGGTGAACAGTAGAGCGGCATCAAAAGACCGCAAGAGCAGAAATGACCCAACAGGTGAAACCAAAAGAGACCGATCTCTATCCACCAATCAAGGCTTTCCTTGAGGGACAGGGTTATAGTGTCAAAGGCGAGGTCACCGGTGCGGATGTGGTGGCCTTGAAAGACGACTGTGATCCGGTCGTGGTCGAATTGAAAACGGGATTTTCCTTGACCCTTTTTCATCAAGCGATTGAACGGCTGCGGCTCACGGATATGGTCTATATCGCGGTGCCGCGCGGGTCCGGCAAGGCGTGGTTAAAGTCGCATAAAGCCAACAAAAGCCTGTGTCGCCGTCTAGGGATTGGGCTGATTACTGTTCGGATGCGCGACACTTTTGTTGAGGTTCATTTGGACCCCGGTCCATACACCCCGCGCAAAACGAAATACAAACAGGCCCGCATGCTGCGCGAATTTGCGCGCCGTGAGGGCGATCCCAACCTTGGCGGCAGCCCTGCCCAAACCACCATGACTGCCTACCGCCAAGACGCGCTGAAAGTGGCAACCTATTTGGCCGAACATGGTGCCTCAAAAGGGTCAGTGGTGGCCCACGCCACCGCCGTGCCCACGGCCACTCGCATCATGGCGTCGGATCATTATGGCTGGTTCGAACGGGTCGAAAAAGGCATCTATCAACTGACCCCGAATGGCCAAAAGGGGCTAGAACACACCGTCTGCAAATAATTTCAGGCGGGGTTTGTGGCGTGCGCGGTACATATATCGGGCCCAAGCAGCAAAAATGGGCGTCATCAGACCTGCATCAATTTCAATTGTGTCGTGTAACCTGGCCCCCTGTCCATCGGCGACCACTTGCAGACTGTGGCGCCATGATTTCACCCCTGCCCCCTTCTCGCTAGAGTTCATTTGCATTGCATCATCATCACACAGGATAACTTCCATTGTGTAATCTTGGTACGGCAACAGCCCCATGACCGAGACCTGAACATCCGCCTTTTGACCTGTAAATGTGCGGCCCTGCGGCGCGCCCTTGAAGGCAATCAGCCCTTTCATCACATATTCCAGCGCACCAAAATCTGTGACCAAAGCCCATAATCGCTCGGGAGGAACGTCGTAGTAATGCGTTGAGTGGATCGTTTTCATAGTCCTGCCCTTCTGCCACGACTTTATCAGTCGGCTCTTGGGGCACAAGGGCTGGGCTGGGTGGAATTAACGATACATCTTGCAGAACAAAATAAGAACATTTATCTTATGATTCATGTCCGCTCTGCCCGCCCATTTGATCAGTCGCACCAAACCGCACCGCCCCGGTTCTGGTCAGCCTTTTGTGGGCGATCTGGATTTGATCAAAGGGCGGGTACATGAATTTTGCGGTAACGCGCGACGCACGCTTGCGCTGCGTTTGGCGGCGCGTACCCAAGGTCGGGTGATCTGGATCAGGGCCAGTTGGGTACCTGATTTGTTAAATATGGACGGGGTTCAAAGCTATATTAACCCCGGTCGGCTGACCTTTGTCAGCTGTCGTCGTCCTGAGGATATTTTGTGGTCTATGGAAGAGGTTTTGCGCAGTGGCGCTGTGCCTTTGGTGATTACAGAAGTGCCCGGATACCCTGGTCTGACCCCCATTCGACGGCTGCATCTGGCTGCTGAAACCGGTGCGCGTGAGGGGGATTTCAATCCTGTGGGCATTGTGTTGACCCCCTCGCTGACAGGGCAGGACGGTGGGGCACAGGGGGTTGAGACCCGCTGGAGGTTGGCCGCCCAAGGGCAAAACTGGCACCTGTCGCGCCTGCGTGCGCGGACACATCCCGTTGCACATTGGCAGATGGATCCAAAAGGAAACCTGACCACGCAAAAAGACAAAAACGACAGAGCACTCGTCGAATAAGCACAAGCCACGCCATAGAATCAGGCGCACCCATTACGCATGCGCTTGCTCATTTCATTTGCCTCATTGTTTTTGTCCGTTGGTCTGTTGCAACTATCCTCCGGCGGGGTTGGCCCGTTGGATGCCCTGTCGGGTTTGGCCAAAGGGTTTTCCACCGCTCAAGTGGGCTTTCTGGGTTCGGCGCATTTTATCGGCTTTTTCATTGGGTGTTGGTGGGCCCCGCGACTGATGGGCAGTGTGGGCCACAGCCGCGCCTTTGCCTGTTTTACCGCTTGCGGTGCGATTGGTCTGCTGGCCCATACATTTACAGATAACCCCAGTTTATGGGCGCTGTTTCGGATTGCCTCGGGGATCACGGTTGCGGGCTGCTATACCGTCATCGAAGCATGGCTCAGCGCCAAGGTCACCAACCAAACCCGGGGCCGCGCCATGGGGGCCTACCGCATCGTCGACATGGGTGCCTCGCTGATTGCGCAATTGATGATCGGGGCGCTGGCAGATGTTGAAACCTACATGGCCTATAACCTTTTGACGGTGTTGTGCTGCGCCTCGCTGATCCCACTGACATTGACCAAAGTGCGCCAACCGCCGACGCCCCAAACCCCACGGTTGCGCCCCATGTTGGCTGTCGCAAAATCACCGCTGGCGGTGGCGGGTGTGGTTATTGCTGCCCTGTCCAGCGCCTCATTTCGGATGGTGGGGCCTATTTATGGCGCAGAAGTTGGCCTGACCCCAGACCAGATCGGTCTGTTCCTTGCCTCGTTTGTAGCCGGCGGGGCATTGGCGCAATACCCCGCAGGCTGGTTGGCCGACAAATTTGACCGCCGCTGGGTCATGGTCGGATTTTCCATCGCAGCAGTTCTGAGTTGTTTGGGCAGTGCTGCGGCGGGGATGGCTGGATCAACGGGCGCTGCGGGGGCCATGCTGTCGGCCGCTCTTTTTGGCTGGACCACATTTCCAGTTTATTCCATTGCCGCCGCACACGCCCATGACTTTGCCACCAATGACGAACGGGTCGAGCTTTCTGCAGCCCTGATGTTCTTTTTTGCCAGTGGCGCGATTGCCGCACCCTTGGTCACAGCGAAATTGATCGACATCTACGGCCCACCTGCCTTCTTTGCCTTTGTCGCCGCAGGTCACGTACTGCTGATCCTTTTTAGCCTAAGCCGAATGAAAGTGCGGGACACGGTTCAAGAACGCACGCCCTATGTTTACGCCCCGCGCACCTCGTTCACCGTGGGTCGCTTGTTTCGGCGCGAACGCAACAAAAAGATCCCGCCCAAAGACACGGTTTGAACTGTCGCAAAAGGGGCGTTAAAGGTGGTCGACCCTAGCTTTCGGAGCAGCCCCAATGGCCCGCCACCTCATCACATCCGCGATCCCCTACATCAACGGGATCAAGCACCTCGGCAACCTTGTGGGCAGTCAGTTGCCTGCGGATCTTTTTGCCCGCTACAAGCGCGGGCGCGGCGACGAAGTCCTATTTTTATGTGCAACGGACGAGCATGGCACACCCGCCGAATTGGCTGCGGCCAAAGCAGGCAAACCTGTGGATGAATTTTGTGCTGAGATGCATGCGGTTCAGGCCCAGATTGCGGATGGCTTTGGCCTGTCTTTTGATCATTTTGGCCGCTCGTCCAGCCCCCAAAACCATACCCTGACCCAGCATTTTGCGGGCAAGCTGAACGAAGCGGGCTTGATCCAAGAGATCAGCGAAAAGCAGGTCTATTCCCATGCTGATGGCCGCTTTCTGCCGGATCGTTATATCGAAGGCACCTGCCCAAACTGCGGCTATGAAAACGCCCGCGGGGACCAATGCGAAAACTGTACCAAGCAGTTGGATCCCACCGATCTGATCAATCCGCGCAGCGCGATTTCAGGCTCGACCGATTTGGAAGTCCGCGAGACCAAGCACCTTTATTTGCGCCAATCGGCCCTCAAGGACGATCTCGACGCTTGGATCACGTCGAAAACCGACTGGCCCATTTTGACGACGTCCATCGCTAAAAAATGGCTACACGACGGCGACGGCTTGCAAGATCGCGGTATCACGCGGGATCTGCATTGGGGCGTGCCTGTGAAAAACGGCGACCAAGATTGGCCCGGCATGGAGGGCAAAGTGTTCTACGTCTGGTTCGACGCCCCCATCGAATACATCGCTTGCGCAGGTGAATGGGCCGAGAAATCCGGCGGCGATTGGGAACGTTGGTGGCGCACAGACAAAGGCGCAGATGACGTGACCTACACCCAGTTTATGGGCAAGGATAATGTCCCCTTCCACACCCTCAGCTTCCCTGCCACGATCATGGGATCGGGCGAGCCTTGGAAACTGGTCGATTACATCAAATCCTTCAACTACCTCAATTACGACGGCGGGCAGTTCAGCACCTCGCAAGGGCGTGGCGTGTTTATGGATCAGGCGCTTGAGATTCTCCCTGCCGACTATTGGCGTTGGTGGCTTTTGAGCCACGCGCCAGAAAGCAGCGATAGCGAATTCACTTGGGAAAACTTCCAAGCCAGCGTGAACAAAGACCTGTCGGATGTCTTGGGTAATCTGGTCAGCCGCGTGACGAAATTCTGCCGCTCAAAATTTGGCGAAGAGGTCCCTGCAGGCGGCGCATGGGGCCCTGCTGAAGAGGCGCTGATCACCGAACTGACAACGCGTATCCGCGCCTATGAAGGCCATATGGACAAGATGGAGGTGCGCAAATCCGCAGCCGAGTTGCGCGCGATTTGGGCGGCAGGCAATGAATACCTCCAAGCTGCAGCGCCATGGGTCACCTTCAAAGAAGATCCAGAAAAAGCAGGCGCTCAGATCCGTCTGGCCCTGAATTTGATCCGGCTTTACGGCGTATTGTCAGCACCCTTTATCCCCACAGCCAGCGCCACATTGCTATCGGCCATGAACACCTTGGATATGACATGGCCCACCGATATCAAAGCAGCGCTTGAGACCTTGCCAGAGGGCCATGGCTTTGCTGTGCCGGACAACTTGTTTGCAAAAATCACTGATGATCAGCGCATCGAATGGCAGGAAAAATTCGCAGGGGTTCGAACCTAATCGTGCGGAGCACCGATGTCCTTGGGCATTGAAACCCTTTAGCTAATCGGCTTTGATGTCGGCATGTTTTTGCCTCTGACGCCCGATGACACCGACAGTGATTTACCGCGCCATTGCACCTTTGCAGCGGATGACTGGCGGGTGTTGTCCCGCTTCTGGCACCCGATCGCCTTTTGCCATGAAATCGAAGACGCGCCAGTGCCAGCGCGACTGCTGGATGTTGATCTGGTGATTTGGCGCACGCCACAGGGTCTGTCTGTTGCTCGCGATCTTTGCCCCCATCGCGGCACCCGCATCAGTGCAGGCCGCGTGGATGGCGATCAGCTTATTTGTCCAATGCACGGGCTGCATTTTAATTCCGATGGGCAATGCACCAAAATACCTTCAAATCCGGATCAAAATGCGCGCGTCTCAACCCGGCTGCGGTTGCAATTGCTGAAATGTGAGGAACGTTTTGGTATCCTTTGGACCTGCCTGTCACAAGACCCGATTTGGCCGCTCCCGGATTGGCCAGGCATCCGCGATGAAAGTCTCAAGCGGGTCTATGTGCCCCCCAACACATGGCACGCCGCGGCCAGTCGCCACGTCGAGAACTTCAACGATGTTGCTCATTTTCCGTGGGTGCATAAAGAGACTTTTGGCGGCAGCGAGGACGACAGGTTTCCATCCTATGACGTTGAAACGACCGATTATGGTCTGACCTTTGATCTGGGCTATGATGAAGGCGGCAACCGCTTTCCGGATGATGTGCCCGGCGACAGCCGTCACGTGGTCTATACCTACGAGCTGACCTATCCGTTTTCGACGATCATCGTCATCAAACCGAACGACAGTTGGTATGTGCAATATTTTGCAGACACAGTCTGCCCCGTTTCCGCCTATGAGACGAAAATTTTTCAAGTGGCCACAGACACCACAGGCACGCCGGACGAAGAATTCCTCATCAAGGAAAGTCTGATGATCAATGACGAGGACAAGGATTTGGTCGAGGCACAGCGCCCCGAGGATCTACCCCTCAACATCCGCGACGAAGTGCATATCCCTGCCGATGCGATGTCGATTGCCTACCGGCGCGGATTGGTCAAACACTTTGGTCTGGGTGGACCATTGGTGCGCTAACACATTTGCCTGCGACCCAGGTTTGGGTGATCTCCGCGGGCGTGGCACGCATGATGATCTTTTGCAGCAGGTCCTCAACTGGGCCAAAATCATCGACCAAATTGACCAAGATGGCATCCATTTGCAGGCCAGCCTTGAAGGCGCCAACAGGAAGGTCCAGTACCTCTGCCCCACCCTTGGTTGCCATATAGAACGCATCGCGAAAGTCGATCCGCGAGGCGTCTACGCCGCGATTGGCAGCATCTTTCGAGGGATCAACGCCTTCCTCCAACATCCGCGAGGCGGTCACGCTGGCGCGGGCATTGTCCAACAAGAACGCGCTGTGCCCGCCTGAAATATCCGTTCCCAACCCAATGTGAAGGGCTTTGGCCAAGGCGCGACGCAGGGGAAAGACCGCATTTCCAAAATACGCATTTGACAGCGGGCAGTGAGCGATCCCAGCACCCCGTTCAGCGATCAAATCCATATCCGCATCAGTAATATGCCCTGCATGGGCCAGAACGCTGCGGCGGGTCAGCAGACCAAATTCATCCAAGGCAGAAGCATCGGTTTTGCCCATACGGTTCAATACAAACCCATGTTCCCAATCGCTTTCGGAACAATGAGTTTGCACAGCCGCACCCGTGCTGGCGGCAAGTTCGCCCAACCCGGCCAAAGCGTCATCAGAGCAGGACGGAATGAAGCGCGGGGTAATGATCGGTTCGACCAGATCATTGCCGGGCATGGCGCGTACGGCTTTGATGAAATCAGCGGTTTCATTGATCGATGCAGCCGCATCACTATCGCGGTAGTAGTCCGGACAGGCCCCGGCCAGATCCATCGCGACCTTGCCCACAAAGGCCCGTTGCCCAAGTCGCAAACAGGTCTCGGCAAGGTTTAGACTAGAGGGCCCATGGATCGTCGCAAAATAAACGGCTGTGGTGGTTCCATTGGCCAGTAACCGCCGCACCAATGCGTCATGAACAAAGGCCGCATAGGTCAGATCAGCAAATCGTGCCTCCAGCGGAAAGGTGTATTTCGACAACCAGTCTTCCAATGGCACATCAAGTCCTGTGCCCAATTGCGGAAATTGCGGCGCATGAATGTGCAGATCAACCAACCCGGGCAGCAACACACCTTGGCTGCGCAAATCGATATTGGCTGGAGCGCTATTTCCATCTGCTACACGCACAATCTGGCCTGCAGCGTCAAAGGAAACGAGCGCATCCTCGATGCGCTCGATCCGGCCCCGTTCCGGGCTGTGTATAAGGTGGGCGCGAACTGCCTGCATCAGTTTGGCAGTGGTGTCTCCACGCCTTTCACCAACCAGTCGATGCCAGCCAGGTCGGGGTCCGCAATGGTTTCCCCTTCGGCCAAAACCATTTCACCGGCTTGGTTCATAATCGGGCCAGTGATCGGGTGGAACTCGCCTGCTTTCATCGCCGCAGAGGCCGCTTCGATCTTGGCCATCGCTTCTGGAGACAGGCTGGTCGACAGGCTTTTTACATCAACTGTTCCGTCAGCCATGCCGCCCCAAAAGGCAGTGCCTTCGAATGTGCCATCCATCGTTTCCTGCACGCTTTTGACAAAATAAGGTCCCCAATCGGCGATCTGCGACGCCAGCAACCAGTTTGGCGCATATTCTTTCATGTCAGACGACGTGTTGATGACCCACACTTCTTCTTCCTCGGCGACGGTCACGACCGACGGCGTGTCTTGGTAAAGCGAATAGATCACATCAGCCTGTTGCGCGATCAAGGCGCGCGCACTGTCTTGTGCCTTGGGTGGATCGAACCATGAGTTGAGCCACACGACCTTGATTGTGACATCAGGGTTTACCTCCTGCAGGCCCAGCGCAAAGCCGTTGATCATGCCGATTACTTCGGGAATGGCAAAGGCTGCCACGATACCCACGACATCGCTTTCAGTGGCATCACCGGCAGCCATACCAACCAGATAGCTGCTTTCGTAGTTGCGGCTTTGGAAGTTGCCAAAGTTCGGTGCCAGCTTATAGCCAGACGCGTGGATAAAGGTCATATCCGGGTTCCGCTCGGCCAAGGCGATGCCGTCGTTCATGTATCCAAACGATCCCAGCATGATCATGTCAGCCCCTTGGGCCGCCATCTGGTTCATGATCCGGCCGGCATCGGGACCTTCTGCCACGTTTTCTACAAAGACCGTTTCGACTTGGTCGCCAAAGGCTTCTTCAATGGCCAAACGACCTGCGTTCAATTCAGCAGACCAGCCCACATCGGCAATGGGCGACGGGTAGACAAAGCCAATTTTCATCTTGTCTTGGGCAACGGCTGGCAGGGCCGTCATAACCGTTAGAGCGGCTGCCATTAGTGTTGTGTTTCGTTTTATCATCAGTATCCCCTTTGTTGGTTTCGTCAGAGTTTAAATGTGGCCCCAAGGCTCGCTGGGCTATTGAGTCGGATAAACAACGTGTTGCGCGAGATCAGGGCGAGCATGACAATCGTGACAAGATACGGCAACGCCGACATAAGCTGACTGGACACGTTTACACCCAGAGCTTGTATTGAAAGTTCCAAAAGCGAAATAGAGCCGAAAAGATAGGCACCAAATGCAACACGCGGCACCATCCAAGTGCCAAACACAGTGAGGGCGACAACGATCCAACCGCGTCCTGCGATCATGCCTTCAGCCCACAGCGGTGTGTACGCCGTCGACATATAGGCCCCACCGATGCCAGCCATCGCTCCGCCAAAGGCGACACATCCCGCGCGGATCCAAACCACCTTTAATCCCAGTGCATGCGCGTTTTGCGGGTTCTCCCCTACAGCCCGGATGATCAGGCCCAGTTTGGTGCGGTTCAGCACATACCACGTTGCAAAGACCAGCAAGATCGACACGTAAACCATGACGTCCAGTTGGAAAAACATCGGACCAATCACTGGAATTTTTGCCAGAAACCCAAGGGGCAGATCTGGCACACCCGGCAGGGTCATGCTTTCGAATTTCTTGCCAATGGCCGAGGACAGGCCAAGCCCTAGGATGCCAATCGCCAACCCCGACGCAGTTTGATTGGCCCGAAACACCAAGGTAAGCACAGCGAAAACCAACGACAGCAGCGCCCCCAAAACAGCAGCGGCTAGGAACCCTACTATGTAAGACCCCGACACTGTGGCCGCGACAAATCCCATGGCTGCACCTGTGGCCATCATGCCCTCGATGCCGAGGTTCAACATGCCTGACTTTTCAGCGACGAGTTCCCCCATAGCGGCAAAAATTAAGGCGGTCGCAGCAGCCAAAGTACCGCTCACCATAAAGATCAGAACATCCATCAGACGACCCCCTCTCGGACCCAGCGCATGCGCATGGTCAACAGCAGCGAGCACGCCAGATATGAGATCAGTAGAATACCCTGCAGGATTTCTGTGACCGCGTCAGGCACGCCAACGGACAATAATGCAAAGTCGCCACCGACATAGACCAGCGCCATAATGGCCGCGGCGAACAGGATCCCAATGGGGTGTAATCCGCCCAAGACCGCCACGATAATCCCTGCATACCCATAGCCGGGCGAAATGTTGCGTTGAAGTTGCCCCAAGGGGCCTGCGACTTCGCCCACACCGGCGAGACCTGCAGCGCCGCCTGACACCAAAAGGGCGACCCAAATGGCGCGTTTGGATGAAAACCCTGCATAAAACGCAGCGCCCGGGGCCAATCCCCCGACAGAAAGTTTGTAATTGGCAAAGCTGAATCGGACAAAAATCGTCGCTAGGGCCGTCACAAACAGCCCAATATACAGCGACGCGTTGGCGCGCGTGGTCTCAATAATAATGTCGAACTTGGCCGAGGATCCAAAGCTGATGGATTGCGGAAAGTTGAACCCCATTGGGTCCTTCAGCGGCCCTGTGACAAGGTAGTACAGCAATTGCAAGGCGACGCTGGTCAGCATGAAGGTCACCAAAATCTCGTTGGCATTAAACTGCGTGCGCAAAAACGCGGCAATCCCGGCCCACGCCATACCCGCCACCATACCTGCCAAAACCATCGCAGGCAGCAGCAACGGCGATGAGGTTCCATCGAACTGAATGGCCAAAACCGAAGCCGCGATCGCCCCCAGAATGAGCTGCCCTTCGGCCCCAATGTTCCAAACCTGCGCGCGAAATCCGATAGCCAGACCTTGGGCGATCAGCAGCAATGGGGCCATCTTTAGCAGGACCTCCCCAATCCCATAGGTGCTTTGCAAGGGTTCAACAAAGACTGCATGCAGGCCTTTCAACGGGTTCACATCGTAGATCGCAAAAAGGATCGCCCCGCAAAGTGCTGTAAGCAGCAGAGCCAGAACCGCCACCTGAAAAGGCACAAGGATCGAGTTGGTCTCACGCGGTTCCAAGACCAACCTACGCATGGGCGGCCTCCAACGCGTCAAACTCGCCAGCCATGGCAAGACCAATGTGATCAATGCTGGTTTGACCAACTCCGACGGGCGCTGACAATTGCCCGCGAAACATCACTTGGATGCGGTCGCAAATCTCCATCAACTCCTCCAATTCCTCAGAGACGATCAAGATCGCCACCCCTTGATCCCGCAAATCCAGCAGCCGCTGACGAATTGCCGCCGCAGCCCCCACATCAACGCCCCAAGTTGGTTGTTCGGCGATCAGGACCTTTGGCGCCAACTCCATTTCACGGCTGACGATGAATTTTTGCAAGTTCCCGCCAGACAAAGAGGTGGCCGCGGCATCGGGACCGCTGCAGCGCACATCCATCCGGGTGATCACCTGTTGTGCGCGGGCCCGCCGCTTGGACAGGCGCAAAAACCCGCGTGATAACAGCCCAGAATGAAAAGTCGTCAGGGCAGTGTTTTCCGACAGGCTGTGTTCCGGCACGGCGCCGCGCCCAAGTCGTTCTTCTGGAATAAAATGCAGGCCCAAACGGCGACGCGCCTCTGGCCCTAAGGTGCCGACAGGTTGATCTTGCAGGGTAATGACGTCCGTTTGCGTACGTATTTCACCAGCCAAAGCACGGGTTAAACTGCCTTGGCCATTGCCCGAAACACCTGCAATGCCCAAAATGTCACCGGCCTTGAGGGTCAAACTGAGGTTGCTCAACTTTGGCGCATAGGGATTTTCCGGCTCCAGCGACATGGCTTTGACCTGCATCACATCTGCACCCGCTTTGGCCGAACTGCGCGGTGACATGGCGGCAACCTCTTGCCCAATCATCAGTTGGGTCAGGCTTTTGGCGCTTTCTTCCTTAGGGTTCACCACGCCTACGACGCGGCCTGCGCGCATGATAGTCGCACTATCGCAAAGGGCCCGGATTTCATCCAATTTGTGCGAGATAAACACCACTGCGATGCCTTCTGAGGCAAGCGTTTTGAGCGTTTCAAACAGCTTTAGGATCCCCTGCGGCGGCAAAACCGAGGTGGGTTCATCTAAGATAATCAGCTTGGGTTCTTGCAAGACGCAGCGCAGAATTTCGATCCTTTGGCGTTCGCCAACGGTCAATTGGTGCACATGGGCATCTGGTTCAACGTCCAAGCCAAAGCGCGCAGAGGCTTCGCGAATACGACGCGCCAGATCGGCCTTATTGCCCGGTACAGCAAGCGAGATGTTTTCGGTTACCGTCAGGGTTTCAAACAGCGAGAAATGCTGGAATACCATCCCAATGCCAAGCCTGCGCGCCTCTGAAGGCGATGCGATATCAACAGGTTGGCCTTCCCAGTTCACAGTGCCAGCATCAGGTTTGGTGACACCATAAATCACCTTCATCAGCGTGGATTTACCAGCCCCGTTTTCGCCCAGAACTGCATGAATGCGGCCTGCATCCACTTGAAACTCTACATCCTCATTGGCCACTGTGCGACCATAGGTTTTGGTCACTCCCGAGATATCCAAAAGCGGTTCAGCCATCACTGCCTCGCGGGTCTTCGTGCAGGTAATGGATGCCCGGCATGGCCACAAATCCGGGCAAACCACGGATCGCATAAAGCCAATTTCGGATCGCGGGATACCCGTCGTGATCGAGCCCTGCATCGGGGCTAAGTGCCACGTAAGGAAAGCACGCGATGTCCGCGATGGTCGGCAGATCACCTGCAATCCAAAGCCCACCTTCCAAAACTCTGTCGGTCAGGTGCAATTCAAGTGCCCGCAGATCCCGTGTGGCGGCGGCTTTGGCCACTGGTCCGTCGGTGTCCCACCCCAGCATATCATGCAGACGCGCAAGGCCCGCACTTTGGGTCAATCGGCCAGCAAAACCCAGCCATTCCATCAACACTGCCGTTTGTTGTGCATCACCTTGTGGCAACCATTGGCCTGTTGAATCATATTCCAGCGCCAGCCACATAAGCATCGCTTGGGTTTCGGTCAGAACCATATCGCCAGAGGTGAGAACCGGCAGTGTTCCAGCCGGATTCAACGCCAACATTTTGGGCGTGCGATGTTCAAAGCCCGGATAGAAATCAACAGATACGGTTTCATACTCCACGCCCAAAAGCGCTGCCATCAGCCGCACTTTGTAGCAGTTCCCAGAAAGGACGTAGTTATAAAGCGTAAAACTCATGCAGCAGTCGTCAGCGCGCCGTAAGTCGCGCCCTTACGTTTGAGCCAACGGCGATATACCACAGAGGTCAGATCGCAGCGCGTCGGGATTTCAAGTTTTGGATCAAGGGGCAGCAGAGTAGGCTTTTGGTTTTCCAAGATCGATCTGTCTTGCAAAAAGATTTCCTGCTGGAATTGCACCAATTCCGCATAGGGCGTCACGTCGTCAAATAGCGCCATCCAAGGCCACGCGATGCAATGATCTTCGGCCAAAGGCTGTACAAATATCGCAATAACATCCCATTCCGTGGGCTTTGGCGGACAGGTTTTATAGAGGACAGCGGTCGTCGGCGCAGGCACGCGGTATTGATATTGTGTCTCGATAGAGGTGGTCGCACTTTTTGCCGCTTGGGGCTGATGAAAGCCGATTTGGGTCGCCCAAACCTCGTCCACATCTTCGCGAATTTCGACCTTATAGGGGTGCACTTCGGTGTTTGGTTCTTCGCCGAGGATACCCGTGTGAACGAAGGGAAAATGCGCGATATCAAGGAAGTTTTCAACGGCGCGCAAGGGCGAACAGCGCACAGTGACACCGCCGCAAGGGACAAATGTGCGCGTGCTTTGCTGGGCCTCAGCGATCTCGAACAAGGGCCTCGGGTCGGCGCCCAAGCTTGTCCAGAGGTGATCATATTGCAAAAGAACCGGCAGCACTGTCCCGTCTTCCGTCGTTATCCGAGGATCTTGGGCCGTGCCCCCAACTGTGATCGACTGCCCGAGCAAAGCAGTTTGATACGGCAAGTCTTTGGCTAACTTGTGAATATCGCCGACGACGTACCAATCGTTTTGTGCGTAGGACATGCTCATACGGTTTGGCCCTCTGACGTGCGCCGCGCGGCCTCAGCCCACCGCGACAGGGCCTTGAGCCGGGGTAATGACGCGGTCGCCTCGACACATATGTGGACAAGGGTCGTATGCGGCCCAAGCGTGCTTGCAAAAACGGTGACACGCAGGCCGCCCACCATCAAGGTTGCGGGGGCAACGTTCTGCGGCACGTCATCCCCAAAAGGTTCGGCGGCAAGGGCCGACAAAGCGCTTTGCGCAGTGCTGGAAAACGCAAGGCTGCGCAGCGGTACCATCGCCACATCTGCGCGCGGGGCTGTGGGCAATTCATCAACGTCGGCCCAAATCACACCATCCGTTTCTGCGACATTATAGACCTGTGCGGTAATCGTTGCGGGCGGTTCAAGATCAGGATGGGCCGGTATATAGGCGCAACCGCCCCCCTTTCCGTAATGCCAACCATGATACAAGCAGGCCAGTTTGTCACCACGCACGAACCCGTGGCTAAGACGCATCCCACGATGCGGACAACGATTGTTCCATGCATGAAGATCGCCATCGGGGCCGCGCCAGACCACCACATCGTGCTGCTGCACCTCAGCTCGCATGACGCCTTTTGCCGCTAAATCACGTGACAGACCGACAGGTGTACCGTTCATCTTCATCCCCACTATCCCACGCAGATGTTACGAGATTCGCGAGCGTTGAACAGCTTTGCACCCAAAGGAATTGCTCAAAAAGCGTAGATATGCTGAAAAATTAAGCGCTTTCTCGAATTGTAAGCGCCTCTGGAAGCGTCTCAAATTCATAGCTGCTGCGGGTGTAGCTTTCGACCCAAACATCGGCCGGACCAAGGCTACAGGCAACTTCCATTGCATCTAAAAGATCCGCAGGACCCGAAAGAACCATTGCGATCGTGCGGTCATCCTGCCGGGTGATCCACCCCACTAAGTTCAGCAACCGCCCCCGGTGTAGAAACCACGGCATTGCCCCCTCGGCCTGCAATCGCCCCGTCAAAGTAAGCGTCATTGCCGTCATTCGGTTTTCCAAAAGGCGATATGTTGAGCTGCGATTTCGTCCTCAAGTTCTGAATAGGGTCCACGGACCTCTACAGGGCGTTGCCCAGAGGCGAAAATCACCCGGCATTCTAGATCTTGGGTCGGATTTTCAGGATCATCACCTGTTAATTCGCCCAAGCGCCGCTCGGTCATTCCAAACACCACTGCACCAATCTCAGCCCAATAAATGCTGCCAGAGCACATCGAACAGGGTTCTACGGATGTGTACAAAGTCGCGGCTCTTAGCGTGGCTTCATCAAAGTTTCGGGCCGCTTCGCGGGCCAAGTTCGTTTCCGCATGACCGGGTCCTTTGTCGATTTTGTAGGAATTTTTACCCTCGGCCAAGATCTGGTTCTCGGCTGACACGAGCACAGCGCCAAAGGGGTGGTTGCCTTCGCTCACCGCCTCGTCAGCTAGGACAATGGTGCGTCTCAGAAATTCCAAATCACGCTGTTGATCGGCCATCTATCTCCCCTTCTCGCTGTCGCTACCTTGCGAAATGCAAAGGTGCTGCGCAACTTTTTGTTGGGGCTGAATAGCCGCAGTCGTCACTCAAAACCCACGAGCAGGCTGCGCCAAAAGACGACACAGACCTTTAGCGCGCATTTCGGTGTTTGAGCTGACGCGCCTGTTTGCTAGGCTGACCAAAGCCACCAAATTTCGCGTCAAAGGAACCCGATGCCGACTGAACAAATTGATACACTTGTCGTGGGCGGAGGACAGGCTGGACTGGCGATGAGTGAACACTTGACCAGTCAGGGGATTCAACACCTTGTATTGGAACGCGCCCGCATTGCCGAGCGGTGGCGGGTAGACCGATGGTCGTCCTTGGTGGCCAATGGGCCCGCGTGGCACGACCGTTTTCCAAGCAAGGAATTTGCCGACTGCGGCCCTGATGATTTTCCGACCAAAGACAGTGTTGTGTCATATTTCGAGGAATTCGTGGAAGAAAAATCTGTGCCGATCCGCTGCGGTGTAACGGTGCACAAAGTGACCAAGCGGGTAGATGGCACAGGGTTTGATGTGGTCACATCCGACGGCGACTATCATGCCCGTCACGTGGTGGCCGCGACCGGCCCATTTCAAAAACCAGCGATTCCGCCCGTCGTCCCTGCCCAAGACGGGCTGACCCAAATACATTCAACCGCTTATCGCTCGCCACATGATATTTCCGATGGGGGTGTTTTGGTCGTGGGCGCTGGATCCTCTGGCAGCCAAATTGCCGAAGAGCTGTGCGACAGCGGCCGCGATGTTTATCTTTCAATCGGGGCTCATGATCGCCCGCCGCGCCGGTATCGCGGCAAGGATTTTGTCTGGTGGCTGGGCGTGTTGGGCAAATGGCAAATGAAATCGCCACCCGTTGGGGCCGAACATGTCACCATCGCCGTGAGCGGTGCCAATGGGGGCCAAACCGTTGATTTCAGACGCTTTGCCGCCAAAGGTATGACCCTGTTGGGCATGACCCAAACCTACAGCAATGGTGCCTTGCAGTTCGCGCCAGACCTTGCCCAGAACATTGCAAATGGCGATGCCAACTATTTGTCCGTTTTGGACGAAGCCGACGCCTATGTCGCGCGCGAAGGGATCGATCTGCCGCTGGACCCCGAGGCCCGTGTTATTGCACCCGACCCCGACTGCATGACGCATCCGATCAGGGAATTGGATCTGACAGCAAAGGACATCAAGACGATCATCTGGGCCACGGGGTTTACGCAGGATTTCAGTTGGCTGCAGGTGGATGCCTTTGACGCGGCGGGGAAGCCGCAGCATCAAGCCGGCGTTTCCAAAGTGCCGGGCATTTACTTTCTTGGCCTTCCATGGCTGTCGATGCGCGGATCATCGTTCATTTGGGGTGTTTGGGTGGATGCCAAAAACCTTGCAGCCCATATCGCGGCACGGCCATGACGGCCCAAGACTGGACCACCCAGTCCCTGCTGGCGCGGCTGATAAGTTTTCCAACCATCAGCGCGGATCCTAATATCGATCTGATCACCTTTTGTGCAGATTTTCTTAAATCCACAGGCGCGAATGTCACGCTAATCCAAGATGAGACGGGCAAAAAAGCGAACCTTTATGCCACTGTTGGACCGCGGGATTGTGCGGGCGTTTTGTTATCTGGCCACACGGATGTGGTGCCCGTGGCAGGTCAAAACTGGGCGACCCCACCGTTTGAGATGACGGGGCACAACGGCAAGCTTTTTGGTCGTGGTACAGCGGATATGAAAGGCTTTGTGGCCTGCACGATGATGGCGGCCTTAAAGGCCAGCAAAATGACGCTGAAAACGCCGCTCCACCTTGCCCTGTCTTATGACGAGGAAGTGGGCTGTATCGGTGTCAGATCGTTGATCGATATGCTGGCAGATGCCCCGTTTCGCCCGCAGTTTTGCATTGTGGGCGAGCCTACTTTGATGCAGGTCGCCACCGGTCACAAAGGCAAAACTGCAGCTAAAGTCACAACGACTGGGCATGCGGCACATTCCGCCCTTGCGCCCACAGGGCTGAATGCCATCCATATGGCCTGCGACATCATTGGGTTCCTTCGCGAATTGCAAGATACGATTGCCAGCACAGGGGTCCAAGACGATGATTATGACGTGCCCTACAGCACCGTGCATGTGGGCACGATGACTGGTGGGACCGCCTTGAACATCGTGCCAGACCATGCAGAATTCATGTTCGAAATTCGGCATCTTGCGGGAGATGATCCAAAGACGATACTGGCGCAAATAGAGGCACGGACTGAGGACTATTTGGCGGCGCTAAGGCCCCAATTTCCGCAGGCCAATACCACGATCTCGATCACCAACAGCTACCCGTCTTTGGTAACGGATTCGTCTGCCGCGGTTGTGGGATTTATGCAGGAGCTGACCCAAACGACCCATACGATCAAAGTGGCTTTTGGCACCGAAGGCGGCTTGTTTTCGTCTGTGTTAGACGTGCCCACTGTTGTCTGTGGACCTGGCTCCATGGATCAGGGGCACAAGCCCGACGAATTTATTGAAATCAGTGAATTAGAAGCATGCGACAGCATGTTGGACGCGCTTTTGGCGCGCCTTGTTGAGGGACTCTAACAGCGTGTTCAATACCCACACCGCAGCAGGGCTTGTTCAGGCCGCAACTTGCCGTGCCAGCCACAACACAAAGTCCCGTATCGTTCCCTCGTAGTCGTCTTCTGCCAAAGGACCGCCAGTGGCAAAGACCGATCCCAAAGCGGCTTGCATGGCCTCCAGTTTCTCGCGATCTTCACGGTTCACTTCGTCCCAGAGGGCAATGCGGGCATCGATTGTGTCGCCGTCAAGGCTGTCGCCATAAACCGACATGGTCCAACGCACTTCAATCGATGTGGGTGTCAAAGGTCGAATGCTAAGAGACACCAATAGCGAGGCTGCCACACTGACCACCTGACAGGGAAAGGCTGCAAACAGGCTGGATCGGTGCCGTTCTTCTTGACTTAGGCCCCCTGCCCCTTCGCCACGCGGGGGCGTATTGGCTGGGTAGTTGGCAAAGTAACTGGTGTAGCCCGGGCCATTGGGGCCTTTGCGGCTAAGACCCGTTGGTGTGTATCCGTGCAAGGTCTGCGGGTGCACCACAGACAGATGATACCCTTCCATAAAGTTCTCAACCAAAGCCTTCCAATTGCACTGCCAGACCTCGGCGGCACTATGCACGATGGTATGTTTGTCCGGTTCATATTGCCCGATGACCTTGTCCAGCCCGGACAACTCCACATCGATGTCTGGCGGATCGTCGACCAGACAGACATAAACAAACCCAAACCGCTGCACACATGGGAAGCGGCCTAACCTGCAGGTTTTGGGATCAAAGCCCGCGTTTTTCATCCGTGGCGCACGCAATAGCGCCCCGTCCGTCCCATACGCCCATGCGTGATAGCGGCACACAAAGCGGTTGGCATTGCCCTGCCCCTCGGCCAAGGGCATGCCGCGGTGACGACACAAATTGGACAAGGCAATGATGTCCGCGCCATCACGCACAATGAGCAAGGGCTCGTTCAGCAAATTCAGCGTGAGGTAATCGCCTGTTGCTACGAATTCATCGACCCGCCCCACGCAATGCCAACTGCGGCGCAGAACCGTTTGGCATTCGAAATTGAAAAAGGACGGATCCGTGTAAAAATGCCCCGGAAGGCCTACGGGCGCGTCGTCAGGGGCCGCCGCCGTCTGGGCCAACACGTGGCGCATTTGTTCAATACGTTCGGCTTCCAACCAGCTGATCGGGGCATGTTCATTCATCGCCGGGCACTCCGTAGCTGGGCGCCTCTCTAGGATCAAGCGCGCGCTGCACATAGGCGTCTAGCTGCGGTTTGTAGACGTCCCAAGCGCTGGCAATTGTTTCAATCGGGCACTGGGTTGTCCAGTCGCAGCGCAAATCAGCTACGGGCCAAGGCACCGTATCACAAATCTGTAGACCGGCAGAATGGATCGGGCCAGCCTCGCCGCCTGCGGCAAGTCCTGAATGCATGGCTGCGATCAACCGGTCGCCCAGGTGGCCGCTGACCTGTTCAAAACCTTCCACAATCGCCTGCGGCACGTCCTCGTTGGCCAAAAGGTTCCCGGCGGCTTGCACGTTTCGTCCCGCGGCGTCGGTCCAAACACCTAGCGAATTTGGGCCAGAATGGATCGCTGTGTCGCCATTTGCATCAATGGCCAGCACCTGCCGGTAGGCCAAATGTTGCGCCGTGTTTTGTAGTTCCGCGATTGCCCGATGCGCCGACATTCCGCAATGCATCAATTCAAGCACCATTGGACCAAGGCGCGGGTCGGTTATGTTCTGACTGGCCACGGCCCCCACGCCTGCACGGGTATAGGCACATCGCGCCGCCACAGCAGGCGAGGATGAGGCGATCGCAATCCCAAACATCCCCGTTTCAGCGCAGCGCGCAACCAGCGAAAACGTCATGGTCGGTAGCCGTCCGGGATGACAGCCGTACCATCGATTTCCACCAACCATTCCGGACGCGCCAAGGCCTGCACGACCAGTCCAGTTGAAACCGGATGCACCCCCTTCAGATATTCGCCCATGGTCTGATAGATCGCCTCGCGGTGCCGCACATCAGTGATGTAGACAACAACTTTGACCAAATGATCCATCTCGCCGCCGGCCTCTTCGATCAGTTGTTTGATATTTTGCATCACCTTATGGGTCTGCTCAACCGGATCATGGCTATCGATATTCTTTGCGTCATCCAGGTCTTGCGGACATTGCCCCCGCAGCCAAACTGTTTTGCCACCAGACGTGACCACTGCCTGACACAGATCGTTATCAAGGGCTTGCTCAGGATAGGTATCTTTGGTGTTGAATTTTCGAATGCGGGTATGGGTCATGGGCGTTCCCTTGGTTTCACGGCCTGGACCCCGTGCGCCGGTGTCCTGCACAAAAACATAGTTTGGCTTTTCAAGATATGACAAGTCTGTCGCTGCAACAAAGTACAAAGCTACGCCCTTGAACCTAACGCACCGCCCCACTTCGACGTGGTAGATATCAAAGTAAATGGCGGAGACGAAGGGATTCGAACCCTCGAGACGATTCCTCGCCTACTCCCTTAGCAGGGGAGCGCCTTCGACCACTCGGCCACGTCTCCGCTGGTGGGTGTATCTGCGCAAGGCTTGTCTCGCAAGGGGGAAAACACGCTAATTTTGCAGGGGTCTAGGACATGCTAGGCCGGTTCGGGGATCAGGGATTGTGACCTAAGTCCGTAAGATCACATGAGAAGTTTAATTGTGTTGTACGTGATGCCAGCTACCACTGCGGATCCGCTGGTGAAATGGAATAAATTTTGTAGCCTCTTCCAGTAAATAAACCGCAAAAACCCACACTGCTGGCAGATCAAAAAGCAAGACAAACACGGCGGTCACGGGCACAAGGATTAACCATTGGGCTCCCACATGGACGCGCATCGAATAATGCGTATCTCCGGCAGCCCGCAAAACGTTCCCGCAAAGGGCGTTTAACGCGCGAGGGAACGGAATTATCAGCAACACCGGCAAAAAACTGAACAACGCAGTGCGTGTTTGCGCATCAAGATCTACATAAATCCTTTGGGTGGCAAAAACGATGCCGACGTAGGTCAATGACACAATGACGGCCAACACCACTATGGCGCGCCGCGCGCGCAACAAGAACGCGTCGAGCGCCTCAGATGAAACCGTTTTGCCAAGCAGCTGCGCCATCAAAATCCCAGTCGCCTGCGCCCAAGAGTATGAGATCAAACCCGCAATCCGCACCCATGGCATGATCAGGGTCATGGCTGCGAATTGATGAATGTTCATGTTTGCATAGATCAAAGTACAGGTGTTGGCCGCAAAATTCATGCTGATGAATGTGGCGGCGATGGGCCATGCGAACCGCACTTGTTCGCGCAATGACATCCAGCGATCCGCATCAATCCAACCGGGCAATTTAATCAAAGCTCGATCTGATGACCAAAACACCGCGGCCAAAACCAAAAGCCGCACAATCGCTGCCAGCGCGGTGCCCCAGGCCGCACCAGCAACCCCCAATTCAGGCATGCCAAAATGACCAAAAACCAGCACATATGTAGCCAGAATGTTCAGAGGGAAAGCGATCAAAAAGCTATAGAACGGGATTTTGGTGCGCCCGTCCCCGTTGAAGAAACTACCAAAGATCAGACCCACGGCCTCAGCTGCGATCATAATGAAAAAGATGCGCATATAGGTCATAGCTAAGGCCGCTACTTTTGGAGAGTGAGCGATGAAATCAACGATAGGACGCGCTAAGATCAATAAGGTAGCAATGCCAATACCGGCCAAAACGATATTAATGATAAATCCGTTGACCAAAGCCGTTTTGATTGCCAGCGGATTTTCTGTGCCCACAGCCTGAGCCAACTTGACCTGTGCAGCGTTTGAAAATGCAAAAACTATGCCCATCAAGAGCCCTGCGATGGCGCCCGAAAGGCCGATGGCAGCCACGGCTTCCTCGCCCAAAGACGAGACGAAATAGAGGTCGATCAAAACAGCGGAAAACATGATCACAGCCCGCAGCGCCAAGGGCCACGCAATCTGGAAGATCCGAGCGGTGCTGGGCGTTGTGTTTTCTGTGGCTTGGGTCATACAGATCCACTTTTCAAACTGGTATACCACTTTGCAGGCAGGTCACAATCGCGATCATGTTGGATCAGATCCGGCCATAGCCCTCTGCGCACGACACATGCAGTGCGGACGTCACACTCCTACGGCGTTGAAAAGAAATCCAAAATCTCGGCCGTCAGTTCATCAGGCACCTCTTCCGGAATTGCATGGCCACAGGCAAGGGAAACACCGGTAACTTGGGTTGCCTTTTCTTGCCATGTGGCCGCTACATCATAAAGCGCGCCAACCACACTTTTTGCCCCCCAAATGGCCAAAAGCGGGGCCGTGATGCGCGCATCCGCGTCCTCTGCGTCGTGCTTTAAATCAATACCAGCTGAGGCGCGGTAGTCTTCGCAGATTGCATGAATGGTGGCGGGATTTTTGTAGCTGCGCAGGTATTCTAGGATCGCGTCGTCATCAACTGATCCCGGGATTTTAACTTGCCCTGCGATATGGCGCCTCAAGAAATATTCCGGGTCCGATCCGATCATCTTTTCGGGTAACCCGTCTGGTTGGATCAAGAAAAACCACCAAAAGTACCGGGTCGCAAATTCCTGATCTGTTTGCGCGTACATGGTTTGGGTCGGCGCAATATCCAAAACGATCAAACGCTTGACAGCTTGTGGATAATCAAGCGCCAACCGATGGGCAACGCGGCCTCCGCGATCATGGCCAACAACTGAAAATGTCTCATACCCCAGACGCGCCATCAAAGCGATTTGATCCTGCGCCATAACCCGCTTGGAATAGGGGTAATGTACCTCGTCACTTTCCGGTTTATCGCTGTCGCCATACCCCCTCAGGTCGGGGGCAATGACGCTGTAGCCTGCTTGGACCAACCGCGGGGCAACCTTGCGCCAAACCACGTGGGTTTGCGGGTGTCCGTGCAACAGCAATATCGGCGGCCCCGTTCCCGCAGTCGCATAGGTGATGTCGATGCCGGGCAGATTGGCCTTTTGAACCTCAAACCCCTTCAGGAAACGCGAGGCGACCATTCAGGCGATATCCAACACGGCATCGGCTATTGCTGCGGCGCATGTTTTGGTATCGGCAAGCCCCCCTAGGTCTGGCGTACGCAGTGCCTGTTCGGACAACACCCGTTCAATTGCGGTGATGATGCCCGTACTGGCCTCATGGGCACCCAGATGTTCCAGCATCATAGCGGCCGCCCAAATCTGGCCAACAGGATTGGCGATGCCTTTGCCTGCGATGTCTGGTGCGGATCCGTGCACAGGCTCGAACAGAGAGGGGAATTTGCCCTCAGGGTTGATATTTCCTGAAGGTGCGATGCCGATTGTGCCAGTGCAAGCAGGGCCCAGATCCGACAGAATGTCGCCAAAGAGGTTGGAGGCTACAACAACATCGAACCAGTCCGGATGCAGGACGAATTGCGCGGTGAGGATGTCGATGTGATATTTGTCGACTTCGATATCGGGGTAGGTCTGCGCCATCTCCGCGACCCGCTCGTCCCAATAAGGCATCGTGATCGAGATCCCGTTGGATTTGGTCGCTGAGGTCAAATGACCACTGCGTTTTGCAGCAAGCTCAAAAGCGTATTTCAAAATCCGATCAACGCCTGTGCGGGTCATCACGGTTTCTTGCATGACGATCTCGCGGTCGGTTCCGGGGAACATTTTGCCACCGATAGACGAATATTCGCCTTCGGTATTTTCGCGCACAATCATCATATCGATGTCACCGGGTTTCCGCCCAGCCAATGGCAAAGGCACACCGGGCATCGCACGCGCAGGACGCAGGCTGACGTATTGGTCGAACTCACGTCGAAACTGGATCAGCGAGCCCCAAAGCGAGACATGGTCCGGCACCACCTCAGGCCAGCCCACAGCGCCAAAAAACAACGCGTCACAGCCGCCCAACTGGTCTTTCCAATTGTCGGGCAGCATCTGGCCATGCTGGGTATAGTAATCCGCCGAAGCAAAATCATGATCCGTAAAATCAAAGCCCAGATCAAACCGTTTCCCGGCCGCTTCCAAGACCTTAACCCCTTCAGACGTGGTCTCTTTCCCGATCCCATCCCCGGGGATTACTGCGATTTTCCAACTATTTTTCGGCATAACGAGTGGCTCCCAATTCCCATCCTTGTGAAGTGTAGCAGCATTTTGAATACTTAAGGAGTGGCAGAAATCACTGCTTGCAGCTTGCAATGCAAAGACTGTGAAAGCTTGCCCGAAACGTGCTGGCGCGTTTAGGCTGGTGCAAGACCATGAACAGTCGGGGGCTTTGATGAAAACACTTTTTACGCTTGGGTTATTGGTTTGGATGTTTGGCGTAATGGGCACATCATCCGCGCAGGCCGCAGGATGTGCCAAAATCCAAAGCGTCCTTGGTGATGGGACTGCGATTTATGTACGGATTGCGAACACCTGCAAGAAGACAATTTTGGTCAACTGGGGCCCTGGCGGATCCCGCGTGGCCGGTGTCGACAAAGCCGTTCTATCAGCTGGGCGATCCCAAGACTTCCAAATGGCAGGCCCCCCAAAAATGCGCTGGTGTTATGTCAAAGACGGTGTGGCCAATCCGCAGGTATGCTCGGGCAAACAAATGGCCCTTCTGCGCACCGGGCACGACTTTACCAGCAAGGACCATTGCTTGACCGAGATAGAAACTGAAATCGGCGAGTGGATTTATTTTACGGGAGTGCGCAATAAATGCGCGTATCTTTTAAACATTGTGGTCACCGCCTATCCAGAAGCCGGAACACGCAAGGGATCGCAGACCTCTGAAGGGCAAGCGCATCTATCTTTGAGCCGAACATGGACAAGAACGAGCCAAATCAGATCGGGGGGCAGTTATCAGTTTCCCAAGAAATTTTGGCAGGACGGCAAGAGGCAGGGCGAAGATATTCTTTACGCAGCCTGCGTCGGCACATCAAATAGACAGACGTTTCCAGCAATTGTGAATGGCTCGGGTCGGAGCGTTTGTTCGGCGCTGTCGACCCATTAGTTATTAAACAAGAAGTGTAGGACATCGCCGTCCTTGACCGTGTAGCCCTTGCCTTCGGCGCGCATTTTGCCGGCTTCTTTGCAGGGTTGCTCCCCTCCCAGTTCAACGAAATCGTCGTAGGCGATGGTCTCGGCGCGGATGAAGCCCTTTTCGAAATCCCCATGGATCACGCCTGCGGCTTTGGGGGCAGAAGTGCCTTGGCGGATAGTCCAGGCGCGGGCTTCTTTGGGGCCAACGGTAAAGTAGGTTTCAAGATGCAGTAATTCGTAGCCTGCGCGGATAAGGCGGTCGAGGCCTGCCTCGGCGAGGCCCATTTCTTCGAGGAACATCATGGCCTCATCGGCGTCAAGTTGGCTGATTTCCTCTTCGATCTGGGCAGAGATAATGACGTGGGCATTGCCTTGTTCAGCAGCCATGGCCGCCACGGCGGCGGAGTGAGCGTTGCCCTCGACACTTTCAGATTCGCCTACGTTGCAGACATAGAGCACGGGTTTGGTGGTCAACAGTTGCAGCATCTTCCATGCCTTAGCGTCGTCCTCGTCTACCTCAACCACGCGGGCGGGTTTGCCGTCTTCCAGTGCTTGCATAGCCAGTTTCATCAGCCGTTCCTGCTGGACCGCTTCCTTGTCGCCGCCGCGCACTTTGCGCACGATGTTGACCAGCCGCTTTTCAATGCTTTCCATGTCGGACAGCATCAATTCGGTCTCGATAGTTTGGGCGTCTTCCACCGGGTTCACGCGGCCCTCCACGTGGGTCACGTCGCCGTCTTCAAAGCAGCGCAGCACGTGGGCGATGGCGTCAACTTCGCGAATGTTGGCAAGGAACTGGTTGCCCAGCCCTTCGCCCTTGGACGCGCCTTTGACGAGGCCCGCGATATCCACGAAAGTCATGCGGGTGGGGATGATTTCCTTTGAGCTGGCGATGGCTGCCAGTTTGTCGAGGCGCGCATCGGGCACGGCCACTTCGCCCACGTTCGGCTCAATCGTGCAGAAGGGAAAGTTCGCGGCCTGAGCGGCGGCCGTTTTGGTGAGTGCATTAAACAAGGTGGATTTGCCCACATTTGGCAATCCGACGATACCCATTTTGAAACCCATAGCGCCCTCCGTTTACAGCGTTTGGGGCATGTAGGGTGTCAGGGGGGCAATGGTCAATGGGGGCATTGATTTCCGCTGGGTTTTGCGCCACATCGGGGGCAACTTGAAAGGATCCACAATGAGCCGTATCGACGCAAAATTTGCCGAACTCAATGCCGCCGGACGCAAAGCGTTTGTGTCTTATGTCATGGCAGGGGATCCGGACTTTGATACGGCCTTGGAAATTGTGAAAGGCCTGCCTGCGGCAGGAGTCGACGTGATCGAATTGGGCTTGCCGTTTACCGACCCTATGGCCGACGGATCAACCATTCAGTTGGCAGGCCAGCGCGCATTGGAAGCGGGTATGACCTTGGAACGCACGTTGGAAATGGCGCGCCTGTTCCGCGAAGAGGATGACACAACGCCGATTGTCCTGATGGGCTATTACAACCCGATTTACAGCCGGGGTGTTGAGCAGTTTTTGGCGGATGCCAAGGCCGCTGGCATTGACGGGTTGATCGTGGTTGACCTGCCCCCCGAAGAAGATAGCGAGCTGTGCATTCCAGCCCAAGCAGCCGGTCTGAACTTTATCCGTTTGGCCACGCCAACCACAGATGAAAAACGCCTGCCCAAGGTTCTGCAAAACACATCAGGCTTTGTCTATTATGTGTCAATCACTGGGATCACCGGCGCTGCGGCCCCACAGCCCAGCGATGTGGCCCCAGAAGTAGCGCGGATCAAAGCGGCTACGGATCTGCCCATCATCGTAGGCTTTGGCATCACTACGCCAGAGGCCGCCGAAGGCATCGCCAAGGTGGCGGACGGGGCAGTCGTAGGATCCGCTATTGTGAGTAAAATCGCCGAGGGTCAAAGCCCCGAAAATGTGTTGGCATTTGTGAAAACTCTGTCAGATGGGGCGCACAGAGCATAAGCGGGCGCCTAATTTCGACTTTCGTCCAGATACACCCGTATTTTTTGCAAGATCGGCAAAAGTTGGGCCAATTCATCTGGCGGAATGACATCGACCAACTGCGCCATATCGGGGGCCATTGCAGCAATCGACTGATCTCGAAACCCCTGCCCTTTTGGCGTCAACCAAACCCGTTTGCTGCGTTTGTCGTCGGGGTTTGGGCGCAGTTCCACAAACCCGTGTTTTTCCAAACCACCTAGCGTGTGGGTCATTGTCGTTTTGGCCACTTGAAACGCGCGGGCCAATTCGACCGGCGTGCGCCCGTCCTGAACGCGGATCAAATGGTTGATCACAGCAAAGTGCGACACCAGCAAGCCATCAGGCAATCGCGCCTCAAGACGGGCGCGACTGAGTTGTTCTAAGATGCCTATTTCGTTGAAAAATCCGAAATAGAGCGGCAAGTGGCTATCAGGCATTCACGATCTTTGCGTCAATTGGCCAGCGCGGGCTGGGCGGCACGGGGGCAGTATACCCAAGGCGCGCCAACATTTGCACGGTTCCACCAGTAGGGGCCAGTTTTTTGTGCACATCATCGTAAAGCCGGGTCATTTCAGGGTATTCCTGCAGGGCTTGGCTGAGCGGTTGAACAGCAACCCCTGCCCCTGTCGCGGCCAAATGCAAGCGCACCCAATCAGCGCCAGCCGCCAATTGATCCAGCCGTGTGTTTGTCGGTGTGACCTGCCAGACAAAGCCCATAGCAGTACGAGTGTTGTCCAAAACCGCCTCCATCCCCGCTTTGAAACTTGCGGTACTGCTATCGAGGGCGGACGTGCGACTGAACAAGCCCGTGGCCCCCATCGCCTCAAACAGTGGGCCGGTGAAATCGATGCCATCTGGGTTTGCGTTGACCTCCTTCGCGCCGATCCGGAACAAATCCACGCTTTCTTTGTAGGTGCGCGGCGTCTCGATTTCGATGACGAGTGCCTCTTCGCAGATTGCGCGCATCGCGGCGATGTCAGCAGGGTCTACGGATCCGCTCAAAGTGGTCGATCGCCCCGCTTGGATCAGGATATCAAGGGACGATTGGGCAACGCGGCGGGTTAGATCATAAGGCTCTTTCTCGGTCCGGCGATCAAGCACATGGTCAAAGAGCGGGTCAGGAATGATCGTTGGATCCGCAATCATTTTGATCACGGCCACCGGACGTTGATCGAGGGCGGCGTCATCATAGCCGTCTGGAAACGTGGTAATTTCCGCACGTTGCCCTTGATGACTGGCCGCCATGCGCAGGACCTCCAGAAAGCAGCCCAAACCGATGGTAATTTGGCGGTTAAACGGGTCCGTGTGGGGCAACATCCGGTTTGTATCGACCAATAGCGTGATCTGATCTGACGTGGCCAGATCCACCAACCAAGGCTGACGATTGTGTGGATTGGGGGCAAGGATCGCGTAGCTCAATGCATTCATGCGCGAGTCTTCATAGCCACCAGCCTGCTGCCAAGGTTCAAGGGCCGTGCCCGGTTTGCGCGAGACACGCAGGCCTGTGGCCGTCCCAGCGGCCAAAATGAAACCGCCGCCCAGAAGGGCCAATGTTTTACGTCGTGAGAGGGTCATATCAATTTCCTTTAGTACGATATTGTACTTTATTTAGTACGATATCGTACTTGTAAAGACTGTATTTTTTGTTTTTCTGTAGAATATCCTGCAAATTGGTGATTATCTTTTACCAATTACTGCATTTACGGAATCAATCATGCCCAAAATCACCTGCATCGACGACCTCAAACGCCTCCATGAACGCCGTGTGCCCCGGATGTTTTACGACTATGCAGAATCAGGCAGCTGGACCGAACAAACCTTCCGCGAGAACACGACTGACTTTGAAAAAATCCGGCTGCGCCAACGGATCGCTGTCGATATGACCGGACGCAGCACGGCCAGTCAGATGATCGGGCAGGACGTCAGCATGCCTGTGGCACTCGCGCCCGTTGGCTTAACAGGAATGCAACATGCAGATGGCGAGATCAAAGCCGCCCGCGCAGCCGAGGCCTTTGGGGTGCCCTATACCTTGTCGACTATGTCGATTAATTCCATTGAGGACGTGGCCGAAAAGACCGAAAAGCCGTTTTGGTTCCAGCTTTATACGATGAAGGATGTAGACTACACCGACCGCCTGATTGAACGAGCCCGTGCGGCGGGATGTTCAGCTTTGGTGATCACGTTGGATTTGCAAATTCTGGGTCAGCGCCACAAAGACCTAAAGAACGGCCTGTCAGCCCCGCCCAAACTAACCGCCAAGACGATTGCAAACCTTGCAACGAAATGGAGCTGGGGCATTGAAATGCTGTCGGCCAAACGGCGCGATTTTGGTAATATTGTGGGCCATGTGGACGGCATCAGCGACACCTCCAGCCTTAGCGCTTGGACAGCGGAACAATTTGATCCTTCACTGGATTGGGGGAAAGTCGAACGGATCATGGAAAAATGGGGCGGCAAAGTCATTCTCAAGGGTATTTTGGATGCAGAGGATGCCAAAATGGCTGCCAAACTGGGTGCGGATGCTATCTTGGTGTCGAACCATGGTGGGCGGCAGTTGGATGGTGCACTCAGCTCGATCCGTATGTTGCCCTCGATTATGGACGCCGTGGGCGATCAGGTCGAAGTGCATCTCGATAGCGGAATCCGCTCTGGCCAAGACGTGTTGAAGGCCCTCGCTTTGGGCGCAAAAGGCACCCACATTGGCCGCGCCTATATCCACGGCCTTGGGGCCATGGGGCAAAAAGGAGTGACCGCTGCATTGGAAGTCATCCAAAAAGAACTGGACGTGAGCATGGCCCTGTGTGGCCGCAAAAATGTGACCGAATTGGACCGCGATGTTCTACTGGTGCCCGAAGATTTCGAAGGAAAATGGGTGGCAAACTAGGATTTTGCCGGAATCGCTTTGACCAAAGGCAACACGAGCAACACCAACGCGGCGACGCAGCCAAAGGCGATGCGCAAGCCGTGGCTTTCTGAGATCAACCCCATAACCATCGGCGCGATAAAAAAGCCTGCAAAGCCGATAACCGCAGCGCGACTGACGGCCCTAACCCTTGCGTGTTCCGGCACAAGCTGGCCAAGAATCGCAAGGCCGATGGGCCCGATGACGGAAACGCCCAGCCCCATCACTCCAAATCCGAGGTAGGCCAGCGGTGCTGTGGGCGCGATGGCGGCGCCGATCGCACCGATGGCGGAAATGATCGACGCTGCGATGATCACGGAATTTTCCGAATAGCGTTCTGTGACAACTTGCCCAGAAAATCGTCCGATGGTCATGGTCACGCCCAGCATGGCTGGCCCCAGCGCACCATCCATAGGCGAGCCGCCCAGCGTTCGTTCGATGTGCAGGGCTGACCAGGCCTCGACGGTGGCCTCGGTCATGAAAGCCACCAGAACAATTGCGCCGCAGATCAAGACGGGCCAAAGTATGTTGGTGCCTGTTTGGCCGTCGTCTTGGGCTGCGGGTTGGGTGGTGCCTTTCATAAAGAATGACAGGATGACTACAGCAACCGACATTGCGACAAAGACATAGATCAAAGGCATTCCCGCCTCGCGCGCATAGCCGGTCAGGACTGCTGAAATCGTGTACCCCACTGAAAACATGCCATGATTTGCGTTCATGAGGGACTTTCCATGCAGGCTTTCGAGGTCTGAGACCCGCGCGTTCATCACCACATCCAAGGTGCCCGAGGACAACCCCAACAGCATCAGGGCACCCGCAAACATCGCTGGCGATTGTGCCAAGCTAGGCAAAATAAAGAGCGCGCCAAAAAAGAGGGTGGCCACCCGCATTGACTGCGCGCCCAGCAATCGGTCCAGCAAAGGCGCACCCCACATGGCCAGACCCAAGCCAATGCTGGTTGCCAGCAAAAGCGTGCCAAAAACCGCGTCCCCTGCCCCAATCTGATCCTTCAGAACCGGTACAGATGCCGCGAAAGTGCCCCAAAACAGCCCCACCACAACAAAAGCGGTCGCAGGTCCACGGGACAAGGAAAGAGCATGGGTCAGTGACATGATTTTGGCATTTACATGCACGACCGTTCAAAGCAAGAACCAAACAGTCTCAAAGTGCTTTAAACACTTTGGGAATAAAGGCTTTTCAACATCAAAAGACTCGTCTAAAGGAGGGCCTTCATCAGAGGCCCACACCCTTGGAGGGGGCCTCGCATTTTAGGAGAATACCAATGGCTGGATCAATCCCAGATCTTAACGCCACGGTACGCGCGGGGACAGGCAAGGGGGCCGCCCGCCAAGCTCGCCGCGACGGGCAAGTACCTGGCATTGTGTACGGTGGTGGCGAAGACCCACAATCGATCAACATCCCCTTCAACGTTTTGCTCAAAAAGCTCAAAGCGGGCCGCTTTATGTCTACTTTGTTCAACCTCAAGGTTGAAGGCAACGAAGACGTGCGCGTTATCTGCCGTGGTGTGCAGCGTGATGTGGTCAAAGATTTGCCGACGCATATCGACCTGATGCGCCTCAAGCGCACATCGAAAGTTAACCTGTTTATTCCGGTTGAATTCGTCAATGAAGACGCATCCCCCGGCATCAAACGCGGTGGCCTTCTGACGGTTGTCCGTCAAGAAGTTGAACTGAACGTGACCGCGGGCGATATCCCAGAAAAACTGGTTGCTGATTTGACCGGTTTGGATGTTGGCGACACAATCACAATCTCGTCGATTGACCTGCCGTCCGGTGCGACGCCAACAATTGACCGTGATTTTGTGATCGGGAACATCTCGGCGCCATCGAGCCTGCGTTCGTCTGATGATGATGCAGCTGAAGGTGACGCAGAGGATGGCGGCGAAGAGGCCGCAGCCGAAGAATAAAACCGATAGTTTTATCGAAGTAATTGGGGGCGTCTGATTTAGGTCAGGCGCCCTTTTTGGTTTCTAGGCCTTCTGGGCGCCTGCAAATTGGAACCAAAGACAGGCGTTTTCCAATGTGTCCGGTTTGCCCAGCAGATAGCCCTGCCCCAAATCAACACCCAATTTACACAGTGTTGCAAATTCGGCCTCGGTTTCGATCCCTTCCGCCACAATACGGGCCCCGGTTTCCTTCGCAAACCGCACCAAAGCACTGCCCAAGGATTTGCGCACAACATCGCGGTCGATCTTGGCTGTAAGGGATATGTCCAATTTGATGATGTCGGGCTGCAGTTGTACGATATGTTGCAAACCAGAATATCCTGCCCCTGCATCATCGACGGCCAATCGAATGCCGCGTTCGCGCAAGAGCTGCAATTCACTCAGTAGCAGATGGTAGTCTTCCACAACGGCGTGTTCCGTTACTTCCAGCACGATCCGGCTGCAATCATGCCCGGCAAAAACCGCATCCAAGCGCCCCGATTGCACAGTCTCAGGAGAGGCATTTACTGACAGATACACATCATCTGGAAGGACCAGCAAACCATCCAAAGCCCGCTCAATCGTCGCAATTTCTAAATCAGCCTGCATTTCGACGCTATAGGCCTCATCAAACCAGACATTTGGCGGACGATAGGGTTCCCCTTCAAACCGGGTAAGCGCCTCAAAACCGGACGGGAAGCGACTGGAGATATCAAAAATTGGCTGATAAACAATCTTGAAGAGGGATTTAACGATGGTTTCGTTCAATCGATCTTCTATCGCAGTGTTTTTGACAGTTTTGTCCAACACTTGGTTGATGTGGTCTGCAGAGAGATTGGCAAAGACCCGCACCACTTCCAGATCGCGATCATTTAGGGTCGGTCTTGTTTGCTGGCTAAGACAACAGAACATGCCATAGGGCGTTCCATCGCGTTTGCGCACTGGAACGCTGACGTGCGACCGCACATGGGCTGAATGCGTGACCGGGATTTGGTCTGCCAGCGGAAAATCAAGCGTATTGCGCATCAATTCCGGTAAATTGCCTTCAAGGATATGGCGGCAATACACCTGATCCAGAGGAATCTGGCCGTCGACGTGTACAAGTTCCTCGAACCCCGGCGCATCTACCGCACGAAAAACAAGGTTATCGCCGACAAACTCCGACAGATAGGCCACATCCATATCCAAGTGCTGACGCACGAAACTAAGGGCATTGGTAATCGTGTCATCCGTAAGCAGCCCGTCAGCAGCCCTGCTCAAGGCTATTTCTGGGACATTAGACATATACAGGATCTCCCACACACAAGTTCATGCAACCATCAGTAGACGCAAAATTTGAACAAAAGGTTTAACACCGCATCAAACTGTTCATCACTGGGCCTTGGCAGATCTGCGTGTTACAGAATTACCCATGAAACTTTTTGTTGGTCTTGGAAATCCCGGCGCGAAATACGCCCAGAACCGTCATAACATCGGATTTATGGCCCTCGATTCAATTGCCTCGGATCATGGCTTTGCGGCCTGGCGATCCAAGTTCCAAGGGAACGTGACCGAAGGCGTTTTGGGGGGCGAAAAGGTTATTTTGCTCAAACCCGCGACGTTTATGAACAAATCTGGCCAATCAGTTGGTGAAGCCATGCGGTTTTACAAACTCGACAGCACGGATATTACGGTATTCCACGACGAAATTGATCTGGCCCCCGCAAAATGCCGGGTCAAATCCGGTGGTGGGCATGCGGGCCATAATGGGTTGCGATCAATTCATCAACACATCGGCCCTCACTATGATCGTGTGCGCATGGGCGTAGGGCATCCCGGTCACAAGGATGCCGTACCCGGTTATGTGCTGCGTGATTTTCCAAAGGCCGATCAAGGCTGGCTGGACGATGTGATCCGGGGCTGTTCCGACGGTGCACCAGAATTGGCCAAGGGTGACGCGGGGCGGTTTATGAATGCTGTGGCCCTACGCGCAGCGCCGCCGCGGTCGTCGAAGACTACGGCACAAAAACCTGTACCCAAGCCGAGCGCGCCAGAATCAGAACCCGTAGACACCCGCACAACGCTGCAAAAACTGGCAGACAAGTTCCGCTAGGTCGCAGTTGCCTAGGCCTGCAGTGGATGGGAGGGTGACCTTTGAGGGGGAAAAGCCATGAAATTATTAGGTAAACTGCTGCGATTGCTCTTGGTTCTGGCGATCATCGCTGCGGCCATAGGTATTTGGAAACGCGAGGAATTGGTTCGCGTCGCCGCCGTGCGCACCTTGTTTACCCAAGACAACATCGTCGGCAATTTCATTAATATGCGCGGGGCGTTTCTTTATACGGATATGCCGCGCGGGGATGGCCCCATTTCTGCCCTGCCAACAGGAACAGACGTGCCTTTGCCGCCGGACGCTGCCGCCTGGTTAGAAGACCGCCAAGCGACATCCCTGCTTGTCACTAAGGCAGGCAATGTCACCCATGAGAGCTACTTTTTGGGCACGACAGCGCAGGATCGTCGCATATCATGGTCCGTGGCCAAGAGTTACCTGTCGGTGCTTACGGGCATCTTGATCGCTGAAGGTGCTTTGCCCAGCGTCGACGTGGCAGTGGTTGATTACGTCCCTGCCCTTGCAGGCTCAGCCTATGCGGATGCCACCTTGAAAGACGTGTTGCAGATGTCTAGCGGAGCGATTTTTAACGAAGACTACTTGGATCAATCCAGTGATATCAACAAGATGGGCCGCACCTTGGCTTTGGGCGGATCCATGGATGAATTCGCAACCTCGGTCACTGGCAGCTTTCAGGCACCGGGGGTTGGCTGGAAATATACCTCGATCGATACCCACATCCTGGGCATGGTGTTGCGCGCAGCCACGGGTCAAAGCGTCGCCACAATGGTCGCTGAAAAAATCCTGATCCCTTTGGGCCCGGAGGCGGACAGCTACTACCTTACCGATGGCTATGAAGTGGCATTTGTGCTGGGTGGCCTCAACACCACCACACGGGATTATGCCCGCTTTGGCTTGATGATCGCAAACGGTGGAGCATGGAATGGACAGCAAATTGTGCCCAACGATTGGATTGTCGAAAGCACAACCCCCTCAGCTAAAACCGCCCCCGGAACAACGCAATATGGGTATCAGTGGTGGATGGCCTCGGACGCAACCCCACGCGAATATTTTGCCCGCGGGGTTTACGGCCAATACATCTATATCGATGAAGCCACCGATGTAGTCGTCGTATTGACCTCCGCCGATCGCCGCTTTCGCGAGCAGGGTCGCGCACGGGAAGATATCGAAATGTTCCGCGCTATTGCCGCCTTGCAATAGCTGGTCAGGCCGTCATGCTGAGCTATCTTTGGCTCGAAGGAGACATGCTATGACCGACGCACCGAAAATCGCCCAGCCGAACCCGATCCCTGTGGAGGTTGAAGCCGGAAAATCCTATTTCTGGTGCAGTTGCGGGCAATCCGCCAGCCAGCCCTTTTGCGACGGCTCCCACAAAGGCAGCGGCTTTGCCCCATTGAAATATACCGCTGACGAGGATCACAAAGTGTTCTTTTGCGGCTGTAAACAGACCGGCAACGCACCGCTGTGCGACGGCAGCCACAAAGACCTCGCCTGATGGAAAAGGAACCGTCAATCAATGTCTTAGGCGAACCGTTGGCAGATTGCAGCCACGATCCAGTCACCGGATTTTTCCGCACCGGATGCTGCGATACCAATGCAATGGACCAAGGCAGCCACACCGTTTGCGCGATCCTCACGGCTGAATTTCTCGCCTTCTCGAAATATGTGGGCAATGATCTGAGCACACCACGCCCCGAGTACGGCTTTCCCGGCCTGAACCCCGGCGATCAATGGTGCCTCTGCGCTGGCCGGTTCCTGCAAGCCTATGAGGAAGGCTGTGCACCCGAGGTCAACCTAGCCGCCACACATCAACGCGCCCTCGACGTGGTGCCGCTGGAGGCTTTGAAAGCAAAGGCCGTCGCGACGTAACGGACGGCCTGCTAAACTGCTTTAGGCGAACTCACCCATTTCAAAACCAAGGGCTTTGGCGACAGTAAAGATGTCTTTGTCGCCGCGTCCGCACATGTTCATAATGATGATGTGGTCTTTGGGCAGGGTCGGTGCGATTTTCATTACATGGGCCAAGGCGTGCGATGGCTCGAGCGCAGGAATGATACCTTCCAACTGGCAACATTTCTGGAACGCTTCAAGCGCCTCAACATCCGTGATCGAGACATATTGCGCGCGGCCAATTTCGTGCAGCCATGCGTGTTCGGGACCGATGCCCGGATAGTCAAGGCCTGCGGAAATGCTAAAGCCTTCGAGGATCTGACCATCGTCATCCTGCAACAAATAAGTCCGGTTGCCGTGCAGCACGCCGGGACGGCCACCGGTGAGGGAAGCGCAGTGCTCCATCTTCTCGTTTACGCCTTTGCCGCCTGCCTCAACGCCGATGATATCAACGTCTTTGTCATCTAAGAACGGAAAGAACAGACCCATCGCGTTCGACCCACCACCGATGGCGGCAATGATCGTGTCGGGCAAACGGCCTTCGGCGGCCATCATCTGTTCCTTGGCTTCCTTGCCGATGATCGCTTGGAAATCGCGAACCATAGCCGGATAAGGGTGCGGGCCTGCCACGGTGCCGATGCAATAGAACGTGTCACGCACATTGGTCACCCAATCGCGCAGGGCGTCATTCATAGCGTCCTTCAGCGTGCCACGACCAGAGGTGACCGGCACAATCTCGGCCCCCAACAGGCGCATGCGGAACACATTGGGTGCTTGGCGTTCAACATCATGCGCGCCCATATAAACAACGCATTTCAGGCCAAACTTGGCACAAACGGTTGCAGTGGCCACCCCGTGCTGACCCGCACCTGTTTCCGCGATGATCCGTGTTTTGCCCATACGGCGGGCCAGAATAATCTGACCCAACACGTTGTTGATCTTGTGCGCACCGGTGTGGTTCAGCTCGTCGCGCTTCATATAGATCTTGGCGCCGCCAAGTTCCTCGGTCAGCCGTTCAGCATGGTACAAAGGCGACGGACGGCCCACATAATTGGCCCAGAGATCGTCCATCTCGGCCCAGAAACTGGCGTCGGTTTTGGCATGCTCATACTGCTCTTCCAACTCAAGGATCAGCGGCATCAATGTCTCGGACACAAAGCGCCCACCAAAATCACCAAAGCGCCCGTTTTCATCGGGGCCCGTCATAAAGCTGTTGAATAATTCGTTCATCGGTTATCCCTTCGCTGCGCGCACGAAGGCGGCAATTTTGTCATTGTCTTTTACCCCCGGCGCGCTTTCCACGCCCGAGCTTACATCCACTTGTTTTGCGCCAGTGCGCATCACCGCTTGGGCCACATTGTCAGGGCTCAGCCCCCCGGCCAGCATCCACGGCTTTGTCCAGTATTTGCGCCCTGCAAGCAACTGCCAATCAAAAGCCAAACCATTGCCACCGGGCAAATCGGCGCCTTTGGGCGGCTTGGCGTCGATCAGTAACTGATCGGCCACTTCGGAATAGATATCGATGGCAGCCAGATCGGTTACATCCGCCACGCCGACAGCCTTCATCACAGGCAGGCCTGTGCGCGTTTTGACCTGCGCCACCCGCTCGGGGCTTTCGGAGCCATGTAGCTGGATTACATCCAACGGCACGGTAGCGGTCAGCGCATCAAGGTCTGCATCGGTTGGGTTCACGACCAAGGCCACTTTAGCCACACCGATGGGTGCTTCAACGGCTAAAGCTGCCGCATCCGAAAGGCCAATATTGCGAGGGGATTTTTCAAAGAAGACAAACCCCACATAAGAGGCCCCGGCGGTTGCTGCGGCCTGCAAGGCATCGGGCGTTGTAATCCCGCAAATTTTGGTTCGAATGTTTGATGTCATACGCGAGACTTAGCGCGCGTTTGGCTAGTTCTCAAGCAGGGCAAGCACTTCATCTTTGCCTTCGTGCTTTTCACCTTTCAAACGGGTGACTTCCCGTTCCAGCCTTGCCACTTGTTTAGTGGATTTGCTGGCCTGCGAGCGGTGTTTGTGTTCGCGCAGCCATTCCCAAACAAAGCCAAGCAAGACGCCAATTGCGATGCCAGCAAACATCACCACATAAAGCGGCACATCGATTGAGAACGAAATTCCAGCCAAGTCAGCCAGTTCCGCTGGCAACAGCTTTAACGTCACAACTTGGCGGTTCGCCAAAGCAATCACCACAAGGGCAACACCGATCACGCCCCATACCAAATACCGCAAATACCGCATATTTTATTCCGCTCCGTTCAAACGATCCCGCAAAAGTTTCCCAGTCTTAAAGAACGGCACGTGTTTCTCGTCAACGCTGACTGCCTCGCCAGTGCGCGGATTGCGGCCTGTGCGTGCATCACGCTTTTTCACCGAAAACGCGCCAAAACCACGCAGTTCAACACGGTCGCCTTCAGACATTGCGTTGGTAATCTCGTCAAAGATCGTGTTGACGATTTTTTCAACGTCTCTTTGGTAGAGATGCGGGTTTTCGTCGGCGATCTTTTGGATCAGTTCAGATCTGATCATGGTCTCTATCCCCCAGGACTGAGTTTTTGTCATACCACTATGGCTGCGGCTTTTTTACGTTCTTGCACTATAGCCGGATTTTGAAGGGTGGAAACATATAGCTTAAATCTGGCACCGCCTTTTTGGACGCTTTTTTCATAAACACGCAGTTTGCGCGCGAATCTGTCAAGTGTGACTGACACTTAGGCAACTCAGAGAGGTTGCCCCTAGGCCCAAAGCATCCAAAGCAACTGCGAATCGGCGCGGCTCGCTTGCCCTATAGCGCGGCCTCATAAGCGCAGATTTTCTACTTTTTCGGCTCGGCCATAATGGCTTTCATCCGCTTTTCCAGTTTTTCGTTCCAATCGCCAAGTACGGCATTGACCGCGTCAAGGTAGGCTTGGTTCTCCAACGTCGGGACAGCTGGATCATGGTGTTCAGCGGCCACGAACATGCTTTCTGCATCCATTTCAGAAAAGGTCGCAACCATACGCGTTGCCTGATCACGCGAATAGCCCAAAGCCTCGATCGCGGAACGTCCCATGCGCAACGAGCTGTCATATGTGTCGCGAATGATGTCCCGGCATCCGGCATGCCACAGGTCATAGACATGCACCCGGTCAACGGCGCGGGCCATGATATGCACATCGGGGTGGTGTTTGCTGACATATTTCACAAGTTCGGTGATCTGGTCTTTGTCATCGATGGCAATCACCAGCAGTTTCGCATCGCCTATTCCCGCCGCATGCAACAGATCAGGTCGGGTTGCATCGCCATAATAGGCCTGCACGTTGAACCGTTTGAGCATTTCAAGCTGTTTGGAACTAAAGTCGATCACTGTCGGGCTGAGCCCCGCACCACGCAAGACACGCGCCACAATGCCGCCAACCCGGCCATGACCTGCGATGATGATATCGCTATGCTCTTCGATGGTATCCATCTCGCGTTCTTCGGCGGCGGAAAAGCGTGGGGCGATAACCTTGTCATACAGGATGAACAGCGCCGGTGTCAGCAGCATCGACAGCGCCACAATCAACAGCAATTGGTCCGCCAACTCGCCCGGAATAACGGCGTTGCTTACAGTAAAAGACAGTAGCACAAAGCCAAACTCGCCTGCTTGCGCGAGGCCCAGCGCAAACAGCCACCTGTCCATGCCTTGGATCTTGAAGATGATCGCGAGGATATAGAGAACTGCCGCCTTTAGGGCCATCAGCCCGATGGTCAGGCCAACGATTGCACCCAAATTATCCAGCAGGAGGCTGAAATTGATCCCTGCCCCCACGGTCATAAAGAACAGGCCCAAAAGCAGCCCCTTAAAGGGGTCGATATCACTTTCCAATTCGTGTCTGTATTCGCTGTTTGCCAGCACGACACCGGCAAGGAAGGTGCCCAAAGCAGGCGACAGGCCCACAAGGCTCATCAAAAGGGCAATCCCGATCACCATCATCAGGGCTGTGGCAACAAATAGCTCGCGCAGATTTGCGGCGGCAATAAAGCGGAAGATCGGACCTGTTAACATCGAGCCTGCGAGGATCACAAAGGCCACCGCCCCGAGGGTGACAAGGGCCACGCCCCATCCGGGCAAACCATCCACCAAACTGAGTGAAGCACCGTGATCACCACCATGGTCGTCCCCGTGATCGCTGGCATGATCTGCCGTATGGGACAGGGCATCCACCAATTCGGGCATTGCCAGCAGCGGCACAAGGGCCAGCATCGGGATCACTGCGATGTCTTGGAACAACAGCACGGAAAAGCTGGATTGCCCTCCGTCACTTTTCATCAGGCCCTTTTCCCCCAATGTTTGCAACACGATAGCGGTCGAGGACAGGGCCATGACAAGACCAATGGCCAGCGCAATCGTCCATGGTTGCCCCAGCGCCATGGCCACGGCCATCACCGCCACAGTGGTGAGCCCCACTTGACCACCGCCAAGTCCCAAGAGCCGCGCGCGCATGGACCATAGCATTTTGGGTTCTAGTTCGAGTCCTACAAGAAACAGCATCATCACCACGCCAAATTCGGCAAAATGCTGAATCGAGACCACGTCGACACTGAGGATCGCCAAAATCGGGCTGATTACGATCCCTGCGATCAAATAGCCAAGGACGGACCCAAGCCCAAGCCGCGAGGCAATTGGCACAGCGATCACACCAGCGATGAGGAAAATGAAAGCGAGAAGCAGGAAATCTGTCATGGAAGGCACCCAATCGAAGTGAAAAATCCGTTGGTTTACGGTTTCACATGGGCAAAGGTAATGTAAATACCCCCGCCGCATCCAGGACTGGCGCGGCGGGGGTTTTGTCTATTCGGCGGCTTGCGGTTGAACCCACGTCATTCCGATCAAAGGTCTGATGGCGTCAACCTTGCTGTCCGAACCGCTGGCCCGGTCCACCATTTCCATCAGGCTTTTGAAAATGGGCGTACCATCCAAAGCCCTGAACGCCACAGATTGCAGCTTTGGATCCAACTCAGACTTTGCCTTGATCGCAAAGTCCTTTCGCGGCAGATCGGCGTGGTCGGCGACAAAGGTGGCCAAATCCGCTTCGATTCTGGTCAAAGCGCGCAAAACCTGTCCTTGATAGCCCAAAACCGTGATCGCGTCCTCGGGACCAAGCAATGGGATCACATCGTCCACAGCCTCTTGCGCAACCCAAGCCAGTACGTTCTTTTCATAGGCCAGCCCTGATATAGCTTTGTGCCGAAGGGCGTAGGCATCTGCCTTGAGTTTCAACCGGTGGCCGTTTTCAAAGGCAACCACATAGCCTTCTACCTCTTCCAACGCCCGCGCTTTGGCCCAGAATGCGGCCACGTCAGTGACAGCCTCGAAAGTTTGCGCGACAGGTACGCCGTAGGATTTAGCAAGTTCTGCCATCTGATCATGGGCCATATATGCGCCGGTTCTGATGTGCCGCACAGCCAGTAAGGTCAGAGCTGTGTCCGGATAGGCCACGACGATCCTGTTGTCTGGCGAGGTGAACTCGAACACCGGCGTATGGCCATCGGCGATCATCTCACGGCACAGCGCTTTGACCCCGCCGCTTGCATGGGCGAAGGCCAGTTTGGCCTGATCCGTGATCCCCATCCGCGTCATGAACAACAATTCGCCTTTGACCATAGCCGGATGGATCATCGACCCGTCCAGCTTGTCATAGACCACATGGGCACTGTCCCATGGCTCATCCTGCGCAGGCCGCTTTTCCCCAAGGTTAAAGAACTTGTGGAACGGCCGCGCGATCAGGCTGCCATCGGGCGCAAACTTTAACCCCCGACATTCGCGCGCGATGTCTGATTGAAACGTCTCATCCACAGTGAACACATAGTTGATGACACTATAGCCATCATGGACCGAGTGAATGATCCCAGTGTCAGGGGTGATATACGGAAGAACGTCTTCCAATGTTTCTATGATCAGTTCCATTTGGGGTCTCCAAAACCAAAAAAGCCGCCTCGGGGTGAGACGGCTTGGAATAAAGTGAATGAATTTAGGGGTTTAAGGGGTCCCAATCTCCACTAACAAGCCGTCACAAAGCACTGCGCCGCGTTCGTACGCGTGCAGATCATTGACTGAGGCTTGCTTAAACAGTGTCATTTTTCGGGTCTCCGAGGTCTGACTACTGGCAAGTCGGGCCGTCGGTCAACGGAAATTTTGAGTTTTGCAAAGTGCTGTGCTTAAGCCACATGAGCCCTACGAGCTAAATATCCGTCGAGAACCTTCATTTCGACATCCAGTTTTTCACGCCCGGCCAAGGCATATTCACGCGCTTTACCGTCGTAAACGCTGGTTAACTTGCTAAGGAGTGCGGCAAAGTCTTCCCGCGCAGAGGCATCGTGAGATCCACTGTAGACGCCAGCAAACCGTTCGGCGGCATCGCCCACTGCAGTCAAATAGACGCCAGTGTATTTGCGCATGCTTGCGGCCCGTTCCGGGTCGAAAACGATGGCTTCTAAGAGGCGGTTCACTGCAGTCGCAAAAGCTGTGGCCTTGGAAACAATCACAGGCGCATCAAGGCCCCTAAGGGCAAAGTCTATCCGCGCAAGTTCCGTGCTGATTTGCCCAGACAATTCATCAAGTTTATGCGCGTCGCGCGCCTCTTGGGAGGCGTGAGTTTTATCGTATCTCGGATCCAGCCCAAAGCAAACAACAGACAGGGAACTCATCACAAGAAGGACCAAAATGGCTTGCAAAAAGTCGCCACCTTGGAACACTGTTAATGCCGCAGAGGCCAGTCCCAGTATGGCGCCGCCAAGGGACTTTAGGGGCAAACGCGGTGCTTTGGCGGTCATTGCCTCGTCAAAACGCGCCTGTTGGTTGAGCCCTGCGGAAATTGCAAAGATACCGAGACCAAAGACTGCGGTAATCCCTCCATATCCCATAATATTCTGGGCACTGGGATCGAGGATTGCTTTGAAGACAAGCGGTAAAAGGGCAAGTGCCAATAGGGTCACACTCCCTGCATTGCGCGGAAAACTACGCGTAGTTTTAGGTTGCTGATGCGCCTTTTTGGCGGTGTCTAACCGTTCTTCTTTTTGCCGAATGCGTTCGATTGGGGTCATCTAAGCCTCTTAAAACAAAGTAAGTTTGATCAAGATGCCGAGTAATCCAACATAGGCCAGCATAGGGAAAACCCTTTCCTGAATACCCTCGGAACTGGTGCTGGCCTCAGCTACCCAACGCAGTGCGGGGGCAATCCCCGTCACACTTTTCAGACCCATGCGATAAACCATTCGCAGCAGGAACAAGACCAAAGCAAGATAAATAAACCAAATCATGTCCACAGCGTGGCTGAGTATTGTGGCGCTCGTTTGTCCGGAGCTTGCCGATTTTTGGGATATCAAGGTGGCCCTGTCGTTCAACAAAGAAGGCCCCACCGGTATGGCGGGGCCTTCTTTGGATTTCTAAGTGCCCGAAGGCTGCGCGATTACTCGTCGCCCTTCAGAGCTGCACCGAGGATATCGCCCAAGGATGCGCCGCTGTCGGAGGAACCGTACTGTTCCACGGCTTCTTTTTCTTCTGCGATTTCGCGGGCTTTGACGGAAACACCCAAGCGACGCGTTTTGGCGTCCACGTTGGTGACGCGTACGTCCACTTTGTCGCCGACGCCGAAACGCTCGGGGCGCTGTTCGGCACGGTCACGGCTGAGGTCGGAACGACGGATGAAAGATTTCATGCCTTCGTATTCAACTTCAACGCCGCCATCTTCGATTGAGGTTACTTCAACAGTGATGATCGAACCGCGCTTCACGCCGCCAACCGCTTCTGCGAATTTGTCGCCGCCCAAGGCTTTGACAGACAGGCTGATGCGCTCTTTGTCGGTGTCCACTTCGGTGACAACGGCTTGCACCATGTCGCCTTTGCGGTAATCGCCGATCACATCTTCGCCGCGGCCTTCCCATGTCAGGTCGGACAGGTGAACCATGCCGTCGATGTCGCCATCCAGACCAATGAACAGACCGAATTCAGTGATGTTTTTAACCTCACCTTCAACTTCTGTGCCCACTGGGAACTGCTCTGCAAAGACTTCCCATGGATTGCGCTGTGTCTGTTTCAGACCCAAGGAAACGCGGCGCTTGGTGCCGTCGATTTCCAGAACCATGACTTCGACTTCTTGAGAGGTCGACACGATTTTGCCCGGGTGAACGTTCTTCTTGGTCCAAGACATTTCAGAAACGTGCACCAGACCTTCAACACCTGGTTCCAGCTCAACAAATGCACCGTAGTCGGTGATGTTGGTCACGCGGCCCATGTGGACCGATTCCAATGTGTACTTGGCGGCAACAGCATCCCATGGATCTTCTTGCAACTGTTTCATGCCCAAGGAGATACGGTGGGTTTCTTTGTTGATTTTGATGACCTGAACTTTGATCGTCTCACCGATTGTGAGGATCTCTGTTGGGTGGTTCACACGGCGCCATGCCATGTCAGTGACGTGCAACAGCCCGTCAACACCGCCCAGATCAACGAAGGCACCGTATTCAGTGATGTTCTTAACAACACCGTCAACTGTTTCGCCTTCGGCCAGATTGCCAATAACTTCGGCACGCTGTTCGGCACGTGATTCTTCGAGGATCGCACGGCGCGATACAACGATGTTGCCCCGACGACGGTCCATTTTCAGAATTTGGAACGGCTGCTTCATGTTCATCAGCGGGCCTGCGTCGCGCACGGGACGTACGTCAACTTGCGACCCTGGAAGGAACGCAACTGCGCCGCCCAGATCGACTGTAAAGCCGCCTTTGACGCGACCAAAGATGGCGCCTTCGACGCGCTCTTCGTCTGCGTATGCTTTTTCGAGGCGATCCCAAGCTTCTTCGCGGCGGGCCATTTCGCGGGAAATGACAGCTTCGCCACGGGAGTTTTCCGCAGCGCGCAAGAAGACTTCTACTTCGTCTCCTACAGCGATTTCAGGGGCTTCGCCTGGATTTGCGAATTCTTTGATGTCAACGCGGCCTTCCATTTTGTAGCCTACGTCGATGATGGCTTGGCCCGCTTCGATTGCGATGACTTTGCCTTTGACAACAGAACCCTCTTCGGGTGTGTCGATTTCGAAGCTTTCTTGCAGGAGGGCTTCGAATTCCTCCATGGTTACGTTAGCCATGTGGCGTGTTTATCCTAACTAGTGTTTGTTTCTGGCCGTGCGGTTGTCTCCGCCGGTCTTTGGGTTGCATTGGTTTTCACGGGCCGTTTTGTAAAACAAAGAGGGCCGGAATTTCCGACCCTGCTCAACTCTTTTGCTTTACGGACTTGATGCCGCTTCAACGAGGGCGCTTTTAGGGGCTTTGGCCCTGCTTGGCAAGGGCTGGTTGAAAATGAAGCACGGCTCAAGAGGTCTATGAATAAGCCGGCCCAGATGGCATGCTGGCCGTGAGTGTGGTTTTTGAACGGGTTACCTGCGACATACCGATCCAAGCCTTTGTGTTCCGGTCTGCATCGACCCCGTCGACTATGACGCCGTGTTAGGATGTTGATCCGCCAATCTCGGACATGCAGATGTTGCGCACTGCCCCTTTGACCCCGACCAACGGGCCCAATTTTTCATGCAAAGGTCACCACCCATGCCCAGCATTTTCGTCCCAAACAGCACATATCGGGCTATCATGACCTATGGTATCCATAGCGATTTGTACCGCGCCCAAGTCGCCGGGAGTATTCATGACATTGAAACAGATGTGTACGACATGAGGAAGGCCTGCGTCTGTGGCGCGATCCACGCTATGACATGACGCGATTTTGTTGTTCGCCCTTTACGGACCGCCTAATGGCTGCAGGCCTCAAGGGCGATCAATTCTTGCCGTGTTTTTGGGTCTTTTATGGGTCTAAGCCTGCTTGTTTGCGTTCCAAGCGGGCGGACGGAATGCTAAAAGTAAGCCATGAGCAAGACAATCTCAAACCTTGTCAGTACAGCCCGTGCCAGTAATGAGCACGGCACGTTTGATCACACGCGTGCAATTTGCGAGCAGATTTTTGCGGTGGATCCGGGCAATGTGGCCGGATTGAATGCCTATGTGACGGCGACAAAGGTAACTGCGGATGATCCGGTTTTTACCCGATTGCAAGAATATGTTGGCCTCACCGGCCTGCCCGTTGAGGTGCGCAGCCAGCTGCATTTCATGTTGGGCAAGTGTTTTGCCGATTTGGGCCGTGTTGAGGATGCATTTGCCACGTTGGTTAAGGCCAATGATCTGAAATCCACGCGCTATGATCCAGTGGCAATGCGGGGGGCTGCAACCCAATTGATCACAGCAGTTGCCGCCGCAGATCCGGTACAACTGGCCCCCATTGCCCCGCGCATGGTGTTTATCATCGGGATGCCGCGCTCTGGCACCAGTGTTCTGGCCGCTGCCTTGGGTGCACATTCGCAGATTACTAACCTTGGCGAACAAACAGCCCTTGGGGCTGCGATGCGCGATGATCAGGGAAGCGTTTCGCCCATGACATTCCTAAAGGGATTAAGCGCTGAACGTCTCGAAACGGCTCGGGACGCCTATTTGGACGCAATAGGTGCATCGGACCGGAGCACGCCGGTTCTGGTCGATAAAATGCCCGAAAACTATTGGTTGGCATGGGCTATTCCGATGATGTTTCCCGATGCCCTAATTGTACACATGAGCCGTGCACGGCTGGCAACCGTATGGTCCTGTTACCGCCATGACTTTCTGGATGGGCACGCCTATTCCTATGATTTCGCTCATTGTTTGGCGCAACACGATCTGTGTTCTGATCTTACCAGCGCGTGGCGTAAGACATGGCCACGCAACTGGATGTCGTTGGCCCTTAGCCAGTTTTCAAACCAGCCGGAACGCGGATTAGGCGCAATCTTAAAGCGTTTGGGTTTACAGTTCGAAGAGGCCTGCCTTGCGCCTGCATCTGGCGGGGCTGTGGCAACCCTATCAAAATGGCAGGTGCGCCAAGGCATTGATCAAAAGATCGCCAGCGAATGGGAGGCCTATAAACCCCTGATCGAGGCAAAATGGGGAGCGTTACTTTAGCAGTACTTCTCTGGTCCGACCCATTGGGCTGCTGAATAGCGCTCGCCGTGGCACCAGCCTACCGGCAGGATTGTCTCAAGCGCGGCCATCAAGGCTGAATTCTGGGACAAGGCGACGCCGTCGAACAATTCATTCAAATGGGCCACAGACCGTGTGCCGGGAATAGCGTGGATGTTATCGCCCTGCGCCAAAACCCATGCAATCGCCAGACTGGCCAAACTTGTCCCATGATCTGCCGCCAAGCGGCGCGCGGGCTCGGTGGCCGCGATGTTGGCACTGAGGTTGGGTTCTAGAAAGCGTGGATTATCCTTGAGGAACGGCATCGTGGCGGCCGCTTCGCGACTGTGTGGTCGATCCGTCAACAGGCCGCGCCCCACAGGCGAAAAGGCCACCATGGCCGTGCCAGTATGGGCGCAGGTTTGCAAAAGCCCCTGTTCCGGCGAGCGGGTTTGCAGCGAATATTCGGACTGCACGGCAGCGATAGGATGTTCAGACACGGCGCGGCGCAACGTCGTCGGTGCTATCTCAGAAAAGCCGATGGATTTGATCTTACCCGCCTCAACAAGGCGCGCCATTGTGCCTGTAATCTCTTCGATCGGCACATCCGCATCGCGGCGATGCACGTAATACAGATCAACAGCCTCCACGCCCAAACGGGTGAGGCTTTCATCCAAGGCAGTGCTGAGGTGTTCAAAGGAGTTGTCAAACCGATTGCCACCTTCTGGCGCACGGGTGATTGCCCCTTTGGTGGCCAGCGTGAAATGGTCCTTGGCCTCAGGGTTTGCTTTGAAGAAAGTTCCAATAGCCGTTTCCGATGCCCCCATGCCGTAAACATTGGCCGTATCGATCTGGGTGATCCCCAGTTCCATCGCGCGATGTAGGATTGCGTGGGACGCGGCCTCATCCGTGGGTCCGTAGAAATTCGAGAACGACATCGCCCCAATCCCAAGGGCCGAGACCTGCGGGCCATTGGCCCCGAGTGCGCGTTGGATCATGATGCCCTCCTTAAAAGGTTGTAACGTGTCAGGCCTGCGCTTTGGAAATGGCGGCAATGGCGGCTGCAACTGCGTCCTTGATGCTAAGGTCGGACGTGTCGATTAAAACCGCGTCTTTGGCTGGCCTCAATGGGGCCTCTGCGCGGTCGGTGTCGCGTGCGTCGCGTTCTTTTACATCCGCCAGAACCTGCGCTTTGGTCACGGCCATGCCTTTGGCAGACAATTCGTCAAAACGTCGGTTGGCGCGCACCTCGGCACTGGCGGTCACGAACAGTTTCACATCTGCATCTGGGCAAATAACGGTTCCAATATCGCGCCCATCCAGAACAGCGCCGGTATCCTGGGCGGCAAACTCCTGTTGAAACCGGACCAAAGCGGCACGGACCTCAGGGATCACTGCGACACGGCTGGCGGATTGCGCCACTTCGGGCGTGCGCAGATCCGTTGCAGCCAGATCATCAGGTCGCAAGGAAGATGCGGCCATGGCTGGATCCATCCCTAACAGAACTTTCGCGCCAACTGCACGGTAGAGCAGTCCAGTATCAAGGTGGGCAAAGCCGAAATGCGCTGCCACAGCTTTGGAAATCGTGCCCTTGCCGGCTGCGGCAGGCCCGTCGATAGCGACGCAAAAACTCATAGAACCTGAGTGGTCATATTTGGATTATCCTGCGCCGATTGCGGCGTGCCATCGGCGATTTCGTAGTAATCCCCTTTATCTGCGCAAAAGATATGGCCGGCCACGGTCAACCCAGTGGGGCCGTTTAACGTTCCCGCCATGATCGACAGATTCTGTCCTTGGCCATCCCAAAACAGGTTCGACCCGCAGGTGCCGCAAAAGCCGCGGCGCGCTGTTTTAGAAGACTTGTACCACGTAACCTCGCCATTGATCGTGATCGTATCCCGCTTGGCCGATGTTGCTGCCACATGATGGCCCGTTGTTTTGCGGCATTGCTGGCAATGGCAGGCCACAACAGGGCGCAATTGGCCGGTCACAAAATACTTTACTGCGCCGCACAAGCATCCACCGGTTTTCATTTGGCCATCCTTTGGTTGCGCCACAGACCCAGCAGCCAGATCAGACACACTGCAACCGCGGCAAATTTGATCTTGGTCGACAGGCTGGCGATGGCCGCATAGGCCCCTGCCCCTTGTCCCCCTTCAGAAAGCACCAACTGACGGATCAGATATCCCTCCTGCACGTCCACATAGAGGTAAATAACGGCAAATACGCAGATCCCGATGCGTGCCACTGTCCAAGACGGTGTCAGGTGCATCGCCAGCCCTGCAATTGTCACGGCCAAAAGCACCATAAAACCTGCATCGAAGTACGTCACCGGCCCAAGGTAGAGGTCGCGCCCGGTAGCCGTCAGACCAGCGGCCCAATCCAGTGCCGTTTGTACCGAATACCCCAAGGGTCGGAGATCCAGCAGGGTTTGCCCATTGGCATGGGGTGGTATCGCCACATAGCTGAGGTAATTCAGCGCCAGAAACACCAAACCAGTGAGACCCAAGAGCATCAAAAGGGGGCGCGGCATGGCGTTATTCCTTGCTCAGTTTCGCACCCAGATCGCCCATCAGACCCTCAAAAATGGGGAAGGATGTGGTGATTGGTGTGCCGTCATCAACACTGACGGGGTTTTGCGTGGCCATACCGCAGACCATGAAACTCATCGCGATCCGGTGATCAAGGTGGCTGGCGCAAGTGGCACCCCCTTTGACACCTTGCGGACCTTGCCCCTCAACAGACCACCAATCGGGGCCGTCCTCGACCGTGACGCCACAGGCCCTTAGCCCATCTGCCATCGCCGCGATCCGGTCGCTTTCTTTGACACGCAGTTCTTTTACACCGGTCATCATCGTGGTGCCTGTCGCGAAACTGGCAACGACAGACAACACCGGGTATTCATCAATCATGCTGGCCGCACGGTGTGGCGGGACATCGATGCCTTTCATATCCGGCGAGTATTTGGCCCGCAGATCCGCCACGGGCTCGCCACCCTCTTCACGAAGATTTTCGTACTCAAGGTTTGCCCCCATATCGCGCAGGGTCTCGAACAATCCAGCACGGGTCGGGTTCAGGCCAATATTAGGCACCAAAACGTCAGACCCTTCGACGATAAGGGCTGCACAGACCGGAAATGCTGCCGAAGACGGGTCGCGCGGCACCTGAATGGTCTGCGGTTTCAATTCTGGCCGCCCTTGCAGGGTGATTTTGCGGCCCTCGTTGGTCTGCTCAACTTTGATGTCAGCGCCGAAGCCTGCTAACATACGCTCGGAATGGTCCCGCGTGGCTTCTTTCTCGATCACGATCGTTTCGCCCGGCGCATTGAGCCCGGCCAACAAAACCGCAGACTTGACCTGTGCCGAAGGCACCGGCGTTGCATATTCAACTGGGATCGGCGTGGCTGCCCCTACTAGTGTCATCGGCAACCGACCGCCTTTGCGCCCATAGGCCTGCGTGCCAAATAGAGCCAAAGGATCAGTCACACGCGCCATGGGACGTCCATTCAGCGAGGCATCGCCCGTGAAAGTAGCAGTGATATCGCAAGTGGCCATGGCCCCCATGATCAAACGCACGCCAGTGCCAGAGTTGCCACAATCGATCACACCCTCAGGTTCCATGAACCCGCCAACACCCACACCGTGCACGGACCAATTACCGCCACCATGGTTAATCACATCAGCCCCAAAGGCCTGCATGGCGCGACCTGTGTCCAGCACATCATCGCCTTCCAGCAATCCGCTGATCTTTGTCTCGCCCACCGCCATGGCCCCAAGGATAAGCGACCGGTGCGAAATCGATTTGTCCCCGGGCACATGAGCCTCGCCAATCAGAGGGCCACATTTAGAGGAGGTCATGGGGATGGGGGTGCCGTGGCCGGACATTGGGCTATTCCTTCGCAATTCTTACGCAGGTGATAGCGCAACCAAAGAACGGGGTAAATCGCCACCCTTCTTCTTTATAGAAATATCCGAATTCCCAGCCCTACAGCTTGCGGAACGTCAGATAATGCTGGGGACGACCCTCGCGGATCGCCTTTTGCTCGTAGCGCGTGGAAATCCAGTCAGACCAGGGGGTTCGCCAGTCCTGCGCACCCTGTGCCAGCCATTCAAAGCCAGCTTTGGGCACTTCTTCCAGGGTCTGGCGCACATAATCGGCAATGTCAGTGGCCACCCGAAATTCGGCCCCTTTTTTCAACTTGCGCGCCAATGGCTGCAAATGCTCCGGTGTCACGAAACGGCGGCGATGATGACGCTTCTTTGGCCATGGATCAGGATAGAGCAAAAACGCCTTGGACAGTGAAGCATCAGGCAAAACGTCAAACAAATCGCGCGCATCGCCGGGATGCACATAAAGATTGTCGACACCCGCATCGCGGATCTTACCCAGCAGCATGGCGACCCCGTTGATGTAGGGCTCACACCCAATAATCTTGATGTCGGGATTTAAGGCCGCTTGATGCACCACATGTTCGCCACCACCAAAGCCGACTTCCAGCCACAGATCCCGTCCCCCCGTGAGGGCGTCAATATCCAACGGTACGCGTTCGGGATTGGCATCAAAATCTACTAAACCCGGTGACAAATGATCAAGATCGCCCATGTAGCCTTCTTGGGATTTGCGCAGGGTGTGCCCTTTGAGACGGCCGTAGAAATTGCGCCACTCAACCTTGCCATCAATGATGACTTTCTTTGCTTTGGCGTGTTTTGGGTCGTCGATCATTTGGGTCTCGTTACAAAAAAGGGCAGCCATTCGGCTGCCCTCGTAAATGATATGCACGTTTGGTTCAAACGGCCTTTTTCAGCGCTTCGATCAAGTCGGTTTCTTCCCACGAAAATCCGCCATCGGCTTCTGGTGTGCGGCCAAAATGGCCGTAAGCCGCCGTGCGCTGATAGATCGGGCGGTTCATGCCCAAATGCTCGCGAATGCCACGTGGTGTTAGATCCATGCAGGATGCTACGGCCCGTTCAATTTCCACGTCCGGTATCTGGCCCGTGCCATGGGTATCGACATAGATCGACAGAGGCTTGGACACGCCAATGGCGTAAGACAGTTGCAAGGTACAACGTTCCGACAGGCCAGAGGCCACAACATTTTTGGCCAGATAACGCGAGGCATAGGCGGCAGACCGATCAACCTTGGTCGGATCCTTTCCCGAAAACGCACCACCCCCATGGGGGGCTGCACCACCATATGTATCCACGATAATCTTACGGCCTGTCAGGCCCGCATCCCCATCAGGTCCCCCTATGACAAACACACCCGTTGGATTGACCCACCATTCTGTATTGGCGGTGATCCAGTCCTGCGGCAAAACCTCACGAATATAGGGCTCAACGACACCGCGAATATATGCGCTGTCTTGGTCTTCGGAGCTGTGCTGGGTCGACAGAACAATCGATGTTACTTCAACAGGCTTTCCGTCCTCATAGCGCAATGAGATCTGGGATTTGGCATCGGGACGCAGATCAGGCTCGGTGCCGTCTTTGCGCACTTCGGCCAACCGGCACAGAATGGCATGGGAATACTGGATCGGCGCGGGCATCAACTCCGGTGTTTCAGAGCAGGCATAACCAAACATGATACCTTGATCGCCAGCCCCTTCATCCTTGTCAGCACTGGCATCCACGCCTTGGGCGATATGGGCGGATTGCTCGTGCAGCAGGTTGGTGATTTCAACGGTGGCGTGATGGAACTTGTCCTGCTCATACCCTATGTCACGGATGCAATCGCGTGCGATGGTATCAACATGCTCTTTCATTTGTGCCAGTTTAGCAGGGTCGCTGAGGCCAATTTCGCCACCGATCACAACACGGTTGGTTGTGGCAAAGGTTTCGGCGGCAACACGCGCTTCGGGTTCTTCAGCCAAAAACGCGTCCAGAACCGCATCAGAGATCCGGTCACAGACTTTGTCAGGATGCCCTTCAGACACAGACTCGGACGTGAAAATGTAGTTATTTCTGCTCATGAAATGCTCCGATATGTAAACAGACACCCCGTCAGGAAGCCGTTGGGGCCTGTGATCAAACTGTGGCTACGCGCCTGAGCAGGGCAGGTCAATTCCTTATTGTATCCGCTTTTTGCGCGAAAGAATGAACAGACCAAAAAGGCACAGTGCGACAAGGCCCAGATCCACAAACAACGCGCGTTGGGCATATAGTCCGGGTGGGCCGCTGGGGGGCAGGGCTGTATCAAAAAAACCCGCGGTATTCATGGCAAGCGACCCCGTGATCGACCCGCGTGCATCGATCATCGCGGAAATCCCAGTGTTGGCTGATCGTGCTACAGGGACGCCTTGTTCTGCGGCCCGCCATTGGGCCTGTTGCAAATGTTGTTGTGGCCCTGCGAATTGTCCGAACCACGCGTCATTTGTGGCCACGACAATCAGATTGGGCCGCATATCAGCATTCAAGGAGCGCGACACGCTGGAATATCGTGGGAAAATACTTTCATAGCAGATCATTGCCAAGACCGGACCAATACCGTCAATTATCTGGGGTTTAGGGACATCGCCACGGGCAAAGCCACCCCCGTCGTTTTCGGCAAGCCCCCGAATACCCCATTTGCCCAATTGGTTGCCAAGGGGGATGTATTCACCAAAGGGCACCAAATGATGTTTGTCATAAATCTCGGCAATTTCACCACCCTGTCCTACAGTCACCAGCGCGTTGTAAAACCGGCTGTCGGAAAACCGTTGCGCCCCAAAAATCACAGTGCCGCCACGGGCGGCTTGGGCTGCGAGAGGCGCCACGTCTGTTATTGAAAACGCCACGGCAGTTTCCGGCCAAAGGACCAAATCAGCGGGTGTATCCGCCGCGGTGTAGTCCAACTGCCGATCTAAGAAAATTTGCGCCTTGTCGCGCTGCCATTTTTCATTTTGCGGTGCGTTGGGTTGGATAATGCGAATGGTGGCCGTTTTGTCAGGCGCAGCCAATGGCGCGATTTGCGCAACACCCCCTACCACAAAGCATATAGCAGCCGCGCAGACAGCCACACCCAAGGCCCGCGCGCCTTGCACTAAAATGGCAAGGCCCGCGCAAAACACCAACAAGATCGCCCCAACCCCGTGAGGCCCCCATGTACCCGCAATCGGCAAAAGGCCTGAGGCCGAAAGGCTGTAAGCCGGCAGGCCCCATGGAAATCCGGTCAGAATATTGGCACGCAGGTATTCTGCGACAACCAGCGCCAGTGCAAAGGCAAAACTGCGCCATACGCCCGTCCACGTCAGACGCGCAGCACTCCAACCCGCCGCCGCCCAAAACAAAGCCAATCCGCCGGACAATAACAACAAAGCAAAGGGTGCCATCCATCCGTGACGGGCGATATCCACCAAAAACGGCTCGATTATCCAATGCAGAACCAGCGCAAAATAGCCAAAACCAATCCACCAAGCCTGCCAAAAGCCAGCCCGTCGCATCACATAGAAAATCGCACTAAACGCCAGTACCGCTACTGGCCACAGATCAAATGGCGCTTGGCCCAATCCCGCTAACGCCCCCAAACCGAACAGCAAAAGCGCTGTGGCCATTTGTTTCTTCTTTGTCAAAATAGCCCCGCCAAAGGATCCTGCCCGTTGCACGCACGCGGCCCTGATTAATCCGGGAGACGGACGCGCAGCCGCTTGATCCGGCGCGGATCGGCGTCGACCACTTCAAACTCGAACCCATCGGGATGGCTGACAACCTCGCCGCGGGCCGGCACGCGCCCCGAGAGCATGAAAACCAGACCGCCCAGCGTGTCGATGTCTTCTTCGTCGATCTCTTCCGAGGCGGTCAGGGATTTGCCGATCTCGTTTTCAAACTCGTCCAACGGTGTGCGCGACAAAGCCAAATAACTACCGCCTTTTTCAAGGCTCCAGAATTCGTCCTCGTCCGTGTCATGTTCGTCTTCAATCTCGCCGATGACCTGTTCAACCAAATCCTCAAGGGTCAAAAGACCGTCCGTGCCGCCATATTCGTCAATCACCAGCGCCATATGGATCCGCGCGGCCTGCATTTTTTGCAACAAAACACCAATTGGCATCGAGGGCGGTCCAAACAGCAAAGGGCGCATGAAGGACGTGATATCAAAATCCGCCGCATCCCCATTAAACCCGTGTTGAAGGGCAAAGTCCTTGAGATGGACCAAACCGACAGGCGTATCCAGCGTGCCGTCATATACCGGCAGGCGGGTCAGACCACTTTCGCGAAAGACCCCCAACAGCTCGTCCTTGGAAATATCGCTGGGCACACCGATGATCTCGACCTTTGGAACGGCCACGTCCTCAAGACGCAAAGACCGCAGATTTCCAAGCCCCCCCAAGTGGTGCGAGGCGGGTTCCGCGTCGGGTTCGACGGTGACACCTGTATCCGATGGACTAAGAACGTCAATGATGCGGCTGATAAATCCACCCTGCGGGGCAGGTTCGCCCGCTTCGGAGGATGTTGAAGACGTGTTCGATCCCGAAGATCCGTCAGATGTGTCGCCCATGGGTCCTTTTCCAAAATCGCCCAAACTGGGCCTAACCGATGTTATATGGGTCCGGCTGCCCCAGTTGTGCAAGTATTTCTATCTCTGCCGCCTCCATGCGGGCGGCATCTGTGTCTGAAATGTGATCATAGCCTAGCAAATGCAGGGTCGCATGCACAATCAAATGCGTCACATGCTGGGTTAGCGGAATTTCAGCGGCAGCGGCTTCGCGCTGACAGGTCTCATAGGCAAGGGCGATATCCCCCAAACTATAGTCCCCGAACGGATCGGCAGTTGGCGGGCGGGGTGCGGCGGGGGGCTGTGCCAAGTCTTGGGCGGGCCATGACAGGACGTTTGTCGTAGTCGGTTTACCCCGGAATTCTGTATTCAGATCCGCGATCTGTGCATCATCGCAGCCCATCACAACGACAGCCCAACTGGTCGCAAGGTCTTGATGCGTCAGGGTGTGCGCCACAGCCCGGTCGGCCAGACCCCCAAGATCTAGAACTTGCCAGCGGGCGTCTTCTATCACCACATCAACAGCGCTATCCAACGGGTTCGTCAGCCTCGTAGGCCTCAATAATCGCAGCGACCAGAGGATGGCGCACGACGTCTTTGGCCGTGAAATAGTTGAACGAGATTTTGTTGATCCCCCCCAACAATCGTTCGGCATCACGCAGCCCCGATTGTACGCCGCGAGGCAAATCGATCTGGCTGCGGTCCCCCGTGATCACCATACGACTGCCTTCGCCCAAACGGGTTAGGAACATTTTCATCTGCATCGTTGTCGCATTTTGCGCCTCGTCCAGCACAACAAACGCATTCGCCAGAGTACGGCCACGCATAAAGGCCAAAGGGGCGATTTCGATGGTCTTTTCTTCGATTAGTTTGGCCACTTGCTTGGCCGGTAGAAAATCATTCAGCGCATCATAAAGCGGCTGCATATAGGGATCGACTTTCTCTTTCATATCCCCGGGCAAAAAGCCCAAGCGTTCGCCTGCCTCAACTGCGGGGCGCGACAGAATAATCTTGTCCACACGGCCTGTTAGAAACATCGACACGCCAACAGCGACAGCCAAATAAGTTTTGCCAGTGCCCGCAGGACCAATGCCAAAGGCCAGTTCCTTGCTAAAGAGGTTTTTGACAAAGGTCTTTTGGGCTTCGGTCCGCGGTTCCACCAGTTTTTTGCGGGTCTTAATCTCGACCGGGCCGCCTTTGAACATCTCCATCTGATCGCCGGGCCCTGCCCCTTTGGCGCGCGCTGCAGCCCCCATGCGCAATTCAGCATCGATATCGCCATCTTCGACAGTTTTGCCCGCCTCAATGCGTTGATAAAGCGTCTGTAACAGGTCCGCCGCACGGTCCAAGGCGTTGCCCTGCCCGATCACGGCCAATTGGTTGCCCCGTCGAATGATCTGTACATCAAGCGCAGATTCAATACGGGTCAGATTACGATCAAACTCGCCGCAGAGGTCGATCAAAATACGATTGTCGGGAAATTCCAACAATGTTTCAGTAGGGGTGTTAGGGCTTGGCGGGTCGAGCACAGTACCTTGGGCCAATCAAATCTCCACGGTTGAAAAGCAGCAGCTTGCCATGATGGTAAGCGCCTGACCCGCTTATGCAAGCTGATCCTCAAAGAAATAAGGGTTTTGCACAAAAAAACCGCGCGGGTTGCCCAGCGCGGTTTGAATTGTAAACGTACCGTAACGGTTTAGAGCGGATCTTCGACCGTTTGGTTGCCTTTGAACGGGCCAGTTGCCACGTTGGGTGGGGCTACGCCTGAACACACGGGCTTGCCGTAGGGGTCCAACCGTTGTGACAGATATCCTTCGATACCGTCATCGATGATCCAGTGGTCACAGCCGTTGGGATCGACCCAGATCCCAGCTTGCAATTGGCTGAGGTCTTTTTGCTTGCCACCTTGGCCATAGTCGATGGTTTTATCCTCTTTCACGCGGCCACCGCCACCTTCACCAGACAACCCACCAATTCCACCGCATGCTGCGAGGCTTAAGGACAGTGTCAGAGCGCCTGTTACTTTTATCAGTTTCATGTCGCGCCCCCTTAGCGAATACACAGGATTTCAACGCGGCGGTTTTGCTTCATACCACCCGCTGTTTTGTTAGATGCTTTTGGCATCCGCTCGCCGTAACCGCGCACGTCAACGACACGTGCGCCAACGCTTTGGGCCACTTTTGCAACCGAATTGGCACGTGCCAGCGAAAGACGCATGTTGTAGGCATCCGAGGCGCGGCTGTCGGTGTGACCCGCCACCACAAAGGCAGTCGCCCCAGCGGATTGGAAAAATTCCGCCAGTTTGGCACGTGGGCCTGCATGGATGCGCGCACTGTTTGTCGCAAACAGCTGATCGGCGTTCATCACACCACACACATTCCCACGACGACATACAGGGATACCCTGACGTGTGACGTGAGGTGTCATATACCCTTCAAAGCCATCGTCCATGACCCAATGTTCGCACCCATCGGGATCAACCCAAATGGTTGGCACATAGCGCTCCCCAAGAACTGTCCGTTGCGATTGGGCTGCCGCGTCTTGCGCAGTGAAGCCAAGGGTTACTGCCGCCAACGCGAGCCCAGTCAGCCCAGCGCGCAGCGTTTTGGAAAATTGTTTTACCACCGATACTGTCCTTTGCCGTTTTGCCGCCGCGTTTACCTAGTTTGGTCGCGGTAAAGCATTCCGTCCCATTATCTGGCGTAGATTAGCAAATTTATGGCAATAAGAAAGCCCTTATCACCACATATTGTGTATCTTTTGGAAACAACCGCCCGAAACAGCCGACAATGTTGCCCCAACGTCAGAAAAGACAGCATATTTTTTAGGCAGACGTCATCATGCTGCCTTAATCAAGAACCGCCTCGAGGGAATTGGTCATGCTGCGCACAATCCTAGCGCTTTTGATTTGGCCTAGGTTGGCGGGATCTGCGTTGGCGTAGACTGCATGCAAGTACTCGGACTTGCCGATGAGCTGCCCCGGATCCCGACCCGTCTTTTCGAACAGGATCTTGACCTGTCGCCCCACCATGCTGTCTTGGGTGGCACGTTGCTGCTGGGTCAATAAGGCTTGAAGTTCTTGCAAGCGCGCATCGGCCACATGGGCCTCGACAGTCGCGCGTTCTGCCGCCGGTGTGCCCGGGCGGGCGGAATATTTGAACGAATAGGCCTGCCCGTAGCCTACTTGCCGCACCAGATCCAATGTGTCTTCAAAATCCGCATCAGTTTCGCCCGGAAAGCCTACGATAAAGTCGCCGGACAACAACAAATCAGGGCGCGCACCTTTGATTTTGTCCATCAATCGGAAATAGTCATCTCGGGTATGTTTGCGGTTCATCGCCTTGAGGATCGCATCGGACCCCGACTGCACAGGCAGGTGAAGGTAAGGCATCAGTTTTTCGCAGGTGCCATGGGCCTCGATCAAGGCGTCATCCATGTCGTTGGGATGGGACGTGGTAAAGCGGATGCGATCCAGACCGTCGATTTCGGCCAAAGCCCAGATCAGACCCGCCAGACCGCCGTCATGGCCGTGATAGGCATTCACGTTTTGGCCCAAGAGAGTGATTTCCCGCACGCCCCGTTCGACCAAATCCTGCGCCTCGGCCAGAATACGGTCCGAGGGGCGGCTGACCTCGGCCCCACGCGTATATGGCACCACGCAAAAGGCGCAAAACTTGTCGCATCCTTCTTGCACGGTCAAAAACGCGGTCGGTCCCCGTTTTGCCTTGGGGCGGGCTTTGAGGTGTTCAAACTTGTCTTCTTCGGGGAAATCAGTGTCCAACGCTTTGGCGCCGGTTTGCACAACCTCTTCCATTTGGGGCAGGCGGTGATAGCTTTGCGGGCCCACAACCAGATCGACCATAGGCTGGCGTTTGATGATTTCAGCCCCTTCGGCTTGGGCCACACAGCCCGCAACACCGATTTTTAGATCAGGCTTTTCGGCCTTCAGCCCCTTGAACCGCCCCAGTTCCGAATAAACCTTTTCCGCGGCTTTTTCGCGGATATGGCACGTGTTCAGCAAAATCATGTCCGCCTCATCAGGCGATTTGGTTTCGACATAGCCCTGCCCACCCAGCGCCTCGACCATACGCTCGCTATCGTAGACATTCATCTGGCAGCCATATGTTTTGATATATAGCTTCTTGGGGTCAGACATTTGAAACAGGCCTTATTCTTGCGAAAATCAAACTAGGGGCCATGTATCGCCTTGCACCGAGGCTTGCAATGCACCGCCGTTTACTTGATTTTGACCAAAATAGACAAAACATGGCCAACCACAAAGGACATCGCGTGCAGTACGACAGTTTTTCTGACTACTTAGCCAGTCTAAAATCTGCCCGGCCTAAGGGGCCACTGGCCATGATTTTTGTCGAGGATAACGTTGAAGTGGCCTCAACCATCCGGCACCATATCAGCGCGCGGTTTGAGACGATTTTGGTGTTTTGCCCGCCTGAAATCGAGATCCCGTCGGCCCTTACCGGTAAAGTGACCATAATCACCGATGACGCACACCGCATCCACGGGATTGAGCCTGCGATAAACAAGATGATCACCGCCGTTCCCGGGATTTGGATGTACTACTGTTACAACGGTGAATATCTATTCCATCCGTTTAACGAAACGCGCACCGTTGGCGAAATGCTGGGCTTTCACACCGAGGAACGCCGTGACGCGATGTTGACCTATGTGGTCGACCTTTACGCAGGTGATTTAGATGCACATCCTGACGCCGTGTCTATTCCCGATGCCTATCTGGATAAGTCGGGTTATTACGCCCTGGCCCGGACCGACAAGTGGAACAACCCGATCGAGCGTCAAATGGACTTTTTTGGCGGGCTACGCTGGCGGTTTGAGGAACACATCCCTGCCCCACGTCGCAAGATCGATCGCATTGGCCTGTTTAAATCCAAACAGGGTTTGCAGATGATACCCGGTCACATCTTTAATGACGATGAATACAATACCTTTGCCTGTCCGTGGCATCACAACCTGACGGCCACGATTTGTTCGTTTCGCACGGCTAAAGCGCTCAAGCGCAATCCCGGATCGAAGTTTGATATCGATACGTTTAAGTGGCACAATTCGGCGAAATTTGACTGGCACTCCCAACAGCTACTGGATTTGGGGCTGATGGAGCCGGGGCAATGGTTCTAGCCTAAATCCCCTAGGTCCAATGCAACTGCGCCCCACCGGGCAAGGCCTGACGGGCCTGCATCGGCGCCTCATAAGGGTGGCCAAAGCTGTCGCAAAAACGGATGACCCATGCGTCATCCATCATGATAAAATCCAAGAGCGAGATCAAAAAAGCAGAATCAGTTGCCCCTGTACGCATATCCTCTGCGCTGACGCCACTTGCCCCCATAAATACCGGACGCAGTTCTTCGTCGGTGGCCAGCCATCCAAGGGCCTGTAGGGCAATGGTTTCGGCGACTTCCTGCTGCATTGATCAAATCCGCTCTAAACTGGAAATCATTTATTAACCTCTCTGGTCGATTTTCCAATGCAATAATTGGCTGCCCCCAAAACTGAGGTCCCGGATGTCGCAGAGTATTCTTATCGTCAACAATGTCGCGACAAATCGAATAGTTCTGAACGTCAAACTTTCCGCTGCTCAATACACGGTGCATCAGGCCCATAGCGGTGCCGCAGCCCTCAGGGTCTTGCGTACGAATTCAATTGATATGGTCCTTTTGGATGTGGACCTTCCGGACATGGATGGGACCCGCCTTTGCCGCAATATTCGGGCTTTGCCACGATCCAAGAACTGTCTGATTTTGGCGGCCATGGAAAATGAACCATTGGACAAAAAGAAGGAAATCATGGCCGCGGGCGCCGATGATTATCTACAAAAACCTGTGGACGACAAAATTCTGCTGGCGCGTGTGCGCCGGTTGTTTCGGGCCCGTGCTGCTGAAACCGAATTGCAATTGCGCGATGGCACGGCGCAGGCTTTGGGTTTCGCCGAAGCCGCAGCCTCGTTTCAGGGGGCTGCGCATATTTCGGTCGTTGCGGGTGACCGTACGGCCCGCGACGATTGGCGCGCATCGCTTCAGGAATTCAGCAACCACCGCCTTGAGGGGCTCAGCCGTTGCGACGCCCTCAGTCAAGAATCCCCCGAGCTTGCCCCTGATATCTTTGTCATTTCTGCCCGCGACACTGAAGAAACCTTTGGCCTGTCCTTGCTGACCGAATTGCGCAGCAACCCCAATACACGCCATTCTGGGATCGTCGTTGTGCTGCCGTATGAGAACCATAACCTCAGTGCCATTGCCTTGGATATGGGCGCCGATGATTTGGTTTACGAAGGCTTTGATCCGGCTGAATTAAGCCTGCGCTTGAACGTTTTGATCGATCGCAAACGTCAAAATGACACGCTCCGTCAACAGGTTAGAACTGGCCTGCAGGCCGCGGTGACGGATCAACTGACCGGCCTGTTTAACCGCCGCTATGCGATGCCCCACCTCAAACGTATTGCAGATCGGGCCAAGCGGACAGACCAATCCTTTGCAGTGATGATCTTGGATCTGGATCACTTCAAGCAGGTCAACGACCAGTATGGTCATGCAACCGGGGACAAAGTATTGGCAGAAGTGGCCAAGCGGCTGCGCGACAACCTAAGGCCCTTTGACATGGTCGCGCGCTTTGGTGGGGAGGAGTTCCTGATCGTGATGCCAGACACCCCCCTGCATCAGGCCAAGCAAGCCGCCGAACGTATTCGCAAGCTGATTGCAAAAGACCCTATTGAGGTCCCGTTTCAGGATAGCTCTATCCATGTCAGCACCAGCATTGGTGTGGCTGTGGGAAGCCCCCCACATCGCAGCACATTTGACGTCCAACAATTACTGAATGACGCGGATTCAGCACTTTATGATGCCAAGGCCGAAGGGCGAAATCAGGTCACACTGGCACGGGGTGCCGCGGCCTAGCCTAGTCCCGATTTTTGGGTTTGTTGCGTTTTGGGCCACGCTGGATGGCCTGTTCCAGACGATCCGCAAAGGCCATACGATCACTTGCGCTCATATCTTGTAAGACCACGACAAGTCCCGCGCGCCCTGCAGTTTCCAAGGTCTGATTTCTATCTCGAAACGTTTGGGCTTGGGTGGCCAAAGCCGCCTCAAAATCTGCAGTATTGAATGGCTCGGCGCGCAACGCTGTCAATACCGGCTCGAAGGCTGCGCGCACTTGGGATCGATTGATCCGTGCGCCGTCCCGTTGGGCGCGAATTTGCTTGCCCAAAGCGCGACGTTGATCCCCATCCAGCGCCCGCAAATACCCGGTAAATCCAGGCGCCAATTGCACATGGCTGCCCTTGCCACCTTTGCCGCTCAGAACAGCGCCAGTAACGGCGCCCAACACCAAGAGGTTCAGCCCCAAAGAAACCACCAAGGCGGCCTTGATCCAGCGCCGTGTTTTGGGTTTGGGGGCAGGTTGATTTGGTGAAGTATCGTTTGTCATAACTCAAATTTCCTCTAGCACACTGGCCCACGCCAGATCAGCATCATCAAACGCGGCCGCGCTGCCGGTATCAAAGTAAAGGCTCATCACGCTGTCGGCCAGCATCGGTGTATCAATGCCAATCCACAGTCCCGCAGCGGTGGCTGTCGCGAGCCCGGCAATGGAGGGCCAACCGCCAACCATGTCCTTGAACCGTGTCCACACACTGGGTTCCGGGGCCGCGCCCCAAGCATCGACCTGCGGTTGCAAGTCAGATGCATCGCGCATCACCCGCTGCAATAAATCATCGCTGGCTTGCGGCGGATCAGCCTGAGCAGCGGCGAAAAACGCGTCCAACGGGTCGTCTTTATGATGGGTCATTTTCAAATCCCAATGCTTCTTTTTGGCCCGAAAGGGCCGCTGTTAATCCACGTTTGCCGCGCGCCGTCAGGCTTTCGACGGCCTCGACGCTGATCTCCATGATCTGTGCAATATCGGGGTTCGAATGCCCCTCGATATGGCGCAGGACCACGGCTTGGCGTTGCGCATCTGGCAATGTGCCCAAGGCGGCCTGCAATGCAGCCGCGCGATCATCCGCAATCAGTTTGGCGTCTGCACTGGCGGCTTGCGAGACAGGTTCAGCGATCTCATCCAGACCAAGCCCGCGTTTCTTTCGCAGCCGATCCGTGCACAGGTTCACCGCCACACGGTAGAGCCACGTCGAAACCTTTGCCTCACCCTGACGCCATGTGGGTGCCTGTTTCCAAAGGCGGATCATCGCCTCCTGAGTGACATCTTCAGCCTCGGCACGATCACCTAAAACACGGGCCGCATAGCCAAAAATGCGCGGTGTCAAACGGGCCGTCAATGCCCCAGCTGCTGCCGCATCCCCGTTGGCATAAAGGACCAACAGCGCGTCATCACTGGTCTGAGACATGGCGTCATAGGGCATTGTCATAAAGCGGATGTATCGGGTTGTGTAACTGCGGGCAATTGGCAGGCCTCAAACGAAGCCTGCCAAATGCGTTTACTCGGCTTTGGGTTTGCCGTGACCGCGTTTGCCCATTTTGGCAGAAGCGGCTTCGAACTCTTCTTTGCTGATGGCACCGTCTTTGTCGGCGTCAATCCGTTCAAATCCACGGCCTTTGCGACCTTCACCTTTGCCACCACGGGCGGCTTGCAGTTCTTCGATGCTCAGCTGGCCATCTTCATTGGCGTCAAGTCGTTTGATCATCCGCTCAACGCGGCGTTCTTTGGCTTTTTCTGATGTGGCCATCATTTCTTCGGCACTCAAAAGCCCGTCACCATTGGTGTCGGCAGTTGCAAAACGGGCGGTGCCACGTGCTTGCATTTCTTCCATTGTGATTTTGCCATCACCATCTGTATCCAACTGTTCAAAGCTGGGGCGTTCGCGATCACCTTCGCCGCGCGCTTGCGCAACACCGGCGATAGCTGTGGTTGCAATCAAGGCTGCAAGACCTACGCTCAAAATACGTTTACTCATTAGTGTTCTCCTAAAGTTAACGCCGTGCTGTTCCGTGAGTGTTTAGGCACGATCACAGGGTAAAACGGGCCCTGCTCGTTTTTCCGTCGCACTTTCTAAAATTATTTTCCCGCGACCAGCCGTCACATGGGACATCCTGTACCCTGTTGTTTCACGCGCAGCCCTTCTAGATAGGTCCTAGCAAAGGCGTAAACTGCATGACAGATCAATCAATCACTCTTGAAAATCGGCCCATGGGCCAAGCGGTTTTGCGCGGTTTTCAGTGCAAATGCCCAAATTGCGGCAGTGGTCCGTTGCTAAAGGGCTATTTGACCCTGCGCGAGGAATGCACGGTCTGCCGCCAGGATTTAACGCCTGCGCGGGCTGATGATGGCCCGGCTTATCTAACGATTCTGCTGGTCGGCCATATTCTGGCACCTCTTTTACACGTATTTTTCACCACGTTTCGACCCGAACCGATGGTTATGGCCAGTTTGTTTGGCGTTTTGGCCGTTGGGCTGTCGCTTTTCTTGCTGCCGCGTTTAAAAGGAGTGGTCGTGGCCATTCAATGGGCCCGCTACATGCATGGGTTTGGTCGTTCTGGCTGATCCCGTTTGAGGGGATAGGCCATGGATAAATCCGCAATCCGCAACGCAGCCACGGTGATATTGCAGCGCAGCACACCAGACGGGCCGGCTATTTTGGTGGGTCAACGCGGGGCGAAGGCCGCGTTTATGCCTAATAAGTTCGTGTTTCCAGGCGGTGCGGTGGACCCGGCAGACGGCAACATCCCACTTGGCAGCGCCCTGCCTGCCCCCTGCGATTCCCGTTTGCGCGAAGACGGCAGTGTTGATCCGAATGCACTTGCCACCGCGGCCATTCGCGAGCTTTGGGAAGAAACTGGTTTGATTTTGGGAACCCCTGCTGCGTGGCCCGATGCCCCGGAAGATTGGCATGCCTTCGCGGCGCACGGTATGCGGCCCCATGCAGCACACTTGCGGTTTTTCTTTCGTGCGATCACCCCACCGGGGCGTCCACGCAGGTTCGATGCGCGGTTTTTCTTGATCGATGCGGATCATATTTCCGGCGATCTGGATGATTTTTCCGCGGCCAGCGATGAACTAAGCCACTTGCACTGGGTGCCTTTGGCAGATGTTTTGACCCTCGACCTGCCGTTTATTACCGAAGTTGTTTTGGCGGAAGTCGCACGGCACCCTGACCCAAGCCAAGCCCCCCAAACCGTGCCGTTTTTCAAAAACACTGACGAGGAAAGCCTGTTTCTGAGGTTGAATGGCGCGCCCTTAGAGGACTGAAACCAGAAGTAAGATCGAGGCCAACAACACGATCATGCCCAGGACTTCCCGTGCGCGCGTGGGTTCGCGAAACACCAACAACCCAGTGAGAAACGCAAAGACAAGTTCGATCTGGCCCAAGGCAAACACATAGGCCACAGTTTGTTGGGTGAAGGCCCAAAACCACCCCAGTGACGCGATCACGCTGGTCAGCCCTACAGGGGCCGCGCGCCGCCAATGGGTCATCACTTTGGTGATCTGGCCTTGCTCAAACACCCGCAACCACAGCGCCATCCCCAGCATCTGCGCGGTGCTGACCATGGCGAGGGTCATCATGGCGCGCAGCAATGCGTTTTCATCCCCGAACAAATCCAACGACAGAGCCGCCCCCCGATACCCAACACCCGAAAGGGCAAAAAACAGACCAGAGGCAATCCCAAAAATCGCGGCCCTATTCCACAAGAACCGCAGGATTGAGCCATCGGTTTTCGGTGGGTCAGACAGGATCATTACACCGATAAATCCAAGAACGACTGCCGACAGGCCGCCAAAGGTCATCGCCTCGCCCAGCACAACAAAGCCCACCAGCGCAGACAGCAAGACTTCGGTCTTTTTCAGGGTAATACCCACGGCAAAGTTCCGGTGCGAGAACAGGCTGACAACAAAAACAGTGGCCAAGATCTGGCTCAGGGCACCGCCAAGGGCAAAGGCCCAAAACCGCAGGTTGGTTTGCGGTATGTCAGTTTCCTGCCAGGACAGATAGACTGCAAGCAGCGCAACCGCCAAAGGAGCTGCGTAAACAAATCGAGCAAAAGTTGCACCACCCGTACTAAAGCCCACATCCTTTAGCTGTTTTTGGAACATAAACCGCAGATTTTGGACAAAGGCCGCTCCGATGGTGACCCAGATCCATGTTTCAATCATTTGGAACTTCAGCCTCCGAGCCGCTGGATGGGCCAAGTTTTGGATCGGGGTTTTCCGTGTGCCCATCAACAGCAATCACCTGTCCGCTGACGCGACGGGCCCCATCAGATCCCAAAAAGACCGCCATATCCGCGATGTCTTGTGCCTCTACAAAACTGCGCATCGAGGTGCCTGCGGCGTAGCCTGCGTAGACTTCATCGCGGCTCATTCCTTTGGCGGCGGCCTCACGGTTAAGCACCCCTTCCATGCGCGGCCCTTCCACAGCACCAGGGCAGATGGCGTTGCACCGAATGCCAAACGGGCCCAATTCCATAGCCAAGGTTTTCATCAATCCGATCATGCCCCATTTTGCTGCCGCATAGGGCGCGCGATTAGGATAGCCGTATATTCCCGCAGTCGAGGATGTGATTGTAATTGCGCCCTTTTTCGCGGATTTCATCAGGGGGCTTGCGTATTTCGCCGCCAAAAACGCCCCTTCAAGATTGACCGACACGCACTGCCGCCAAGCGTCCAATTCCACATGTTCAATCAGCGCTGTGGGTCCCGCAATGCCTGCGTTCGCGCATAGAACATCAAGCTGGCCCATCTGATCAAACAGGCCTTTGACATCCCCCTCATCAGCGCAATCAATCTGATGCTTGGCCCATATATCAGGGCAATCCCCCAATGCTGCAGCATCAAGATCTGCAACCCACACCTCAAAACCAGCAGCCTCAAAAGCGTGACCCATCGCACGTCCAATGCCAGAGGCCCCAGCCGTGATCAAAACCCGTTTCACCCTTTGACGCCCACGGCTTTGCCAACGCCATCTGGACGCGGCAGGTCGGCATGGATCGCAGCAATTGCAGCAAGTTTAGTGGCAATCGCAGCAGAAGGTTCCGAGGCGCGGCGCGTCTCAAGTGAGACATGGATGAGCATGTGCTCACCCGTGGCCAATAGGCGCTCGCCGTCAAACATAGAATGGAACAGGTGCATTTTCTTGCCCGCCCCTTCAAGGCACAGGGTCTCGATATGAATACGTGTGCCTGCGTGAACCTCATCGATATGACGGATGTGGGTTTCGGCAGTGAAATAGCTGCCCCCTGTTGCAATATACTCCGCATCACAGCCGACGATTTCCATGAAACGGTCGGTGGCGTCACCAAATGCCTGCAAATATCGCGCCTCGTTCATGTGCCCGTTGTAATCTGTCCAATCGAGTGGCACGGCGCGGGATACAGTCTTGACTGCACCACTAAGATCAGGCGCAGATGGCGTGCCATCCCACTGATTGAGCAAGGCCCCCGCCCCCCAATCCTGTGCTTTGAGGGCGCGCATCATCGCCACCAGATTGTTGTCGCGGATCCGTTCCAGTTCGCGAATCGAATGGGCACCGGATTGGGCATCAGACTGATCTGCAATCAAATCGACCAGTTCGTCCGTAAAGTCGGGCACATCCATCAGCTTGGTCCAGGGCCATTTCAAAGCAGGACCGAATTGGGCCATGAAATGCTTCATCCCTGCCTCACCGCCTGCTACGCGATACGTCTCGAACAGGCCCATTTGCGCCCAGCGAATGCCAAAACCATAGCGGATGGCATTGTCGATCTCTTCTGTCGTGGCGATGCCATCCTTGACCAGCCAAAGCGCCTCGCGCCAGACGGCCTCAAGAAAGCGATCGGCGATATGCGCGTCGATTTCCTTTTTGATATGAAGGGGATACATGCCAATCTCGGCCACAATCGCTTTGGCCTTGTCGGTCAAATCAGAGCTGTTTTTGTCCGTTGTCACGACCTCAACCAACGGCATCAGATAGACAGGATTGAACGGATGGCAGACCATGATTTGTTCAGGCCGCGTGGCACAGCCCTGTAGTTCGGACGGCTTAAACCCAGAGGTAGACGAGCCGATCACCGCATCCGCTGGGCAATGTTCCTGGATCGTTTGAAAGACCTTTTGCTTCAACTCCAGCCGTTCTGAAACGCTTTCTTGGATCCAGTCTGCCCCGGTCACGGCCGCCGAAATCGTCTCGACAAAATTCAACTGACCTTCGGCAGGCATGGCGCGATCTGTCAGGCCCGGCAGCGAACGCCGCGCATTGTCTAACACTTCGCCTATCTTGCGTGGGGCTTCGGGGTCAGGATCAAAGACATTGACCGTCCATCCCATCAGCAAGAACCGTGCGGCCCAACCGCCACCGATCACACCACCGCCAATAATTGCCGCTGTTTTAGTCATTTTAAACGTCCTTCATTCGGCTAAGATCATAGCCGTACCATTCCAGAATTTCGCGCGCTGCCTTCAGCCTATCGGGACTTGGCGTACCATTGCGATCCATAATCCATCCAAAGCGCCCATCGGGCGAGCCGATCACGGCTGTGCGATTGTTGATATCAAGCCAATGCACCCAAAATTGCTGGCCACCTGCGGTCAGTCGGCCCTGCGCGTTGCGCGTGACAGGCAAGAGTTGCTGATTAAGCGCCATATTGGGCCCGTCAAAACGCACCTGCCGCACTGCACCAAATTGTGCGTCGTCAAAGATCGATACAATCCGCCATTCACCCGCCAAACGCTCTAGCGTGACATCCGCTTGCGAGGCCACTTGCGCCGTTGGATTGCGAAAGGCAATGGGCGCGACAGGGTCCAGAGGGGCCGTACATCCAGCCAGTAGTATCACGGCCAAAAGGCGTTTCATTTAGGGGCCTGTTTGGTCAGCCCCAGCTTTTCGCGCACTTCGGCAGGGCCGATCACACGCGCCCCAAGATTTTCAATGATTGTGCCCGCGCGTTCAACCAATTGCCAGTTTTCGGCCAGAACCCCACGATCCAGCATCAAATTATCCTCAAGGCCCACACGCACATTACCACCCGCCAGAACCGAGGCTGCGGCCATCGGCATTTGACTGCGCCCCAGACCAAAGGCGGAAAACGTCCAGTCATCCGGCACATTATTTACCATGGCCATGAACGTATTCAGATCATCCGGCGCCCCCCACGGCACGCCCATGCACAGCTGCACCAAGGCAGGGCTGTCCAGCACACCATCGGCGACCAGTTGTTTGGCGTACCACAAATGGCCTGTGTCAAAGGCCTCGATCTCGGGTTTGACGCCCAATTCTGTCATCATGCGACCCATGGCAACCAACATACCCGGCGTGTTGGTCATCACATAATCGGCTTCGGCAAAGTTCATGGTGCCGCAATCGAGCGTGCAAATCTCGGGCCGACATTCTGCAACATGTGCCACACGTTCCGTTGCACCCGCCATATCTGTTGCGGCTTGGTTCAGCTCCATCGGGGTTTCGACGCCGCCAAAAACGATGTCGCCCCCCATACCAGCGGTCAGGTTCAAAACAACATCTGTATCGCTGTCGCGGATCCGGTCGGTGACTTCGCGAAACAGGCCCAAATCACGACTGGAAACGCCCGTTTCAGGATCGCGCACGTGGCAATGAACGACTGCCGCGCCGGCTTTGGCTGCGGCAATTGCACTATCTGCAATCTGCTGAGGCGAGCGGGGCACATGGGGACTGCGGTCTTGGGTACTGCCGGATCCGGTCACGGCACAGGTGATAAAAACGTCGCGGTTCATTTCCAGTGGCATGCAAGGCCCTCCTCTTTTGACCGAAGGGATATGGCTTTGGTTGATTTTGCAAGCGTGGAAACGCCTCAAAAACGCTTGGAAACGCCATCGCTAGGGCAGGATCGTTTTTTTCATCATGGATGGGGAATGACCAAATTCGGTGCTGTAGGCTTTGCTGAAATGTGCGGATCCGGCAAAGCCTGTGGCAAAGGCTATTTCTGTGATCGATAATTTCGATTGAATGAGCAGACGCTGGGCCAATTCCAGCCTCAGCTTGCGGTAATAGCCCATGGTCGTCGTGCCCAGTTTTGCCTCAAAAAGCCGGTTCAACTGTCGGGTCGACACGCCTGCGATAGACGCCAATTGCCCAAGACTGAGAGGATCAGCCAGATGGGTTTCCATCACTTCAACGGCATCTAAAACTGCGCGTGTGGTTGTGCCGACACGTTCAACCAATCCGCTACGTTGCGGGCCGCCTGAGGGGCGTACCTCGGTGTGCATAAACCAATCGCTGACACGGCGCGCCAGATCTGCACCATGATCCGCCGCGATCAGCGCGTGCATCAAATCCAACGGGGCCGTGCCACCAGCACAGGTGATCCGGTCGCGATCAATGACAAAAAGGCTGCGTTCTAGCAACAGATCGTCGTGGGTTTCAGACAAGGCCGCCGCATGTTCCCAATGCACAGTCATCCGACGACCCTGCATCACTCCCGCCTTGGCTAACACAACTGGGCCACCCGAAATCCCAGCCAAGCGCACACCGTTGCGGGCCAGTTTGCGCAAAAGCGACAAAACGGTTGCGTTTTCAAAGGCGTTCAGACTGCCCCCCGCAATCACACAGACCAAGTTGCACTTGAGGGCTGCCTCAAATCCGTGAGTGCACGGAACCAATGCCCCGCCTGAGCTGCTGACATAAGGGTCCGAACCCAGAGTTTGCACCTCATAAAGCGGCTCAGGCGCCAAAAGGTTGGCTGCGCGCAACGGTTCTGCCACGCTGGCATAAGACATCAGGGCGAAACCAGATATCGGCAACAGACCGATCGTTGTGGGGGCAGAAATCGTGGCCATTTTTGACAATTAATCGTCTACTTGAGGATAGTCCAGTCCTGACCCGAAAGTCCATGCTGACGGGGACAGACTTAGGAGAATGGCGATGAACTATTCCGGCTTCAAAGTGTTTTGGGAAGGCATCACCGGCAACAAAGGTTGGACCCCGGCGTGGCGTGATCCTGAGCCTAAGGCCGAATATGACGTGATTATTGTCGGCGGTGGCGGGCACGGTTTGGCCACTGCGCATTATTTGGCAAAAGTGCACGGCATTACCAATGTCGCCGTCTTGGAAAAGGGATGGATCGGCGGTGGCAATGTCGGTCGTAATACCACAATCATCCGGTCGAACTACCTACTAGAGGGCAACCAGCCGTTTTACGAGTTATCGCTGAAACTATGGGAAGGGCTGGAGCAGGATTTCAACTATAACGCCATGATCTCGCAGCGAGGGATTATGAACCTGATCCATTCGGACGCCCAGCGCGATGCCTTTGCACGTCGTGCCAACGCCATGCATTTGTCCGGCGCAGGCGGCGAGTTGCTGAACCGCGAACAGACCCGCGCCATGGTGCCATTCCTTGATTTTGACAATGCGCGCTTTCCTATTCAGGGATCGCTTATCCAACGACGCGGCGGAACTGTGCGCCATGATGCAGTGGCTTGGGGGTATGCGCGCGGCGCAGACAGCCGCGGCGTGGACATTATCCAAAACTGCGAAGTCACCGGGTTTGATATCGAAAACGGTCTGTGTCGCGGTGTTCAAACATCCCGTGGTGCGATCAAGGCCAAAAAAGTTGCCGTCTGTGTGGCAGGCTCCAGCGGTCGTGTGATGGCCAAGGCCGGTATGCGGCTTCCCATCGAAAGTCACGTCCTGCAGGCTTTTGTGTCCGAGGGCCTAAAGCCGGTCATTCCCAATGTGATCACCTTTGGCGCAGGGCATTTTTACGTCAGCCAATCGGACAAGGGCGGCTTGGTGTTTGGCGGTGATATCGACGGCTACAATTCTTACGCTCAGCGCGGCAACTTGCCGGTGGTCGAGGACGTTTGCGAAGGTGGCATGGCGATCATGCCAATGATCGGACGCGCGCGATTGCTACGTATGTGGGGTGGCATTATGGACATGTCGATGGATGGTTCGCCCTTTATCGACCAGACCCATGTTGACGGGCTCTATTTCAATGGCGGCTGGTGCTACGGCGGGTTCAAAGCGACCCCTGCAAGCGGCTATTGTTACGCACATTTGCTGGCCACGGGTCGGCCTCACGAGGTGGCCACCCAGTTCCGGTTGGACCGGTTTATGCGCGGTGGACAAATTGATGAAAAGGGCCAAGGCGCCCAACCAAACTTGCACTAGAGGGTCAGACAGATGATTATCAACCACCCCTTGCTTGGACCGCGCGACGCCGCTGAATTTGTGGTCAAAGGCGACGTCAGTTTGATTGATCGCCCCGATGGGATGACAGCCGACATGACCCAAATGCACGACTATGCCTATCTGCGCGACAACCCTGCAGGCACCCATCAGGAGCTGTGGTATCACGAGCAAGGCGACCGGTCTTGGCTGGTCGTGACCCGTTCAACCACCACTCACGAGGTGACAAAAGTTGAAATGGCCCGCGATGTGGCCCGCAGCAGGGGGCGCAGCGCATGAGCCAATCAAATCGCATAGACGGCGGCCTTGTGAACCGGAACCTGCCGCTGAAATTTACCTTTAATGGCAAGGTCATGCAGGGATTTGAGGGCGATACGCTGGCCTCGGCGCTGTTGGCCAATGGGCAACGCCTTGTGGCGCGTTCCTTCAAATATCACCGCCCGCGTGGGATTTTCAGCGCAGGATCAGAAGAACCAAACGCGATGGTCCAGTTGCGCCGTGGTGCCGCCCAAGAGCCGAACACCCGCGCCACCGTGGCCGAACTGTTCAATGGGCTAGAGGCCACATCACAAAACCATCGCGGTTCATTGGAATACGATTTGATGGCGGTCACAGATCTCTTCAGCCGGTTCTTGTCCGCAGGTTTTTACTACAAGACGTTCATGTGGCCTGCGGCCTTTTGGGAAAAGATTTACGAGCCTGCCATTCGCGCCTCAGCCGGTTTGGGTAAGCTGTCGATGGAGGCCGATCCTGATATCTATGACCACGGCTTTTTGCATTGCGACGTGCTGGTCATTGGCGCGGGGCCTGCTGGACTGAGTGCTGCTTTGGCTGCTGGACGCAGTGGTGCGCAGGTAATTCTGGCCGACGAGGATTTTGTTACAGGCGGACGCCTGAACGCGGAAAGCTACGAGATTGATGGTTTGGCTGCTGCCAAATGGGCCCAGAACGCCTGTGACGAGCTAAACGCAATGGACAACGTCCGCCTGATGACCCGAACCACGGTGTATGGCGCTTTTGATCACGGTACCTACGGCGCGCTGGAACGGATGACCGACCATTTGCCCAGCGCCAAGGGCAAGCCACGCCAAGTGTTGTGGCGCATCTATTCTAAGGCAGCGATCCTGTGTGCCGGGGCCACGGAACGCTCGATTGCTTTTGCCAACAACGATCGGCCGGGCATCATGCTGGCCGGTGCTGTGCGGACATATGTAAACCGCTATGGTGTGGCCCCCGGAAAAAAGGTGGCCGTTCTGACCAACAATGACGACGGGTTGCGCACAGCCGAAGACTTGCGCGCCAAAGGCGTCGATGTGGTTGGGGTGTATGACACGCGTGCGGGTCAAAGCATTATCGATACCAAGGGGCGCAAAGGCCTTGAATGGATTGTCGAGCCTGGCGGGATCAGGCGTGAGGTCGATTGCTTGGCCGTGTCGGGTGGTTGGTCGCCCAATGTGCATTTGACCTGCCATCAACGGGGCCGTCCGACATGGCGCAATGATATTGCAGCCTTTGTACCCGGCGGTGATCTGCCCCCCGGCATGGTGGTCGCCGGTGCCGCAAATGGCACGATGACCCTTGCCGCCGGTATGGCTGAGGGGCGCAAAACTGCCAATGATGTGATCAAAACGCTGGGCTTTACCCCCTCACGCAAAGCTGCCGCACAGGCCAAAGATGAGGCCTCTGCAATTACGCCGTGCTGGCAGATTACGGGCAGCACAGCCCGCGCTTGGGTCGACCTTCAAAACGACGTCACCACAAAAGACATCAAGCAATCCCATGCCGAAGGCTTTCGATCGGTCGAGCACCTCAAACGCTACACCACCTTGGGCATGGCCACAGACCAGGGCAAAACCGCAAACGTTTTGGGACTGGCCATCTTGGCCGATGCGGCCGGCAAATCGATCCCGGACACAGGTACCACGATCTTTCGCCCGCCCTACACCCCTGTGCCAATTGGCGCATTGGCAGGACGAGCGCGGGGCAAGGATTTCCGCCCTTACCGCCTGACGCCTTCGCATAAATGGGCCAAGGAACAGGGCGCTGAATTTGTCGAAGTGGGCAACTGGCTGCGCGCCCAATGGTTCCCACGCGAAGGTGAGACCACATGGCGACAAAGCGTGGACCGCGAGGTTCAGATGACCCGTAATTCCGTCGGCATCTGCGATGTGACGACACTGGGCAAGATCGATATCCAAGGGCGCGATGCAGCTGCGTTTTTGAACAAAATCTACTCTAATGCCTTCCTGAAGTTGCCTGTAGGCAAAGTTCGCTATGGGCTGATGCTGCGCGAAGATGGCATTTGTTACGATGACGGCACCACTGCGCGGCTGGCCGAGAACCATTTTGTCATGACCACCACCACCGCCAATGCGGTGACCGTCTTCCGTAACATGGAATTTGCGCGTCAATGCCTGTGGCCTGATATGGATGTGCATTTGATCAGTGCTACGGATGGTTGGGCCCAGTTTGCTGTGGCCGGACCAAATTCGCGGGCACTTTTGCAGAAAATCGTTGACGATACAGACCTCAGCAATGAGGCCTTTCCATTTATGGCCTGCGCTGAGTTGACGGTATGTGGCGGCACGCCTGCGCGGCTGTTTCGCATCAGCTTTTCCGGTGAAATGGCTTTTGAGATTGCTGTGCCTGCCCGCTATGGCGACAGTATGATCCGGGCGCTTATGGCCGCTGGCAAAGAATTCGACGCCGTGCCCTATGGCACTGAGGCCCTTGGGGTGATGCGCATCGAAAAGGGCCACGCGGCAGGCAACGAGTTAAACGGTCAAACAACGGCGCAAAACCTTGGCTTGGGCATGATGGTGTCCAAGAAAAAAGATAGCATCGGATCAAAATTGTCCGAGCGCGAGATGATGAACCAGCCGGATGATCTGCGCTTGGTTGGATTTAAACCGGTTCAGACGGGCGACATGCTGGACGCAGGCGCGCATTTTATCACCGCCGGTGACACCCCAAGCATGCAAAGCGATCAGGGATGGATGACTTCGGTGGCCTATTCCCCAACCCTTGGGCATTCTATTGGATTGGGTTTCCTCAAAAGTGGGTCGGACCGCATGGGTGAAGTAATCCGAGCCTATGATCCGGTGCGCGGCAAAGATACCCAAGTGCAAGTCTGCTCACCGCATTTCTATGACCCAGACGGAGGGCGCCAACGTGGCTGATTTTACTCTAACCCCTGCGCCTGTACTGGACGGTTATGACCACGATTTCGGCACTGTGCGCCTAACCGAAGCGATCGGCATTGCCATTGTGTCTATCGCCACGCCGTTGGGCGCTGAGGCTGCTGTGGGCAAGGCCGTGAAAGCCGGCCTGAAACTGGGGATGCCGCAACCAACGCACACCACGACGGACGGCACCGTCACGCTGGTGTCTAGTGCTGCGGACCAAATGATGGCGGTTTTTGCCCATGCGACCCCCGATGCCAATGCGTTTGTGCAAAGCAAATTAAAGGGTGCGGCCTACACCACGGATCAAACCGACAATTGGGTGGTGCTGGATATTGACGGGCCGGACAGCCGCAGAGCGTTGGAACGGCTTTGCCCGATCAACCTGCATCCGCAGGCTTTTGGCATCGGCCAAAACGCCCGTACGGTGATGGAACACATGGGGGCTTTGGTGATCCGCACCGGGCCTGACAGCTATCGATTGATGTCTGCCAGTTCCAGCGCGGCCAGCTTTTTGCATGCGTTAGAGGTCTCGATCAAGAATATCAGCTAAGGCAGTCTGCTATCCCGCTGCCCAGCTTTTCTATCATGTTCAGATAACCTGTGTCGGTTGAGCCAATGATATCAAGAACTTCTACGTGGACGTCCTGGCCTTCGGTAAGCGTAGCGATGGTGTTCTGCGATGTTGCAAAGGGAACCAGCAGACAGTTGGTATCGGGTTGGGCCACAAAACCGCGCAGTTGTTGCGCGTCTTTTGCAGAGATCCCAACCTCATCATGGCCAATGCCAGTGGACAGTGTTGTGATGCCAAAACCATCGGTAAACTGACGGTAGCTGTCGTGCAAAACCACCACGCTGGTGCTTGGTAACTCGGATAGTTTGGCCGCAAACCCGTCTTCGATGGCTTTGATATTGGCCTCCACTGTTGCAAGGTTCTTGCTGATCACGGCCTTAGATTGGGGCGCCAATTCGATCAAAACAGCGGCTAGGCGATCTGCGAATCCTTCCATTTTGTGTAGGTTCAGCCAGTGATGCGGGTCCCCATCGTGATGGCCATGGTGGGCGTGTTCGTCGTGATCATCGTGCGCGTCTTTCTCTGCGTGCTCGTCATGATCTTCATGGTCGGCATGCTCGTCTTTTTCAGCATGATCATCACTGTGCCCGTCATGATCGTCATGACCCTCTTTGTCATCATGATCGTCGTGACCATCGTGGTCGCCGTGACCCTCTCCGACTTCGGCATCGCTCAATTTAACGACAATCGCGTCACCGCCCAAATCTTCGGCCACTTCACCCATCCACGGGCTCAGATCAGGACCAACCCACAACAGCACATCTGAGCGGCTGACAGCCCGTGCTTGGCTGGGGCGCAGGGTCAAGTGATGTGGATCATCGCCGCGCGTGGTCAGACTGGTCGCCTCATGGGGCACCCCTTGCAAAAGCTCGGAAGCGATGCTGGCCAAGGCCGGTATATCTGACACCACGCGAATGTCTTTGCCGTCGGCGGATGCAGGCGTTAAAAACGAAGTCGCCGCGACCAAGCACAGGCCAATTGCGGACGTAGAACGATATTTCATATGCCAAAGTCTCCGGCTTGCACAATTCGAAATGTTATATCATATCAATCCAAACAAACCGCAACCGGAAAGTCAGGAATGCCCACAGGATTTACCGCCCATAATCATTCCGCATGTGTTGACCATGCTTTGGATGTAACTGCACGACACTGTTTTGAGCATGGCCTGAACCTGACAAAGCCGCGCAGGCGGGTTCTTGAGATCCTCCTGAGCGGGCACAAGGCCATGGGCGCTTATGACATTCTGGCCATTTTGAGCGATGAAGGGTTAGGGTCCCAACCGCCGCTGGTTTATCGCGCATTGGATTTCTTGGTTTCCCACGGCTTTGCCCACAAACTTGAACAGCGAAACGCCTACATTGCTTGCGCGCACCCCGGCGAAGATCACGTGCCCGTCTTTCTCATCTGTAAAAACTGTAACGCAGTGGCCGAGGATCAAATGGAAAGTGCGGCGACCTCATGGGCGGCCATTGCGCAAAAACACAAATTCAAAGTCGAGCAAACAGTGATCGAGGCCATGGGCCTTTGCCCTGCATGCCTAGACAGTGCCGAGGTCACATCATGAACCTAATAACTGCCCAAGACCTCAGTGTTTCGCACAAGGGGCAATCCGCCTTGCGACATGTGGACATGACAATAGCAGCCGGTGAGATTGTGACTGTGGTTGGTCCCAATGGATCCGGTAAATCCACCCTGATGCGCACAATCATTGGGGCGATGACCCCAGATAGCGGCGCCTTGATCCGCAAACCCGGCCTGCGGATTGGGTATGTGCCGCAGAATCTTGCCGTCGACAGCACCTTGCCCATGACCGTTTTGCGCTTTCTCAACCTGCCAAAGCGCCAAGCGCGCAGTGCGATTGCAAAGGCGCTGGTCGATTGTGGCGCAGCAGGCTGGGAACACCGCCAGATCGATGGGCTGTCCGGGGGACAGCTGCAACGTGTGATGCTGGCCCGTGCGGTCCTTGGCACACCGGATCTGCTTATTCTGGACGAGCCGACAACGGGCCTCGATCAAACGGGGGCTGCCGCATTTTACAAACAAATCGCCCAACTTCGGGATGATCTTGGCTGCGCCGTACTGATGGTCAGCCACGAATTGCATGTGGTCATGAGCGCGTCGGATCGGGTCATTTGTCTGAATGGCCACGTGTGTTGTAGCGGCACGCCCGACATCGTGGCGTCAGCCCCGGAATATCAAGCCCTATTTGGCCGTGGCACCCAAGGTGCACTTGCGCTTTACCGACACAACCATGATCACGACCATCACCACGACGATACCTGCCAACATGATTGATGACTTTATGATCCGCGCAGGACTGGCTGGACTGGCCATCGGTTTGGCCACAGGGCCATTGGGATGTTTTGTGGTTTGGCGGCGCATGGCGTATTTCGGCGATGCCGTGGCCCATGCCGCGATTCTGGGCGTGGCGCTGGCCTTATTGGCCGAAATCCATGTGATGATCGGGATTGTTTTTGTGGCGATCATGGTGGGGCTTGCTGTGTTGCAACTCAGCGGGCGCACATTGGCGGCTGACGCAATCCTTGGTGTACTCGCGCATTCGGCGCTGGCCTTTGGCTTAGTTGCGGTCAGCCTGATCAAGGGGCCCCGTTTGAATTTGGATGCGTATTTGTTTGGCGACATCTTGACCATCCAACCGACCGAAGTCTGGGCCGTTTGGGCCGGGGCCGCGGCTGTGATCGCCCTACTGTTGTGGCGTTGGCGCGGCTTGTTGACGACGACAATGAACCCAGATTTGGCACTGGCCAGCGGGCTAAATCCAAAGGTGGAAAACTGGGTTTTGACGCTGTGTTTGGCTTTGGTGGTGGCCGTTTCGATTAAGATCATCGGGGCACTATTGATCGCGGCCCTATTGGTTATTCCCGCGGCCGCTGCGCGTCATTTTGCAAGAACACCTGAAAACATGGCGCTGTGTGCTGCAGGGATTGCTGCCACATCCGTTTTGATCGGGCTCTGGGCCAGCTTTCAGCTGGACGTTCCATCAGGCCCATCGATTGTCTGTGCAAGCGCCGTAATATTTGTCCTACTGGGACTTGCAGGGCGGATCATGCGCACATAGCAGGCGCGCATGACCCGTTTGTTCTAGGGAATAAAGAAGTCGAAATCGTTGGCGTCGATCGTCCCGGAAAAGTCAAGCAAAACGACAGAACCGCCATTCCAATCGATGGTGGTATCTCCACCGCTGGAGGACACGGTCACATCCCCAAAACCATCGACTTTCGTACCGAACCCCTCAAAGCGCAGGGTATCAACGCCGTCTTCAAAGTCGCGAATACGGTCATTGCCGGTGCCACCATCCGCACTAAAGACAAAGGTATCGGCACCAGCATTGCCTTCCATTTTGTCGATGCCTTGCCCACCAATAATGGTGTCATCACCATTGCCACCACGCAGGAAATCCTTGCCATCCCCGCCATCGATGTAATCTGCACCGCGACCGCCATTGATGCCGTCTTCACCGTCTTCCCCATAAAGGAAATCAGCGCCTTTCAGGCCAAGGATATCATCGTCGCCACCGCGCCCTTGGATGACATTGACCGCATCGCTGCCAATGATCCCATCGTCGCCATCTCGCGAGCCGCGAACATCTTCGATGTTGGCTAGGCTTTGAGTAAAGCTGCCCTGAGAAGATTGGAGGGTCGCAGTGCCTTGGCTCAAATCGACCTCGACACTGTCGACTTCGCTGCGGTCAAAGCGGATCCGGTCCGCCCCCCCCTTGCCATCAACTGTATCGTTGCCAAGGCTGGTGATGAAACTTTCGCGGCCACTGCTGCCCGTCATGGCATCATCAAATGCGGTTCCGCGTATTTCTAAACGCGCCGAACCGCCAGTAAGTGTCAGCGTCTCTTGGTTGCCCCACCCATCGTTGTTGATGTTTCCGGTGGACACGTTGATGCGCATTCCTTGTTCCGTACCATCCGCGTCTTCGAACTGTGCCAGACTATGTGAAAAGTCCAACCGGATTGTCCCACTCATTTCCAAATTATAGGCGTCGGCACCCAATCCCCCACGGATCGAGGCCCAAGTATTTGCACCACCATCGATATTGAAAACATCGTCCTCGTAAGAACCGACAAGACCAAGGCCACCCGTGCTGTCACCGGCCAACAGTGTTGTTCGCACGTCGACAATTGTGTCCGTGCCCCAAGTCCCTTTCGCCACTGTGCCCGTGTTGGCATCCCCGTCGATTGTGACGTTGATCGCCCTGTTGACGAAAAAGTAGTGCAGCCCTTGGAAGGCAACCGTAGCATCTGAATACACAATGGTGTCGTCACCCTTGCTTGCAACCACGATTTCGGTGTCGTCACCACCGCCAACGTCCAAAAGGTCGTTGCCGTTGCCACCAAACAAGAAGTCGTCACCCAGCCCACCATAGACTTTGTCATTGCCGTTACCTGCATCGACAAAGTCATTGCCGTTGCCGCCCCGGATCGTATCGGATCCACCATTGGCATTGATCGTGTCATCACCGTTTCGACCATTTATCGTGTCTTTGGATTCAGTTGCTGTAACGATGTCGGCAAAACTGGAACCGTCTAGGCGTACCCCCTCTGGGCCTTCGGCCAGATCAAATTCATTTCCAACAGGGGAAGAGGTTGCATCAATTTCCAGATCATCGAAAATAATCGCATCAAATAAAGTAAAGTCACCATCATTAATCGCACCAACTGCATTGGAAAAATCCCCTGCATCAACATCGAGTTGAGTGAACGCGGCGAGTACGGAGATACCATCAACGAACTGGACAGCCGTGACTGTTCCACTCAGACCCTCCGGTGCAGGCGCCAAGTTGGTGCCAATAATGCGGATGATTATTCCTGTGACTGGATGCTGGATGACCAATTCAGTCGACGTAAACGATAGCTCGTTGTGCCCACTTTGGGGTAGGTTTGCAAAAGCCTGCTCAATAATATTCGTCACGTCGCCAAAAATATTCAATAGTGTCATCAGTCACTCCGTCGTTTGCCTGTTTAAGCGGATTAATTTTGCCGTTCCCGTTTGTGTCTCAGATAGAAGGGTATGTGAACACCCCCATTTGGGTGGAGCCAAAGGACAATACAAACTGTAAGCTTTTGTGATGAAGGTCAGTTTTCAAGATATCGACGATATTGGGGCGGTTTTGGCTGGCCTAGATCCAGCCCAACGAGACCAGTTTTGGCAGTGGTCCAAAACGCAGTCCAGCGGCCAGATCCATGGTCAGTTATTTTATGGCCACCCCATCGAACGGGCCGATTTTGAACGTGTCGAAGAAGACGTTTTATTTTTTAAGACGCCTATTTCCGCCGATATGCGTCAAAAAGTCGAAAGGCTGACCCAGCAAAACGATCTAAGGGGTCGGGGCTATTTGGACGATAGTCATGTATTGCTGTTTATGGGCTGGGAAAAATGGTTTGGGCAGTTCATTGCCCTGCCTGTCGCTGCAGTTGATGCGTTTATCAGTGACCTGTTTTCTCAGGCTGATCTCACCCAAGCGGACCGTGTTCTGCTGATCGAGCTCTTGGTTGGTCTGGACTTGCGACAAGCTGCACTGCGTACAGGTCGCGCCTATGAGACCAAGCGTAGCACGCTAAAAGTCATTGCAAAAAAGACGAACATTCCCAAGCAAACAGACCTCATCGCGTTCATTCTTTCCGAATTTTTGACCAGTATTTCGCGTCTGGATCAGGCACCGGTGGCGGATGCAACCATTTTGCAGACCTATCAAACCCAACACCTCGATCCGACAGTTCGGGTGCATAAAATGGTCGGGGCCTCAGGACAGGTTCATATGATCCTAGATTTTGGCCCACGCGCCGGTTCTGCAGTGGTTTTTGCAGCGCCTTTGATATTGCCGCAATTTTCCGAACGGGATTTCGGCTTTTTCGAGGCCGCAAATATTCGGCTTTTGTGTCCGCTGCGTGCTGGATCTTTACAACCCGACACCACCTTTGACACAGCCGCAGACTATACAGCGCTCTGCGTCGAAGGTCTCGCATTGGCCAGTGACATGGTTTCAGACGCCAGATGTAACCTTTTTTCATTGAGTAATGGCGGCTTTTTTGCACAAGCGTTTGCCGAAAAACACCCCGATCGCTTGCACAGCCTAACGTTTGCGTCGGCTATGATCACTGCGCCACAACCGACCAGTCTTGTAGAGAAATTTCGCGCTGGTATTTATTCGATGGCAACGCGGCGAAAAAACACCTTGGGCCTTGCCATCGACTTTCTTCTTGCCCGAACAAAGACCGAGGAACGGTTTAAATCGTTGTTTTTGAATGTTTTGGGTAATGACAGCGCTGTGGAACGCGCCACGGTCGGAGAAGATTTTTCAGATCCTCACAGATTAGCCGCCTACCATTACTTTTGTCAGAACTCGGCAGGCTTTCTTAAGGCAGATTTCTTTACCAGCCGGCCCTTGGACATCGATGTCTTGCGCAATATCAAAGTGCCGATCACATTTGTGCATGGTGATCTCAATCAAGCAGACACACTGGACCAGATCGGAACTTTTGCAAAAGACATCCCCACTGCCAAAGTTGTAACGCTCAACGGGGCGGGTCATATTTTGCGCGGCAAGCACCTACATACAGCACTTGGGATTGCCGCAACCCTTTAATCGAATTTTTCAGCCCATTTGGCAGCATCAACTCCTTGGTCCAAACGCCAGATAAAGGGGGCAGCGCCCTGCGCAAAAACTTGGGTCACCAGCGGATCATGGCCGGGGATGATCAGCTGAGGCGTGCTGGCCAGTGTTTTGAGCCGTGCAAATCCGTCCAACATGTTTTGCAGGTCAACCACAATTGGAAACGCCTTTTGGGCAAAGACGTTTTCGTAGTAATGCGCCGCATCAGAGGCCAAGCACATCCAGCCTGCATCAGTGCGCACGCGCACGGCTTGCAAGCCTCGGCTGTGGCCACCGATGCAATGCACCGTGACGCCGTCTGCCACACTGCCGTCGCCATCGTGAAAAATGCAGCGCCCTGAATAGACCCGTTTGACCGCCTCACAGACATGGTCTGCAGTGAATGGATCTCGCAGGGTGTCGTGGCACATGCACGGGCCGGTTGCGAAAGCCATTTCGGCCGCTTGCAGGTGGATTGTGGCATTTGGAAACAAGTGCAATCCGCCCGCGTGATCGTAATGCAAATGCGTGATGATCAGGGTTGTGACGTCGTCGGGGGTGATCCCAAGTGGGGCCAAAGCAGCCACCGGATCACGGCGGATTGGCCGGTTGCGTGACCGGGCCTCGGCATCATCATAGCCCGTATCCACAACGATAACCTCGGCCCCGCGCCGCAAAACCCAGATGAAGTAATCCATCGCATGGGGCGCATCGTGGTTGTCTGCAAAAAGAAAGCTATCGGCCCGCGTGCGCGCATTACGATCTGCGTATTTTACTGCATGGACCTCCCAATTCATTGGGCAACCTCGCGGAAGGTACGCGCGGATTTTGAGGCCACCATAGGGGCTGTTGTCCTGTCGAACTCTTTGAAATGCGGGCTGTCCAGGTGGGCCTGAAAGGCTGCTTTGTCGGTGTAGGTTTCGTAGAGGAACACCTGATGCGGACTGTCGGGATCAGTACACACGTCAAACTGATGACATTCGGCTTCTACCGAAAGCGAGCGTCGCGCATTCGCCATCATCAGCGGCAAAAAGGCCTCCCAATGTTCGGGGGCAATGTGAAATTCTACGGCAACAACAAACATGGGTCCCCCTGCGATATTTGCCGCACATTGTGGTCCTGAGCAGGGGTTTGGCAAGCCCTTGGTTTGCGCATCTTGGAAAACCTGTTACCGCTACCGCAACAAAAGGGTGTATGGGGGCTGCTCAGAATGGATTTACGCGTTGCCTGTTTCGGGGCGGGGTATTTCGCCGGATTTCACTATGATGCATGGCAGCGCGCCAAGGGCGCCGCCTTAGTGGGTGGCATCGATTTGGATCCTGCCCGTGTGGTGGCTTATGGAACGCAAGCCTTTGACAGCCTCGACGCCCTTGTGACAAGCCAAAAGATTGACGTTCTGGACATCATCACACCGCCCCCAACCCATGCAGCCACGGTGCGCAAAGCCATCGCACTGGGCGTCAAAGCTATCATTTGTCAAAAGCCATTTTGCACCTCACTAGAAGAGGCGCAAAGCCTAACAGCCGAGGCCGAAACCGCAGGCATCCCCCTCATCATACACGAGAACTTTCGGTTTCAGCCATGGTTTCGCACGATCAAGGCCGCCATGGATAGCGGTCAGATTGGCGTCCCTTTGCAGACGACCTTTCGACTGCGCACTGGCGATGGTCAGGGGCCTGAGGCCTATATGGATCGTCAGCCTTATTTCCAAACTATGCCGCGCCTGCTGATCCATGAAACGGGTGTGCATTACCTCGATACGTTTTTGTATTTGATGGGGGAACCCGTTGGTATTTATGCAGATCTCAGACGTGTGAACCCCGTTATCGCGGGCGAGGACGCGGGATATGTCTTGTTTGATTATGCCAATGGCGCGCGTGCGATTTTCGATGGCAATCGTTGCTTGGATTTTGATACCGACAACCCCCGCCGCACTTTTGGCGAGGCATTGATCGAAGGCAGCGAAGGCACTCTCACCCTTGCTGGCGACGGCACGGTAACGCTGCGCAAATTTGGCACGCAACAGTCTAAAACCCTACTAAGTGGCCGCGATTGGCCGGGATTTGCAGGGGATTGCGTTTTGGCCCTATGCCAGCATGTGGCCGATGGGTTGGCAGGCCATGCAACACTTGAAAATACGGCGCGCGATTATCTGCGTGTGGTGAAACTGGCCGAGGCGGCCTACGCCTCGGATGCGGCGCAGGCCCGGCTGCCAGTGGATCTGTGATCTTGTCGTATTTAGGGGAGTGCGCTATCGCACGGGCGTGATTTACCGGTTTTTGATCTCTTTGGCGCTGATGCCGTTGATGTGGTTTGCATGGCGCAAGCGCAGCCTGACCCATGCCAGATTTGGCCTTATCCCAGCGACACCTGACGTTCCGCACCTGTGGATCCACGGTGCCAGCAATGGCGAATTGGCCGCTGCACGGCCGTTGATCCATGCCATGCTCTGCGATCCTCAGCGGCATATTTTGATCACCTGCAATTCGGCATCTGCACTTGAGATGCTGACGGGCTGGAACCTGCCACGGGTGCGTTGTGCCTTGGCTCCGCTGGATCTGCGTTGGGCCGTTGGGCAGGTTTTGGACCGTGCCAACGTCACTGGATATATCGGTATCGAGGCCGAATTTTGGCCCAACCGCTTTGACTTGCTGGGACAGCGTGGCCTGCCAATATGCCTGGTCGGCGCACGCTTGTCCCAGAATACGGCCCGCAGGTTGCAACGTGTTGGGTTTGCGAAATCCATGATTATCGACGCGCTTGATCTTGTTTCACCCCAAGACGCACAGTCGGCGCAACGTTTTGCCGATCTTGGGTTAGAACCTGCACAAATCGGACCGCTAACGGACCTCAAAACGATGTATGTGCCAGCAGATCCCGATCCTCGATTGCACGACATGGCGGCGCACTATCCCAAGGGGGCCACCATATTGGCCGCGTCTGTTCATGTGGGCGAGGACATCATGGTCGCCTCAGCATTTGTCGAGGCCCAAAAATTAAGGCCAGATTTGCGTTTGATCCTCGCCCCACGGCATCCAGACCGGATTGGGCCGCTCTTGGCATGGCTCAAGGATCAAAAAATCGCATATGCCCAGCATAGTCAGGATGAAGTTCCTGATGCGACCACGCAAATCACAGTGGCCGATACCTTAGGCGAAATGGCGCTTTGGTATGATCTGGCGGACCTGTGTTTTGTTGGTGGCTCCTTGGTTGAGGCAGGCGGGCATACCCCGTTTGAGCCTTTGGGCCATGGATGTAGGGTTGTGCACGGCCCCTTGGTATCGAATTTTGCCCAGACTTATGCGGATTTGGACAGCGCTGGCACCACTCAATGCGTGCAGACTGCGCAGGAATTGAGCATCATTATGAGCAGGCCCTTTGAACCAGCGCCACTATCTGGCCACGCCCCAGCGGATCTTAAAGCTCTGTGCGCCGCCCTTGATGGTAGGCTATCGCCTCGGTGATTTGGGGGCGCACGGGTCCCCTGCGCGGGGTGTCGAGCAAAGTGGTAAACAGATATTCCGGCGGGTTCTTGGCGCGGCTGTTGCCGGACCATTCGATGCCGCGCAAAACCGCCTCGGCGGCGGCCGGCAAACGAACAGGGGCTGGTTGACCGCTGAGAAGGCCCCAAATGGCCGTCCATGCGCGACCGACACTCCATGGATTATAACCACCGCCCCCCAAGACCAACCGATGCTCGGACAAAGGCATCAGCCCGCGTAACGCCTCAAGATAGCTAAGATTGGACAATTCCAAACGGGATTGGGGATCCTCCAGCAGCGCATCGGCACCGCATTGGACCACCAACGCGTCCGGGCCAAAGGACTGAACAGCGGGCAGGATCACGCCCTCACAAATCGCACCCGCTTCGGTATCGTTATAGCCGGGCGGTACAGGAATGTTGACGATATTGCCCTGACCATGCTCCGTTAGATCGCCCAAACGCGGCCACAAATCCTGTTGATGGGCCGAGACCAGCAGCACCTCTGGATCACTGGCAAACCAATGCACAACCCCATCTGGATAATGCGCATCCAGATCCACATAAGCGATGCGGCGATGGCCTGCACGCCTTAGCGCCAAGATCGCCAGCACTGGATCGTTGAGATAGCAAAACCCGTTGGCCCGAGCCGGAAATCCGTGATGGGTGCCACCTGCCGGATGATAGATGGTCTTGACGGTTCGCAACAATTCCCCGGCCAGCAAACTGCCCCCAGCGGACGTTGCGGGCCTGCGGTACATTTCAGCAAATACCGGGTTCGACGGGGTGCCCAACCCAAATTTGGCACGGACGTCGTCGCTGACACTTCCGTCGATTTCAGCCTGTTGAAGGGCCGCCAAATACTCTGGGTCGTGCCAAATCTCCAACGCTACACGTTTGGCCATAGGGCTGGTGACGTAGGATTGTGGCGGCAACCAGCCCAAGCTGCGCGACAGATCAATCACAGTGCTGACCCGTGGGATCCGCAAAGGATGCCCCGGCCCATAAGAAGAGGCACGGTAAATGTTGGCCCCAATAAACAAGGGCTTCGGCGTCACGGGGTCAGGAGGGGTTTGATCGCTGCAATCATTTTAGCGGAATTGGGCCGTGTGTTGGCCCCAAAGGTGGCAACCACTTGGCCCGCAGGATCTAGAAGGATTTTGTTGAAATTCCATTTGGGCACGAAACCGGTTTCTGCCTTGATGTGGCGGTAAAACGGATGGGCATTGCGGCCTTTAACGGATGTGATCGTGGTCATAGGCAAATCCAGATCAAAGTTGATTTGGCAGAACTCTTTGACTGCAGCGTTGTCCGAAAGTTCTTGGCGGAAATCATCACTGGGCACAGCGACAACCACCAAACCCTGATCCCGGTACCGATCATAGAGCGCCTGCAGCCCATCGTATTGTTTGGTAAAGGCGCATTGCGACGCCGTGTTGACAACCAAAACAGGCTGTCCGCGCCAATCGTCCAGATCCAGAGGCCCGCCTTCTATTGCTTCAAATCGCGAATTTTCGGCAGCAACGGCAGCAGATACACCAATTATTAACCATATAACCCCCAAACCTAATGATCTCAGCATCGAGCCCTCCTTTGCCTTTTTCACAGGTATACGCTACGTTGTTGTAATTAGATGAAACAAAAACAAAAATCAGCAGCCGGGGCCCGTGTGGGCATGAACAAAGCAATTCAAAGCCCAGTGTTTATGAACGGGCATTCAAAGCGGGGCCTGCGCACCCAGTTTGGGGCGCTATGTTTTCGGGTGGTCAACGACAAAACCGAAGTTCTGCTGATTACCTCCAGGCGATCAGGCCGTTGGATCATTCCCAAAGGCTGGCCCATGGACGAGAAAACACCAGCGCGGGCCGCATCGCGCGAGGCCTATCAAGAGGCTGGCATCAAGGGGAAATCCTATCAAACCTGCCTGGGCGGGTATTCCTACGTCAAAATTCTGGATCCTACGGATGTGTTGCCAATCATGGTCTTGGTCTATCCGATCAAAGTCAAAACCATCGTCCAAGATTACCCCGAGGCAAAACAACGCAAGCGCAAGTGGTTTTCATTGAAAAAGGCCGCTAAAAAGATAAGTGATCCGGAAATGGGGGCGATTATCCGCAGGTTTGACCCTAAGTTGTTGACATACTAAGCAATTGAAACTGGCTGGCCTTTGGCCCAGTCCGGTGACTGCGTTAGGGCCTTTTTTCGATGATAAAGTACAAGTTAAAATGCGGAAATGACCACCAGTTTGAAAGCTGGTTCCAATCGTCTGCGGCCTATGAAACCCTGTTTCAAGCAGGCCACGTGAGCTGTGCGACCTGTGGTTCCACCGATATCAGCAAGGCTTTGATGGCCCCTTCTGTCACACCCAAGCGCGCCCAAAATCTGGACACTTCGCCAAATGAGGCCGATTTGAAGGCGCTCAAGGAGCATGTTGAATCCACGTCCGAATATGTCGGTCAAGACTTTGTAAAAGAGGCCCGTGCGATCCACGATGGCGACAGCGACAAAACCGCAATCTACGGAGAAGCCAAACTGGAAGAGGCCAAGAAGTTGCTCGACGATGGCATTCCCGTGGCCCCCCTACCCTTTGTTCCCAATCGAAAGGTCAATTGATGCAAGTTGTGATTACAGGGGCCAGCCGTGGGATCGGCGCAAATCTTGCCCAGCAATACCGTAACGTCGGTATCAACGTGATTGGCACCAGCCGCAACGGGGGGCCACAGTTGCATCCGCTTGATGTGACCGACAGTGCTGCAATTGGGGCGTTGGCCCAGACCATCACGACCCCTGTGGACCTTTTGGTCTGCAATGCCGGGGTGTTTCTGGATCGCCCACTGAGCCTTGGCGAAACCTATGACGACGCCATTTGGGCCGACAGTTTTGCGACCAATGTCACAGGCGTGTTCCAAACCGTGCACCACTTTTTGCCAAAACTGGCGCCCAACGCAAAAATTGCGATTATCAGCAGCCAAATGGGATCCAGTGAGCGCGCCAATGGCAGCAGTTATGTCTACCGTGCCAGCAAATCTGCGGCATTAAACCTTGGACGCAATCTGGCCGTTGATCTGGCCCCCAAAGGGATCGCTGTTGGCATTTACCATCCCGGCTGGGTGATTACAGACATGGGTGGTGCGAACGCCGCGATCACGCCAGAGGTCTCGGCCGCGGGGCTGATCGAAAGGTTTGCTGCATTAAGCCTTGAAACAACGGGCGTTTTCGAGGCCTATGACGGGGCGCCGATGCCGTTCTAACGGTTTTGCGATAACTTTAAGGGGGCTCTATTGGTTCACGTTGTCATTCAAACTCGGTTTTCGTTTTTCGGCAAATCAGGCTGGCGCACAGCGGATACAATGACGCCGGAAATCCTGTTTGAACCCCGCCGCTTGGACAGTCGTTTGGATTTGTTCGAAAAGATTGCATTGGCCAGCTTGGCCACGCAAGAAGACCGCGATTTTCACCTTGCGGTGCTCTCTTCCCGGCAAATGCCCAAGCCGTATCAAACCAGACTGCGTGAACTGTGCCATGATACCTTGGGGGAGGATCGCGCCAGCGTTGTTTTTCGTGCGCCAGGCCATGCGCCCAGTTTTTTGCGCCGATTTGTCCACGACAATTATGATCCGACAGAGCCCATGGCCCAAGTGGCGCTGGACGATGACGACGGATTGGCAAAGGATTTCGTCGCTACAGCCAAAATCGAAACAGAGGCTGCGCTGAAGTTACTCTATGACGATGACGAAGCGGTCTATTTGTCTTTTGCCCGGGGTCTGTCCCTGATCATCGGCCAAGACGCGCCGCAAATCGCACCGCGACTGGCCCCGTTCAACAATCAGGGCCTTATTCTGGCAGCGCCAGCAGGGACGATGAAAAACCCCTACAACACCAGCCACAAAATGATCCCAAAACGGCGGCCATCGCGGTCTATCGCCACCAAGCGGCCGTTCTACATTCGCGCGGTCCATGACAGCAACGACAGCAAGGCTTTGGTCGAGAAAGATCGGCTGACCGCCGAAGAAATTGCCGCTATGGCCCAGTATTTTCCGTTTTTGCCGGATCTAATGCAGCAAAACATCCGTTTGAACGCTGCTTGAGCGCGCTTTGGCGCTACGCACTCTTGCCCTTCGAGGCCCGCTGACCTAACAAGCGCGGGATTTCTTGGATGGAAGACCCTATGCCCACGTTGGTAATGAAATTTGGTGGCACGTCTGTGGCCACGCTGGACCGGATCAAACGGGCTGCCAAAAAGGTCGGCGTCGAGGTCGCGAAAGGCTATGACGTGATCGTCATCGTCTCGGCCATGTCTGGCAAAACGAACGAATTGGTGGGCTGGGTCAACGAGACCTCACCACTCTATGATGCGCGCGAATACGACGCCGTTGTCAGTTCCGGCGAAAACGTAACAGCAGGTTTGATGGCGTTAACCTTGCAAGAAATGGAAGTGCCTGCGCGCAGTTGGCAAGGCTGGCAAGTACCGGTGCAAACCACTTCGGCCCACGCCTCTGCCCGTATCGAGGCTATTCCAGCGGACAACATTCGCGCAAAATTCGCCGCAGGTGACCGGGTCGCGGTTGTGGCAGGCTTCCAAGGGGTCAGCCCCGAGGGTCGGATCACAACACTTGGCCGCGGCGGATCTGACACCACTGCAGTGGCTTTTGCTGCCGCATTCGAGGCCGAACGCTGCGACATTTATACAGATGTGGACGGGGTCTACACCACAGATCCACGCATCAGCGACAAAGCCCGCAAATTGGACAAAATTGCGTTTGAGGAAATGCTTGAGTTGGCCAGTCTTGGGGCAAAAGTTTTGCAAACACGCTCGGTCGAATTGGCCATGCGCTATAAAGTCAAACTGCGTGTGCTATCATCATTTGAAGAACAATCCGACGAGGCCGGCACACTGGTCTGCGATGAGGAGGAAATCATGGAATCTAACGTAGTATCCGGTGTGGCCTACAGCCGCGACGAGGCAAAAATGACTTTGATCAGCGTGGCCGATCGCCCCGGTATTGCTGCCGCGATCTTTGGCCCATTGTCCGAGGCTGGCGTGAATGTGGACATGATCGTGCAGAACATCTCGGAAGAAGGACGCACCGATATGACGTTCTCGTGCCCGACCGATCAGGTTGCCCGTGCCGAGGCGGCCATGGAGCAGGCCAAGACAAATGGCGACATCAATTTCCATGATTTGGTGGCTGATGAAAACGCCGCCAAAATTTCCGTGGTGGGCATCGGAATGCGCAGCCATGCCGGTGTTGCTGCCAAGATGTTTGAGGCCCTCTCACGCGAAGGCATCAATATCAAAGTGATCACCACCTCCGAGATCAAGATTTCTGTGCTGATCGACCGGAAATATATGGAACTTGCTGTCCAAGCCCTGCATGATGCTTTCGAACTGGAGAAAGCTGCCTGACCCGTCGGGCTTTACCTTGGGGGGCAGAATGCCCGAACGCAAAGAGTCTGAAAGCCGCAAGTTATTGGGTCGTCTGCGCGACGCCATGGCCGAAGACAGTGCAGGTCAGGCACGGCTGGACAAGATCACCCATTTGACGGCCCATTCCATGGGCACGGAAGTGTGTTCGATCTATCTGTTCCGCGATCCCGAAACCTTGGAACTGTGCGCCACGGAAGGGCTAAAACCAGAGGCTGTCCATGAAACCCGTATGCGCTTGGGCGAGGGTTTGGTCGGAGCTGTGGCGCGCAAAGGCCGCGTGATCAACACGCCCGATGCGCCATCGGCCAAGGGTTTTCGGTATATGCCTGAAACCGGCGAGGAAATTTATTCCAGCTTTCTCGGCGTGCCCATTCAACGCCTTGGCGAAAGCCTCGGGGTGTTGGTGGTGCAATCCAAAGATGCTCGCGCCTACAGCCCCGACGAGGTCTATGCGCTGGAAGTCGTGGCAATGGTTTTGGCTGAAATGACCGAACTTGGCGCATTTTTGGGCGATGGTCAGGCCCTGTCTGCTCGCCACCAACAGCCTGTGATGTTCCGTGGCACCGTGGGCCAAGAAGGCGCTGCATCGGGCAATGTCTATTTACACGAGCCGCGCGTGGTGGTGACAAACCCGATTGCCGACGATCCCGAGGTTGAAAGCCAGCGCCTGATCGAGGCCGTTGATACGCTGCGCATTTCTGTTGATGAGATGCTGGATGGCGCCAAAACCAGTGACAAAGAACAACGACAGGTTATGGAAGCCTACCGAATGTTTGCCAACTCCAAAGGCTGGCAACGGCGTATGTTGGCCGATATTGATAACGGATTGTCCGCCGAAGCTGCCGTGGAAAAAGAACAATCCGCGGCCCGTGCCCGGCTTAGCCAAGTGCCCGATGCTTATTTGCGCGAGCGGTTGCACGATCTAGACGACCTTTCGAACCGCTTGCTGCGCATCTTGACCGGTCAAGGCCGTGACACTGGCGCTGAAATGCCCGAAAAACCGGTTCTGATTGCCCGCAACATTGGACCCGGCGAGTTGTTGGAATATGGACGCAGCCTGAGTGCGATTGTGTTGGAAGATGGCAGCGTTGGCAGCCATGCAGGCATCGTCGCACGCGCTCTTGCCATTCCACTGGTCATTCAGGCCAAAGGGGTGACTACCGAGGCGCTCAATGGTGATGCGATTTTGGTCGACGGGGAACAGGGCATCGTGCATCTGCGCCCCGACGACAGCGTATCCGCCGCCTTCCGTGAGAAAATCGCGATGATGGCCGAAGCCCAAGATCGCTACGCCAGTATCCGCGAAAAACCGGCTGAGACCATGTGTGGTACGGTCATTCGCCTTGATATGAATGCAGGTCTGATGGCCGATCTCCCGTCTCTTGAGGGATCCGGTGCCGAAGGCGTTGGCCTTTTTCGCACCGAACTTCAGTTTTTGATCCGCAACTCTGTCCCCCGCAGATCCGAACTGGCGGCGCTGTACCGCCGGGTTTTGGACGCTGCAAAAGGCAAGCGCGTGGTCTTTCGAACGCTTGATATCGGGTCAGACAAGGTCCTGCCCTACATGAAACCCCAAGACGAGCCGAACCCTGCTTTGGGCTGGCGCGCGATCCGGGTGGGCCTAGACAAACCCGGTGTCATGCGGATGCAGCTACAGGCATTGATCCGCGCGGCCAATGGCGGCCCCTTGTCGATCATGTTCCCGTTTGTTGCGACCTATTCGGAATACCAAGCGGCCCGCGCGCAGATGGACAAAGCCATGGCTGGCGAGGAAAAGCTGGGACATCTTTTGCCCAGCACCTTGGAGATCGGGGCAATGTTGGAAACGCCGTCCTTGGCTTTTGCCCCAAACCAGTTTTTTGACGACGTGCAATTTCTGTCTATCGGCGGCAATGACCTCAAGCAATTCTTCTTTGCTGCTGACCGCGAAAATGAACGGGTCCGCAGACGTTATGACTTTTTGGACAGCGGGTTTTTGACATTCCTCGAGCGGATTGTAGATCGCAGCGCGGCTTCCAACACATCTCTGTCGTTTTGTGGTGAGGACGCAGGTCGCCCCGTGAATGCATTGTGTTTGGCGGCGATTGGATTGCGGGTTTTGTCGATGCGGCCGTCGTCTATCGGGCCGGTGAAACACATGCTGCGCAAACACAACCTATCCGAAGTCAAAGCGGTGATCGATCAGGCCCGTGATCGTGGGGATCAATCCGTGCGGCAAGCTGTTACCGACTATCTTTTGACCAAATAGAAGGCCCCAGAAAGCCCTAACGTTTTCAAATGTCTTTACTTTTTGGGCTGCTGGGTTTTGGCAAAGGCTGCCAGAATGTCAGCCTCGGGTCGGCCACTTTTCTGTGCCAAGATCAGCAGGCGAAAATGGATGTCAGCCATTTCCTGATAGTAACTTGTGTAGGCATAATTGATCGCGGCCCCAGAGGCCGCCCCCAAAATTGGCACGGCTTGCGCCCCTAGTTTCTGACCCAAGACAGTGGCCAAGCGCGGGGCGATCTTGGTCAGAACCGCTTGGACTGAACCCCCGGTTAATGTCATGCGCGCGGCCAAAAAGGCAGTATCGCTGCCGTCATCCTGTGACAGGGGCCCACCGCTTGCAAAGACTTTCAAACATTCGGCTTGGACCTCGGGCGTTTGCGGATCAAAGCCGTGGCGCTGTGCCACGCCTTGGATCGCACGCAACAGGACCGTTGTTGTGATTGGCAATTCTACCAAAGCGGTGGGTGCGCCGCCCAATCCACCAGCAGCGCCCATTGCCGTTGCGGCTAAGGTATTCACCCAAGGTGCTGGATCTTTTTGGTTTTTGCGTGAGGCTTGCGCGATACTGAGTGCCTGTTTGAGGGCCATCAGCGTCGCCTCCTCAAGACGGTCTTTTACACTATCAGGCAGACGTTCCAACAGGTTTTCGGCCTGCCCGCCAACAAGGTTAAGCACCTGCATCCCAAGGCCCCCTGCCTTGCGATGTTTTTCGCCCAATAGCACCAATTCAGCGTTAAGATCTGCGTCACTGATCGAGGTTAGGTTCGTGGTCAAAGCGTGGCCCTCCACCCAGTAACATTGGCACTTGCTGCGCTAAATTCAAGCGCTGCCAGATCGCACCACGCCACGCACGTCGCGCCACGCGTCCGGAACCAAAGCCAATCCCAAGACACGTTGCGGGTTGGTGGGCGGCGGCATTTCAAGCCCCTCAAGAACCTCGAACCCAAATTTGCCGTAATAGGGCTCATCCCCGACCAGCACCACGCGCTGCCAACCCAAAGCGCGCGCCGCCCCAAGGCTTTCGCGGATTAAAATACCCCCCAGCCCCTCGCCTTGGCGCGTGGGGTGGACTGCAATCGGCCCAAGCAACAGCGCCTTGTGATCACCTACGGCAATCGGCCAAAACCGAATGGCCCCAGCCAAAATTGCATCAGAATCACGCGCAACAAGGCATAACTGGGCAATAGGGGCCGCATCATCGCGCAAGCGGTAAGACGAAAGCGCCTCTCGGCCCGGTGCAAAGCACAGGTCATAGAGCGCTTCGACCTCCCAACGGTCTTCACTGCCTTCTTGATGGACTTGGTACACGTGCCGTCCTATTTAACTTGCGACCCGTCGCCTAGCACGACAGCCCCTTGAAAGACCACACATGTTTTATCAACCCTCCCAAGGCCACGGCCTGCCCCACAATCCCTTTAACGCAATTGTGTCCCCCCGCCCAATCGGCTGGATTTCGACGCGTGGCGCAGATGGATCTGACAATCTGGCCCCATATTCATTCTTTAACGCCGTGGCCTATGTGCCACCACAGGTCATGTTCGCCTCGACCAGCGCCAAGGAAGATCGCGGTGATACCAAAGACAGCATGGCCAACATCCGCGACACGGGCGTCTTTTGCGTCAATATCGTGGAATATGCGATGCGCGATGCGATGAACACGACCTCTGGACCGTGGGACAAAGACAAGGACGAGTTCACGCTGGCATCACTTGAAAAGGCAGATTGCACCACGATCAATTGCCCCCGTGTGGCGGCGGCACCCGCAAGTCTGGAATGCAAAGTGACACAGATGATAAGACTGGAAGGCGAAAGCAATTTCGCTGTCTTCGGTGAGGTCACTGGCGTGCACATGCGTGATGATTGTCTGGTAGACGGGATGTTCGATGTGACGAAGTTCAACCCGCTGACACGACTGGGCTATCGTGACTATTCCGTCATACGCGAGGTGTTTAGCCTCAAAAGACCGGGCGAATAGTTCAAATCGTTTGTCGCAGTGCCCTTGGGTTGTTAACACTTTGTTAACAAATCAGGAGAGGACTGATCATGCCAACTATTTTTCTATTCGAAGGTATCGGCTTAGCGAGTGCACTGGCAGGATTTGACACCGCATTTAACGGTCAAGTTCTGTTGCAAACCAACTCAAACGTCATCATCGAAGATGAGTTTGGGAATGGTATTGGGCTGCAGAGTGATTCAAGCGACTTCGTTTATTCCCAGGACACCGGTCTTTTGTCCAACGGTACAGTCGACGGCGTTTCGATCGTCTTGGAAAACAATTTGGTTGCGACCATAGATCTGAATCTACCCTATCCCCTACTTGAACCCGCCCTTTTGGCCGACTTCTTTGGCACGGATAATGCCGCTTTGGAAAACCTGCTGCTGCCCATGGGCTGGACTGTCTATGGCTCGGATGCCAAAGACGAGCTGTCGCTGAATGCTGTCTCTGACGATGGCGTCGCCCTTGATCTGTCAGGACGCGATATCGCTTATTTGGAAGGCGGCAATGACAAGTTCGCCGCGGGCGCCGAAAAGGACTTTGTCTATGGCGGTGACGGCAATGACAAAATCTGGGGCGAGAAAGGCAACGACCGCCTTTATGGCGACAAGGGCGCTGACACCCTGTTCGGCAACGGCGGCAACGACCGGATGTATGGCGGACGCGGCAACGACGATATGCGCGGCGGCAACGGCAAAGACCAAATACGCGGCGGCAATGGCAACGACCAGATCAATGGCGGTGGCGGCGATGATGTCCTGACCGGTAACAACGGCGCTGATACGTTTATCTTCCTGGGCTTCAATTACGGCGATGACGTTGTCACTGACTTTGAGGTTGGCGTTGATTTCCTTTCGGGCGAGGTGGAAACCGGCAATGCCACGATCGAAGACCAAGGCGGTGACGCACTGGTACGGGCATCAGGTGGATCGGTTCTGTTTGAAGGGGTGTCTGTCGACGACCTGCGCACGGTATTGCCCAATGCGTTCGTTATCGAAAACCTAGGTTAAGACATCGTGATGTAGGGCAAAAGCCGCTCCAACCGGGGCGGCTTTTTCTATTTGTGAACGCCTGCCCTCTTTTATCAACTTGGCAGGCATGGTTTCTATGGGACGCAGCACATCGCAAAGGGTTTGAAAAATGGGCACAATGATCGGGATCATCGGCGGATCGGGGCTTTATGAGATTGAAGGCCTTCAGGATGCCACATGGCAATCAGTGGCCAGCCCTTGGGGCGATCCCTCTGATGACATTCTAACCGGCACGCTGGATGGCGTCAAAATGGCCTTCCTGCCCCGCCACGGGCGCGGCCATGTCCATTCGCCAACAACAGTGCCCTACCGCGCAAATATCGATGCGCTCAAGCGCATTGGTGTGACCGATGTGATCAGCGTGTCTGCCTGCGGCTCCTTCCGCGAAGATATGGCACCAGGGGATTTTGTTGTGGTTGATCAGTTCATTGATCGTACCTTTGCACGTGACAAATCCTTCTTCGGTACGGGTTGTGTGGCCCATGTGAGCGTGGCTCACCCCACCTGCCCGCGCCTTGGTGCGGCCTGTCTTGAAGCGGCACAAGACAGCGGGATTACCGTCCATCAGGGCGGCACCTATCTGGCCATGGAAGGCCCGCAATTCAGCACCCTTGCCGAAAGCAAAATGTACCGCGAGGTCTGGGGCTGTGATGTGATCGGCATGACCAATATGCCCGAGGCCAAATTGGCCCGTGAAGCAGAGTTATGCTACGCCTCGGTCGCTATGATCACGGATTATGACAGTTGGCACCCGGATCATGGCGAGGTCGATGTGACACAAATCATCGCCACCTTGATGGGTAATGCGGACAAAGCCCGCGATATGGTCAAAAAACTGCCCGCCCTGTTGGGATCCGACCGCGCGCCCTGCCCACATGGTTGCGATCGCGCACTGGAATTTGCCATTTTAACCCAACCGCAAAATCGCGATGCCCAATTGGTTGCCAAGTTGGACGCAGTTGCTGGGCGTATGTTGGGCGCCTAATGCGATTTTTTGTGGCCCTTTGCATCGCATTCATTGCTGCCTTTGGGCCCGTAATTGCCCAGGAATACATCGAATCCAATGGCCGTTTAGCGGATGAGGATTTCTACCGGATGGTGGCCTGTGCAGCACCGTTGGGCGGGGCTTGCCAAAAGCCGTTTGTGCGCTGGTCCGACCGCAAAGCCCAAGATTTAACCGTCTCACTTTATCGCAACGATCCTGCTTTTCCTGCGGAGTTGCGCGCCAGTATCGAAGATGGTTTGAACAGCGCATTGTTGGAATTGAACAAGGTGCCAAACGGGCCACGGTTTCGTCGCGTGGCCAATGGATCGCGGGCCGATATTCGTGTGCTTTTGATGGATATCGCGGCCAACAGCCGCTTGAAAGGCACCCAAATCAACGGCTTGGACGGGGTGCAAATTCAGCATGCTTGGGTCCAGATCTGGTGGAACAAAAACCGCAACATTACCCGGTCCGCAATCGTGTTTTCACGCGATGTCACGCTTGCGGGGGCTGGATCTATAATGCTTGAGGAACTGACGCAGTCCTTGGGTTTCATCACCGATCTGCGCAATACCTACTACGACAAAACCTCAATTTTCTCCGAGGACAGCAACGCCCTTAACACCTTGGGTACACAGGATTTAATGGCCATTCAGCGCCACTATGGACGCAAATAGGATCAGATATGAAAACGGTTCAAGACTACATTCGCACCATTCCCGACTTTCCAATTGAGGGCATCATGTTTCGCGATGTCACCACTTTGTTCGCCGATCCACGTGGATTTCGGATGGCAATTGACCAACTGATCCATGCCTTTGCCGGACGTGAAATCGACAAGGTGGTCGGGCTTGAGGCACGCGGCTTTATCCTTGGCGGGGCCATTGCACATCAATTGTCAGTGGGCTTTGTCCCTATCCGCAAGGCAGGCAAATTGCCTGGTAAAACCCTGTCGCAGGACTATACGCTGGAATATGGCACCGCCACGATGGAGGTGCATGACGACGCCATTGAAGCGGGCGAACGGGTGCTGGTGATCGACGATCTGCTGGCCACAGGCGGCACGGCCGAGGCTGGCATCAAATTGCTGGAACAGCTAGGGGCGCAGATCGTGGGCTGTGGCTTTGTCATCGATTTACCCGAATTAGGGGGGGCCAAGCTGCTGGATCAAATGGGTGTTGAAGTGCATTCCCTGTGCGCCTTTGACGGGCATTAGAGACTACGCACAATAACACCGGGGTTCATGATGCCTTTGGGATCAAGAGCCGTTTTGATGGTCTTGAGCATAGCCAGTTTCGTCGGGTCGCTATAGCGCTCAAGATCGTCGACCTTGAGCCTGCCGATACCATGTTCAGCACTGACAGAACCTTCCATCTCGTGCACCAGATCGTGCACTGCTGTTTTGATCTGGCTGCGCTGGTCCTCGTGATCCGCGCGGGTTTTACCCGGCTGTGGAAAGACATTGTAATGCAAATTGCCATCGCCCACATGCCCAAAGCAATTGATCCGAAACGAACCAATTTCTGCAAGTTTTTGATGGCCCCGTTGGATAAATTCGGGGATCCTGCTGATCGGCACGGAAATATCATGGCTCGAGACCGATCCAATGCGCCGATTGGCCTCGGGAATGTTTTCCCGCAACGCCCAAAAATCTGCGCGCTGTTGTTGCGATTGAGCGATCACGCCATCGTCGGACAGTCCAGCTTCCACCGCTGCTTCAAAAAGGGCCTCTAGGGCCGTCGCCGGATCCAACCCATGAGGCAGACCCACATCCAACAAGACCATCCATTCGGGTTGCTGCTCAAAGGGTTGGCGCACTTCAGGGAGTGTTTCGCTCAAAAACTGTAGCCCTTGCCGGTGCACCAACTCAAATGCCGAAACACCGCCGCCCATTTGGGCATTGGCCAAAGCCAAAAGCTCCAGTGCCGCCTGTGGATCTTTGATTGTGAAAAACGCCGTCCCTTGGGCCACTGGTTTGGGATGTAATTTCAACGCGGCCGCCGTGATAATCCCCAAGCTGCCTTCGGCCCCCACCATCAAATTGCGCAGATCATATCCGGTGTTGTCTTTGCGCAATCGCGACAGGCCATTCCAAATTTCGCCAGTGGGCAGCACCACCTCTAGCCCCAGACATTGCTCGCGCGCGTTGCCGTAGCGCAGCACGTTCACCCCACCTGCATTCGTCGCCAAATTGCCGCCAATCCGCGCCGAGCCTTCCGAGGCCAGCGAGAGGGCAAACAATCGATCGTTTTCGTCTGCGCAGGCTTGGATGTCCGCCAAAATTACACCTGCTTCGGCGATCATAACGTTCTCGGTTGGATAGACTGCGCGGATCCTATTCATACGTTCCAGCGTCAGAATGATCGGCTTGGGGCCACTGGGCGCTATTTGACCACCAACCAAGCCCGTACCACCCCCATAAGGGATGATTGGCACGGATTCCCGGTGGGCCAGCGCCACAATATCAGACACCTGCTGCGTTGTTTCCGGGGCCAACAAAAGCCCCTCGGTGCTGTTGTACCGACCGCGCGGCTCTTCCAGATAACCCGCAGTCAAAGGACGAAAACAGGCCTCAGGCAGAAGGCCGCGCAATTGATCTTCAATGGCGTTGGTCACTGGGTTGAGCATTGTGGTAATCCTTGGTGTGCTATTGGCCCGCAGTTGTCTTGCCGCGCCGGTCTGTACGCAAATTTGAATATAGAACGTGATTGCGCCAGCGCCCTGAAATTTGCAGATAACTTTGCGCAACGCCTTCGTATTTAAAGCCAGTGCGTTCCAGAACCCCACGCGAGGCTTTGTTTTCTGGCAAACAAGCGGCCTCGACCCGGGACAAATCCAACTGTTCAAATCCGTAATGCACGATGGCGCGAATGGCCTCTGACATATAGCCCTGCCGCGCATAAGGTGCCCCGACCCAATAGCCCAAAGTGCCGGCCTGTGCAGGCCCGCGCCGGATGTTGTCGAGTGTGATCGCACCAACCAACGTGTCGCCAAGGTCGCTGAACAAAAACAACGGCACCGCAGATCCGTTATTGATCGACCGCTGCGCCCAATAGACCCGATTGGTAAAGGCCTTGCGCGTAAGGTGATCTGAGGCCCAAGTAGGCTCCCACGGGGTCAGAAAATCCGCACTTTTCTGGCGCAAATGTGCCCATGCCCGAAAGTCACCATGTGCTGGTGGGCGCAGGATCAATCGTTCTGTATCGATCCGTAGTTTGCGCCGTGGTCGTAACATTAGGCTGCCAGTCTCGCCTTAAGATCGGACAGTTCCGGTGCATCATCTACTGGCCCATAAAGCGCCATAGCAGCAGACGCGTTTTGGGCTATGGTTCCGGCGAAATCGCGCACATCGGCCACTGTGACCGCATCAATTTTTGCAACCACCTCATCCAAGTCCGGCACGCGTCCCCAGATCGAAATCATCCGCGCCAAACGTTCGGCACGGTTCGATGGGCTTTCTAGGCCCATCAACATACCAGCTTTCATTTGAACCCGTGCGCGATCAATCTCTATTGCGCTGATATCATCGCCTGCGCGGCGCAGCTCATCCATGCTGATCTGTGCCAAATCTTTGATCTGATCCGACGCAGTACCCGCATAGAGCGTAATCAAACCAGTGTCTTCATAGGCACCTGCTTGGGCAAAGACCGTGTAGCACAATCCGCGTTTTTCCCGGATTTCTTGAAACAACCGCGACGACATTCCGCCACCCATAATTGAGGCATAGACCTGCGCCGTGTAAATCTCGGGATCGCAATAATTTGGCCCCTCCAGTGCAAAGGCAAAATGCACTTGCTCGAGGGGTTTGTTTGTCCGGTGCTCGCCACCACCAAATTTCGCCTGTAGCAATGGGGTTTTGGGACTGGCAGGCAGATGGCCAAACTTTGCTTCGGCCATTTTCACCAATTCGTCGTGATCGACAGCCCCTGCGGCCGCGAGGATCATCTGTGACGCCGCGTAGTGTTCGCCAACAAAGGTCGACAAATCTGCCTTGGAAAACGATTTAACCCGCTCGCTTGGTCCTAAAATCGAACGGCCCAAGGGCTGATCTGGGTAGGCGACTTCCTGAAGCCAATCAAACACGATGTCATCAGGCGTATCAAAGGTTTGACCGATTTCTTGCAAAATCACGCCGCGCTCGATCTCTATTTCGCGCGGGTCGAATATTGGGTTAAGAACGATGTCGCTGATCACATCTAAGGCCAAAGGCACGTCTTCTTGCAAAATCCGTGCGTAGTAAGCTGTCATCTCGCGACTGGTATAGGCGTTCAAATACCCACCAACATCCTCGATGGCCTCCGCAATTTGCAGCGCACTGCGAGTGGCAGTGCCTTTGAATGCCATGTGTTCCAGAAAATGCGCGATCCCATTTTGTTCAAGCCGCTCGTGACGACCACCGGCCATGACCCAAACCCCTAGTGAGGCTGATTTCAGCCCCTCCATTCGTTCGGTGATGATGCGAAATCCGTTGGACAGTGTGTGTAATTGAACGCTCAAGCAGATATTCCATCTTTGATAATTTTCTGAATGGCCGCTAGATCATTGGCCACGCGGGTTACCCGCTCGTCTCGGTCAAACAGGTCGTCCATTCGTGCAGGCAGGGGGGGGTGTTCACCACTTGCTGCAGTCACGGCGTCTGGGAATTTTGCCGGATGGGCAGTGGCAAGGGTGATCATTGGCGTGGTTCCAAGGTGGTCTTGCGCCACTTCTACCCCAATTGCCGAGTGCGGACAGAGCAATTCGCCCATCTCTCCAAAGGCCCGACTGATCATTGCGCTGGTTTGCGCCTCGGACACGCGCCCCGATGCGTAGACCGCGCGCAGGCCTTCCAAGGCACCTTGCGAGATTTTGAAACCGCCTTCAGATTTCAGTTGCTCCATTTGCTGGGCCACAGCGGCCCCATCACAATCGTAAGCAAAATAAAGAGCCCGTTCAAAATTCGAACTGACCTGAATATCCATCGATGGGCTAATCGATGGTTGCACGCCTTGGGTGACATACCCGCCGGTTTCCAGCGCGCGGTGAAGAATATCGTTCTGGTTCGTGGCCACCACCAATTTTTCGATCGGCAGACCCATCTTCTTGGCAATAAAGCCTGCAAAGATATCGCCAAAATTGCCTGTAGGCACAGTAAAACTGACCGGCCGGTCCGGTGCGCCAAGGCTGACCGCACTGCTAAAGTAATAAACGACCTGCGCCAGAACACGGCCCCAGTTAATCGAATTCACGCCTGCTAGTTTAACCGCATCCCGGAATTCAAAGTCGTTGAACATGTCTTTGACAGCCGCCTGGCAGGTATCAAAATCGCCATCAACGGCAATTGCATGCACGTTGGATTCCGTCGGTGTTGTCATCTGACGGCGTTGAACCTCGGATACGCGGCCATGCGGATAAAGGATAAACACATCCACGGCATCCAGCCCACGAAACGCCTCAATCGCAGCTGAACCCGTATCGCCTGACGTCGCACCAACGATCGTCACCCGTTCACCAGACCGACTGAGCGAGGCTTGGAACATCTGCCCAATCAATTGCATCGCAAAATCTTTGAACGCTAAAGTGGGGCCATGGAACAGTTCCAGCAGGAAATGATTGGGCGCCATTTGTACCAACGGCGCACGGGCGTCATGGCCAAATCCCGCGTAGGCCGCCGTGATCAAATCCATGAACTGCGCGTCGGTAAATGTCTCGCCAATATAAGGGCGCATCACGGTGTATGCGATTTCCTCGTAAGACTTGCCCGCCATGGCTTTGATCGTCGCAGGTGTCAGTGTTGGAACCTCTGAGGGCAGATAAAGACCACCGTCGCGGGCGAGCCCCGTCAACATAGCTTCTTCGAACGTCAGATGCGGGGCGGTGCCGCGTGTCGATACGTAGTGCATTTTGATCCTTCTTGATCTTTTAGCGTGCTGCTATCGCTTTGGATCGCCTGATACGCCACATCATATACAGTGTCATCCCCAACCACACCAAAGTGAGCAAAAACCACGTGATTGCGTACTGTAAGTGATTGTTCGGAATGCCTGTGCCTGTCAGCGGGATATGCGTCAAAAGCGGGTCTGTGTCCGACGTCATGCGCACCACAATCAGCGTCTCCTCAGTATCAAGGGCTTTGGCCATCTTGGTCACGTCGCGTGCAAACCATATATTTTTGGCAAGATCAGGGTCTGGCGTGTAACCATCCGTTTCCGCGGGCCAGTGCAAATTGCCAGTAATTTCTAACGGACCGCCCTGCAAGACCGCCGCTTTGTCGTCCAGATGGATAAAACCGCGATCGACCAGTATGCGTCTGCCCTGCGTCTCGAACCCTTGGATCACCCGGTAGCCCGCACCATCTGCTTTGGTGGATCCCAACACATGGATCGGCTGGTCTATGTAGCGCCCCGCCACTTGAACCGGTCGGTATTTGTCCGCCACTGGATCGGGATCTGCTGGCAACGGGACAGGTGCTGCGCTGATGCGGCTGTCGATCTCGGCCAGGATGCCCTCTTTCCACTCGAGGCGTTGTAATTGCCAAACGCCTAAGGCGATCAGGATGCCCGCGCCGCATAGGCCTAATACCAACGGAAAGAGATAAGATCGCATGCTCGCCTCAGGTGATGAAAAACGCGAGGCCATGACAGCCCCGCGTCTAAATGCAGTGTTGTGGTCAGTTGGTCCGTGCGGACCTAGCTGGCCTTAGCCACCCCAGATATAGACGGCAAAGAATAGGAACAGCCAGACCACATCCACAAAGTGCCAGTACCATGCAGCAGCTTCAAACCCGATGTGCTTTTCTTGGGTAAAGTGGCCGCGTTGCAGGCGGAAAAGGCAAACCAGCAAAAAGATCGTCCCGATCAAAACGTGGAATCCGTGGAAGCCCGTGGCCATAAAGAAGTTCGCGCCGTAGATGTTGCCAGCAAAACCAAACGCCGCGTGGCCATATTCGTAAATCTGAAACACAGTGAAGACAGCGCCTAAAGCAACGGCGATGATCAGACCCCACTTCATGTCTTCACGGTTGTTTTCATGAACCAAAGCGTGGTGTGCCCAAGTGGCGGCCATGCCGGAGCACAGCAAAATCAACGTGTTGATCAGCGGCAGATGCCATGGATCAAATGTTTCAATACCAACCGGCGGCCAAACCCCATCGATTGCGGGCGATTGAGGCCCCATCGGGTACATCGCGTGTTTGAAAAAGCTCCAGAACCATGCCGCAAAGAACATGACTTCGGACATGATGAACATGATAAAGCCGTAGCGCAGGCCGATGCTGACAACCGGGGTGTGATCACCAACCTGGCTTTCGGCAACGACTTCGGCCCACCAGCCGTACATGGTGTAAAGTACGCCAGCAAAACCCATCAAGCCCAACCAAGGACCCGAGCCGTGCATCCAGAACACGGCGCCCAAAAGCATGACAAACGCAGAAACAGAGGCAATCAGCGGCCAAAGCGACGGCGTTAGAATGTGATAATCGTGGTTCTTTTCGTGGGCCATGTTGGGCCTCCTTGGGGTCTTTTAGTTAAGCGAAGTATCAGTTGGTGTCTCGGGTACCAAAGCCGCTTGCGCGTCTTCTGGCAAATCAATTTCGTAGAACGTGTATCCCAATGTGATCGTGTGGATATATTTGCCCTCACGATCGTCCACGATTTCAGGGTCCACATAGAACGTCACCGGCATCTGCACGGTCTCACCCGGTTGCAGCAGTTGTTCTTCAAAGCAAAAACACTGGATTTTGCTAAAGAACGCTCCGGCCTGATAGGGGGTTACGTTGTAGCTGGCGGATCCGGCGACAGGCCGGTCCGTCGGATTATGCGCCTCATAGAACGCAAGACCTGTTTCGCCGATGCGAATTTTCATCTCGCGCACGACAGGCTTGAACGTCCACGGCATGTCTTTGTCTTTGGACGCATCAAAGCGCACTGTAATTTCCTGGTCGAGGATTGTGTCACTGGCAGATTCCGCAACATTGGTCACGCCACCAAAGCCAGTCACGCGGCAAAACCAATCATAAAACGGGACCGATGCCCAAGCCAAGCCGCCCATCAGCACCACGACGCCTACCAATTGGCCTGCGGTTTTGGCTTTGCCGTCAATCGCCATTACTGCGCCTCCTGTTGAATAAGCGCGGGGCGTACCGAGTGATCGAACGCTTCCATTGGATTGCCAGTAGTGATTTTCACATATGTCAGGCCAAAGACGATTGCCACCAGCCCCGCGAGCACCAAAAAGAGCCCCCAGTTACGGCCAGAGCGGCGATCATGCAGTTCATGATCTTGGCGGAACGTGGTCATGCCCAGCCTCCCCATCCCAATGGGGCCAGCAAGGCCTCAAACAGCAGTGCACCGAAATGGACAAAAAGGTATAGCAGCGAAACTTTGAAGACTGATTTCTCAACCTTGTAGTTGTCGGCCTCTGCCGCTGTTTCATCACGACGCCAGATGTCAAAGGCGCCTTTCAGGAACCAAGCGTTCATGACTACAGCCACCGCCAGATAGAGTGGGCCGCCGATAGACGTGAACGCCAAACCAACAGCGACAGGCACCAGCACCAATGTGTAGACCAAGACATGCACCCGTGTGGATTTACGGCCATGGGTCACAGTCAACATAGGCACTTTTGCGTCCGAATAGTCAGACTTCATAAACAGGGCCAAGGCCCAGAAATGCGGCGGCGTCCACATGAAGATAAGGCCAAACATCAGGATCGATTCAATCGAGACACCGCCAGTGGCCACGGCCCAACCGATCATTGGCGGGAAGGCGCCAGCAGCCCCACCGATGACGATATTTTGCGGGGTCGAGCGTTTGAGCCACATCGAATAGACGACGGCGTAAAAGAAGATCGTGAAGGCCAGCAAAAACGCAGCCAGCGCATTCGTTGCCAAGAACAATAATACAACCGAGAACCCGGAAAGGGCCATGCCCAGCGCCAAAGCTTCATTCGGCATAACCTTACCCGCAGGGATCGGGCGTTTGGCAGTACGTTTCATAATTTGGTCGATGTCCGCATCCCACCACATGTTCAGCGCCCCGGATGCACCTGCGCCAATAGCAATGAACAAAATGGCACAGAACCCAATGAATGGGTGCACGGGCACTGGAGCCACAACCAAACCGACAAGCGCTGTGAACACGACCAAAGACATCACGCGCGGCTTGAGCAAGGCGAAATAGTCGCCAAAGCTGCCTTCGCCGGATTGGGCTTGGGGGGTGTAGCCTACGTCTGCCATGTGCTCGGTCTCCCTAAAGCGGACAGGGTTGCCCCTGACGTCCTTGGATTAGTTGGATGCGACTGTGTAGCTGCGTGGCGTGCCGGCGAATTCTTCAATCGCGCCGTCCAGCCACTGCTGGTAGGCCTCTTCACTGACCACTTTCACGGTGATCGGCATGTAGGCGTGGTCTTTGCCGCACAACTCGGAACACTGGCCGAAATAAACGCCTTCTTTTTCGGCATTAAACCAAAGCTGGGCCAGACGACCCGGAACGGCGTCTTGTTTCACACCAAAGGCTGGTATCGTCCAAGAATGGATCACGTCGCCGCCGGTTACCGTCATAACAACGGTTTTACCAACTGGCACAACAACCGCTGTGTCCGTTGCCAGCAAATATTCGTCGTCGCTGTAGCCATAATCCGCCAGTTCTTCGCGTGGCAGCAAATAGCTGTCAAAGGCAAACTCGTGATCGGTATATTCGTAGCCCCAGAACCATTGGTATCCTGTGACCTTGATATTCACGTCAGCTTCGGGAATTTCTTGCTGGTGGAACAAAACAGGTAGTGAGAACGACCCGATCACAACCAAAATAAAGATCGGAATCACTGTCCAGGCCACTTCCAGCGGCGAATTGTGGGTGAATGTCGCGGCCTCTGGATTGGATTTGCGGTTAAACCGGACGACCACATAAGCCAACAGCGCTGTCACAAACAGCGAAATTGCAGTGATGATCACCAGCAAAAAGCCATCCAGCCAAAACACATTGCGTGCAATTTCAGTTGCAGCGGGTTGGAACCCAAGGCCGCCCGGAACAGGCTTACCGACTGTTTCCAAACCCTCAAGCGCCTCTTGCGCCGAGACTGATGTTGCAGCAACCAGACCCATTAGGCCCGTAAAAATAGAAGAAATTCGCATTTTCGTTTCCCGTTTTGTGGCGGCTGATTGCGCAGCCTCGACACTTTGGACCCCCGGCGAAAGGAATCCCATTGTATTCAACGATGCACAAACCATATCCTGCACAGTATCTCAACCCAGCGCCTTGCGGCAAACAGCCGCTCATAGACTGGATAGTCCATTAAATATGGAGAAAAGGATAACCGCATGGCACAAACTCGCTTTCAGCCGTTCGAAACTCAATTAGATCAGGACGCTGCACTGAGCCTCTTGCGCCAAGCGGTCGCTGGAGCCGACGATGGGGAGTTGTTTTTGGAACGCGCCAGATCCGAGGTCCTATCCTTTGACGATGGCCGCGTAAAAACCGCAAGCTATGATGCCTCCGAAGGGTTCGGTTTGCGCGCCGTGCGCGGCGAAGTTGCAGGCTATGCCCATTCAACAGAGATCTCGGAGCATGCGATCAAACGCGCTGTTGAAACAGCACGCTTGGCGGTGGGTGACGGTGGCGGCACCTTGGCCGATGCGCCTGTAGGCACCAATCAAAAGCTGTATTCGGACGATGATCCTCTCGAGGCAGCGACATTTCCGGCCAAGATAGATGTGCTTAAGGAAATTGATGCGTTTACCCGCGGTTTGGACAAGCGAGTTGTGCAAGTATCCGCTACTTTGGCGGCCTCGTTACAAGAGGTTTGGATTTTGCGCCCCGAGGGTCAATTGACCACGGATATCCGCCCCATGTCGCGATTGAACGTCTCGGTTATTGTAGAAGAAAACGGGCGCCGTGAAAGCGGTGGATCCGGTGGCGGTGGCCGCGCGTCGTTGATCGGGTTGATCGATCCAGCCCATTGGCAGGCTGCGGCCCGCGAGGCACTGCGCATCGCCTTGGTCAATTTGGATGCAGAAGACGCGCCCGCAGGCGTGATGGATGTGGTCCTTGGCGCGGGGTGGCCCGGGATTTTGCTACATGAGGCCGTGGGGCACGGATTGGAAGGCGATTTCAACCGCAAAGGCACATCCGCATTTGCAGGGCTCATGGGCCAGCAAGTGGCGGCCAAAGGCGTCACGGTTTTGGATGATGGCACGATACCAGATCGACGCGGATCGATATCCGTGGACGACGAGGGCACTGTTTCGGGCAAAAATACCCTGATCGAAGACGGTGTTTTGGTCGGCTACATGCAAGATCGCCAAAACGCCCGCTTGATGGGCGTGGCGCCTACAGGCAACGGACGGCGTCAAAGCTATGCGCATATTCCGATGCCGCGCATGACGAACACCTATATGCTGAATGGGGATGCCGATCCTGCCAGCATCGTCGCGGATCTGAAGGACGGGATTTACGCCGTGGGGTTTGGTGGCGGCCAAGTAGATATTACCAACGGTAAATTCGTGTTCAGCTGCACCGAGGCCTACAAAGTGAAAAACGGCAAAATCGGCGCGCCTGTCAAAGGGGCCACGCTGATCGGCGATGGGGCCACTGCAATGAAACACGTGCAAGCGATTGGCAATGACATGGCTCTGGATCCCGGCATAGGCAATTGTGGCAAGGCTGGCCAATGGGTGCCTGTGGGCGTGGGTCAACCGACCCTGCAAATTGGCGGCCTGACAATTGGCGGATCTGCGACTTAGAACAGGGGCCAACAGGGAAAAAGCAGAAATTTTGACCATAGGTCTAATGTAAATTGCTTTTTGCTGGTTTTATTTACCCCACGTTAACTAGCTTGGCATAATTCTGAGTCTGCAAACAGGCGGAGCCACGGATGACCGAAGAATTACCCTCTTCCACTCACCCCCCACTCCCACCCACCACGGAAGACGATCGTGTTGCGTGGCTCCGTCTTTTGCGATCCCGCCGTGTTGGCGTCAGTACGTTTTACCGCGTCTTGGGCGAGCATGGCACTGCACAGGCAGCGCTGAAAGCTCTGCCGGAAGTTGCCGCTGCTGCAGGGGTTACAGGGTACAAAACCTGCCCCGAGGGCGTCGTACGCGCTGAAATGCAGGCTGCTAAAATGGCAGGCGCGCAACTTCTGTGCAGGGGGGATAAAAACTACCCCGCTTATTTGTCGAACCTAGATGATGCGCCCCCGCTGCTGTGGGCGATTGGCGACTTGACGCTGCTGCAACGGGAACTGATTAGTTTGGTCGGCGCGCGCAATGCATCTTCCTTGGGCGGGCGGATGGCCAAATCCTTGGCCCGCGAATTGGGCGCCGAGGGTTACGGCGTGGTCAGCGGATTGGCCCGAGGCATTGATGCCGCAGCCCATGTGGCCGCATTGGAGACTGGCACAATTGCCGTTCTCGCGGGCGGCGTGGACAAGATTTATCCAGCCGAAAACGCTGGCCTTGCCGAAGACATCGCCAAGACCGGCGTGCTTTTGTCAGATCAGCCCATGGGCATGACGCCGACGGCCCGATTGTTTCCACGGCGCAACAAAATCGTCTCGGGTCTTTCCATAGCGACAATTGTGGTGGAGGCCGCCGCAAAATCTGGCAGTTTGATCACAGCCCGCAACGCTTTGGATCAGGGCCGTGACGTTATGGCCGTGCCAGGCCACCCCTTTGATGCGCGCGCCGCTGGATGCAACATGTTATTGCGCGATGGCGCTACTTTGGTGCGCAATGCAGCCGACGTGTTGGAAGCCCTGCCCGAAGGCCAAACCGTGGTTGCAAACCACCAACAGCCGGATCTGCCCCTGACCGCGCCGCGTGGTTTTCAGGAAACGGTCCACCTGCACAAGCAATTGCTGGATCGGCTTGGTCCAACGCCCGTGCCTGAAGATCAACTTGTACGCGACATGGGGTTGGGCGCGCAGGCAACCGGCCCTGCCCTTGTTGATCTTGAACTTGATGGCAAAATCCTGCGCCATCCCGGCGGGTTGGTCTCGCGCGCCTCTTAGGAGCAACGCTTCGTCTAAATTTGTGCCAGAAATGGTTTAAACACGGCAAGAAATCCCCCCAAATTGATATGCTTCAATCGCTACTGTCACACGGATGGATTGACAAACCTTGCCACACACCCACATCTAACGCGACAAATCATGCCCACTGACTCGAAAGATTGATATGCCAGTTGTTGTTGTTGAATCCCCGGCCAAAGCCAAGACCATCAACAAATATTTAGGCAATGATTACACCGTACTAGCCTCTTATGGCCATGTTCGCGACTTGCCTCCGAAAGACGGCTCGGTCGACACGGAAAACGACTTTGAGATGCTGTGGGAGATCGCGTCAGACAGCAAAAAACACGTCAAAGCGATCACAGATGCGTTGAAAGACGACCCCGAACTGATCCTCGCAACTGACCCTGATCGCGAAGGCGAAGCGATCTCGTGGCACTTGCAAGAGGCGCTGACAAAACGCAAAGCCATTAAGAAAGACACCCCCGTCAGCCGCGTGGTGTTCAACGCAATCACGAAAACGGCCGTGACCGAGGCTATGAAAAATCCGCGACAAGTGGATATGGAACTGGTCGAGGCCTATTTGGCCCGTCGCGCGTTGGATTATTTGGTGGGGTTCAAGCTGTCGCCAGTGTTGTGGCGCAAGCTGCCCGGCTCGCGTTCCGCGGGGCGCGTCCAATCCGTTTGTCTGCGTCTGATCGTTGAACGCGAGATGGAGATCGAGGTTTTCAACGCGCAAGAATACTGGAGTGTGAAAACCATGCTCGCCTCCCCGCGGGGACAGGAATTCGAAGCGCGTCTGACCGTCTTGGGCGGCAAAAAGCTGGACAAGTTTGACATCGGTAATGAGACGGCCGCTGAACTAGCGGTCCAAGCGATCAATTCACGCGATGTGACGGTGAAATCCGTTGAGGCCAAACCGGCCAACCGCAACCCGTCCGCACCGTTTATGACGTCCACTTTACAGCAAGAAGCCAGCCGCAAGTTCGGCATGGGCGCACGTCAGACCATGAGCCTTGCCCAGCGTTTGTATGAAGCAGGTCTGATCACCTATATGCGGACCGACGGGATTGATATGGCCCCCGAGGCCGTGCACGCAGCCCGCGATGCGATCAAGTCGAAATATGGCGGTGAATATGTCCCTGACAGCCCGCGCATGTACAAAAACAAGGCTAAAAACGCCCAAGAGGCACACGAATGTATCCGTCCGACCGAATTGGACAAAGACACAGCCGCCGCCAAGATTGTGGATGCGGATCAGCGCAAGCTTTATGACCTGATCTATAAACGGACCATCGCCAGTCAAATGGCGGCGGCTCGGATGGAACGGACTACAGCGGATATTGCTAGTGCAGATGGCCAAGTTGAATTGCGGGCCACGGGGCAGGTCATGCTCTTTGACGGGTTCCTCAAGGTCTATGAAGAAGGCCGCGATGATGCAGTGGTGGATGATGATGACAAGCGTTTGCCTCAGCTCAGCGAAGGCGAAGCAATCAACAAGAAATCTGTGACACCAGAGCAGCATTTTACCCAGCCGCCGCCCCGCTACACCGAAGCTACTTTGGTTAAACGGATGGAAGAACTGGGCATCGGGCGTCCATCCACCTATGCCAGTATCGTGACAACCATTCAGGATCGCGACTACGTACGCAAAGAAAAGAACCGCCTCTATCCCGAGGACAAGGGCCGTTTGGTCATTGCCTTCCTCAGCAATTATTTCCGCCGATACGTGGGCTATGATTTTACCGCAGATCTGGAAAGCCAGCTGGATGATGTCAGTGCCGGTGAGCGGGAATACAAAGACGTGCTGGATCGCTTCTGGCGCGATTTCTCGGCGGCGATTGCCGAAACTGCAGATCTGCGGATCACCGAAGTGCTGGACAAGATTAACGAGGTGCTAGAACCCCATTTGTTCCCACCCAATGCCGAAGGCACGGACCCGCGCCTTTGTCCAAATTGCGGTGCCGGACGGCTTAGCATGCGCACAGCGCGTTCGGGTGGTGCGTTCATTGGCTGTTCGAACTATCCAGAATGTCGCTACACCCGCGCCTTTGGCCCCCCCGGCCAAGAGGATACAGGCGGCATCCCGCCAGAGGGCAAGTTGCTGGGCCAAGACGCTGGTGACAATATCTATGTGTTCAAAGGTCGCTTTGGTCCCTATGCCCAGCGCGGCGAGGTGACTGAGGAAAACAAAAAACCGCCACGCCAGTCCATCCCTAAAGAATGGCCACCTGCGGATGTGGAATTGGAAACGGCGCTCAAATTGCTTTCTCTGCCCCGCCAAATCGGTCCTCACCCCGAAGATGGCGTGATGGTCTGGTCAAATATCGGGCGCTATGGCCCCTACATCAAACACGCCGAAAGCACATCGGACCGTGGCGGAACCAATGCCAATCTCGAAAGCCTCGATGAGGTTTTCACTGTCGGTATGAACCGTGCCGTGCAATTGCTGGCCGAAAAAGTCGCCAGTCGCGGCGGGCGCGGTGCACCGGCAAAAACCCTGCGCGCCTTGGATGATCACCCCGATGGCGGTCCGATCAACATCATGGATGGCAAATACGGGCCCTACATCAAATGGGAAAAGGTCAATGCGACCATCCCCAAGGGCACCGAGCCGGATGATGTAACCCAAGAAATGGCGCTGGAATTGATTGCTGCCAAGGCGCCCAAGAAACGCAAAGCCGCCGCCAAGAAAAAACCTGCGGCAAAGAAAAAAGCACCTGCCAAGAAGGCCACCGCCAAGAAACCTGAGGCCAAAAAGGCAGCACCAAAGGATGACGGGGACGTGGTTGAATAGACGCCGCAGCGCGGCAAACTATTTGACACCCCTTTCACTGGGCGGCACAAAGATAGCGCAAATGCTTAGGGAGTTCGGGCAATGAAAAAGATCTATGCAAACGCGGCGGACGCTCTGGACGGATTGTTGCATGACGGCATGTTCATCGCGGCGGGTGGTTTTGGCCTCTGCGGGATCCCCGAGCTACTGCTGGACGCTATCAAAGACGCTGGCACCAAAGACCTGACCTTCGCCTCTAACAATGCCGGGGTTGACGATTTCGGGATCGGTATCCTGCTGCAAACCAAGCAAGTCAAAAAGATGATCAGCTCTTATGTGGGCGAAAACGCTGAATTTATGCGGCAGTATCTGTCAGGCGAGCTTGAGCTTGAATTTAACCCCCAAGGCACTTTGGCAGAACGTATGCGCGCCGGTGGCTGCGGCATTCCGGGCTTTTATACCAAGACCGGCGTTGGCACAGTGATCGCAGAGGGAAAAGAGCACAAAGATTTCCCAACGGGTCCTGATGGCGCGCCAGAGACGTATATCATGGAGGGCGGCATGTTTGCGGATCTGTCCATCGTGAAAGCCTGGAAAGCAGACGCCACAGGCAATCTGGTGTTCCGCAAAACGGCCCGCAATTTCAATCCTCCTGCGGCTATGTGCGGCAAAACCTGCGTGGTAGAGGTTGAAGAGATCGTTGAAACCGGCAGCCTTGACCCAGACAGCATCCATTTGCCCGGCATCTATGTGCACCGCATCATCCAAGGCGAGCACGAAAAACGCATCGAACAGCGGACTACCCGCGCGGCGTAAACCGGCCCATTTTCGAAATTCCGTAAGAAGGCGTCTTTTTTGGGCGCCTTTTTGCTTTTGTACATTTCTGCAATGGCAATAAGCTGCGCAAAACCGCAGTGAACGACCCCGGCCTTTGACCCAAACGGACCGTTTCCAACCCATAGACTGGAAAACACGCTGGAAGGACGCTCCAATGGAAAACACATCTTACGCCGTCTCGTTTGTTGCAGATGACATTATTCAAATTCGGTTCGAGCTGGGCAATGTTGTTGATAAGGCAACGCAATTCACGGTGCCCGAAGGGTTCGATCTGGATGAGGCCAGCCGCTTTGCCTACGTGGATGGTCAGGTCATTGGCCGGGTGGGGCGTGGCGGCGATACTTTTACTCCGATGGATGTCTATGAGGCCTCACCGCTTGAGCCGCTGTTTGGTCTGACGATTTATGACGATGGAACCCGCGAGGCGATCGTGGATGATCTTGCCAAATGGTCGGTTCAGATCAACGGTCAGGCGGCTCAGATCAGCACCCTGTCGCGCAAAGCCAATATCGCCGACAGCGCTCATGTGGCCGAGTACGGCTTTGCATTTAAGACCTATCAGCACGTTTTTATCCAGCTTGAGGCCCCTATGGCCGAAGGCGACAATCTAAAGATCAGCTTTGATGATCCTGTGTTTGAGGCGCTGGATGCCAACTACGAGCCTGACGATGTGGTCTCCGAGGCGATCCACGTCAATCTACTGGGCTATGATCCAGATGCCGTGAGCAAAGTAGCCTTCCTGAGCAGTTGGAACGGGTGGGAAGTGGATCTCAGCCAAGAATACGGCGGCGATTGGGTTTGGCAGGATTATGGTGGGCCTTTGGACTTTGAGATCATCGATGACTCCACAGGGCTGGTGGCGTTTAGTGGCCAAACCGAATTGGCCCAAGCCTATGAGACGCCTACTGATTTCCAGCGAAACTTTTCCCTCACCGATGTGTGGCAAATGGATTTTTCTGATTTTGATCAGGAAGGCGATTTTCACATTCGTGTCGACGGGGTTGGTCGATCGGAAAGTTTTGAGATCAGCGATGACACATGGGCCGAAGTGTTTCAAACCTCGTTGTCGGGGTTCTATCACCAACGATCCGGTATCGAATTGGAGGCAAAATACACCGATTGGACCCGTGAGCGCGCGCTGCATCCTGAAGATGGGAACATCACGGTGCTGGAGACGACCGTGGCCATCATGGACACTAATGAAGCCTATGATCAAAGCCTGCCGGATCAATTTGAACTGTTGGTCAACAATACCACTGGCGCCGTGATCGAGGAAGGTTGGGGCGGCTGGCATGACGCAGGCGACATCGACAGACGCACCCAACATATGGAGGCCGCGCGCAAACTCATCGAACTGGTTGAGATGCAGCCAGATTTCGCAGATGTGGCGGACGGCAGCATTCCTGAAACCGGCAACGGCATCCCTGACCTGCTGGACGAAGCGATCTGGGGCTTGGACATCTTTCGCCGCATGCAAACCGACGAGGGTGGTATTCGCGGAGGCGTCGAGGCTGGCGAGTATTTCAGCTTTGGTTTTGCGTCATGGCACGATCCTGTGAACCTCTATGCCTATGCACCCGGCGCGTGGTCGTCTTGGGAATACGCCGCTGCCGCGTCCAAGCTGGCCCATACTTTGAAAAACTACGACGCAGATCAGGCGCAAGTGTGGTTGGATAGTGCCATCGATGCCATGGCTTGGGCTGAGGACAATGTGCCCAGCGATATCGATACAGATTTCTTTGCCGCCACGGCCCGCAATTTAGCAGCGGTCGAGCTTTATCGCGCCACGGGCGATCAAGCCTATCACGACCTTTATAAACAGACCTCAACCTACCGCGTCGAACGCGATGGGATCGACTACCGCGAATGGCAGTTCGAAGCCTCTTTTGTCTACGCATCGATGGACCCGGCCAAAACCGATGCAGGCATTGCCGCGCGCACATTCAACGCGCTCAAAGAACGTGGCGATTTTCTGGAATTTGCCGGACGCGACAGCGGCTTTGGCTACACCATCGATCCTTATGCAGGTTATGGATGGGGGGCAACGGCCCAACAGGCCAACTACAGCTCCGATATCTTTGCCCGTTTGCATTACTTGACCGGTGACGAGAAATATCAGGCCATTCTAGAGGCCGATCTGCAATATCTTCTGGGGGCGAACCCGCAAAATATGGTGTTTCTGACCGGCCTTGACGATGTGCGCAGCCCCGAAAAGATCCTGCATGGCGAGGTCGAGGCCTTGGGTCGCGAGGCGCCTCCCGGCATCACGCTTTATGGCGATTACAACATCAACGATTACGGTTGGGGCGACTATCACACGATTATGTATGACGACGTTTGGCCCAATTATTACCAAAGCCCCGTCAACGAAAGCTTCAACGGCTTTCAGGTTTTTGTGCCCTCTACGGAATTCACAGTCCAGCAAGGCATGGCAGATACGACTTTTGTGGCGGGCTATTTGGCGGCCCTTGAATACAGCGCGGAAGTTTTGGATCACACAGGGTCTGGGCAAAGCGACGCCATTCAAGGCAGCCGTTGGTCCGACCAGATCAGAGGCCGTAACGGGGCCGACGAGTTGGACGGTGCCGCGGGCAACGACTGGCTCGAAGGCGGACGTGGCTTTGATGTGATGCGCGGTGGCAAAGGTCGCGACATGCTGCATGGGGGCAATGGCAACGACAGGCTTTATGGCCAACAAGGTGGTGACGATTTGCGCGGCGGCAAGGGCAATGACCTGCTTTATGGAAATTCGGGCGCAGATCTTTTGAAAGGCGGGGCTGGTCAGGACAGCCTATGGGGCGGCATCGGTCGAGACAGCTTTTTGTTCGGCACTGGCGATGGACGCGACAGGATCCGCGATTTTGACGCTGAAATGGACACAATTTTGCTGGATACGGATTTGTGGACCGGTCAACTCAGCGCCTTGGACGTTGTCCAAACCTTTGGCCAAGCCAATCAAAGCAGCCAGAAATTCAAACTCCTCTTTGACAAAGGCGAGGAATTGATCCTGTACGATGCAACAGACCTTTCCCTGGCCGCCTTGGCCGCATCGATTGAGTTTGTTTAGACCATCCCCCCTTTTCCTTGCCGGGCTTTGCTCATATGCTGCGGGTGCAAATTGTGACAAAGGGATGAACACATGGCTTGGGACCGCAATCAAATGGCCGCACGTGCCGCGCAAGAGCTGCAAGATGGATGGTATGTGAACCTCGGCATCGGCATTCCTACCCTTGTGTCGAACTATATCCCCGAAGGCGTAGAAGTGACCCTGCAGTCCGAGAATGGCATGTTAGGCATGGGGCCATTCCCGATCGAGGGAACCGAGGATGCCGACCTGATCAATGCGGGCAAGCAAACCATCACTGAACTGCCGCAAACAGCCTATTTTGACAGCGCGCAGAGCTTTGGCATGATCCGTGGCGGCAAGATTGCCATGGCCATCCTTGGTGCAATGGAAGTGGCTGAAAACGGCGATCTGGCGAACTGGATGATCCCCGGCAAGCTGGTCAAAGGCATGGGCGGTGCAATGGATCTGGTCGCAGGCGTTGGCCGCGTGGTTGTGGTTATGGATCACACCAACAAACATGGTGACAGCAAGGTTTTGACCGAATGCACCCTGCCCCTCACCGGCAAAGGCGTTGTAGACCGGATCATCACCAATCTGGGCGTTTTGGATGTGGTCGAAGGTGGCCTCAGCATTGTTGAGACCGCAGATGGCGTGACCGAAGACGAATTGCGCGCAGCGACCTTGGCCAAAATTGTCTGACTTCAGCATCACCCGCGAGGTCGACGGCCCCAAGGGCCGATACGTCCTCAGCCATCCCAATGGATCGGGTGAACTGACATATTCTATCGCATCTGACACTTTGATCATCGCAGATCACACCGACGTCAGCGACGGGTTGCGAGGCATGGGCGCGGGCGCTGCCTTGGCCAAAGCAATGGTGATGGACGCACTGGCCGAGGGCGTGAAAATTGTGCCGCTGTGCCCATTTGTGAACGCAGAGCGGCGCAAACACCCCGCTTGGGCCGCCGCATTTTCCACATGAGCCCTGCCTTACCTGCGGATATTGCCCGGATTTATGACGCGTTCCCTGCTGATATCCGCGCGGCATTACTCGATCTGCGCTGCATGATTTTTGACGTGGCCGCAGTTGACGCGCGCATCGGCACGGTTCAAGAAACCGTCAAATGGGGCACACCCGCCTATCTGACGCACAAACCGAAATCCGGCACCACAATTCGGCTGGGACAGCCTAAAACCGGTGGCTATGCGATTTATACCCATTGCCAGACACCGCTTATTACGGAATTTCAGGCGCAATTCCCGACGGAGTTTTCCTATGATGGGGGGCGGGCCATCCTGCTCGACCCATTGCAAGATCCGAGTCACGACCTGTTGCAAATGTTTATATCTCGGGCCCTGACCTATCATTTACCCAAGGCCTAAAGCCGCACTTCGACAGGCTTGTAGAAATTGTTTCTCAAATGAGGACACTTTCATAATCTTGCCCTATTTTGTTGCTAGCCAGCCCTCAATGACACTGAGCCATATAGATATGCCCCAAACACATGCGACCAAAGCACCGGTCAAAAACACGCGCACGCGCGATGTTCTGATCCTGCTTGGTCTCTTTGTGATGATGTTGGGCGGGTTGATCGGCCTTGCGGCAAGCACAGGCTGGGACGAGACCAAAGAACAATTGATGAAACTCAGTATGGGGCAAGTTGGCCTGTTGTTGGTGTTGTCACTGGTCAACTATGGCTTTCGTGGCATGCGCTGGCATGTGTTTGCCACACGATTGGGCCTGCCGACGCAGTATTGGCAGAACCAACGACATTTCATCGGTGGCTTTGCGATGTCGGTCACGCCGGGTCGGGTCGGGGAGCTGGTGCGCATGCGCTGGCTGCGACGCGAAACCGGGTGGAGCTTTGAACGCACTGCCCCCTTGGTTTTGGTTGATCGTGCCTCGGATCTGGCGGCAATGGCTGTGATCTTGGGCGTGTCTATCTCGCTGTCCACTGCTGGCATTGCAGGTGCTGTTCCCGTAGCGATCCTGTCGCTGATGGCTGCATTTGTGGTCACGCGGCCCAGTCTTTTGGCGGGCATGACCACCCGCGCCTACAAAATGACCGGCTGGTTGCCCCGCCTCATGGCGCGGATCCGCAAAGCCGCAAAATCACTACAGGCCTTTTCCAACCCCACGGTGATGTCCCTTGCGTTCGTGCTGGGCTTTATTGGCTGGATTGCAGAAGGCTATGCGTTCCATTTGCTGTTGGTTTGGATGGGGGCCGATATCGGATTTTGGACAGCTGCCGCTATCTTTACCTTCTCAACATTGGCAGGCGGCCTGACAGGTGCGCCGGGCGGCGTTGGCGGGGCCGAGGCTGCAATGGTGGCACTTTTAGGGCTGCAAGGGGTGCCTTTGGAAACCTCTGTCCCTGCAACACTTATTATTCGTGTGACAACTCTTTGGTTCGCAATCGGATTGGGCCTGTTGGTCTTTCCCGTTGCCGAAACCAGATCGAAAAAGGCTGAATATGCGCTGGAAAACTGAAGACGTAACGGGTTGGGGTCGCGCCCTAACCTCTGAAAGTGATATTGCGCGTCCCGAACGGGCGGCGCATTTGGCATCGGTGGCGGCCCAAGGGCCCGTGGTCGGCAATCGTCGCAGCTACGGCGATGCCTGTTTGAACGCAGGTGGCAAGATGATTGATGCCACCCGCCTTGATCGTTTCCTCAGCTTTGACGAGGTCACCGGAATTTTGCATGTCGAAGCAGGCTGCGCTGTGGGCCGTATCGCCGATGTATTTGCCCCGCGCGGCTGGTTGCCCGCAGTGATGCCCGGCACGGGCTTTGCCACGGTTGGTGGTTGCATCGCCAATGATGTGCACGGCAAAAACCATCACGGGCTGGGCAGTTTTGGCCAGCATGTAACCGAGATAACGCTGATCCAAGACGGTCAGACCAAAGTTGTCAAAGCAGGCAGCGGCCTGTTCAAAGCCACAGTTGCCGGCTTGGGCCAAACTGGTGCGATCCAATCGGCCAAACTGAAACTGATCCCCTGCAAGGGCGATGTGATGATGGTCACCGAACAACGCATGGACGGCTGGGACGATTTTCTGGCGCATTTGGACGCCTCGACCGCCACTTATACAGTGGGGTGGATTGATGCCACAGCCAAGGGCGACAAACTGGGCCGTGGCATCTTGGAAGAAGGCGAAACAGGCGCCGGTCTGGTGCCACGCCCGAACAAATCGAAATCTGTTCCATTTAATGCCCCTCATTTTGCCCTGAGCAAACCCATCGTAAAGGCCTTTAACAACGCCTATTTCAAACGGGTCCCCGCCATGGGGCGCACCTCCGTCAAACCGATCCAGGATTTCTTCTTTCCGTTGGACAAGATCCACGACTGGAACAAACTTTACGGCAAACGCGGTTTTCACCAGTTCCAATGTGTGGTGCCCATTGAACAGGCCCCTGCCCTGCGCGAGATGTTAGAAGTGATCGCCAGCTCTGGCCTTGCCTCACCTTTGGCGGTTCTGAAACGCATGGGGGCTGGATCCGCAGGCTACATGTCCTTCCCGATGGAAGGCTACACCTTGGCCGTGGATTTCCCCAATCGCGCCCAAGCCGGATTGTTGATCGCGCGACTGGAAGAAATGACAGAAAACGCAGGTGGCAAGATCTATCTGGCCAAGGACGCGCTGTGTTCGGCCAAGCGGGTCAAAGCCATGTATCCGGATCTAAAGAAATGGCAGCGTGAGGCAGCAAAGGCCGATCCTGCACGGTCACTGGAAACAGATATGACGCGGCGTTTGGAATTGAGGGCAGAGACATGAACAGCACTTGGGTGATTTTGGGCGCAACCTCGTCGATGGCACGGGCCTTTGCGCGACAACTGTCGGAGCGTGGCGAAGGCGTCATTCTGGCGGGCCGAGATATGAATGATTTACAGGCAACGGCCAGCGATTGTACCCTGCGCGGCGCGCCTGTGGCCAAAGCCATGGCTTTTGACGCGCGCAAACCAGAGACGTTCCAAGCGATTTTGGACGTGATGGCGGATCAAGACGGTGCCCTAAACGCAGCAGTTTTCGTGGGCTCGATGCCTGAACAAGCCGACATTGATGCAGACCCTTCGATGATCGATGGGGTGATCCAAGACAGTTTCACTGGACCTGCCACCTTCCTGCAAGCCCTTGCGCCGATGATGGAGGATCGCGATTGCGGCACTGTGATTGGCGTAGGTTCAGTTGCGGGGGATCGCGGACGGATTGGAAATTATGTCTATGGCGCCGCCAAGGCGGGCTTTCACACCTACCTGTCTGGCCTACGTAACCGTCTGAACCGATCAGGCGGCCATGTGATGACAGTGAAGCCGGGTTTTGTGGATACGTCCATGACATGGGGGTTGGAGGGCATGTTCCTTGTGGCCAGCCCCGACGAGATCGCAACCAGCCTGCTGAAGGGTGTGAAAAAGAAGACGAACGTCCTCTACACCCCGTTCTTTTGGCGCTACATCATGCGGATCATCAAATCGATCCCAGAGCCACTGTTCAAGAAGTTGAGTGTTTAAAACACACTGATCGTCAGCGCTCCCGCGCGACCTTGCAATAAGGTCAAGCATCGCAGGTGCATCCGCGATGTTATCCAAGGTGATGTAAGTCATTTGAAATTCAGACAATCGTGGGATGTTGGTTGAATTCATGCTCGCCCGAAGCGGATAGATTTCGCAATCGGACAAAAGCGTTCCCATATGCAGCGACGGAAATGCGGCTTCATCCATCAAGTCAAGTGCAGCCCATATAAGAAAACTATGATGAGACTGGAGACGTAAATGACTTATTATCGCCAGTCATTTGAAAAAGACATCGCCCATTATTGGGCGGCGCAGCTTTGACGCTAGACCAAAACGCAAACAAAAAGCGGACCGTTGCAGTGATCTACCCGAACCACTGGGCATAAAGCCCTGCGGCGTAGAACATCAAACCAAGGGTGATCATGATCAGGCCCAGCCCCTTTTTGTCTCGCATGGCAAAGACGATAGGGTCGTAGTCTTGTTTGCCTTGATAGCCCAAGCGGACCATACGCAGCAGCCAGGCGGCCAGTGGGACCAGGGCCAGCCACAGGATCCAGCGCGTTGGGTACAACGTCACAGCTTGCTCGGAAAAGCTATACATAAAGAAGATCAATAAGGCGCCAACGGTGCCCAAGCCTGCGACATTCAACAAGTCACCCATGTCGGGACGGCCATAGCCCCGGCCCGGCAACCTGTCATCTGTTGTGGCCAGCGCCAGCTCTGTCATGCGCTTGACGCAGCCCAACGCAATAAAGACGGGAAAGATAAAGATCAGCATGAAAACCGAGGCATCCACACCACTGGCTGCGGCCCCAGCCACCACGCGCAGGGTATAGAGTGTGGCCAAAACGGCGATATCAACCCAACGCATGCGTTTGAGTTTCAACGAATAGGCCAGCGACAGTACTATATAGACAAGGATGACACCCAGAAACGCAGGTCCCAGACTGGCGGCAATCGACAGTGATACCACGGTCAGCACGGCATAAGTGATCATTCCTATTCGGATCGGCACTGTACCCGCTGCAAAGGGGCGGCGACATTTTTTGGGGTGCAGCCGGTCTGCCTCTAGGTCCAACAGATCGTTGATGATGTAGATCGAACTGGCTGCCATAGAAAAAGCAGCAATCCCCAACAGCACCAAAGCCAAAGTGCCCAGATCAAAGGCATGGGCGGCGAGGGCTGGCAGGAACAGCAGGACGTTCTTGACGTATTGGTGGGGGCGCAGTGCCTTGATCAGGGCGCGCGGGGTCCAGTCCTGTTCAATCTCTTCGACCGGTTTACCGGCAGTTGTCAGTGTTTTGGCGGATGCAGCATCGCCCACGACAATGGCAGCGCGGGCCTCGTTCCAGATGGGCATATCCGTGGGTTCATTGCCTGCGTAGTCAAAACCACTTGCGCCATAGGCCTCGACCAATGCTGCGGCTTTGGCTTTACCTTTAAGGTTGGTCTGGCCATCTGAGGCAAACACAGTTTCGCTAAACCCGTGATCAGCGGCCAGTTGTTTGACCTGCGACTGATCAGAAGCCGAGGCAAGGATCACTTCGCGTCCTTCGGCCATGGCGGCCTCTGCTTTGGCCTTTACCTCGGGCACGACAGGCATCAGACCAGTGTTGACTGTCGCGATCTCAGCCAGCTTGGCTTTTAGGACGGCGGGTTCGCGGAAATGGCGGATAGATGTCTTGATCACACCAAGGGGGTCTTTGCCCAAGCCCGCCCAAAAGCATTCAAACAGCATGTCGGTCTTAAGAAACGTGCCATCCACGTCTAGAACCAAAGGGGTTTTGTCAGTGCTCACGTCACTTGGTTCCTTTTACAGCAAACACGCAGCCATCTGTGGCCAGCTCAGGCGGCGTGACGCACAGGCCACGGGCCACGGTCCATGCAGCCAGAACTTTGGGCACATAGCCACGGGTTTCCGCGTAATTGGGCACGCCAGCATTTTTGATCACGGCATTCTCGCCCGCATTATACCCTGCAAGCGCAAGGATCGGATCCCCGTCAAACTTGGTCATCAACCAATCAAGATAGGCCACCCCACCTTTGATGTTGTCCTTTGGGTCTAACGGGTCTGTGACGCCAAATCGCTCGGCCGTGGCGGGCATCAATTGCATCAAACCCTGAGCCCCCGCAGAACTGACCGCATCTGCGCGGCCACCAGATTCAACACTGATCACAGCCAAAACCATCGCAGGCGAGATATTTTTGCCGATGGTCGCAATAAGTATGTCGATCCCGTGATTTGCAGCAATGCCTTGAAGGCCCTGCAAACGCGGCGCCGCCATCTGACCGTTTTGCAAACTCAACACGGCCTCGCGCAGACGGCCGGGGCGAGAGTGCGACATATCCGGCGAGACATCATTCCAAAACCATTCCAGAACAGGCGCGTTATTCTTGGGGGCCCCAGCATCCGGGGCGGGCTTTACCACGGGCACGACTTGCGGTGCGACCTGAACAGTTATCTTATTTTTGGACAGCTTTGAGGGCGGCTTGACCCGTTTAAAGGTAAAGTCGGGAAATGGCTTGGGCGCCTCTGCCACAGCCATCGGGGCGCACAGAGCCGCAATGAGGCCCAGCGCAAAGGGGATATATGTAAGGCTCCGCTTCATGCGGGTATGCTCTGCCTGCAGTTTTGTTTTTGTCGTTGAGCAAGATATCGCAAAAAAGTGGTTTCAAATCCAGTCTGAAGGCCCAAATGGGGCACGAAATCTGGCAGATTTGTCACTTTGACACATCTTATCACATTTTTTTAACGGAAAATTCACATTTAAAGTGTTTATTTTCAATAACTTACGCGTTTATGCCAAAATTTTTCTTATTCTGCAAAATTGCACGATTGGTGACAAACTCTTGCCCCAATCCAAGGTCAAAACATGCTCATCCAAGACGGGGATCGGGCCAACAAGAGGCCGGCCTGACCAGAACCGGCGAGGAACTAACCTGTTAAACGATCCTTTGGAGGGACATAAAATGAAACTGGTAAACTTTGTAAAAAACTTCCGTCGTGACGAAGATGGCGCCGTAACTGTAGACTGGGTTGTTCTGACAGCCGCTATCGTTGGTCTCGGTGTTGCTGTTCTGGCATCCGTTGGTAAATCCACAACTGCCCTGAGCACAAAAATCTCGTCCAACCTGTCCACACAGACTGTTGCGACTTACTAATCGCTTCCCTGACTTAAGAAAGATATTCAAATGTTGAGCATGATCAAAAACTTCCGTCGTGACGAAGATGGCGCCGTAACTGTAGACTGGGTTGTTCTGACAGCCGCTATCGTTGGTCTCGGTGTTGCTGTTCTGGCATCCGTTGGTAAATCCACAACTGCCCTGAGCACAAAAATCTCGTCCAACCTGTCCACACAGACTGTTGCGACTTACTAATACGTAAGCGACGATTTGCTAAAATGCCGTTCGCCGTATCTCGGCGAGCGGCATTTTTTTATGAACAATGCAAAGCATTTTGCCCCTGCTTTGCCAAAGGCCCTTCATTCTTTTGCCACATTAAACTGGCATAAACGAAGGCAGTCCAGTTGGGTGGACTGATTTAGAAAGGATAGACAATGCGTCTTGTATTTGGACTTGTCTTGATAGCTGGCCTCGCTTTGGCCGGATTTGCAGTTTACATGGCTCAGGGTTTCCTGAGCGCCAACCAAGCCGAGCTAGAGCGCGAGCGTGCAGCACGCGCCAGCATGGTGCCATTGGTTGAAGTGTTCGTGGTGAACGAACAAGTGGTTTATGGTACGCAACTGACCCAAGAAATGGTGCGCAAAGTCCGCTGGCCAGAGGACGCGATCCCAGAGGGCGCGTTCCTGACCGAAGAAGCGCTGTTCCCTGAAGGTGGCAATCGTCTGCGTGCAGCCCTTCGCACCATGGAAAAAGATGAGGCCGTGATCGCCGTTAAAGTGACAGACCCCGGTCAAGACGCTGGGATCACCAGCCGGTTGTCCCGCGGGATGCGCGCTTTTGCCATCAGCACCGATGTCTCTAGCGGTGTATCAGGCTTCCTGCGGCCCGGGGACACCGTCGACATCTATTGGTCTGGCACAACCAACAACAGCAACCAGCAATTTACCAAATTAATTGAAGCCAACGTAAAACTGATCGCCATCGACCAATCCGCCAACACGGATTTAAGTGATGCGGTCATTGCCCGCACGGTCACCGTTGAGGTAAACCCACAACAAGTGGCGTCCTTGGCGCAGGCTCAATCGACTGGGCAACTATCCCTCTCCCTCGTGGGGTCCGGCGATGAAACCGTCGCGGAAGCCATTGAGGTAGATCAAAACAGCTTGCTTGGCATCGTGGTCAAAGAAGAAGAGATCGTCGAGGTTGAGGAAGAACGCACATGTTCCATCAAAACCCGACGCGGCGCAGAAGTGGTCGAAATTCCAATCCCCTGCACCAACGGCTAAGCACAAAAAACACGCCGCCCCACAGTAGTGAGGGCGGCGTTTTTGTGTCGAACGGACGCAACCATCTGAACCCTGTGGCCCACAAACCACATAAATACAGACTTGCAACACATTGATTCTTGCAAAAAAAATGAAATTGACGCAGGGTGCACCAAAATGAGGGCAAAAATGCCCCTTTAAATCGAGCTCGTGGTCGGAGGCAGATCACATGAATTATAGAACTTTAATTTCGGCAGCCCTAATGGGTTGCATGGTCGGCATATCCACTCTGGCGCCGCAACCGCTGTCTGCGGAAACGCTGCGTGTGATGAAGGGTGCCACATCGCGTGCGTTGCAGGTTCCCATGAACCGCGCCGTTGTTGTCGAAAGCGATAGCCCCTTTGCGGAGCTGAGCATCGCCAATCCCGGGATCGCTGACATCTCGACCCTCTCGGATCGCACGATTTACGTACTGGGTAAGGCACCCGGGCGTACCACATTGACGTTGCTTGGCGCTGATGGCCGCTTGATTACCAATGTCGAAGTACATGTCTCACCTGACATCGCCGAATTCAAAGAACGTTTGCGTCAGATCCTTCCAGGCGAACGGATCGAAGTGCGCACGGCCAATGACGGTATCGTCATGTCCGGTACAGTCTCTAGCATCTCAAAACTCGACCGCGCATTGGATCTGGCCAACAGATATGCCCCGGACCGGGTTTCGAACCTGATGAGCGTCGGCGGCACACAGCAAGTTATGTTGAAAGTACGCTTCGCCGAGATGCAGCGCAGCGTTAGCAAATCGCTGTCGTCCTCCTTAGGCGTTTCAGGCAATATCCTCAGCGGTGACTTGGGCGTCGCATCCGGGAGTAACACCTTAAACACTGCAGGCGCCGTTGCCGGCAGCCTTGGTGGCTCGATCCCCGGTGCAAACTCTAACAATGGTGCCGCTGTCTTTGGATTTAACCTTGGCGGCTTACAAGTTTCATGGCTGCTTGAGGCGCTGGAAAGCAAAGGCGTCGTTCGCACGCTGGCTGAACCAAATTTGACGGCTCTTTCGGGCCAAGAAGCCAAATTTTTGGCTGGTGGTGAATATCCTGTGCCTGTCAGCCAAGAAGACGGCGCCATTACAGTTGAATTCAAACCCTTTGGGATCGAGTTGAACTTTACCCCCCGCGTGATCGACGGCGATGTGATCAACCTGACACTCGACGCCGCTGTCAGCGCAATTGACCCGACCAACAGCTTTACCAACGGCGCTTTGACCGTGAATGCGTTTTCGCGCCGCGAGACATCGACCACGGTTGAGATGCGCGATGGCGAAAGCTTTGCAATTGCCGGCCTGTTGCAGGACGATTTCAGCGATCTTAACGGGCAAGTGCCATGGCTGGGCGACATTCCAGTGCTGGGTGCCTTGTTCCGCAGTGCAGAATACGCCCGTTCGCAATCTGAATTGGTGATCATCATCACACCACATCTTGTGACCCCTGTGCGTGGCGAGGCATTGGCCCTGCCAACAGATCGGGTCACTTTGCCAACCGAACGGGACCTCTTCCTGAACGGTCGCGTCACAGGTGCACCCAAGAAAGGTGCCGCCGCAGAGGTTGCCAAGCAAGACTTCAGCGGGTCTTATGGCTACGTGATGGAGTAAGAACAGATGCGCAGCCACTTTAAAACCTTTGCAATCGCAAGCACAGCCCTTTTGGCGCTGGCTGCATGCACATCGCCGCAAAACCCGGGCCGTGCGGCTTGGAACGTGGAAGCGGGCGGTTTGGTTGATGGTGGTACATTTGGCAATTCGACCATGAACAACATGCTCTACCAATCGGGCGAACGGGGCTATGTGTCGGATCTGTCGGGGCGGTTTGCCAGCGAAGTTCAAACCAGTGTCACATTTGCATTCAATAGCGCCCAGTTAGACGCAGCGGCCCGCACCGTGTTGCGCCGTCAAGCCAGCTGGATCCGCCAGTTCCCTGAGATCCGTTTTCGTGTGTACGGCCACACGGATGCGGTAGGGTCGAACCGTTACAACCAGAGGTTGGGCCACTCGCGGGCACAAGCTGTAGTCGCTTACTTGGCAAGCCAAGGTATCAGCCGCAGCCGTTTGGAGGCGTTGGTCTCTTATGGTGAGACGCAGCCATTGGTCGTCAGTCAGGGTCGCGAGCGTCGCAATCGTCGCACTGTGACCGAGGTTTCGGGATTTGTGGGTAGCCATCCAACAGTAATGAACGGCAAATATGCCGAGGTCGTGTTCCGCGAATATGTGGAAAGTGCCCGTGCACCGTCCCAGACATCCGAAGTCGACGGCGCGGAATTCTCAACGGGACAGTAACCACGTTTCGACGAAACCTTTGCCAGAAACCGCACAATCGCAGTCTTTTGGCCCCATTCTTGCCCAACTTAACTGTCAAATCTCCCCCACAGGGCCAAGCGATTGGTGCGTCTATCAATAGGATGCAGCACAGGTTTTGGGGGGCGATTCTGAATTAAAGCCTTTTGAAACCTGCATAACGCATACTGGCCCTCGAAAGAGGATACAGGCAATGAGTAGTGCAGCTTTACAACCCGAACCCGCGCCCCTAAGCGCATGTACGATCAGTCGGGATGTTCAAAACTTTGATCTTTTGATCGAGGATATGGAGGCCGCCCTTGGCGAGGCTTGGGGTGACCTGGGCTTTCAAGATGCCTATGCCTTTTTGGACCAGCTCGACGCAGACTCCCTGGAATTTGTGGCCCTCGCTGTTGACGATCACGATGAAAATGATCTGACATTGGTTGGCGAAATTATCTCGAAGGCCAAAGAAAAAGGCATCAAAGTTGTCCTGATCGCAGAAGAAGTCAGCCCAATTGCCCTGCACCAGTTGCTACGCTTGGGCGCTGATGATTTTATCCCCTACCCATTGCCCGAGGGCGAGCTGAACGCAGCGATTGAACGCATGCGCGCAGCCCCTGCCCCGGAACTGGTCCCCGAACCCGCGCAAGCGGCCCCGACGCACAAAGGTGCGGCCAAAAACGGCTCGATTTTTGCGGTTCACGGTTTTGCCGGCGGCGCAGGGGCTACGACTTTTGCCACCAATCTTGCATGGGAATTGGCGACAATCGCTAAAAAGAAAGAAGAGCCGCCCAAGGTCTGTTTGATCGATCTGGATCTGCAGTTTGGCTCGGCGTCGACGTTTTTGGATCTCCAGCGCAGGGATACGATTTTTGAACTGCTGACGGATACTGAATCGGCAGATGTCGAAGTATTTCATCAGGCGCTTCAGGCGTTTGAAGACAAATTGCACGTCTTCACGGCCCCGTCTGAATTGCTGCCACTGGATCTTGTGGGCCCAGAGGACATCCAGAAAATTCTCGATTTTGCCCGCGAAAGCTTTGATTATGTGATCGTGGACATGCCCAGTACATTTGTCAGCTGGACCGAAACGGTCCTCAGCGCCAGTGACATCTATTTTGCAATGATCGAAATGGACATGAGATCGGCCCAAAACGCCTTACGCGTGATCAAAGGCCTGAAATCCGAAGATCTGCCCATCCAAAAGTTACGGTATGTGATGAACAGATCGCCGAAATTCACCGATTTACAGGGCAAGTCCCGTGTAAAACGCATGGCAGAAAGCCTGGATATCTCCATCGAAGTGATGATGCCCGATGGGGGCAAACCCGTCACACAAGGGTCTGACCATGGTCAACCGTTGCAAGTGTCGGCTGCAAAGAACCCTTTGCGCAAAGAAATCCACAAATTGGCGCAATCGCTGCATGACTTGAACGTCGATGCTGCGGCCGCAGGCAAGTAAGTCAGGACAGATTTTCGATGTTTTCACGCTATAAAAAAACTGATGGTGCTCAGGGGGCTGCAGACAAAGCAGTCGCTGCAAATGCGGCCAAGAAACCCAGCCCCAAACCACAGGAAACCGCCCCCGCTGCGGCACCTGCCGAGGCCCCCAAAAGCCTGATGAAATCGATGCCGAACAAAACGGCAGCCGAAGTGGGCAGCGCTGACAAAGAGAAAAAGCGCAAAGATCGTCTGGGCGAGATTAAGCTGCAATTGCACCGCGAGTTGCTGGACAACTTGAACCTGTCCGCTTTGGAAAACGCCAATGAAAAGGACCTGCGGCAGGAAATCATCGCGATTTCTAACGAAAGCCTCGAGGAACTTGGCATCGCGCTGAACCGCGAGGATCGCGCGATCCTCAATCAAGAACTTTTTGACGAGGTTACCGGTCTTGGCCCGCTTGAGCCGCTTTTGCGGGATGACACTGTGAACGATATTCTGGTCAACGGCCCGCAACAGATCTTCATCGAACGTTCAGGCAAGTTGGAACTGAGCAACATCACCTTCAAAGATGAGCGCCATTTGCTGCGTATCATCGACAAAATTGTATCGGCGGTCGGCCGCCGCGTGGACGAAAGCAACCCTTATGTGGATGCCCGTTTACAGGACGGATCGCGTTTTAACGCCATGGTACCGCCAGTGGCTGTGGATGGTTCGCTGGTCTCTATTCGTAAGTTTAAAAAGGACAAACTGGCGATCAATGATCTTGTTCAGTTTGGCGCCTTTACCGAAGAAATGGCTGCCTATTTGCAGGCTGCTGTGTCGACCCGGCTGAACGTTATTGTGTCCGGCGGTACAGGCTCTGGTAAAACCACAACGCTGAACGCGCTGTCATCCTTCATTGATGACGCCGAACGCATCCTGACGATTGAGGATACAGCGGAACTTCAGCTGCAACAGACCCACGTGGGCCGGATGGAAAGCCGCCCGCCTAACGTCGAAGGACGCGGGGCTGTGACCCAGCGCGATTGTTTGAAAAACGCCCTACGGATGCGACCTGACCGGATCATCGTTGGGGAAACCCGTGGTGAAGAAGTGATCGACATGTTGCAGGCCATGAACACAGGCCACGACGGATCTATGACCACAATTCACGCCAACAGTGCGCGTGATGGTGTGTCGCGTCTGGAGAACATGATCGCTATGGCAGGGATCGAAATGCCGATCAAAGCCGTGCGCTCGCAAATTTCTTCTGCGGTTAATCTGATCGTACAGGCCAGCCGTTTGCAAGATGGCTCGCGCCGCATGACCTCCATTACCGAGATTACCGGTATGGAAGGCGACGTGATCTCGATGCAGGAGATCTTTCGGTATCAGCGTGTTGGTTTGACACCGGAAAACAAAATTATCGGCCATTTCACGGCCACTGGCGTGCGCAGCCACTATGCAGAACGCTTTAAAATGTGGGGCTATGACTTGCCCGCATCCATCTATGAACCTATCGCTGCGGAGTAACCCCAGATGTCTTTTGATCCCGCCCTCATTGTCTATGGCTTGATCTTTGTTGCTGTTTTGGTGCTGGTCGAAGGCATCTATCTGGTGGCATTTGGTAAATCCATCAGCCTCAACAGCCGTGTAAACCGACGCCTCGAAATGCTCGAAAAGGGCACGGGACGCGAAGAAGTTCTGGAAAAGCTGCGCAAAGAAATGAGTCAGCACATGAACTCGCGTCAGGTGCCGCTCTATTCCATCTTGGCCAAAAAGGCCCAGCTTGCGGCGATTGCCTTTACGCCATCGCAACTGATGATGATCATGGCCGGTCTCAGCGTTGTGGCCTTTGTCGGCCTTAGTGTTGGCACGGCGGCGAGCACGCCCGTACGCATCGTGCTGGCCATTGCTATGGGCGTCGGCGGCGTGTTCTTTTGGGTCAACAAGAAAGCCAAAACGCGGATGTCCATGATCGAAGAGCAACTGCCAGATGCAGTTGAGCTTATGGTGCGGAGTTTGCGCGTGGGTCACCCGTTTTCATCGGCCATTAACATCGTCTCCAAAGAGGTTCCTGATCCGTTGGGCACTGAAATGGGCGTGATTGCTGACGAGGCCGCTTATGGTCGTGACGTGGGCGAGGCCCTCAAGCATATGGCGGAACGCCTGAACAACCAGGATATGCGCTTTTTGGCGGTGGCTGTGACTATTCAGCAGACCTCTGGTGGTAACCTGGCCGAAATTCTGGCCGGTTTGGCTGGCGTTATCCGCGCCCGGTTCAAACTCTTCCGCCGCGTCAAGGCCATCACCGCCGAGGCGAAATGGTCTGGCATGTTCTTGTCTGTCTTTCCCTTGGGCGCGTTGATCATGATCAACGTCATCCAGCCAAACTACTATGACGAGGTACAAGAAACCTCGGCCTTTATCCCCGCCTGTCTTGTTGTGGCAGCCTTTTTGATCGTGAACATCATCGTGATGCGCGCGCTCGTGAATATCAAAGTGTAAGGAACAGCTTCGATGCAAGAGATTCTGAACAATATCGTAGCCATGGCCACCGGCGAATTGGGGCCATTGGGTCCGCTGATCATCGCCGGTGTGTTGGGGGCCTTCCTGATCCTGATCGCTTTGCCTGTGTTGCTCAAACGCGAAGCAGACCCTTTGCAAAAGCTCAAGGCGTCCAATGCAACGGCGGCGAAAGCCGGTGACGCACAACAGACCCTGCGCCATCAGGACAAGTCTGAAAAGCTCAAGAAGTACGCCGAGTTTTTGGAGCCGCAAGACGAAGAAGAATATTCCGCGATGAAGCTCAAGCTGGTGCAGGCGGGCTATCGCAGCAAAGGCGCTGTGCGGACGTTCCACTTTTTCCAATTTGCGTTGGGCTTGGGCTTTCTCGCTTTTGGCGCGGCCTATGCGATTTTCAAAAGTGCGACGGCAGATCCCACCACGCAAAACCTGATCATGATGACCCTGATCCCAGGGGCTGTTGGATATATGGCGCCAAAATATTGGATCACCCGCCGCGTAGACACCCGCAAGGAAGAGATCACCAACGGCTTTCCCGATGCGTTGGATATGATGCTGGTCTGTGTAGAAGCGGGTCAATCTTTGGACCAATCGATCAATCGTGTGGCCGGTGAATTGCGCGCCAGTTTCCCTGCCCTTGCCGATGAATTCGAAATCGTGGCCCACGAAATGAAAGCCGGCAAAGACAAGATTAGCGTTCTCAAGGACATGTCAGATCGCGCCGGTGTGACCGATGTGGCCTCGTTCGTGACAGTGTTGGTGCAATCGGCCAGTTTTGGTACATCAATTGCAGATGCCTTGCGTGTCTTTTCTGCCGAAATGCGGGATAAACGCGTGATGCGTGCCGAAGAAAAGGCAAATACCTTGCCCACTAAGATGACCCTTGCCACAATGATGCTGACCGTGCCGCCGTTGCTGATCATCCTGATCGGCCCATCGGTGCACGGCGTGATGAAAACACTCAACGGCAACGCCTTCTAAGGGGTTACATGCTTAAACAGATTGGGGTTCTTTGCCTGATCGCGCCATTGGCCGCTTGCACTGCAGGCGGCTTTGGCGCGTCCAAAGACAGCCCCTATGCCCCTGGCGTCGCTTACAATCGCGAAGATGTGGACGGGCTGTTGGTGGGGCACCGCTTGATGCAAGCCGGTCAATACGAATTGGCATTGAACGCCTACACACGTGCGGCCCGCGATGAGGGTCTAACGGTGGATGTTCTCAGCGCATTGGGCTCGGCCAATTTGAAGCTGGGGCGTTTGGGTCAAAGCGAACGTTGGTTACGCGCCGCTGTGGAAGAGGACGAAACCTTTGTGCCAGCATGGAATAATTTAGGGGTTTTGTTGCTGGAACGGGGCGAAAACGGCGAAGCTGCACAGATTTTCAAACGCGCGTTTGCCCTCGATAGTGGCGAAAGTGACGAAATTGGCAACAATCTTCGCTTGGCACTCGCAAAATTAGAAAATCCGTCGTATAACCCCCAGCAAGAACAAGCAAAATTGGTGCGTAGAGGCACAGGCGACTACCTGCTTTTACAAACACCGATCTGAGGCAAGCAGTAAAAGGACGCAAAAATGCGCCACCCTATTCTATTTGGTCTCTGCCTTTCGGCAGTGTTTGCCGTATCGGCCTGTGAAAAAGCAGGGGATGCGGATGTAAAACGGGCAATCAAGGACGTGAACGTCATTGATGACGCCAATCTCAACGACATTATGTTGACCGTTGCAGACCCCAACGAGGCCGTGTCGTATTTCCAAAAAGCGGTAAAACAGGATCCCAAGCGTTTGGAATTCCATCGCGGCTTGGGCAAATCATTGGTCCGCGCCAAACGTCCGACCGAGGCAGCCGCCGCTTGGGCCAAAGTCGTCACCTTTAGCGACAGCACGTCAGAGGATCGCGTCGATCTGGCCGATGCCTTGATCCGTGCGGGCGACTGGGACAAAGCCGAAGGTGTTTTGGACAGCGTGCCCCCCACCCTCGAGACTTACAAACGCTACCGCTTGGAGGCGATGATCGCTGACAGCAACAAAGAATGGAAACGCGCCGACAGTTTCTATGAAACCGCCGTGGGCCTGACCACCCGCCCTGCAGGCGTGTTGAACAACTGGGGTTTTTCCAAACTGACGCGCGGCGATTACTCGGACGCGGAACGTCTGTTTGCCCAAGCGATCAAGAACGACACGAAACTGTTCACCGCCAAGAACAACATGGTTCTGGCCCGCGGCGCACAGCGTAAATACGATTTACCAGTTATTGAGATGACCCAGATAGAACGGGCTCAGTTGTTGCACACAATGGCCCTCTCTGCGGTGAAACAAGGCGATGTGACCACCGGCAAAGGGCTGTTGACCGAAGCGATTGACACACATCCTCAACACTTTGAGGCGGCTGTGCGTAGCTTGCGTGCATTGGAAAATAACGTCAGCAACTGATGCGCTGACTGCCGGACAGGACGAATGCCGCTATGATGACTGTGACCGCATACTCCGCTTTGTGGTTTCTGCCTTTTGCAGTGCCAATTTGCTTTTTTGTGGCCTACAGCGACATCAGCCAGATGAAGATCCCCAACATTTCTGTCGTGGCGTTGTTTGTCGTGTTTGCCGTCGTCGGACTGATCGCCTTACCGTTCGATGAATACTTATGGCGCTATGCCCATTTGGTCTGTGTGTTGGTCCTCGGGTTTGCGTTGAATATGGTGGGCGCCTTGGGTGCTGGGGATGCCAAATTCGCGGCCGCTGCTGCGCCATTGATTGCCCTGGGCGACCTCAAGTTGGTGTTCATGATTTTGGCAGCCAGCCTATTGGCTGCATGGGTTTCACATCGTTTGGTCCGCGCCATACCTTTGTTGCGCAACCTCGCACCAGAATGGAAAAGTTGGCACGTAGGCAATGATTTCCCCATGGGACTGGCCCTCGGGGCCACTTTGGTGATTTACCTCGGCCTTGGTGTGGCGTTCGGCAGCGTCTAAAGCTTTTCGTACAACACATAGAGGTCCGTGCGCTGGACCTCACGGGCATCCACGCCAGCCTCGTTCATCTCGCGAATAATAAGGGATCTCAATGGTGGTCCCACGGGGCAAAATGGCACCAAAATATAGTCCGACGCAGCCAATCCGTCCAGGCCACCATAGTACCAAGGTGCCGCTTGTGGTGCGGGCACGAAATCCCCATAGAGCCAGAACGGCGAAAACAGATCCGTGGTAAAGATACTGCTTTGCCCGTCAGCAAACCCGCCCTCAGCAAGGCTTTTGGACATGGCCTCATACCACGCCACAAGGCCCAATTCGATGGTGCAATACTCAAAGGTCTCACCCTGCCATTCGGGCGGATCCTCGCGCTTTGCACCATCCTCATAGGCCGCCAGTTCATCAGTTGTAAACAGTGTGCGCTTGTCGGTGCGGTGCGCGCGGATCCCAAAGAGTTGCAGATCGTGATGGTCGGCCATTGCGGGCAAAATCGGTTCAAAATTCGCCACATCCCGCTGCATATGACGATAGGGGCTATAGGCAAGGTTTACGAGGCTCGGCAGGCTCAGGGCGAGGGCTGCGATGCCAACAAAGGTAACCGCTTGGCGCATGTCCCAACCATTGCCATTGGTCACCCCATGTTCAGGACGCCACGCAAACAGCAGTACAGCCAGTAACATCAACCATTGGGGATCGTTGCCAAAATTCTGATAACTAACGTACCAAAACGCAGGAGCCAGCAAAAGCAATGTCATGCCTGCAGTGTCTCGTTTTCCTTGACGCAGCAAGATAATACCGGCCAAGAGCGTCACACTAGCGGGCAGATAGGCAGGCGACGCGACCACAGCGGCCAAAGGCTCGCCCGGTGCGCTGCGGCCTTCTGATCCCATGACTGTCAGCAAGTCGCCCAAATAGCCAAGGAAGAAATCAAGGCCCAAAACCACAACCAACCCAAGGGTTGCCACAACGCCCGTGATTGCGGCAATTCCAAGGGTGCGCGCGCCGTTGTTGGACAGAAGGCCCACGATGATGGCGGGTGCAAAGGCCACAAAATAAGTCGTTTTGATCATCGCCAAAACCACCATCAACAGACCTAAAATAATGCCGTCCACTACCGGCACTGTGCGACGGGCCGGCACCACGCCAATCGCCGTGGCAACAAAGGCCACAGCCCATGCCATTCGGTTATAATGCATCGAGATAGACACGGTACTTTCCACGGTGCCATGAACCAACGCCACGCAAAGGGTGATGATCACAAGGCCAAAGAACCAGGCATTCAGCATGCTAAATCGGCTGACGCCAACCCACCAAACCGCTGGTAGCAACGCCACCGCAAAGAGGATTTGCCCCCAAATGATCGCCATTCCAATGCTTTGGCCCGCCGCCACCAACCACGAGATCGGGGCATAGGCAAAAAGGCCAATGGGGGTCATGAAATCAATGTGTGGCCTTTGTCCTTCAGCGAACCGAAACACAATCTCGAGCAAGTGCAACATGTCGCCTTCATGTTTGCCCACGTAAAGACCACCACTGAGGACAGTTGGGATGCTCAGCACGGCTAAAATGCCAATTAACCAAAACGCCAAAGATGCGCGATTTTTCGCGTTCATGCCTGCCCTCATTCATTTTTTGCTAAATCTAACCTGCGATAGCTAACGGGGTAAAGCGTAAGGTTGTTTTTGTTGTTCCAAAGGGGGATTGCGCGTATGGTGTTGCAAAATAAAGCAGTTAAAAACAGGCAAAACCAATGAATATGGAAACCAGCGGCGTCGTGGCGCCGCCCGCCCCGCGTTCTATCGAACAAATGAAACTGCCGTTGGTGATGATGCGGGATATCCTGCTCAAAACCATGTTTAGGATGAACCTTGAACAGGTCACAGATCTGGCCGGGGCGATTTGCCTGCCCAATCAGGTGACGCAGGAATTGGTGGATATGGGCCGCGATCAAAACCTGATCGAGGCGACTGGTACCCTACATGCCACATCCAGCAATGAAATGGGCTATCAATTAACCGACGCGGGTAAGGCCCGGGCGCTCGATGCGCTGGCACAATCCGAGTATTTTGGCGCGATGCCTGTGCCGCTGGATGTCTACCGCGAGCAGGTGAAACGCCAGTCGATCCGCAACATTCAGATCACGCGCGATCAATTGACGGGCGCAATGGGCCATCTGGTTTTGCCCCCTGAATTGCTGGGAAATCTTGGGCCAGCGGTCAGTTCTGGCCGATCGATCCTGATGTATGGACCTCCCGGCAACGGTAAATCCTCGATCTCGAACGGGATCCGGGATGCACTGGGTGACAAAATTTATGTGCCCCGCGCGATTGAATACACCGGTCAGGTGATCACGGTTTATGACCCGATTGTGCATTCTGCGGCCGAGACGCAAAGCGATGATCCAAACTCGCTACGTCGTACAGGCAACCGTTATGACACGCGCTATGTGCGCTGCGAACGGCCAACTGTTATTACGGGCGGGGAACTGTCATTGGACATGCTCGATTTGGTTTATAACCCAACGGCGCGGACCTATCAGGCACCGTTGCAGTTGAAATCGACTGGCGGCGTGTTCATCGTGGATGACCTTGGTCGCCAAGCTGAACCACCGCAATCACTGGTCAACCGTTGGATCGTGCCCTTGGAAGAAAGCAAGGATATCCTTGCCCTGCAATCGGGTGAAAAGTTTGAGGTGCCTTTTGACACGCTCGTGATTTTCTCGACCAACTTCCACCCAAATGAAATCTTCGACAAGGCTGCGCTGCGCCGGATCTTCTTTAAGATCAAAATCGATGGCCCCTCGCAGGAGGACTTTCTCAAAATCTTTGCCCTTGTTGCACGCAAAAAGAAGATGCCATTGGATGAAAAGGCCCTGATCCATCTGCTGAAGGTAAAATACCCGACAATTGATAACATCTATGCCAACTACCAGCCGATCTTTTTGATCGACCAAATGATCGCGATTTGTGAATTTGAGGGGATCCCTTATCAGATGACGCCGGACCTGATTGACCGCGCATGGGCCAATATGTTCGTCAAAGAGGAAACCATCGTCCATTGATCTGCGTGGCGGGATGTGGCCGCATGGGGCTGCCGATGTTACGGTCCTTGCAGGAAGCTGGTCACGCAGCAGTCGGATTTGACGTCGTTGCTGTGGCAGATGATATTGTACTCGACCCAACAGCACTCAAAGATACTCGAACAGTGATATCGGTCGTCAGGGATGCAGATCAGACGGACGATCTGTTGTTTGGCGCGCAAGACCTTATCAGCAATGCGCCACATCTGGGCTGCGTAATCATTTCGTCCACCCTGTCACCGCGCTACATTCATGCCCTGCGCAAACGTTTGCCGGATCCGATTACGTTGATAGACGCGCCCATGTCCGGTGCCGCGATTGCCGCCCAGAACGGCACCCTATCTTTTATGTTAGGGGGCAGCACGACTGATCTGGACGCCGCCCAACCCATTTTTGCCGCCATGGGAAGCAGTTTTCACCGTATGGGGCCGCTTGGGGCTGGCATGCAGGCCAAAGTTTTGAACAACATTCTGGCAGCCGCCAATACAGTTCTGACCCGACAAGTCCTCGATTGGTCGGATGCAGCCGGCCTTAATGAGGCCAAAATGCTCGACCTTATCGCTGCGTCTTCTGGCCAAAACTGGCTGGCCAGCGGTTTTGAAAAGATCGAGTTTGCCCGCGATGGCTGGGCCGAAGACAACAGCATCGGTATCTTGACCAAAGACGTTTCCGCAGCCCTCGACAGTTTGCCCGCTGATACGGACCATTCCCTCCCAATCGCGCTGCGCGCGGCCCTGTTTAACCTAACGCCAAGGTCCAAAAACTAACTTCCCCTCAGCGCAGCTGACGCTAAGTTGCTGTAAATGACAGTGCTTCCTCAAAAAATCCAGGATTGGTTTTCCGGCAACGGCTGGTCCGTTCACCCGCATCAACAACAGATGTTGGAGTTGTCAAAAAACCCCTGCCAACTTTTAATTGCCCCAACCGGTGGCGGCAAAACGTTGGCTGGATTCTTGCCGACATTGGCCGAACTTGCGACAGGCGATCACAGGGGGTTGCACACGCTTTATGTCTCGCCCCTCAAGGCGCTGGCCGCGGATATTAAACGCAATTTGCGTACCCCCGTCGACGACATGGGACTTGATATACGGATCGAGGACCGCACGGGCGACACCAGTCAAACCTTGAAAAAACGCCAGCGCGTTGATCCACCTCATATCCTCTTGACCACGCCAGAATCCCTTGCCCTGCTGTGCAGCTATGAGGATGCGCCACGCATGTTCAAAGGACTGCAACGGGTCGTTGTCGATGAAATTCATGCACTGGCCGAAAGCAAACGTGGCGATCAGCTGATGCTGGCCTTGGCACGGCTGAATGTATTGTGCCCTGATTTACGTCGTGTGGGGCTCAGTGCTACGGTTGAAGATCCGAAATCCATCGCCCATTTCTTGGCGCGGCATCCAGACCCTTGCGACATCTTGCAAGCGGACCTCGGACCTGATCCGGACATTCAGATGCTTGTCACCGACGAGCCGCCGCCTTGGTCTGGTGGCGGGGCAAAATATGCCATTCCTGCTGTGCTGGACTTGATCAAACGGCACAAAACCACTCTCATTTTTCACAACACACGTGCCCAAGCTGAAATTTTCTTCCACAATCTTTGGCTCGCTAACGACGAAAGCCTTCCCGTAGGGATACACCACGGGTCCCTTGCGCGCGAACAACGCAATAAGGTGGAACAGGCCATGGTCGACGGCCAATTGCGGGCCATCGTCTGCACGGGCAGCTTGGATTTAGGCATCGATTGGGGCGACGTTGATTTGGTTGTCCAAGTGGGCGCCCCCAAAAACGTCAAGCGATTGGTCCAACGCATCGGGCGGGCAAACCACCGCTACAACGCCCCCTCCAAGGCCATCGTCATCCCTGCAAATCGGTTTGAAGTTATCGAATGCAAAGCCGCTCTTGAAGCCGTGAAAGCCCACACATTGGACGGCGATCCAAAGGGCGATGGCCCCCGCGATGTATTGTGTCAGCACATTCTGATCGCAGCCTGCGCAGGCCCGTTTCACGCCGACGAGCTTTACACCGAATTTACCTCAGCCGGGGCCTATGCCAATCTGGACCGCGCCCGATTTGACGATTGCCTGAATTTTTGCGCCACCGGCGGTTACGCATTGCGCGCCTATGATCAATGGCAACGGCTCAAACAACTGCCCGATCTGCGTTGGGTTTTGCGCGATCCGCGCGCCACACGTTTGATCCGCATGAACATTGGCACGATCATGGACACCGACACTCTGAAAGTTCGCCTGAAAAATCGGGGGGGCGGCAAACCATTAGGCGAGGTCGAGGAAGATTTCGCAGCCACGTTAACACCCGGCGATACGTTTTTGATCGGCGGCCAAATCGTGCGCTACGAAGGGCTGCGCGAAATGACCGTCGAGGTGACCCGCCGCGCCGACAAGAAACCGAAAATCGCCAGCTTCATGGGCACCCGATTTGCGACTTCGACCCAGCTCAGCCAGCGGTTATTGCAGATATTGCAACAGCAGGATTGGCCGGACCTGCCCGCACATACTCGCGATTGGTTGGCGCTACAGCGCGAAAAATCGGCTCTGCCCCATCCCGACCGTCTGCTCGTCGAAAGCTTTTCGATGGAAGATCGGTGCTACACAGTTGTCTACGGTTTTGCCGGCCGCAACGCTCAACAGACTTTGGGCCTATTGCTCACACAACGCATGGAAGAAGAACGGCTGAACCCCTTGGGATTTGTGGCGACAGATTACGCCACCATGATTTGGGGCCTGAACCCCGTTGAAAACGTGGCCCCCCTGTTTGACCCAAAGGATTTGCGCGACGGCTTGGACAAATGGCTGTCGGGAAACGCCGTCATGAAACGTACGTTCAAACAATCCGCCGTCATCGCAGGCCTGATCACGCGCAACACACTGGGGCACCGCAAATCCGGGCGCCAAGCGACGTTTTCCAGCGATATCCTCTATGACACATTGCTTAAATACGATCCTGATCACGTGCTGATGCAAATTACCCGCGAAGAAGCACAACGGGGGCTTGTTGATTTTGGCCGTATCGAGGAAATGATCCAGCGCATCCAAGGCCGCATTGACCACCTCAAATTACCCAAAGTCACGCCCTTTGCCGCCCCACTTTTCTTGGAAGTTGGCAAAGTCCCGGTAAAAGGCTTGGCAGAAGAACAGCTGCTGGCCCAAGAAACCGATCGCATGTTGGCCTTAGCAGGCATAAAAACCACTTGAAGTTTCGGTCGGTAAATATGATGAACAAATCATGAACGGTTGCGTTTTTCAATTTTCAGGGCATAGTCTTACTGCCCTCGGTAGCGGTGCACTATGGTGGGCAGACCGTAGGGTCTTGTGCGTCTCGGACCTTCATTTGGGAAAATCCGACCGGCTGGCACGCCGCGGTGGCCTCATGTTACCGCCATACGAAACACACGACACCCTTGCCCGTTTGGAAAACGCAATCGAGGCAACCAACCCGAAAACCGTCCTGTGTCTGGGAGATAGTTTCGATGATCGCGCAGCCGCTCTATCCTTAACCCAAGACGAATGCCTCTGGATTGCACGGTTGCAAGCCGGGCGTCGTTGGCTCTGGGTTGAAGGCAACCACGACCCCGGACCCCTTGATTTTGCGGGCAGCTTTATGGCGGAAGTTAGCATTGCCGGGCTTGCATTCCGCCACATAGCGCAAGCAGGGGCCGCCGCCGAAGTCTCAGGCCACTATCATCCAAAGGTCCAGATCAAGGCAGGCGGGCGCGCCTTGTCGCGCCCTGCTTTCTTGTTCAATGCCTCGCAGCTGATTATGCCCGCTTTTGGCACTTACACAGGCGGATTACGCAGCAGCGACCCGGCCCTGCAACAGATATTGGGCGCTGACATGCAGGCTATTTTGCTTGGAACACCACCGCGGCATGTTCCGAATCTCGCCCTCTAAGCGGTCAGTCCCTTTGGCTCTGGCAGGTTGTTTGCGCGGCAGGCAGCGGTGAGGGTGTTGGCCAGCAGGCAGGCGATGGTCATGGGACCAACGCCGCCGGGCACGGGTGTGATCGCACCGGCGCGGGCCGCACAGCTGTCGTAGTCCACATCGCCCACCAGCTTTTTCTTGCCGTCCCGCTCGATCCGGTTGATGCCCACATCAATCACAGTGGCGCCTTCTTTGATCCAGTCACCCGGCACCATTTCAGGCCGACCAACAGCGGCCACCACGATATCCGCACGGCCCACAACCTCCGCCAGATCTTTGGTCCGCGAATGGGCAATCGTCACTGTGCAACTGTCGCCCAACAACAGGTTCGCCATGGGCTTGCCCACAATGTTCGACCGGCCAATCACAACCGCATCCATCCCCGACAACGACCCATGATAGTCGCGCAGCATCATTAAACAGCCCAAAGGCGTGCACGGCACCATGGCCTTCTGTCCCGTGCCCAAAAGACCCACATTCGAGATATGGAACCCGTCCACATCCTTGGCCGGATCGATGGAATTGATCACCAAATCCTCGTCCAAATGGCCCGGCAACGGCAACTGACACAAAATCCCGTGGATCGTCGGATCGTTGTTGAGCTGATCAATCACCGCCAGCAAATCCGCCTCAGACGTGTCCGCCTCCAAACGATGCTCCACTGACTTCATGCCAACCTCAACCGTCATCTTACCCTTCGAGCGCACATAAACTTCCGAGGCCGGATCCGAACCCACCAAAACAACCGCCAAACCCGGCTGCAGATCATGAGCCTCTTTCAACGCCGCCACATGCTCGGCCACTTGACCCCGCACCTTGGCCGCAAAAGCCTTGCCGTCAATTACATCCGCAGCCATCTCGATCATCCCTTGTTTCTTTTTTCTTCAAATACTCAATCGCGCCCGAAGGGCGCTAACAGCGACCCCGTCAGGGGGCGCAAAACCTTAAACTTGACCCCGCAAGGCGGGCGCAAAACCTTATTATTCCCAAGCCGACACCTTGGTATATGGCACCCAGATTTTCGAGGGTGTGGGGCCCGCCTGTTTGCATCGCAAACAGGCGACACCCCACCAGGTTTGTTCTACTCCTAAGGACTAGAACAAACCCTCAATCTCTCCGTCGCTGTTCAACATGATCGCCTCGGCGGACGGCACGCGGGGCAGACCCGGCATCGTCATGATCTCGCCACAGACCACCACAACAAACCCGGCCCCAGCACTCAAGCGCACTTCGCGGATCGGCAGGCTGTGGCCCGTGGGCGCACCGCGCAGGTTCGGATCGGTCGAGAAGCTGTACTGCGTCTTGGCCATACAGACCGGCAAATTGCCGTAACCTGCCTCTTCCCACTGCCGCAGCTGGTCGCGGATCTTTTTATCCGCAAGCACCTCATCAGCGCGGTAAATGCGCTTGGCCACAGTCTCGATCTTGTCCATCAGGCTCAGATCATCGTCATACAAAGGCGCAAATTGCGAGGCACCGCTTTCGGCAATCTCGGCCACGCGGGTCGCCAGATCTTTGGTGCCTGCGCTGCCCAATTCCCAGTGACGACACAGGATCGCCTCCGAGCCTTGGCTGGCCACATAATCCTTCACAGCCTGCACTTCGGCGTCCGTGTCCGTGACAAAATGGTTGATCGCCACAACCACAGGTACCCCAAAGGATTTGACGTTCTCGATGTGACGCCCAAGGTTCGGACAGCCGTCCTGAACCGCTTGCACGTTCTCCGGACCCAAGTCCGCTTTGGCCACGCCACCGTTCATCTTCATCGCCCGAACCGTCGCCACGATCACCACGCAATCAGGCGCCAAACCCGCTTTGCGGCATTTGATGTTCATGAACTTCTCGGCGCCCAAATCCGCGCCAAAGCCCGCTTCCGTCACCACGTAATCCGCCAGTTTCAAAGCCGTGGTCGTGGCCACAACCGAGTTACAGCCGTGGGCGATATTGGCAAAAGGACCGCCGTGGACAAAGGCCGGGTTGTTCTCAAGTGTCTGCACAAGGTTCGGCTGCATAGCTTGTTGCAACAGCACCGTCATCGCCCCATCTGCCTTGATATCGCGGGCATAAATCGGGCTGCGATCGCGGCGGTAGGCCACGATGATCGCCCCCAGACGCGCCTTGAGATCGTCCAGATCATTGGCCAGACACAGGATCGCCATGACCTCCGAGGCCACCGTGATGTCAAAACCGGTTTGCCGTGGGAAGCCATTGGCCACGCCACCCAGAGACGTCACCGTGTCGCGCAACGCCCGGTCATTCATGTCCAAAACGCGCTTCCAGGTCACACGACGCTCGTCAATCTCCAGCTCGTTGCCCCAGTAAATATGGTTGTCGATCATCGCCGACAAAAGGTTATGCGCCGAAGTGATCGCGTGGAAATCGCCGGTAAAATGCAGGTTCATCTCTTCCATCGGCACGACCTGAGCATAGCCGCCACCAGCAGCCCCGCCCTTCATGCCAAAGCACGGACCAAGCGAGGCCTCACGGATACAAACAGCAGCCTTCTTGCCAATCGCATTCAAACCATCGCCCAAACCAACAGTCGTCGTCGTCTTGCCCTCACCCGCCGGCGTCGGATTGATCGCCGTGACCAAGATCAACTTGCCATCGTCCTTGCCACGCTGTGCCGCAATAAACTCAGCACTCACCTTCGCCTTGTCATGACCAAACGGCAACAAATCCGCCTCAGGAATACCCAACTTAGACCCAATAACCTGGATCCGCTCCTTAACAGCCCCACGCGCTATCTCAATATCACTCTTATATGTCATGAAAATTGTTCCCTTAATTTCACGGACCTTCATCTTTCGGTATACGAAAAGAGCCAGACCGCTCAAGCTGCGATTCCGACATTTTCAAAGGCTGCAACGTCGTTCGCCGCTCGGCGTGACGTCTATAGGAAACCACGGTGCCGTTTATGATGCAGGCTGCCAGACCCGTTGGTCAGGAATATGCAAGGTCACAACATCGCCCACTGCGATGTCTCCCTCACGTTCCACCCATGCCGTAACGCCGCGTTTATCCTTGGCAGCGGCTTTGAACTTTTTGCCCACGCCTGGCGCATCCGCCTCGATGTAAGGCCCTGGCAAAACACAGGGACGGTTTTCCATATCCACGGTTAGTGTAGCGCCAGAAGGCATTTGCAGGCGTGAAGACGGCGGAAGATGGGTGAAATCCGGCAAGCCGCTGATCACAATGGAGGCCCCGATCCATTGTGGATCAAACGTGGCCACACCGATCTTGTCCGCAACGGTTTGCATTTCTTCGGCTGACACGATGGAAAATTGACGTGTATTCCGAATAACAGTGTTGCGCGGATATTGCGTCAGAACGCGACTACAAGACGCGCGGGTTAGGCCACCGTGGTCTTCTGCCTCAAAACCCGCGAAACTTGCAAAGGCTTTGGCCACGGGCTGTGACAGCAAGCTGGCATCGCGATCTGGAACATGTCCAAGCCACGTAATTTTGCCAGTGAAATCGGTTTTTATCAAAGCGGGCATACCAGATCCTTTGGTGGTTTGGGCCAGTTTGGCAATTACAAAGGAAAGAGGCAATTCAAGCTTTGTGACATCTGATCTCCCAATTTATGAGACATTGGGCGCTGTCCCGAAACGCAAAAAAGCCCCCTGTTTTGCCAAACAAGGGGCCTTAATAATTTAATCAGCGGCAACTTAAGCTGTGGGTTCGGGTTCCATCCCACCGTCATCCGTTGCTTTTGGCTTTTTCGGCTTGGTTTTTGGGATCGCTGTCAGAGACGGCTTCTTAGGCGTGTCCGAGGCATTGCCATCGTCGTCATCGCTGGAATTGGGCGGCTCGCCTTTGATGACGCGCCCAATTTCCTCACCCGTGAGTGTTTCGAACTCAAGCAAGCCTTGAGCCAAGCGTTCAAATTCTTCCTGTTTGTCTGTCAGGATTTTGAATGCAGTCTCGTAGCCTTCATCAATAAAGCGTTTGACCTCTTCTTCGATCAGTTCCTTTGTGCTGGCCGAAACCGAGAAACCACCAGTGTTTCCCGAATAGCCTTCATGCGCCTCGGCATAGTCCACGTCGCCCACTTTGTCCGACATACCCCAACGCAGAACCATCGCGCGGGCCAAAGAAGAGGCCTGCTGGATGTCACCGGACGGACCGTTCGAGACATTGTCAGCACCATATTTGATGATCTCAGCGGCTTTACCAGCCATTGTCATTGCCAATTTCTGTTGGCATTCGGATTTGTGCCAATTCAGGCGATCGATTTCAGGCAGCGAGACCACCATGCCCAAGGCACCGCCACGGGGGATGATTGTCGCTTTGTAAACCGGGTCACATTTGGGCAGGTTGATGCCGACAATCGCATGGCCTGCTTCGTGGTACGCGGTCTTTTCCTTTTGATCCGCAGTCAGGACCATAGATCGGCGTTCTGCGCCCATCATGACCTTGTCTTTGGCGTTTTCGAAATCTTCCATGGTGACAAAACGGCGACCCACGCGGGCAGCCATCAATGCAGCCTCATTCACAAGGTTCGCCAGATCGGCACCGGAAAACCCGGGCGTGCCGCGGGCAATGATCCGCAGATCAACGTCGGGACCAAGAGGTGTTTTGCGCGCATGCACGCCCAATATCTTTTCGCGGCCTTTGATATCGGGGTTAGGCACCGTGACCTGACGGTCAAAACGGCCCGGACGCAACAAAGCAGGGTCCAGCACGTCACGACGGTTGGTCGCGGCGAGGATGATCACACCTTCGTTGGCCTCAAAACCGTCCATTTCAACCAGCAACTGGTTGAGAGTTTGTTCGCGTTCGTCGTTCCCACCGCCGTAGCCTGCGCCACGATGACGGCCTACGGCGTCGATCTCGTCGATAAAGACGATACACGGCGCGTTCTTTTTGGCTTGTTCGAACATGTCGCGGACACGGGATGCACCCACACCAACGAACATCTCAACAAAGTCAGACCCGGAGATAGTAAAGAACGGTACGCCAGCTTCGCCTGCGATGGCGCGGGCCAGCAGGGTTTTACCAGTACCCGGAGGGCCCACCAGCAGCGCGCCTTTGGGGATCTTACCGCCCAAACGACTGAATTTTTGCGGATTGCGCAGGAATTCAACGATTTCTTCCAGCTCTTCTTTGGCCTCATCAATGCCCGCCACGTCTTCGAACGTCACACGGCCATGCTTTTCTGTCAGCAGCTTGGCCTTTGACTTGCCAAAGCCCATGGCACCACCTTTACCGCCGCCTTGCATACGGTTCATGAAGTAGATCCAGACGCCGATCAGCAGCAAGAATGGCAGCAGCGACAGGATAAAGGTCTGCAGACCAGACTGTTCCTGCGCCTCGGCTGTGACGGTTACGCCTTTTTCGATCAGGAGATCGGTGACATTGGCGTCTGTAGGTTTGATGGTCACATAGGTGTTGCCATCGCTGCCACGGAAGCGGATTTGTTCGCCATCAAGTGTGACTTGATTGACCGTGCCATCGTCCACCGAGTTTACGAAATCGGAATAGGTGATGGATTGGCTTTGAAGGGTGTTTTGACCACCGCTGAACAAATTAAACAGTGCAAGGATGAGCAAAAACAGCACCACCCAAAACGCGACGTTTCTCGCATTGCCCAAGAGAGTTCTCCTTTGGAATCGGACCTGACGCCACAGCAGGGTGGCGTGTTGCACTATAAGATAGAGAGTATGACCATTAGTTCAATGCGAAACGAGGTAGGAATTGTACTGTGTGACGATCTGTGCCTGCCATTGGGGGTTAAATCCGGCCAAAGGGGCTGAAATCAGCTGATTGTCCTGCCAAATCGATGGGCCTGACATGAGGCTGGTGCGGGGAAGTCCGGTATCGCGCCAGTCACGACAGTCTTTGATGGCTTCGCCCAAGGCGCGAATTTCTGTATTTTTCAGGGTGGGCCCTGTGAGTTTCCAGCGCCCGTCCCAGATCTGATCCACTCGACATCGCGTGTCTTTAACCGTATTGCCTTCCCGCGAGACCACCAATCGCGGTTGGGTTTGGGGGCCGGAGTGACGGCTCACCACGCAACCATGCAGGGTCACACTGCTTTGATCGAACAAAGCAGCCTCCAGTTCATCAAGTGCAGATTGGCGCGGCGCATAGCCCTTGCCCGAGACAAAGCGCAATGCGGCCACTAACAACCGACGGTTTGTGTCCGTGGGTCTTGGACTTTTGCGTGGATCAGGAAGGATCACATCGCCAGCCGCCGTTACGTCCACGTCACGGGCGGCGTCCATCGCGTAAAATTCCAGCGCGGACTTTGCAGAACTTAGGTTTGTGCTGACCGTGCTGAGCGCTTGGGCCGTGATCCCCAAAGGTTCCAAAACCGCCAAAGCTTGCCGCATCTGAACGCGGGTAAAGCGAGGGTCATCATTGGAGGGGTCTTCGATCCACGTCACATTATGCCGGTCCAGATACGCGCGCAAATCTGCGCGGGATACCTGCCATAGGGGTCTTGTCCATTCCATGTCATGTCGTCGGAACATCGGATCCATCCCAGCCAGCCCATCCACGCCAGCTTTGCGCGCCAAACGGATCAAAAAATTCTCGGCGATATCGTCGCGGGTATGGCCCAACAATACGCGGGCTGTTCGCGTGCGTTTGGCCCAGTTGGCGATAAGGTGATAGCGTGCCTCACGCGCAAGAGCCTGGATATTTCCACTATCCGGGTGACCCGTCCAAACAAGCGTATCATGGGGGATGCCCCAATCCGCACAAATCCGCGAAACGAAGGCTGCTTCCTCTTTCGCCTCAGGGCGCAGGCCATGATCCACTGTGACGGCCCGCAGGGTCCATCCCATGTGATCGCGCAAAGTACAGGCCAGATGCAGCAAAGCCATAGAATCCCCGCCACCGGACACTGCAACCCCAATGGATTTGCTGGCGGACTGCCCCCAATCCGCCCCCACATGGAACAGAAATCCAGAATCTGTATCTGGATGTTGTGCCAGCCAGTCCAGATCTGGCGTTGCCATCAGCTACAGCCTAAGTTTTGCCGCGCTGATTGGGCTGGAAGGACAAATTCGGAGGCCGCAAAGCGATTACCAACCTCGGCCAAAGTCACGCAGGCCTCGCTGGTCTGGCCCAAATCGCCCAAAGCTGTGCCAAGGCTATACAGGGCCTCCGGCGCGAAAGGCCCGTCAGGAGATTGCGAAAACGCATCCAGATAAGCACGCGCTGCTGGGGCCATTTGACCCAACCCAGCCTGCGCATTGCCCAAAAGCAAGCTCGCCTCGATGGAATAAGGCCCGCCCGGATAGGCCTCGTTGAATTGGGCAAGGCGATTGGCCGCCGTTTGGTAATCATTTGCCTCTAGGGCCGTTTTGGCGGCATTGAAATCCGCCTCTTCACCTACAGCCACTTGAACTTGCGGCGTCTCAGGCTGGGGCTGTGGTGCCGGAACAGGTGCCACGGTGCCGCCACCCAAAACGCTGGTTTCAGGCAAGGTGCCGATATCGCAGGCCGGATCCAATTCGCACAACCGAAATTCAAGGTCGCCCACACGGTTGGTGCCGTCTTTGACCACGGATTTGATCCTGAAATCCAACTCTTCTGTCTTGGCGGTGAGGCGCTGCAATGCAGCCTCCATCGCGTTCAACCGATCCAAAGTCGCGGCATCCCCAGCCAAGGGGTTAGAGCTGCCCGTGGCGGTCAGTTCCTTTTGCAACTGGGCGATCATTGCCCCTAATTGGCTTACTTCTGCCCGCACGTCTGCAAGGGTTTCTGCCCCTGCAGTCATCGGAGCCAAACCAAGGGCGATGCCAAGGATCAAACCGCGCATGTTAGGATAGCCCACCGGCGCTGATGATGGTCACAGCACGACGGTTTTGCGAATAGCAGCTTTCGGTGGAACAGGCCGCAAGCGGGCGTTCTTTGCCATAAGTCAGCGTGCGCATACGGTTGTCGGCGACACCTTTGGACAACAGATACTCACGCACAGCGTTCGAGCGACGCGCGCCCAAAGCAAGGTTGTGTTCACGCGTACCCTGCTCATCTGCGTGGCCTTCGATTACAGCCAAATAGGCGGGGTTCGCCATCAACCAGTTGGCTTGGCCATCCAAGATTGCAGCGCCCTCAGTCGAAATCGTGTGCTGATCAACTGCAAACAAAACGCGGTTGCCCACAGTCTGATTGAAATACTCGGGACTGGTCGGGTTCAACGCGCCTTGGCTGATATCGCCCGCACCATTAAGCCCGCCGTTCAGACCAGCAGCACCGTTATTTATATCGCTTCCGCCAGCAAAGCGGTCTGGATTGGTACAAGCCGCTGTCAGCACAAGGGCCCCAGCCGCCAAAATTTTGAATACATTGCTCATGTCGATTTTCCTCGGAGACGTTTTTATAATTATTGGCCCAAAAGTAGCAGATTATTTCTGCAAAGGCGACCATGACGGGTCAGACGCAGGGGTTTGTGTCTTGAGCTTGCGCAAGTTCCTGCCGGATATATCCACAGAATAGAGCGCAGGCGCACCATTGGCCCCTTGGGTTTCACGGGTAAACATAATTACACGGCCATTGGGTGACCATGTGGGCCCCTCATCTAGGAACGAGGCCGTCAGCAACCGTTCCTGACTGCCATCCAATCGCATCACACCAATATGAAACCGGCCATTTGATTGCTTGGTAAAGGCCAACAAATCCCCGCGGGGCGACCAAACCGGCGTGCCATACCGCCCGGTCCCAAAGGAAATGCGCGTGGCCTCACCGCCACCTGCAGGCATCACATAGAGTTGCTGCGTGCCGCTCCGGTCGCTTTCAAAAACAATCTGAGTGCCATCGGGCGAATAACTGGGCGCTGTATCAATTGCCGGGGAACTGGTCAGGCGGGTACGTGCACCGCTGGTAATGTCCATGGCATAAATATCTGTGTTGCCACCCGCCGTCAGCGAAAAGACAACCCGCTGGCCATTGGGCGAAAATCGGGGCGCAAAACTCATAGTCCCCTCAGGTACATCCAAGGCCCGCCTACCCACATTTGCAACGTCCAACACATAGATGCGCGGAAAGCCGGTCTCATAACTGGTATAGAGAACCCGGTCCCCCGTGGGCGAAAAACGTGGCGCCAAAACGATGGCCGAGCTGTCGGTCAAATATTGCACATTCGCCCCATCATAATCCATCACAGCAAGGCGTTTGGCGCGATTGTCCTTAGGGCCGGTTTCGCTGACAAAAACGACGCGGCTGTCGAAATACCGATCCTCGCCAGTGATCCGGTGATAGACTTCATCGGCCACTTTGTGGGCCATGCGCCGCCAGCCCTGACTGGTTCCCGCAAATTGTAACCCTGTACCCAACTCCCCGCCGGCAAACACATCATAAAGGCGAAATTTCACCGCCAGTTGACCGTTGGCATCAACGCTTACGGCGCCACTGATCAAGGCCTGCGCATTGATGGCCCGCCAATCAGCAAACTGAACTGGGGCTGCAAAACTCGACAGGGTCGAGATAAACGCATCCGCGCCGATTTGACGAAAAAGCCCCGTTCCAACCAAATCTTGCGCAACAACAGCGGCGATATTTTGGGCCAATTCTGCAGCTTGGGCGTTTTCAGCCTCAAACGCAGGGGCCGCAAACGGCAACGGCTCTATGACACCTTCGTCGATGGTCAGACGCAGGGGTTGTTGGGCCTGCAGCGGCAACACACAAATCAATAGGGCCAAAACGGCCAGAACACTCTTCATTTGATCCTCATCCTTTCGGGATTGAAGGTAATCTCTATTTCTTTCCACTGCTCGTATTTTTCAACAGGCAAGCCATATCCGCGCGCTCCACAGCGAAGAACCGCCCGTCTGGCTGCATCAAAGGCCCGTTGAACTGCATCGCCCGAACCACCCTCAGACGTGATCAGGCGAATGGACCCTGCAGCGGGTTTTGCATCTTGAGCCATAGAAAACCCAATCGTTACTGTGACATTCAACGCATCTGTCGACAGCGATCCGACATTCCAACAATTGCCAACTGCCACGACCAAGGCATCCTTTTCACCACGCGTCAGCGGCGGGCCTGTTGGCGCTTGGGGTTCTGCCTCAACCGCGCCTTCAAGCGCCTGTTGCAGCGCAGAGGCCACAGAGGTGTCATCCGTCGGTGTTTGCTGCGGCGCGGGCTGGGTCGTTGGTTCAGCCGAAGCCGCCCGCACTGGGCGCGTCTTGGGCCTGAGGGAGGTCTGCGGCGCACCGGATGGGGTTTCGGCCTCCGTCACGATCTCGGTTGCGGCTTCTTCCGGGGCGGCGGCGTCTTGCGTCTCGGCCGTTTCTGTCCCGTTCGCATCTTCGGTAATAGCCTCTTGCACCTGAGGGGCCACCGGCAGATCCGGGGCACTGGGGGCCACAGGTTCCGGCGCGATCCTATCGGATGGGCGGGCCTTGGGGCGAACAGATGTTTCGGGCAGCAAAATCGCCTGCTCAGAGGACACTGGCGGCGCGGGATCTTGTGGCGCATCAGGCGCCACTTCGGTTTGCGGCAATGGCTCTATTTGGCTGGTATCGGGCGCAGGATCAGGATCGCTCGGCGGTTCTTGTGGCGGAGTTGGCGCCTCAGCCACGGGATCTTCCGGTGCAGGGGGTTGTGGGTCAGGCACAGGGTCAGGCGCTGCGGGCGGCTCCACCACTGGGGCTGGTTCCACGACCGGGGCCTCCGCTGCTGGCGGCATAAGGGCTGCAAATTCCTCACCAGAAATGATCGATACTTCCACATCATCAAAGGGCAAAGGCTCGGCCGAGAACACCGGGCCCAGCACAAGCCAGCCCAGAACACCTGCGTGCCCCAGACCAGAAATCAGCATCCCTATATTTGGACGATGTGCCACCCAGCGCGCCCCCGCTTACTGCCCGTCCAGCGTCGGGCCGCCAATGTCTGTCACCAGTCCAATATTGGCAAAACCACCCGCGTTCAGCGCACCCATGACCTGCACCACACGTTCATATGGAATGGCCCCATCCGCGCGCAGAAAGACTTTGTCATCGGCCCGTTCTGCCGCAATAGCCCGCAGTTTGGGGATCAAATCGGCATCAGCTGTTTGCGTCGTTTGGATCAAAAGCTGACCCTCGACTGTTAACGTCACGGTCAACGGCTCTTCTTGGTCCGCACTTAGGGCACCCGCCGCGGTTTTGGGCAATTCAACCGGTACCCCAACTGTCAGCAACGGGGCCGCCACCATAAAGATGATCAACAGCACCAACATCACATCCACAAAAGGTGTCACATTGATCTCTGCCATAGGCTGCGCATGGCCACGCCGTCTGCGCCGCCCGCCTTGGGTCCGCCCGCCGCCACCTTGGGATTTGACTACACCTGCGCCCATGTCAGCTGTCCAACTGGCGGCTCAGGATCGTGGCAAATTCGTCTGCAAAGGCCTCATAGCCCCCAACAATCCGGTCACTGTCGGCGCTGAGCTTATTGTAGAAAATCACCGCAGGGATCGCCGCCAAAAGGCCCAACCCCGTAGCCAGCAACGCCTCTGCGATCCCGGGGGCCACGACAGCCAAATTGGTGTTTTGCTGTTCAGCAATCTCGATAAACGCATTCATAATGCCCCAAACCGTGCCAAACAGCCCGACAAACGGCGCGGTTGACCCAACCGTCGCCAAAACCGGCAGGCCCTTTTGCAGGCTTTCAGCCTCTTTGGCGATGGCCACATCCATGGAACGGTCAATGCGGCTCTGGGCACCAGCGATCAACCCCCCATCTGTCCGGTGCGAACGCCGCCATTCCATCATCCCAGAGGCAAAGATCTTTTCCGAACTGCCACCGGGTTGCATTCCAATTTGATCAAAAAGCGCATCCAAAGGCTCGCCAGACCAAAACTGCTGGTCAAACACCTGCGCCTCGGCGCGGGCCTTGCGATATTGGATCAATTTTTGGACGATGATCGACCATGCCCAAAACGAGGCAACAATCAACATCACCATGACAAGTTTCACAGTGATCGTTGCGCGCGCAAAAAGCGCCCACATAGAGAAATCTACAGCTTCCATTATACCTGCTCACGTCTTTTGCGGCTGTTGTTCAGCACTAATTAAGCCAAGGCTAGCCCAATTTCAGGGGGAATACTACGATTTCCTTACCCCATGCCGCGCCTCACGAATGCGTTTGCGGCAGGTTTCGGCGGATCATCGCTGGCAATCGGGTCGGTTGCCCGTTGGCACCAATACATACAACAGTGACCTGTGCTGCGAAAATCTTTTGATCGCCACGCCACACGTCTTGTTCAAATACAACCCGTGCCGCAGTCATAGCGCCGATGCGCGTGCGCACTTGCAACTGATCATCATAAAGGGCCGCAGCGATATAATCTGCCTCCACACGGCGCACCGCAAAGACCACACCCGCCTCTTTCATCTGCCGCTGATCAATCCCCATGTCGCGCACCATCTCGGACCGGGCGCGTTCGATAAATTTCAGATAGTTGGCGTAATAGACAATCCCACCAAAATCCGTGTCCTCATAATACACCCGCAGATCAAAGAGATGGCTCATGAGACCTGTAACCTTGCAAACAGCCGCAACGCATGGCTGGCATCATGGGCCACCACCGGCAAAACAGGATCATAGGCCGCCGCGATCACGGCCCCCACTTCAGGTTTCATCACCACACGCCCATCCGGCAGTCGCGCCATGGGCGAGCCACCCAAAAATGCCTCATCTGACCACAAAATAATCGATTGGATCATCTGCCCCAGCGCCAATGTGTCTGCAGGCACCTTGCGCATGGCCTCGTCCATGCGAATGAACACGAAACAGGCCTTGATCCCACCGTCCTCATCAAACCGGAACACGCGGTACTGATTGGCATCCGCCGCCTGCAATCGGGCCACCAAAGGCTCTAGATCAGGCACCAATCGGTCCAAGTTCGGCACCTCCGGCAATTCAGCCCAATCGGTACAGAAAAACACCATCAGATTTGCACCGAGTTCCGGATCCGTCTCCGCCATCTTATGACCCGCCAAGGTCACAACAGCCTCACAGGCCCCCTTGATCACAGCCAAGGTTTCATCCGCCACACCAAACACCACGGGAACAATCGGCCGCCCCCAGCGGGCAAACACATACGCCCCATCGGATCTGGTAAAATAGGCCTGCACTTGCGCGGGCGTTATGGTTTCTTTTTTCCCCAAATACTCAAACCCCGCGGCTTCACCCAAACATATCCGTTTGACCCTTCGGGGCTGGCATCCCCAAATGATCCCAGGCCTTTTGCGCCAACATCCGGCCACGTGGCGTGCGCTGGATCAGACCTTGCTGCAGCAAATAAGGCTCAATCACCTCTTCCAGCGCATCGCGGCTTTCAGACAAGGCCGCTGACATGGTCTCGATCCCCACAGGACCCCCCGCGTAGTTTTCCGCGATCAGTCGCAGATACCGTCGGTCAGCGCCATCTAACCCCAAGTGATCGACCCCCAGCCGCGTCAAAGCATGATCAGCGACCTGCTGATTGACCGTCCCATCGCCTTCCACAATCGCAAAATCCACCACACGGCGCAGCAAACGGCCAGCAATACGCGGCGTGCCTCGGGCGCGTTTGGCAATCTCGCGAGCCCCATCATCTGTGGCCGGGGCCCCCATCAACCGGGCGCCACGGGTCACAATCTGGTGCAACTCATCAATGGTATAAAACTGTAAACGGGTCGGAATTCCGAACCGATCCCGCAAAGGCGTGGTCAAAAGGCCCAGCCGTGTTGTTGCTCCAACCAAAGTGAAAGGCTGTAGCTCGATCCGTACCGTGCGCGCCGCAGGGCCTTCGCCGATAACCAAATCCAACTCGAAATCTTCCAGCGCGGGATAGAGCACTTCTTCCACTGCCGGGTTCAACCGATGGATCTCGTCAATAAACAACACATCGCGGGCTTCCAGATTGGTCAGGATCGCTGCCAAATCGCCTGCCTTGGCCAAAACAGGCCCGCTGGTCATGCGAAAATTCACACCCAACTCACGCGACATGATCTGCGCCAAAGTGGTTTTGCCCAAACCGGGGGGGCCATGAAATAACGTGTGGTCCATAGCCACGCCACGTTGCTTTGCGGACTGAATAAAGACTTTGAGGTTCGCCCGTGCTTCGCGCTGACCAATAAACTCGTCCAAGCTTTGCGGACGCAAAGCGCGGTCATTGTCTTCAGCTTGGCGCTCGGGGCGCAAAGTGGGGTCGGGCTCGGACATGATCCCCTGTTATCCTTTGGGGGCCAGCAGTTTCAAGGCCGCCTTGATCAGATCAGATGTGCCCGCACCCCCTTGAGTGCCCGCCGCCTCGGCCACAGCCGACGCTGCCTCCGACGGGGCGTAGCCTAAGTTGGACAATGCAGACAGGGCCTCGGATTGCGCCGCCGCGTTGCCTGTTGGTGCCACGGGTTTGGCCACATCGATAACCTCAATGACTTCTTCAACCGAAGGTGCACCATTGTCCAATGCCGCTCCAAGGCTGCCGCCCATGGCCATCACTGCGGGCGCTTTGTCCTTAAGTTCGATCACCACGCGCTGCGCTGTTTTTGGTCCCACGCCTTTTGCCGCTTTGATGGCGGTCACATCGCCCAGTGCCACAGCCCGGCTGACACCCTCTGCACCCAGCGCACCCAAGATCGCCATGCTGGCTTTGGCCCCAATGCCCTGAACCGACATCAACAACCGATGCCATTCCTTTTCCACGAGCGAGGTAAAGCCAAAGAGTTGCAAAAGATCCTCGCGCACCAGTAAATCTGTGTAGAGCGCGACGGCCTCACCCACCCCCGGCATCGCGGCAAGGGTCCGATCCGAACAATAGACGATATACCCCACACCGCGCACATCGATCATCACGTGATCCATGCCGCGATAGTCAAGGCGCCCTGAAAGCTTACCAATCATGCGGTTGCCGCCAAATCTGCTTGGGCCAAAGCCGCCGTGAGGCGATTGTCAGCCCCGCCGTGATGAGCATGGCAAATCGCAATAGCCAAGGCATCCGCAGCATCCGGCCCCGCAATCTGCACCCCGGGCAATTGCAGGCGGACCATGTGATCCACTTGCTTTTTATCCGCGTGACCCACGCCAACGACTGTCTTTTTGACCTTGTTGGGGGCGTATTCGCCAATCCGTAGCCCTGCTTGGGCCGGAACCAGCATCGCAATCCCACGGGCCTGGCCCAGTTTAAGGGTGCCCGCACCGTCTTTGTTCACAAAAGTCTGTTCGACTGCAGCGGTTTGCGGGTCAAATTCGGCAACAACGGCGTTTAATTGTTCAAACAGGGACAAAAGCCGCGCCGCCAGATCATCACCTTTGGAGATGCATACGCCATTGCCAACATGGCTCAGGCGTGGGCCATCCACGTCAATAACCCCCCAACCCATATTCCGCAGTCCCGGATCAATGCCCAACACTCGCATGGCGTGCCCCTTTTTCTTTCTTTTTCGTTAAGAAAAGCCCTAGCACGAAAGGGGAACATCTACCAAGCCCAAAGCGAACGTTAAAAGTTGAGACATTTTTGCAGCAGGGGAAATTCCGGCAAAATCTTGCAAAAATCCAACAGCGCCAAAACGCCGCCAAAAAGCGTCAATAAACTGCTTAAAAACGACGCAAACTGATAAATTTTCCGTTTAATTTCAATTTCTTGCCGCACTTGCAAAGATATGCGTTTTTTGCAACCCACCTATGCCAAAATGGGGACTGGAAAGACTCAATTGCCCAGACTACCTGCCCCTTACAAACGAAAACCAGCGCAGCGATTTGCGCCCCGATCATAAGGACCAGTCCCATGGCTGCATTCGACACTTCCCGCCCAATGACCAACGCTGCAGGCGTCGGTTCTTTCTCTAAATTCATCGCCTCCACAGTTGGCGCCGTTGCCGCTTGGAATGACAGACGCGTCACACGTAACGCATTGGACAAACTGTCCGATCGTGAACTGGAAGATATCGGCCTGTGCCGCGGCGATCTGGAAAACGTTTAAAACGTTAACCACCTTCGACCAAAATAGAATGGCCGCGCTTTTTTAAGCGCGGCCTTTTTTTATCTAAAATGAGGTACCGTTTAAAAAACTGTTCGGCCGTCCCCAACACACCAACAGTCTGCAGGGGCCCGCCAATGCCTAAAATGGCTTACAAATAATAGTTAATGAACTGGGCGATAAAAGCCGTGACCGGATCAAGCTGCATCAGCCACGCACCTGCGCGTTCAATGCTGGTGCCTTCGGCCAAATCGGCAACCCGACCTTGATAGGTAATTTCCCCAAAAATCACCAACAGCAGCACTTTAAAGCCGAAAATACCTGCGATCCCTGCTACGAACCCCTTAAAGGGTATGGCAAAGTTACGACGGCGCGGGCGGGCGACAATCAACCCGTCATCCCGCATTTGGCTGTCCATACCGCGCGCCAACCGAGAATGTTTACGGTTAATGCGGCGCACCTTGGACGCGAATTCTAATTGTGAAGATCCCATTGTGGCAGCCTTCAAATAAAAGCCCCCGCCAGCAGGGTTTGAATAGGCTCGAAATGTGGCGCAAATGTGGCAATTACCTAAACGTCAGCTAAAAACACCAGTAAATTAACGCCTTTTTTGAAGCGTTAACGTTGTCCACTCTCCAATCTCGCCTTTTTTTGTCAGATTGTAGCCATTTTGTAGATAAACTTCCGTTACGTCAGCCGCCTGCTCATTCAAGATGCCAGACAGAATCGCATAGCCCCCCGCGGCCGTGGCTGCAGCCATGGAAGGCGCAAGGGCAATCAAAGGCCCCATGAGGATATTGGCAAACACAAGATCGTAAGGGGCTTTGCCCGCAATCTGCGGATGCTCCAGCCCAGCGGCTTCAAGGCAATAGACCAGATCCTGCAACTGATTGGCCGCACAATTGGCCACGGCGACATCGACCGCAACACGGTCAATATCTGAGGCCATCACTGGCTTGCCCCATTGGATTGCCGCCGCCATAGCCAAAACCGCTGTCCCACAGCCTACGTCAATCGCATTTTGGGCCTCAAACCCTTCATCGATCAAACCATCAAGTGCCTCAAGACAGCCCAATGTCGTGCCATGATGGCCCGTACCAAAGGCCATCGCGGCCTCGATCAACAAGGCATGCTTGTCCTGCGGCACTTGATCGGCGTCATGGCTGCCATAGACAAAGAACCGGCCAGCCGAGACAGGCGGCAGCTCGCGGCGCACTTTGGCCACCCAGTCTTGATCGGGGATTTCGCTGACAACAAATGGATTGGTATCAAAGGCTGCACTCAGCAAGGCAAGGGCCGCCTCGTCCGGGGCTTCTAGGAAATAGCCGCCAACCTCCCAAATGCCGGATCCGTCTTCGACCTCGAACACGCCAACGCCCGTGGGTTCGGGCTGCATGTTTTCCAAGGCCAGCCCAAGCCGTTCAGCAGGATCTTTTCCGGTAAGGGTTGTCAGGGCAGTAAACGTCGGCATGGGGCAGTCTCCTTTGCCCCACGCCATAGACTGTTTAAACGCTTAACCCAATAGGACAGGTTACGCCTGTGCCGCCAATCCCGCAGTAGCCGTTGGGATTTTTGGCCAGATATTGCTGATGATAGTCTTCCGCAAAGAAAAACGGGGCGGCTTGCTTGATCTCGGTCGTGATAGGGCCAAAGCCTGCGGCCTCAAGCCGAGGTGCAAAGCTGAGTGTTGAGGCATTGGCCGCGACCAGTTGCTCCTGCGTGGTTGTGTAAATCCCGCTGCGGTATTGCGTACCCATATCATTGCCCTGTCGCATGCCTTGGGTGGGGTCATGGCCTTCCCAAAAAACCTGCAGCAGTTGCTCGAAACGGATCACAGCCGGATCATAAACGACACGCACAACTTCGTTGTGGCCAGTTTGGCCTGTGCAGACCTCTTGGTAAGTGGCATTTTCAGTATAGCCTTCGGCGTAGCCAACCATAGTCAGATAGACACCGTCAAGGGACCAAAACATCCGCTCGACGCCCCAAAAGCATCCCATGCCAAAGGTGACAACTTCCATGCCTTCAGGCACATCCAAGGTCAGGGGGCGGCCATTGATAAAATGTGTCTCGGCTGTGGGGATCGGCTGATCGCGCCCTGGCAAGGCCGTCTGCGCCGACACCATTTCAATTTTCTTTCGGGCAAATCCGAACATCAGGCTCTCCTATTCTTGTGTGTTGACAGTAACATAGGGTCACTCGGCCGGCGCTGCCACTGCCGCGCGCAACACAGTCTCGTGTCCATCATGGGGGTTGCGCGGGATCAACAGCGACAACAGCAGCGAAATCAAAGCCATGCCAGTGGCGCACCAAAACACCAGCTCCGGCGAGGTGATCCAGATCAGGCCCAGTCCAAAGGGTAAAAACACCGCCGCGATATGGTTAATGGTAAAGGCCACAGCGGCCGTGGGGGCGATATCTGCAGGGTCAGCAATCTTCTGGAAGTAGGTCTTGATCGCGAGGGCAAGGCTAAAGAACATATGGTTCACAATATAAAGTCCACAGGCCACCGCTGCGCTAAGATCAAAAATGTAGACGCACGCATAAAGAGCGAAAACAAGGCTAAGGCCGATGTACTCAAAGATCAGCGCCGCACGTTCGCCAAAGAACCCTATCGCCCGTCCCATCAAAGGGGCCGCCCCCATGTTGATGACATGATTGACCAGATACAGCATCGTGATCTGGTGCAGTTCAAAGCCAAACTTTTCCACCATCATATAGCCCGCGAACACCATAAAAATCTGACGCCGCGCACCGGACATAAATTGCAGCGCGTAATACAGCCAATAGCGGCGGCGTAGAACAAACTCTTTGCGTTGCGGAGTGGGGCTGGCAAATTGCGGGAAGGCAAACATGCAATAGATCGCAATGGCCGCACAGGCCCCACCACCGGCCATAAAGACAAAGTTGTAAGACAGATCGAAGGTCTTCCAGGTAAAGACGATCAACGCGTAGGCCACCAAGGTTGCCGCTGATCCCACCCCGATCAGAATGCCCAGCATGCGTGGGGCATCCTCCGTTTTGATCCATTGCAATTGCAAGGACTGATTGACCGTCTCGTAGTAGTGGAACCCGATGGAGCTGATCATGGTGACGGTCAAAATGCCGCCCATTTGCGGGAACCACGCATAAATCGCCGTGGCCGCCCCCAACATCACAAGCGAGACCAAGCCCAGCACCTGCTCGCGCATGAACAACAAAACCGCGATAACGCCCACTGCGAAAAAGCCCGGAATCTCGCGGATCGAATGCAATAGCCCTAGGTCCGCCCCATCAAAGCCTGCAACGTCTTTGACAAAATTGTTCAGCGCCGCGTTCCACGTCGAAAAGGCCAGCGGCATCGCAATCGCCATCAACACCAACAACGCAATGGGCTGGCGCCAGATAGGCAGGCTTTTGGCCTCAGCTAGGGAGACTTCGGTGGTCATCCTATCGACTTACGCCTGTTTCTTGGCTTTGGCGAGAGGACAGATACGCCCACTCAGGCGATCCGCTCAGTAAAAACTCTGCGGATCGATATCGATGGACAGGCGCAGAGTGTTAGGCAGGCGGAACTGGGCGACCCATTTGGCCAAGGCCGCTTGGATCGGCACGGTTTTCTCGGCTTTGACCAACAGGCGCACGCGGTGGCGCCCACGGATGCGGGCGATGGGCGCAGGAGCGGGACCGTAAACTTGGGCCCCTACAGCCCGCAATGGCCCATCGCGACGCGCCATATCACCGCCCAGATCAAACACTTCTTGTACATTCGGACTGCTCAGCACGATCCCTGCCATCCGGCCATAGGGGGGCACGCCTGCCGCTTGGCGTTCCGCGGCCTCGGCCCGCCAGAAGCCTTCGTCATCGCCGCCCATAATCGCGCGAATGACAGGGTGTTCCGGCTGATAAGTTTGTAACATGGCTTGGCCTGCTGTATCGGCCCGCCCTGCCCGGCCTGCGACCTGTTGCATCAATTGATAGGTGCGTTCTGCAGCCCGCAGGTCCGAGCCTTGCAATCCCAAATCCGCGTCGATCACCCCCACCAAGGTGAGCTTGGGAAAATTGTGCCCCTTGGCGACCAATTGCGTGCCGATGATCACATCCGCCTCGCCTTGCCCAATCGCCTCGATCTGCGCCTTCAAAGCGCGCGCCGAGCCGAACAAATCCGACGACAGGGTCGCTACACGGACCTCGGGAAACAGGGCTGTGGCCTCCTCCGACAATCGTTCGACCCCGGGCCCCACAGGGGCCAGCTTGTCCTCGGCCTCACAAGCAGGGCAGACCGAGGGCATTGGTTTCGTCTCACCACACTGATGACAGACCAAACGTTTCAAAAACCGATGCTCCACCATGCGCGCATCGCAATCATCGCAACCGATCTGATGGCCACAAGCACGACACAGGGTGATCGGAGCATAGCCACGGCGGTTGATAAACAGCAATGATTGTTCACCCTTGGCCAATCGCGCCTCAACCGCCTGTTGCAAGCTCGGCGAGATCCAGCGCGTGCTGGGCAAATCCTCGGACCGCATGTCAACCGCCGTCAAAGTGGGCATCACCGCCGCCCCAAACCGCGAGGTCAAATCGATACGCTTGTATTTGCCAGCCTCAGCGTTCGCCCAAGTCTCGAGCGAAGGGGTGGCACTGGCCAAGATCACGCAGGCCCCAAGGATCGAGGCCCGCAGCACGGCCATGTCGCGTGCATTATACAGCACGCCGTCCTCTTGTTTGTAGCTGGTGTCGTGTTCTTCATCGACAACGATCAGCCCCAAATTGCGGTAGGGCAAAAACAACGCAGACCGCGCACCGACCACCAATTGTGCGTCCCCTTGGGCGACCATGCGCCAGCAACGGCGGCGTTCGGTCATGGTCACACCGGAATGCCATTCGGCGGGCTTGGCCCCAAACCGCGCCTCGACGCGGGTCAGGAATTCAGAGGTTAGGGCGATCTCGGGCAGCAGAACCAAGGCTTGGCGTCCTTGCCTCAGGCACGCCGCGACCGCTTCGATGTAAACTTCGGTTTTGCCTGATCCGGTGACGCCGCGCAGCAGCGTTGTGGAATAGGCCTCCGACTGGATCCCTTCGATCAATTGGGACGCACCTGCCAATTGATCCTCTGTCAACGCCTTACTCGGCAAGGACGGGTCCAGCAGCGGATACGCCGTATCGCGCGGTGCATCTTCCTCGCGCAAAGCCCCCATTTTGGCCAAGCCTTTGACCACAGATGTCGTCACATCCGCCATTTCCGCCAATTCGCGCAGGGTAAAAGCCAAGCCACCATAGTCGCGCAACACCTCCAGGACGCGGGCGCGGGTATCGGTCATCCGCGTCACCTCGGCCTCGCCCAAACGGTAGATTTTGCGCATCGACGGTGGCTCGCCCAAGCCCGGTGCGCGCGTGGCCAACCGTAGCATCGCCGACATCGGCGTCAGGGTGTAATCCGCCGCACGGGACAGGAACAGTTGCATTTCCTCACGCATTGGCGGGACATCCAACACACGGATGACACTGCGAATTTTGGCAATGTCGTAGTCGCCCTTGCCCGGCCCCCAGACAACACCCACCACTTTACGCGGCCCCAAGGGCACTTCCACAAAGGCCCCAATATGACAGCCACCCTCGGGCGCTTTGTAATCCAGCACACGGTCCAAAGGCTGGGTCGTCAAAACGCCCACCAACTGCCCCTGATCGAAATGCTGCTCCACGAAAAAGCTTCTCCTACCCAAGAAAATGTTAGCGCAATCATATTGGGGCTTTTGACGCCCCGCCCCTTCAGGTATGACACCCACAACCAAAAGGCCAACCCCCGACCAAGGACAAAACCCATGAAATTTTTTGTAGACACCGCTGAAATCGACGACATCAAAGCTCTCAATGACCTTGGCATGGTGGACGGCGTGACGACGAACCCCTCTTTGATCATGAAATCGGGCCGCGATATCCTCGAAGTCACCAAAGAGATTTGTGAGATTGTGTCTGGCCCCGTCTCTGCCGAAGTTGTGGCAACAGACGCAGACGACATGATCGCCGAGGGCCGCAAGCTGGCCAAGATTGCCGACAACATCGCCGTAAAAGTACCGCTCACTTGGGACGGGCTGAAAGCGTGTAAAGTCCTTTCCGACGAAGGTAATATGGTCAACGTGACGCTGTGTTTCTCGGCAAACCAAGCGTTGATCGCCGCCAAAGCCGGGGCGACGTTTATCTCGCCTTTCGTGGGGCGGTTAGATGATGTGAACATCGACGGCATGGACCTGATCCAAGATATCCGCGTGATCTACGATAACTACGGCTTTGACACAGAAATCCTGGTCGCCTCGATCCGCACCGTGAACCACATCACAGAAAGCGCGCGCATTGGCGCCGATGTGATTACAGCGCCTCCCGGTGTGATACGCAAACTGGCCGATCACCCGTTGACCGACAACGGGCTGAACGCGTTTTTAGCCGATATCAAAAAGGCCGGAATCAAAATCCTCTGATCCGATCTGAATTGCAAAACCAAGCCGCGTTGACCTGCCCGTCACCGCGGCTTTTTTGTCGCTCTGGGCAGGTCTGACCCAAATTTTCTGAACAACAGGATTCAAAATTTTAATTTTGCTGCTATAAGTCGAAAAAACGATAACAAATCGATTGAGACAGGCATGAGCACCAAGCCCCAAATTCGCGATGGGCTGCGCGATAAGATTATCTCGCACCCAGAAGTAATTCTAGAAGACCCCGAATTGATGAGCGCCCTCGTTGCGGCCAATGAACAAGGCCAAGCAGGGAACATCATCGATCTGCGTGGCATCGCCATGGAACGGTTGGAAAAACGGCTGGACCGTTTGGAAGACACCCATCGTTCTGTGATTGCCGCCGCCTACGAAAATCTTGCGGGCACAAACCAAATTCATCGCGCTATTCTGCGGATGATGGACCCAATGGAATTCGAAGGCTTTCTAAAGGACCTTAGCGGCGAAGTGGCCGACATTTTGCGTGTCGATTGCGTGAAGTTGGTATTGGAAACGGTGCAAGACGAAGAGGATCCCAACGTCAAACGCATGGGCAATGTCCTGACCGTTGCGGCACCCGGTTACATCGACACCTATCTGACCAATGGTCGCGGCGGCACTGTACGTCCGGTAACTTTGCGCCAGATGAAAACCAGTGATGACGCAATTTACGGCGAAGTGGCGGAATGGATCCGCTCTGAGGCGTGCTTGAAACTGGACCTTGGCGAAGGCCGTTTACCGGGCATGCTGGTCATGGGTTGCGAAGATCCGCATCAATTCAAACCGGATCAAGGCACTGATTTGCTGGCGTTTTTTGCAGGTGTCTTTGAACGGGCAATGCGCCGCTGGCTGTCATGACGATGGCCTCTCCCGCAGCGACTGATGCGTTGCGGACATGGCTTGATCAACAACGCGCCATCAATGGGGCTTCGGCCAACACTATCACCGCCTATCAGACCGATGTGCTGGGCTTTTTGGCCTTTATCACCGGTCACAAAGGCGAGGCGCAGGGTTTGGGTACACTGGCAAAAGTTACCTTGCCTGATATGCGCAGTTGGATGGCCCATGAGCGCGGACGCGGTGTGGGCGCACGGTCCTTGGCACGGTCGCTGTCTGCCGTAAAATCCTTTTACCGCTGGCTGGCCGAACGTGAGGGCTTTGAACCCACCGCCGTGCTGTCCACGCGGGCCCCCAAGTTTCACAAAAAGCTGCCGCGTCCCCTCGCACCGGACGCGGCCAGTCAAGTCATTGACATGATGGAGGCCCAGCCAAAGGAAGACTGGGTATTGGCCCGCGACAGCGCCGTTTTGACCCTGCTTTATGGCTGCGGTCTGCGTATTTCCGAGGCCTTGGCCCTGACTTTGGCAGACACGCCCTTGGGCGATGTGATCCGTATCACCGGCAAAGGTGGCAAAGAACGCATCGTGCCCGTATTGCCTGCTGCGCGGGCTGCAGTGGCGCACTACCTAGACCTTTATCCGGGCATTCTGACGCCAGAGGCTGCGATTTTTCGCGGTGTGCGCGGCGGGCCGCTGACGCCCCGCACCATTCAAAAAGCCATGGCCGATGTGCGCATGCAACTGGGCTTGCCTGCCAGCGCCACACCACATGCAATGCGCCATTCCTTTGCGACACATTTGCTGAACGCAGGTGGGGATTTGCGCGCGATCCAAGAACTGTTGGGGCATGCCTCATTGTCCACAACCCAAGCTTACACAGCCGTCGACACCGCCCACCTGATGGAGGTCTACGCCAAGGCCCATCCCAAGGCCTAAATTTACGATGGCCGTTGCTTGTGCCTAAAAATTAGGACATGAGAGAACCATGACGCCCCAGACCCGTGCCCTCCTTGTTCACCTGTTCACTGCAACCGGTGCCGTGTTTGCCATGTTGGCCATGCTGGCTGCAGTAGATGGCAAATGGTCGCTGATGTTTGTCTGGCTTGTGGTGGCCTTTGCTGTCGACGGTGTCGATGGTCCCTTAGCGCGCAAATACGACGTAAAACAATACGCCCCCCAGTTTGACGGGGTACTGTTGGACTTGATCATCGACTACCTCACCTACGTCTTTATTCCTGCTTTTGCCTTGTTCAAATCCGGGCTGTTTGAGGGGTGGACGGGGTGGTTTGTCATCATTGTGATCACCTTTGCCTCGGCTATGTATTTCTGCGATACACGCATGAAAACAAAAGACAATTCATTCTCTGGCTTTCCGGGCTGTTGGAATATGGTTGCAGTTGTCGTCTTTGCACTGGAACCGAATTTCTGGGTGATTTTGGCGCTTGTGACGGTTTTGGCTGTGGGGATGTTCTTGCCACTTAAGTTCGTGCATCCGGTCCGAACAAAACGCTGGCGGGTTGTCACATTGCCTATGGCGCTGGCGTGGGTGTTCTTTGCTGGGTGGGCCGCATGGGTGGATTTCGACCCTCAAAGCTGGGCACACTGGGGTCTGATCGTCAGCAGTATTTACCTGCTGTTTGCGGGTATTGCCCAGCAGGTTTTGCCGGAAAAGCCGCTTAAGACGACCAGCTAAACCGGATGCGTTGTGGCGCGCAACATCAACGCCACATCGCATTTATCCCGGATTGGGCCGTCCAGATCACCAGATATCAGCGCCGCCAAATGATGCCCTGCGCGGGTGCCGATCTCATCCGCAGGCAGCCGTATCGTGGTCAGGGCCGGTTCCATTTCAGCCGATCCACGAAAGTCGCCTATGCCGATCACCGACAAATCCTGTGGCACATTTAGTCCTGCCACATGCGCTGCATAAATGGCCCCCTGCGCAATCACATCATTGCTGCACAACAGCGCTGTGGGCCGGTCCGTTTGTGCCAAAACATCAATGCACACGCGTTTGGCATGGGCCAGAGAATAGGGCGCTTGAAACACCCAATCCTCGCGGGGGGCACATCCGGCCTGCGTCAAAGCCTGTAGGGCGCCCGCTTGCCGGTCCCCTGCCCTGTCATTGCCGTGCAAAGGCGGGAACACCAAGCCTATTTTGCGGTGCCCTTGGGCCAACAAATGCTGGGCGGCCATAGCTCCGGCGTCATGATTGCTGGCCCCAATGCAGGAGACATCCGTCTCTGCGCCATAATTCCAAAGGGTCAACATCGGCACCTGTTGCTGGGTCACAAGGCCAAGGGTTTCATCCGCATGGGTCAACCCAATCAGCGCGACCCCATCCACGCGGTGCTCTAAGAATTTGCGCAAAACCGCATATTCACGATCCAAATCATAGCCGTGGCTTGCCATCAGCAGTGTAAATCCCGCCGCATCCACGGCATCCGAGAAGGATTGGATCAGCTCGGCAAAGATCGTGTTGTTCACCGTAGGTACGATCAAACCTATGGTGCCAGATCGTTTTCCATGCATGGCTTGGGCTGCGCGATTGCGAATATATCCCAGCTTCTTGACGGCGCCTTCGATCTTTTTGCGAGTCGATGGCTTAACCAAATCAGGGTGATTGAAGGTCCGTGACACCGTCGAAGGGGACACAGCTGCTGCCTTAGCGACAGCTATAATATCAACTTTATCACTTTGATTTTTAGATGTTTTCATCGCTAAAACGTACCCAAAATGAAAACATTTGCAAAACTATTTTCATTCCCTACCTTTCTACTCCTCACTTTGGGTTGGGAGGCCCTGAATGGAGTTTATTTATTACTTCGGCAATGTGTTCGAACCGGTGTCATTTGCCCTGCTTTTGGTCGGCACCATCGGTGGGCTGATCTTGGGGGCAACCCCGGGCCTGTCACCGACCATGGCCGTAGCTTTGTTGATCCCCTTCACCTTCCATCTAGAAGCGACCCAAGGACTGATTTTGCTGGGGGCCGCTTATACATCGACCGTAGCCGGCGGGGCAGTTTCAGCGATCTTGCTCAAGATACCCGGTGCGCCTGCCAACATCGCCACGACGTTGGACGGGCACACGATGGCGCGAAAGGGACAAGGGGCCAAAGCGCTGCAACTCAGTTTCCTCGCCTCAGCCGTGGGCGGCATTTTCGGTGTCCTTTTGTTGATATTCCTAACACCTGTGCTGGCTCAATGGGCGCTGGCCTTTGGACCGAGCCACCTCTTTTGGCTCGCGATTTTGGGCGTGACCGTCATCGGATCGCTGGATAGCAGATCCGTGGTCAAAGGCCTGCTGTCGGGCTGCATCGGGCTTTGGCTGGCCACCATTGGCTTTGACGATATCATGGGCGCCCAGCGCTTCATCTTCCATCCGGCCCTCGGCGGCGGCATCAACATCATCGCTGCATTGATCGGGCTTTTTGCGATCCCGCAGGTGCTGACCATGTTTGCCAAAGGTCGCACGGACAACAGCGCCGAAGTGATCGAGGTGGAAAAGCATTCCATCGTGGACGCCTTCCGCGAGTTGTTCAAACGCACGCGTGCATTGACCATCGGCACCATCACAGGATCCATCGTGGGCCTCATTCCCGGTGTGGGGGGCCAAATCGCGGGTCTTGTGGCCTATGACCAGTCCAAAAAGTTCAGCCCTGAATCCGACAAGTTCGGGACAGGCCATTCCGAAGGCGTGATCGCCGCAGAAAGCGCTAACAACGCGATGGTCGGCCCATCACTGGTGCCGCTGCTGACGCTGTCGATCCCCGGATCGCCCACTGCGGCTGTGTTGTTGGGCGGCCTTTTGATCCATGGGATTTTTCCCGGTTCAGACCTGTTTGACAATCACCCCGACGTGGCGTGGACCTTCATCAACTCGATGCTGATAGGCCAAGTTTTGATGTGCCTCTTTGGGCTTTATGTGGCAGGGCTTGCGGCACGCGTGGCCAAGGTGCCGCAATCTGTCATGGCAGCTGTGGTTCTGGGTCTCGCGGTCTTTGGCAGCTATTCAGTGCAATCCAGTATGGGCGATGTTTATGTCATGGCCGCACTGGGCATCATGATGTATTTCCTCGAACGCTACGGGTTTTCCGCAGCACCTTTGGTCTTGGGCCTGATCCTTGGACCAATCGCCGAGGCGAACTTCATCCAAGGCAGCATGATCGCCAATGCAACAGACGGGCTGGGACAGTATTTCTTTGCAGGCACTTTGAACTTTGTGCTGATCGCAATTGTCATTCTTAGCATCGGCTATTCAGCCTATATGGAACTGCGCACGCGGCGCTACATTACCAAAGAAGAGGTGATGAACCTATGACCCGCACGCAACATATCATCCCCTCGGGCATCGTTTTCGCCGTGGGTGCATGGGTGGCTTTTGTCAGCTACACCCAACAACCCGCCGAGGCATTCCTGTTCCCCCGCCTGATTGCTACGATATTTGTGGTGCTGGCCGGATGGACCTTTGTCAAAGCCTGTCTGGGCTGGTCAAAAGTCGGCGAAGGTGTGACGTGGGGCATGATCCGCAACCTCATTCCGGGTCTGATCGTGGCCGGTGTCTATATCTTTTGGGCGGCCAAGGGACTGGGGTTTTACACCGCCACCACGATCGCCTTTTTCATTCTGCTGTCCTTGTATGATCCTGCCTCGCATGGATCGCCAAAAACATGGATCAAGCGCATCATCATCACGGCCTGCTTTATGGCCGTTATGTACGGTCTCTTCGCAAAACTTCTCAAAGTCTACACACCGCGAGAGATATTTTTCTGAACCGCAACAGCGGCAGAGTTCAACCATCCTAGGGAGGATCAAACTATGAAGAAACTACTCGCAGGGGCCGCCATCGCGCTGTCCATGATTGCAGGGTCGGCTGTGGCCCAAGACTATCCCGAACGCCCGATCATGATGATGGTCAGCTATGGCGCTGGCGGGGCCACCGATTTCCAAGCCCGCATCGTGACTATGACGGCTGGCAACGAAGACGCGCTTGGCATGCCTATCGCAATCATCAACAAACCCGGTGCTGGTGGCCGCGTTGGCTGGAACTGGTTTGCCACGCAGGCCGACAATGACGGCTACACCCTGTCCGCGTACAATGTGCCGCACTTTATCGCGCAGGGCATCAAAGGCGGCGTGGAATATTCCGCCAACAGTTTCGAGCCCATCGCCAACTGGGGCGCTGATCCTGCCGTCTTCGTTGTGGCGGCTGACAGCGAAATGAACTCCATGGATGACGTGGTCAACTTCGCCAAAGCCAATCCCGGCAAGCTGACATTCTCGGGCGCAGGTCTGTTTGTGGGTCACCACATCGCAGCGCTGCAACTCGAGAAAGCCGCTGGCGTGAAAATGGCCTATATCCCAACCAAAGGCGGCGGTGCTGCGGCGATGAAAGCGGTAATCGCAGGCGATGTTATGGGCGGTGTAAATAACCTTTCTGACGCGTTCCGCGCACGCGAGGCAGGCAACGTCAAAATTTTGGGCGTGTTTGATCTGGAACGCAATGATTTCATGCCAGACGTGCCAACTTTGATGGAAAGCGGCTATGACGTGGACAACGCATCGGTGAACTTCCGTGGCATCATGGTACCCAAAGGCACGCCCGAGGATGTGATCGAAAAACTGGCCGCAACTGTGCCCGAAATGTTCGCCAACAGCCGCGTAGCAGGCAAGATGAAGGCAGGCGGATCGCCGATGCACATCATGACCCGTGACGAGGTCAAAGCCATGTGGGCAGCCCGTGAAACCACGCTGAAAGAATTGCTGGCAGGCCTTTAAAGCCGGTTCAAAAGATCAGATGCGGCGCGTAATGTGCCGCATCTCCAACCATAGGAACGCACCCCATGAACGCACAGGATCATCTGGCCCAAGTTGAGGCAATTGTCGCCAGCGCGCGTGCGGCTCAGGCCAAGTATGAGGTCGCAGGCAGTCAGGCCAGATACGACCGTGCGGCGCAAGCCGCGGCTTGGGCGATCATGGAACCCAGCCGCAACCAGCATTTAGCGGAACTGGCTGTACAGACCACTGGCCTTGGTAATGTTGCCGATAAAATCACCAAAAATCACCGCAAAACACTGGGTCTGATGCGTGATATCGCAGGGGTCAAAACCCATGGCGTGATATCGGATGATCCTGCCACAGGCATCACTGAAATTGCCCGTCCTATTGGCGTCATCGGCGCGGTTGTGCCATCAACGAACCCTGCAGCAACACCTGCCAACAACATCATCAACGCATTGAAATGTGGCAACGCCATCGTGATGTCTCCGTCTCCCAAAGGCGTGCCCACCTGCGAAGTGTTGCTAAGCTATATCCATGCAGAATTTGCCAAGATCGGCGAAGATCCCGATTTGGTGCAAATGGTCCCCGCGCCGGGATCCAAGGAAAAAACCCAACGCCTGCTTGAGATTAGCGATACGATCGTTGTCACAGGCAGCCAGAACAACGTCAAACGCGCCTATACCTCTGGAACGCCAGCGCTGGCTGTGGGCGCGGGCAATGTGACGGTGATTGTCGACGAGACCGCTGATCTGACCCAAGCTGCCGCAAAGATCACAGCCTCAAAAACCTTCGATAACGCCACCTCATGCAGCTCGGAAAACGCGCTCATTATCTTGGACGCGATCTGGGACGATTTCATCACAGCGATGGCGGCGCAAGGCGGCGTGTTGGTCCATGACGAGGCCGCGATTGTGGCCGCCCTTTGGCCCGATGGTCACCTCAACCGTGCGGTGATTGCCCAAGACGCAGCCCCCATGTTGGACGCGCTTGGCATGTCCGAAAAAGTCCCTTTCGGCACAAAATTTCTGGCGGTTGAGACAACCGGCATTGGCCCGGAACACCCGCTGTCCGGCGAAAAGCTCAGCCGGGTTGTGGCCCTGTATCGTGCCCGCGATTTCGCAGATGCCACAGATATAGCTGCCCGTATTTTGGACCATCAGGGGGCCGGTCATTCCATCGGTCTGCATTCCACCGACCACGACCGCGCGATCACACTGGGCACCAAAATCCCCACTTGCCGGGTCATTGTAAACCAGGCCCATTGCTTTGCCACAGGCGGGGCCTTTAACAATGGCATGCCGTTTTCCTTGTCCATGGGATGTGGGGCGTGGGGCGGTAATTCCATCGACGACAATTTGCATTGGAAACACTTCCTGCAAACCACCAAAATCGTCCGCGAAATCCCCAGCAACGAACCCAAAGTCGAGGATATCTTCTCCGACTATTGGGCAGCAGTCGGAAAATGACCCATCCCCCCCAAGGCACGGTGCGTGATTGGCTGGATCAGCGCGCGAACGAGGGCGGTATCGCCTTTGTATTTCCTAACGAGACCAAACAACTGACATGGGCGCAGTTGCGCGATTGGGCAGACGGCATTGCCCGCAACATTACCGAAAAGGGGGCAGCCCCGGGCGAGAGTATCGCCCTGATCCAGCCCAACGGCTTTGAGGGGATACTGGCGCTTTTTGGTGTGCTCTACGGCGGATTTCGCGCCACGATGATCAACCTTGTCGCAGGTGACGAGGCGATCAGCTATGCCTTGGATCACAGCGATGCGCGCTTGGCCTTTGTCCACGATGACCAGAAAGAACTGCTGGCCCGCACCATGCCTGCGCGCGGGATCCGACCGCTCAATCCCTGCCAAAAAGGCACGGCAGATCTGCACCCGATCACGGAGCAAACCCATGCCTTGCTGATGTACACGTCTGGCACGACAGGCCAACCCAAAGGCGTTGTGCACACTCATGCGTCGCTGCTGGCAGGCGGCTGGACCACGGCCATGGCCCACGGCCTGACCCCGCAGGATCGTGGCCTCTGCGTGCTGCCGATTTATCATATCAACGGCCTGTGCGTGACAGTTATGGGCAGCCTGATCGCGGGGTGCAGTCTGATCATGTTGCCGCGCTTTTCCGCCAGCGGATTTTGGGACACTGCCCAGGCCCATGAGGCCACGTGGTTTTCGGTCGTGCCGACAATTATCAGCCATTTGTTGCATGGTGCGGCTGATCCTGATGCGACAACAAAGCGACGACTGCGGTTCGGGCGCTCGGCGTCGTCGGCGTTGCCAGTGGATGTGCACCGGGCTTTTGAAGAACGCTTTGGCGTGCCGATCATTGAAACCATGGGCCTGACAGAAACAGCCGCGCAGATCCTGTCAAATCCGCTACCACCTGCGGAACGTAAAATCGGCTCTCCGGGGCAAGCTGTTGGAAATAGGGTCAAAATCATGCACCCCAAGGGACCCAGCAACGAAGGCGAGATTGCAGTGCACGGCCCCAATGTCATGGCCGAGTACCTCAAAAATCCGCAAGCAACCGCTGACACCTTCACGCGGGACGGGTGGTTGTTGACAGGGGATTTGGGCCGCATGGACGCCGATGGGTATGTTTATGTGACGGGCCGTTTGAAGGAATTAATTATTAAAGGCGGCGAAAACATCGCGCCGCGTGAGATTGACGAGGCGCTCTATTCCCACGCCGATGTCGTCGAGGCCGCTGCCTTCGCCCGCCCCTGTGCCACCTACGGCGAAACCGTCGAGGCCGCCGTGAAACTGCGCAGTGGCTCGGGCGTAACACCCCATGCCCTGATTGATCTGTGCCACACCCGCCTTGGCCGTTTCAAAAGCCCGGATGTCATTCATATTCTGGACGATTTGCCAAAAGGGCCGTCGGGCAAAATACAGCGCAGGAAATTGACCGAGTTACCTCACAAAGCTTTGGGATGAGCCTGCCCCGCGGCCATGACGCAAGAAAGGTCTTTGGCATGGCCTATGGGCGGAAGATACGATGATACGGCAATTGTACCTGCCACAATAAATGCCTTGTGTTTTGCCGGATACTTGGGGACCTTGGCGACAAAGACACCCGCACAAAGGACAGGGCATGACCCCACTCAAAGGTCTCAAAGTCGTTGAAATGGCACGTATTTTGGCTGGCCCTTGGGCAGGTCAGGCCCTTGCGGATCTGGGCGCTGAGGTGATCAAGGTCGAAGCCCCGCAAGGCGATGATACCCGCCGTTGGGGGCCCCCGTTCATCGAACGCGATGGCGATACAACGGCGGCCTATTTCTATGGGGCAAACCGGGGGAAAACCAGCGTGACCATAGATTTTTCCACCCCCGAAGGCCAGGCACAGGTGCATGACCTGATCGCCGATGCAGATGTATTCATCGAAAACTTCAAAGTCGGTGGGCTGGTCAAATACGGGTTGGATTATGCCGCCTTAAAGGCCCGCAATCCACGCCTGATTTACTGCTCTATTACCGGCTTTGGTCAAACCGGCCCCATGGCCCATGAACCCGGTTACGATCTGATGATCCAAGGCCTGTCAGGGCTTATGTCGATCACCGGCGAAGCGTCAGGCCAGCCGCAAAAAGTCGGCGTTGCCGTGACAGATGTGGTGTCCGGCCTCTATGCCACCATCGGGATCCTTGCCGCCATGCAACAGCGTCATACAACAGGATTGGGCCAGCACATCGATATGGCGCTACTCGATTGTGCCACGGCCATGTTGGCCAATCAGAACATGAATTATCTGACCACAGGCACGCCCCCCTTGCGCAAAGGGAATGCGCATCCAAATTTGGTGCCTTACCAAGTCGTGCCCGTGTCCGACGGTCATATCATCGTGGCCGTGGGCAATGACGCCCAGTTTCAACGGTTTTGTACCGTTTTGGGTGCCGCGCATTTGGGCGACGATCCAGACTATACCACCAACGCCCAACGCGTGGCCCATCGCGACGCTCTGACCGCTCTGATAGAACCGCTTACAGCCAGTTTTTCGGCGCAAAACCTGTTGGATGGCCTGCGTGAGGCCAAAGTGCCATGTGGGCCGATCAACACATTGAAAGAGGCCTTTGATAGCGATCAGATCAAGGCGCGTGGCTTGCAAATATCGCCTGAAGGCGTGCCAGGCGTCAAAGGCCCTTGGGTGTTTTCAGACGCCCAGCTTGCACTGGACCGAACTGCGCCGAAACTGCCTAAAAGCTGATCTCAAACGCCGCACCTGTATCGCTTGGGATCCAGGTAATTTGCCCCCCGTGGGTCTCGAGGACTGCCGCCACAATGGCCAGCCCCATACCCGTCCCGCCACTTTCGCGTTTGGTGGTAAAAAACGGTTCAAAGATCTTCTTGCTGTTGCCCAAGGTGATGCCAGACCCGTTGTCGGCGACATGTAGAACCCCTGCCTCATAGCGCAACGTCAGGGTCGTGGCCCCATGATCCACTGCGTTTTGAGCCAGATGGTCACACACCATTTGAAGGGCGGCTTTGGACATGGGCAATGGATCATCACCCGTCAGCACCACGTCAAGATGCGCCAGCTCCAGTTCAGAAAGGCGCGCATCAGGCCCGTCCAAAGGGATGCGGCTGGCCGCAAGGGCGCGCAGCCCGTCCAGCAGTCGCTGCATCCGGTCGCTGGATTGCCGAATCAGCTGGGCCAGTTGCGCCACCTCGGCAGGATCTTCGCTTTGATCCAGCATCTCGGCCGCGCCTTGGATCGTGGTCAGGGGGGATTTCATCTCGTGGGTGACATGGGCGGAATATTGTTGCAAGTTGCTGTGGCGATGGTCCAAAGCCGCGGCCATATCCATCACCGATTGACCCAACCGCTGCATTTCCGGCGTGCCGTAATGCGACAAAGGCGCTTGGGCATCCACATGGCCTTGAGCCAGCCCTTCGGCCCGTGTGACCAGCGCATTTACAGGCCCCAGGATCAGCCGCCACAGCAGATATCCCAACAGGCCTGCAATCGCCGCAATACCAAAGCCCAACAAAGCCGCCGCCTCGCGCCAGCCCATCATTGGGCTAAGGTCACGCAACATCACAAGGCCCGCCATAGGCAACAGCAAAACAAAGCCTAAAACCCCACCAAGGATCAGCGCCAAAGGCGGGCGCCATTTTTGATTTATGCGGCGCTGCATGAACCCATCCGCACCCCAACACCGTGCACTGTTTCAATGGCATCAGCACATCCCGCCGCCGCCAGTTTGGCCCGCAGATTGCGCAGATGGCTGTCCATCGTGCGATCCGACACATGGATGTTCACGCCGTAAACCCGGTCGGTCAAACGGGGTCGCGCAATAGGCGTGTCCGGTTGGCCCATCAACTCGGACAGGATCGCCATTTCGGTACTGGTCAAAGCAAGGTCTCTGTTGGCCACTTGGCATTTATGCAACGTCGGTTGCAGCACCAAAACCCCGCGCCGCAACACGTGAGGCTGGGCTACCCCACCACTGCGCCGCAAAACCGCACCAACCCGCGCTACTAATTCGCGTGGCGAAAAAGGTTTGGTCACATAATCGTCGCCCCCCATCTCGAACCCCAGAATGCGGTCAATTTCATCATCTCGGGCTGTGAGGAAAATAATCGGTGTTTGTTGGGTTTGACGCAGCTTTTGGCAGACTTGCAAGCCGTCCATTTCGGGCAAGCCAATGTCGAGAATGATCACATCCGGCGGATCCCGACGGGCCTGATCAAGGGCTGCTTGACCGTCAGCGGCCATCTGCACCCTGTAGTCGGCCTTTTCCAGCGCAATTTGCAGCAATGTGCGGATCTGCGGATCATCATCTACCACCAATATCTGTTTCATCGCGCAGTCTCCATCTTTGGGGTCAGGCTATTTGCAATTGAAGCGGTGCGAAAGTCCCATTGACGCCAGTCATGAATGCGTGGTCCCTTCCTGCGATAGCAACGGTCTACCTTGCTCAGAACATGGGCCGCCATCGGCCCTAGACGGCAGGTATAGCGGGTGTCAAACCGCTCGCCGGCCTCCAGCATGCCCACGTTGTGACGCGCGATCGTGGCAGGCAGGTTCACAAGGCTCATCCCATAAAGCGCCACGGCCCCCAGTATGCAGGCCTGTTGCAGGAAACGCTGCAACGGCAACTCGCGAGCCGTGTTGACCATCAAAATCCCCAAACCAAAGGCCACAACAGCCATCCAAGCCGCCGCCCAGACCCGCAAATGGGTCAATCCGTAAGCAGAGACATAGGCCTCCAGCCGCATGGCTGAGGCTGCCACCAGAAGGATCGTCTGCGCGATCCAGAGCACCAACAACAGTTTGAGTGCTCCGGGGGGATTAGGCGCCTGCCGCACGATCACGGCAAAACCACCAGCCAGCAGGGCTGTGACCAGCAATGGATAGGCACCGCGATGCACGTATTCGCCCATGCTCATCCCCTCAGGCAGCTTGGCACCGCCTGAAAGGATCGCAAAATCGGTCAGAGTTTGCATCAGAAACAGAAGGTTGAAAACAATCAGCGCGTTGCGCAATGCAAGCATTGGAATGGGAAGAACCACGTCTCTATCTTGGGTGTTTGACCCTGCCTTGGGCGCCCGACCAAGTTGGGTTAAAGGCCACAAAACCATAGCAGAGAAAGCAAAAAACCAAACCCGCCCAGCATCTATATCAATGCCGCTTAGCCCTTGGGCCCAATTGGCCAGCACGGGATTGGCCACTAAGAACAACCCGCCAAATCCTAGGGCCCCCACAACTGCCACGCCCCAGTTTTGCAAAAAAGATCGCGCAACGCTGCCGTCCACTTGAACCATATGTTTGGACGACTTCGCCACATCCCATGGCAACAAATAGATCGCAGCCAAAGCAAGTTTTATCAGCGATGCTTTGAGATCTGTCAGATACCAGATCACAGCACAGAGTGCCGCAATCGAAATGCACCATGCCAGTACCGTTGCTTGGATCAACAGCGGGACAACACCCACCAAGAAGATCCAAAAGGCCACAAATACCTGACGGCGATTGATGTTGTTACGCGTGGCCCAAATCACCATGCCAAAGGCCACAAAAGAGGCAAGGGCAAGGCTAAGCCCCCCCAAATCCGGCAGCAGCAGAAAGTTCCACATGGAGGCTCCGCTGGCCAAGACCAGTGTGCTCCACGGGGCCGGTATGCCTGCCCATAAAAATCGATTGAGTGTCGTCATGATCCTGTCCCATCATTGATCCATTTGGACCGCTTTTGGGACAGGGCTTGCGCAGAAGCCGGACGATGGCTTGTGCAGCTTTTGTGCAGATCAGCTTTGGGCGGCAGCCGCGCGAATGGCCCGCATGTTGTCGCCATAAGGCGCGGGGTTTTGCACGCTGCCCCCTTTGAACACAGCGGATCCCGCCACCAAAACATCCGCCCCGGCCTGCGCCACCAAGGGGGCAGTTTCCGGGGTAACGCCACCGTCGATCTCGATATGGATTGGTCTATCGCCAATCATAGCGCGCAACTGACGGACCTTTTCGACCTGACTGTGAATAAACTTCTGCCCGCCAAAACCGGGGTTCACAGTCATCACACAGATCAAATCCACCATGTCCAACAGATACTCAACTGCGCTGGCTGGCGTGGCAGGATTGAGCGCCACACCGGCCTTGGCGCCCGCACCGCGAATGGCCTGTAACGTGCGATGGATATGCGGGCCAGCCTCGACATGGGCGGTGATGAAATCCGAGCCCGCTTCGGCAAAGGCATCGATATAGGCATCCACCGGCGAGATCATCAAATGCACGTCCATCACGCCCTTGATATGCGGACGGATCGCGGCACAGGTGGCCGGACCAAAGGTGATGTTCGGCACAAAATGCCCGTCCATGACGTCCACATGCACCCAATCGGCGCCTTGGGCCTCGATGGCCGCACATTCTGCGCCAAAATTGGCAAAATCCGCACTGAGGATCGAGGGGGCAATTTTCAAGGATCGGTCAAAGCTCATCATCATGGCCCTTTGCAAATGGAATTGTCCTTGGTTTAGGCAAAACCTGCGTCAAAGGCCAGCAGATGCGGTGACTTGCTGCAATTATGATTTTGTGGTGAGTTTGGGCCGTGATTCTATGTGATTTATTGATATGATTTCTGAGCTTACCCTTTCGTTGACTGACCACCTTGGCCCGGATGAGGCCTTTCACTTTGCCCGCCAGTCCCTGAACAACACACGCCCAAAGGCCCTGCATCAGCAAGATTATTTCGAAATGTTTTGGGTGCAGCACGGCCGTGCGGCTCTGCACCTTGCGGACAAACGCGTGTTTTTATCCGAAGGGGACATTGTCTTTTTGCGGCCCGGCGATGTGCACGGGTTTCAGGGAAAAGGCGATGAAACCTATGTCTGCGCAGTGCTGATGTTGCCGCAAACCTTGCGGTCCTTGGCCGCGCGTCATCGCGGCCTTTCCAACCAATTGTTCTGGTCCGAAGCCTCTGATCCCGTGATCGCCACACGCAGTATCAGCCAGCTTATCGATCTGAGCAAAGCGGCCCTAAAACTCGAGGCCGCCCCGCGCACGCCCATGCAACTGGAGGCATTTTTGCTGCCATTGCTGGCCGATCTCAACAGCCAACCAGATCAAATGCTCAAAGACGCGCCCACTTGGTTGATCGAGGGCATCGCCGCCGCTCAGGACCCCGAAGTCTTTCGCAAAGGCGCCGCCGGTCTGGTTGAGGCCTGCGGGCGTGCCCACGCTCATGTCAGCCGGATGATGAAAAAGCATACGGGCATGTCGCCCTCGTCCCACATCAACAAAATCCGCATGGCCTATGCCGCGCGGCTTTTGACCGCCAGCAGCGACGGGTTGGACAGCATTGCCCAAAATTGCGGGATCGCCAATCTGTCGCATTTCCATCGCCTGTTTCGCGACCATTACAACATGACGCCCAAAGCCTATCGCAACCGCTATCAGCGCAACCCGATTACCCCCGTTTAACTGCTGTTTTAACGCACGGTCGCCCTTGTTCTGCTATCGCACTTGGGGCACTCTGACCCCCTAGCGCGCGCGAGGATCACCATGGCAACCCGCACAGACCTGTCGATAAATCTGGCCTCTGGCCTGCCCCAAACCACCCTTGTTCGCAACGACGGCATGGCGCTGGATCTGGATTGGGTGGCGGGCGTTCAGGTAAACACTTCTGCGATTGAGCGGCGGGCCAAAACCCTGCCCGGTCGTCGCTCGGTCAAAAAGGACTATCAGGCCGCATGGCTGCTAAAGGCGATTGCCTGCATCGATCTTACAACCCTGTCGGGCGATGATACAGTGGGACGTGTGGGCCGCCTGTGTGCCAAGGCCCGCCAGCCTGTGCGCGCCGATCTGCTGGAACAACTGGGCCTGCCGGGTCTGACCACTGGGGCAGTTTGTGTCTATCATGATATGATCCCCGCCGCCGTGAAGGCATTACAGGGCACGAACATCCCCGTCGCGGCCGTGTCCACTGGCTTTCCCGCCGGTCTGTCCCCACTGCACCTGCGCATCGAGGAAATCCGCGAAAGCGTCAAAGCGGGTGCCTCCGAGATCGATATCGTCATCAGCCGCCGCCATGCATTGAGCGGCGATTGGCAGGCCCTCTATGATGAAATGCGCGCCTTTCGCACGGCTTGCGGTGATGCCCATGTCAAAGCCATCCTTGCCACGGGCGAGTTAGGCACACTGCGCAACGTGGCCCGCGCCAGCTTGGTGTGTATGATGGCAGGCGCTGATTTCATCAAAACCTCAACCGGCAAAGAGCCCGTGAATGCCACCCTGCCCGTGACCCTGACGATGATCCGGGCCATTCGCGATTACTATGACCGCACCGGCATCTATGTGGGCTACAAACCCGCAGGCGGGATCAGCAAAGCCAAGGACGCACTGGTCTATCTGGCGATGATCAAGGATGAACTTGGGGATCGCTGGTTGCAACCCGACCTCTTTCGGTTCGGCGCGTCGTCTTTGCTGGGCGACATCGAACGCCAGTTGGAACATCACATCACCGGCAGCTATTCGGCCAGCCACCGCCACCCCATCGGTTAGGACAATCTCATGAGCGTTTCAGATATTTACCAATCGATGGACTACGGCCCCGCCCCTGAAAGTGCCGCTGAGGCCATGGCATGGTTGGACGCGCACAAGCGCAAGTTTGGCCATTTCATCGGCGGCGATTTCACAAAACCCGCCAAGACGTTTGCCAGCCGCAATCCCGCCACCTGCGAGGATCTGGCCCAGATCAGCCAAGCCAGCCAAAAGGACGTGGAAGCCGCCGTCAAAGCAGCCCGTGCCGCACAACCTGCATGGGCCAAATCCGGTGCAAAACGGGCACGTGTCCTCTATGCGCTGGCCCGTGCATTGCAAAAACACAGTCGCCTTTTCGCTGTGTTGGAGACCTTGGACAACGGCAAACCTATCCGCGAGGCTCGCGACATCGACGTGCCTTTGGCCCAACGGCATTTCTACTATCACGCTGGCATGGCCCAACTTATGGCGTCCGAGCTGCCCGATGCAGCCCCCTTGGGCGTTTGCGGCCAAGTGATCCCGTGGAATTTCCCGCTGCTGATGCTGGCGTGGAAACTCGCGCCTGCGCTGGCTATGGGCAACACAGTGGTGCTGAAACCCGCCGAATATACCTCCCTCACCGCGCTGCTGTTTGCCGAGATTTGCGCGGAGGCTGGCGTGCCCAAAGGTGTCGTTAACATCATCACTGGCGACGGCGCCGTAGGCGAGATGGTCGTCGCCGCTGACGTGGACAAAGTGGCCTTCACTGGTTCCACCGCCGTAGGCCGCCGCATCCGCGCCGCCACCGCAGGCTCGGGCAAGGCGCTGACTTTGGAATTGGGTGGGAAATCCCCCTACATTGTCTTCGACGACGCCGATATTGATAGCGCAGTCGAGGGCCTCGTCGACGCCATTTGGTTCAACCAAGGACAGGTTTGCTGCGCGGGTTCGCGTCTGTTGGTGCACGAGGGCATTGCAGACCGTTTCTACGCCAAATTGCGCCGTCGCATGGAAGGTTTGCGCATCGGCGATCCCTTGGACAAATGTATCGACGTGGGCGCCATCGTGGACCCGTCGCAATTGGCCCAGATCACAAGATTAGTAGAGGAAAACCAAGCTGGCGAGATGTTCCAAGCAGGCCAAGTCCCTGAAACAGGGTGCTTCTATCCGCCGACCTTGATCACCGGTCTGCACCCCGCAGACACCCTCATGCAGGAAGAAATCTTTGGCCCCGTCTTGGTCGCCACGACCTTCCGCACCCCTGCTGAGGCCGTACAAGTGGCCAACAACACAAGTTATGGGTTGGCAGCCTCGGTCTGGACCGAGAACATCAATCTGGCGTTGGACATGGCCCCAAAACTGGCTGCTGGCATCGTTTGGGTCAACGGCACCAACATGATGGACGCTGCCGCAGGTTTTGGCGGTGTGCGCGAAAGCGGCTTTGGGCGCGAAGGCGGTTGGGAAGGTTTAGCGGCCTATACCCGCCCCAAAACCAAACCCAAGATGCAGAAACCTGTGGCCGCGTTCACAGGTACCGGCGCACCCACAGACCCCATCGATCGCACCGCCAAGCTCTATATTGGCGGCAAGCAAGCCCGCCCTGATGCAGGCTATTCGCGCAATATCTATGGCAAGAAAGGTCAGTTGCTGGGCCAGGCTTCGCTTGCCAATCGCAAGGACCTGCGCAACGCCGTGGAGGCCGCACAAAAAGCCGCTAGCTGGTCCAAAACCACAGGCGCGTTGCGGGCACAGATCCTCTATTACATGGCGGAAAATCTGGCGGCCCGTGGCGATGAATTTGCCAAACGCATCAACGACCTCACCGGCACCACAACGGGCAAGGCGGAAGTCGAGGCCAGTCTTGACGCCCTCTTTACCTACGCCGCATGGGCCGACAAATACGACGGTCAGGTCCACGGCGTCCCAATCCGTGGCGTGGCCTTGGCCATGAAGGAACCGTTGGGCACAATCGGCATGATCTGCTCTGATGCGCAGCCTTTACTAGGCCTAATCGCCCCTATGGCTGCAGCAATTGGTATGGGCAACCGGACCGTGATCCACGCAAGCCAGACCTACCCGCTGGCCGCGACAGACCTGATCCAAGTGCTGGAAACCTCCGATATCCCTGCAGGTGTGGTCAACATCCTGACCGGGGATCGCGCCGACGTGGCCCAACACATGGGCGCACATATGGACATCGACGCCGTGTGGAGCTTTGCCGACGAGGCCACATCTACCACCGTTGAGGCCGCTTCCGCGGGCAACCTCAAACGCACATGGGTCAACCATGGCGCGGTGCCAGATTGGTCCGACAGCCATGCCTTGCTAAGCCACGCAACCGAAGTGAAAAACATCTGGGTGCCCTACGGCGAATAACGACAGCGTGCAGCCCACGTACCCGCGATCAGCCCCTAGGTCTACCCCACAAGCCTGCAGTGCACAGCGGCTTAAACCCGCGGCTTGCCTTTGAATGTATCCAACCAGCGGCGGAAGCGGCCACGGCGGGCGTCTATATTGGCGCCAGCCGCATCCCAACGATCTTCGATGCGGTCCAAAGCCGGGTCGATGCGTGCCTGCCGGAACCGGCGCCAGCGCACATAAATGCCCCAGAACAGCGCCGCCAAGAACGTCAGAAAGATGATGTTGAACCACGGGATCAGCCGCACATCAGGGCCCTCCACCGGCACAATTGCCACGGCATTGGGATAAATCGACAGGAACGGGTTCCGCCAACCGTAGTGCCGCACAGCGACCCATTGCGGGTCTGCGGCCGTCGAGATCACATTGGCCGCCTCCGCATGCAAGTTCGAGCTGTCGACTTTGAAATAGGGTGGCCAGCCAAAGCCTGTGTCCTCATTGCGGTAGACCATCACATTGCCATTGGGCCGCGTCGAGTTGATTAACCGCAGATCACGGTTTTCGGTGACCGCATCGCCAGTATCGTTTTGGGCATAAAACCAACTGCTAAGACCCGAAAAATCCTTGCGAATAATCTCGGTCCCTGTGACCCGCACGATATCGCGTTGCGGCAGAGCATAATGCAGCAAAGCCCCCAGCAGCAGCCAGAACACAATGATAAACGTCCATTTCACATAGCCCATGGCCTGCTCCTTACATAAAATTCGTCACATAGATCAATGTGACAACCGCCAAAATAGGCACGACAAACACGCCCAATATCAACTTGCGCCGCAGGGATCCATCGTAGTCATCCAGACCCGCACGCACAAAGGCCTCGCGGTCACCATCCCGAATATCTTCGTCCCATTCGCGTTCCAATTTCTCACGGCGCGCACTGCGTGAATACAGCGACAAACAGATATAGATGACGATCAAAACCAGAAAGCCAAAGAAATACAAACGTGCCATGATCGTCCCTTTTATCCTACCGCTTTAGCGCGCCCCAAGGGCCAACCAATTCTATGAGCTCTTCTTGTTCTGGTGGCAAAGGCACCGTGGCCTCATGACCAAAAAGTGCCTCGCGGGTTGCGGCCTTATCACTTTGATACGACTGCTCAAGAAAGCGTGCAACATAGTCTTTGAACGGCTCCGGCCACCCGGCATAGGCACTGTAAAACGCATCTTTGTGACAGATGAACAACTGCAACACATCCAACGGGGCCAATTCGGCCAGCAGCATATTGACCAGATCCGCATAGGGCCCTTCAGAGGCACGCAACGTATAGAAATATGCCGGGTGGTCCGATGAAATACGGGGCCAAGCTCCCCCTGAGGTGGCCCAGCGCAACAAGGCCGCCAAACCTTTGAATTCTGCAGGTAGTTCAGCCGCATATTGACGGGTCAGGCCCCGAATGCGCCCTGCTGAGATCCGTTCGAGCGCCTCGCCCTGTGCTGCGGCCACATGGGCCACGATAAATTCCATCTTGCGCTGCAAAATGGTTGCCGCATCAATGCCCGGTGCTTTCACAATAGGCTCCGCAAGGCCGTTAAGCTCTAGGAAAACCGCGATCTCGTTGGCTTGGCTGAGCTCAAACTGATAATCCATCAACTTGTCTTCAATGCGGCCCACTGTGATCGCCGCCGGATGTGGCACATCCCGAAATAGGTAAATCCCACCAAAATGCGCCGTCCAAAAACTGTCTTGCTTGAAACTCATATCACGCAGCTTGACTGGATTGCGGGTTACATCGCCGGTTTTCTTGGCCAATCCGATCATTTGGGCAATCAACACGTCATCAAACCATGCATCGTCTTGCAGTTTGAAACGGTCGATCATCGTGCCCAATTCAACACTGTCGCGCACAGTCCCCGAGGTGCTATCGGCCTCGACCTCGATCAGGCGAATATCCAATAGCGCACTTGGATCTGACATGCCGTAGACAGAATTGAGCAACTCACCAGCCACGGCATCCCGCGCCGTCAGGGCGAAAAGCTGGGCCTCGTTGGCCTCAATAAACTGCTGCAAGATCCCCCGCGAGGTCGAGAATTGCGCGTTCAGCAAAGGCGCTGTGCGTTGTTCTGTTGTCAGCAAGATAAACTGCCGGTTCACACCAGAATGGTTGAGATAAAAGGGATCGCCCAACTCATCCCCGATCTCGGGCGAAAAGCCCGAAATATCGATATGAAAATCCTCTAGCGCTGTGGTTTTGCCGGTAAGATGTTGCAACGCGCGATTGTAGCGTTCCACCAAAACCGGGCTCGCCACTTCAATCAAATTGCCAAACATCAGGCCGCGTTGGATCAATCGTCTCATGTATCCGCCTCCCCCTGTTGCGCCATCAATTCGCCCGCGCGCGCATTGGCCTTGGTGGTCAGATGCACCCACATGAATGCCAAAATCGGCCCCCATCCAATGGCAGATTTCAAAGCCACTTGGGCAAATACTGCAAACACGGCCAAGGGCGATGCCTCAAACCCATAAGACAGATCCGCCCCATTGAGGACAAAGGCAAGAGCCACCGTGGCCATGGCAAGGCAAAACATCGCAAAAGCCGCCAGCAAAATGCCCCGCGTGACATCGCGCCGATGGGGCGTGTCGCGCGGCACGGTCCACCACGGAACCAAAAATGCGGCGGTTCCCAGCACGAACATGGGCAAGAGCACTCCAAACGTCATAGCCGTCTCACTCTCATGGCCCGCAAAATATAAGTGATCACAAGTGCAGGCAGCCAAAAGGCCGCTGACACCAACGTGCCAAACCCTGCATCCTGCATCAAGATCGCCATGCCTGCACCGCTGAGCGACGCAATCCAAAGCGCCTGCCACAAAAACACGACTGCCGTGCACCACGCCATCGCCCAAGCCAGCGCAATCAACAACTCAGACACCCCATCCAACGCCCGCGCCCCACCGCGCCAGCCAATAACGACAGCAATGAGAATGGGGACCAAGAACGTAAAAGCAATCATGGCCGCACCTGCCCGCGTCCGTAAATGAACCAGCGTACCATCGCCAAAAGGGCCACAACCAACAGCAAGGCCCCAATCAGTTTTACAGTATTCAATTCGCCTTTTACTGCTGATCCGCCGACGAACAGCACCAGAACCAATACATGGATCACCACACGTTGTCCCCAAACCCAGCCCCTGTCCGGCACGCCACGTAGCGCCAGCGCAGCATCCAAGGGCCACCAAAGCGCGATCACCAAACCGGGCCAAAAGGCGCTGACACGGGTCGATGTGGTCATCGCTGCAAAATCACCCCCAAAAAACCAAAACATCGAGACATAAAGATGCACAGCGTAGGCGACCCAAGACACTGTCCAAAACGCCAGCCAGACCTGCGCCTCCAACGGTTTGTGACGCCGCCAGACCGTTCCGTAGGCCGGGATTAGTAGCAGCAGCACCGCCCAAGCCGTGAATGCCGCCTGATACAGCGGCAGCTCAGCCCCCGCAATCACATCCGGCGCTGGATTGGGCACTGTCACAGAGGCAGGCGGCGTCAGACTTAGCCAGCCACTGCCCTGCCAGAAACCTGCAGCAATAAACGCCGCAGCCAGCAACACCAAGCAGCTTCCCCAGGCATATGTCCAAACGGGTGTGTTCACCCCTTACTCTCCAAATACCGCCGTTTTGCTTCCTCGGACCGTCCAAAGTCGCGCACCATGGCGTCGATGGCCACTTCGTCGGATTTGTCGGCATAGCGGAACTCGCTGTCGGCGTAGCGGTTGATCTCTTGGACCACCATCTCGACCGTGATCGGTTTGCGCAGTTCGGCGATCATACCTTTCTTGTGATCATAGTCCTTGAACAAGAAAAGATCGGGTTCTTCCATCCATTCATCAGGCAGTTCAAAATCCATCGCCCGCACCTTCACCGCATCAGTGATGTTCTTAATCGCCCGTCCGGTAAAGCGTGGATCGGCCTCTTGAATGCCCTTCAGATACGTTCCCAGCTTGGCAATCGTATCCAGCTCGCCAATCTGACCAGACACCTTATCAAACACCTCCAACAGCCCCGCCTCATGGGGCCGTCCGTGGCTTTCAAAGCTTTTGGCAACGGCCTTTTTGATCTCTTGCGCCGCAAAGGCCTCGTGATCGCCCAGCGGAATATCGTGGTTCTTGCCCATCAGCAGGTTCAGAATATCGATGTAATCCTCGCGGGTTTGCGGCCCATCCACCAAGAACCGCGCACCGGCCCGTTGGCGAAGGGCATCATCAACGTTCTCTGGATAGTTCGAGAACATGCCAAAGGTACAATTGCCGCGCACCACAGTATTGGCGCCCGCAAAGCTCTCCATAAGCACGGCTGTAATCTCCAGCTGACCTGCCGAGGATTGACGATCCCCACGTTTGCCCGCCAACTGATCAATGTCGTCAATTGTGCCAAAGCCAATTACGTTGGGATCAATAACGTTGTTGATAAATGCCTTCGCATTCTGGCCCGATTTACCCTGATAGCTGTCGATGTTGTCCGTGCTCAGGTTTTGATAGCGAAACGCATAGCCCGCCGTCTCGCAATAGCCCGAAATCAGTCCCGCCATCATCTGGATCAGCGTGGTTTTACCGGTGCCCGGCGCGCCATCGCCCATAAATGTAAAGATAAAGCCGCCAAGATCCGCAAAGGGGTTCAATTTGCGCTCGAAATCATAGGCCATCAGCATCTTGGACAGGCGCAGCGCCTGATATTTTGCGATATGGTTGCCTACAACTTCATTCGGTTTCTTGAACGTCATGGTCAGCTTGGTAGATTTAGCCGCCCGTGCAGGGGTAAAGCCCGCCACGGTAAATCCATCGGCCTCAACCCGCCATGTGGCTGCATTAAATGGCTCAAGCCGACCCGCCGTGCTGGCCCGCGCTGCAACCTTCTCCATCAGGCTTTCGGCAAAGGCCAAGACGCAGGGCACCAGCTTGGCCTCGGTATCTACCAAAGTGGCCAAGTCTTGATCCAGTTCCCACAAGGCCCCATGCAAGGCCAAGGGCGCGTTATCCGTCAAAACCTCCTCGACCTCACCCACTTCAACAGTGGCTTCACCGGCATGGGACGCCAGCAAAAACGACACACCTGAGGCAAACACATAAAGCGAGACCAAGGCCTCTGCCGTCAGTAACTCCGCGAACTCATTGCTCTTGCCCGCAGGCAGTGATCCTTGCAAATTCGCCCGCTTCAAATCGGCCAAACCTGTGCGTTGCGCATATTGCTCGGCCACCGCCAACCCTAGGGCCAAACCGCGCCGTAACCCTTGCAACACATTGGCCTGCAAGGGCGAAACCAATGCATCCTCGTCACCTGCATCCTGCACACGGTCGATCAAATGTACGCCTTCTTTGGTCGCAACGCGCTTGGTGACTAAGCCGGGCGTGGTGGATCGAAATCGACGACGCACGCCAATCCCAGAAGACCGCTCAACCGCAGCTCCCTCACGCGCCGCGCCAATCCGAGGACTATGATCAAACCCGTCCAACATGCCCAGAGCAGCCTCTAAATGCTGGGCAATATCTTCCTCGCGAAGCTCCATTTGATCTGCTGTCTGGCTCATTCCGACCTCTGCTTCTTTTTTCTAAAAATACTCAAATCCCATACCCGCCAAACGCCTCAGCGATAGTTCAGCACACGGCCCTTGGGACTGACGACAAATTTGCGCACGCCATGAAATCCCGGCGGATTGCGTTCTTCCAACACTTGATAGGGCCGTTGCGGCAGAATGATGCTGCGATCTGTGGCTGTGGCCCCCGTCTCGGCACCCTGTGCGCCAAAGGGATCCAGCGCGAAAACCTCTCGTTCTACAGTCGAAAACCAACCGGATTTTTCGGTTTCAACCCGCTCGGATTGCAAATCTTCCGTGGTCCAGACCAGCGCCCAATCATCGCCAACAGGGGATTTCGCATCGCGCAAAACGCTCTTCAATGGCCCCGTTTGTTCCGTAAACGCATGGGAATACATTGGCCCAATATGATAGCGGCGCAGCCGTTTGGGATGCAGATCGTCAAAATCCTCGTCAAAGCCTTTGGCAATCGTCAGCAATTTCAATCCCGCTACAGCTTGCGCCATCAAATGCGATTGCACTTCAGGCCAGCGATGTTGATCTTTGGGCAAGCCGGTGCGGCCTGAATCTTCAACCTCCATCACATAAATCGTTGGCAGATTTTCTTGGCTGTCATAAACCGCCCAGTGCAGCAAAAACCGGCGCCGCCGTTCCCCAAGGTTTTCTAACCAAATCGCTTCGGGATCGTTCTTGGCCCAAAACATCTCGCCTTTCAGCAACTCTTCATAATACAGCCGTTGAGACAGCGCATATTGCAGCTTCGTCGGGATCTCCAGATCGCCAACAATCTTGCGCACCATTTGGTCTTTGTACTCGCGCACCGAGGGCATATTGCGCAAATGGCGCTCCGCCTGTTGCGCATCATTGGCCATGTTCAACAATTCGGAAAACACCGGGAACCCGCTGGCACGCTTGTCAAAGGCCAAGCTGCCAAAAAACCGGCCCGTGTCGCGCCCGACCATCAGATATTTCATCGACAAGGCGCGGAACGTAAATGTCAGCCCCATCAAATAACGGGTCAGTACTTTGACCTCGGCCTTGGACAACTCGCCCTCGGCCTCCATCACCCCGGCCACACGGCCCAAATGGCCCGTGATGCGCTCAAATTTGCGGAAATAACGGCGGCTGGCAAAGGTGTCGGACAGCCCTTCTACATCGGATGCCCCAAAAGTCGGGGCATTCGCAGGGGTGTCATCCGCCATAGGCGTTCGCGTCATGTTTCTCGACGATTTTCTCGAACCTGCGGGCAAAGCGTTCATCTGCTTTCGCTTTTTGTTCCAGCACTTCACGGGCAAAGACCATGTGATCCTCGTGCTTTTCCATCATCTCAGCCATCCGCGCATTGGTGGCCGAACCAATCGCCGCCATAGCCGTCTGCGCCTCTTGGTCGGTTTTCACGCCAATCTCGTTGATCTGGTGGGCGACATCCTGCTGTTGCGCGGTTTTCAAGGACTTGGTCAAAGCATCATACAAAACAACACGCTGCTTGGTATCTGTTTGCAGTTTGTTGATCAAAACCATCTGCGTCGCCGCTTGGTTTTGCAAACTATCGACCCAGGTTTTGCCCTTTTCGATATAGCGCTCCAGCGTTTGGGATTTGGCCAGTTTGACCTGCTCGTCCTGCACAAGCGCGTTATACTTGGTGTTCAGATCCGCCAGCTCTGTCTCCAAAGCCGTGCGTTTGGCGGCATCCTGTTCGACCGAGATTTTGTTCTCAAGCGAGATGATCGCCGGATCCATACCCTGAATTTCGGCCTTTACTGCTTCTAATTCACCCACAGTAAACTCACGCTCATCCAAAGTGCTGGTCAAGTTGACCTCCACTTTTTCTTTTTGTTCGTTCAGAACTGCCAACTGGCCTTCCAACAAGGCGACAATCGTGTCGGACTTGGAAATCAGATCCTGCAACTTGTCATCAACCGATGCCGTACGCATCCGTTCCTGACGAAGGCTTTCGGATTTGCCTTTGCTGAACACACCAACAAAGCTTTCCCAGCCCGTCTTGTTCCGCATTTCGTCAAAATCTTTTGAAAAACCAGCGGTTACATCGTCCAGTCCCATAATCAACTCAGCAATATTGGCATTCATCGCGTCGGTGTGGGCATGCACATCCTCGAGCGAGGCGTTTTCAATGTCCACTGCAATATCCGTGCCGGACGCCATTTTTTGGCGGGCGGTTTCGATGCGCGAGGTCAATTCCGCGATCTTATTTTGTGCCTCGGCCACTTGTTGTTGTGAGTCTTGAATTTGCTGGTCGAAATTCGCCATATGTCCCTCCGGTTGTGTTTTGTTACACAATATATAGGCAGTGTTAATCCAATTTACATCAGGCAAAACCCAATTTCTCGCCCAGTTTTGCAAAACTGGCCCTCAAAGGAAAGCTGATTTCTGGGGCAATTCTATGGCCAACCACGCATAAAAAACCCCAGTACAAAAAAGCACTGGGGTAATATTTCAGTCTCAGACTGTGCAGTTACCTCTGCTTGCGCCGCGCAGCCCCCAGAACGCCCAATCCCACAAGCAGCATCCATGCTGTGGCCGGCAACGGCACCGGGGCCAAAGCCGCCTCATAACGTGCAGCAAACGCGTCCGTATCAGCATTGGCCTCAATTACACTGGCGGCCAACACAAAGGTCCCAAAGTCAGCATCAACAGCGCCAGTTGCACTGATCGAATTTGCTGCGGCGCGATGCCCAAACTCAAACCGATAGCTCGCCCCAGCCTCCAACGCGATTGAGGAGTTATCGAAAATACCCGACGGCACCTGCGAAAAAGTCCCGCTATTGGTGTCGACCGTGTAAATTGGAACATAAACCCCCGTAATCGGCGATTGACGACGCACAACAAGCCCGAAGAAATCGACGACGCTGACCACACTTTCCGTCCCATTGCCGCCAATCCACGCACCATCCAAGAACAAAGTCGCGTCTTGATCTACACCGAACTCCATCGACCAGTTCGCTTCGCTTCCCATAAACGGAAGACATCCCGAAATAGTGGTTTCGATACATTCTGTCCGCGTCTCGACACGCGAATTGAAAAAGAAGCCATCATCGGCCAAAAGGCCCCGCATAGATCCAGAGACATCCGCACGACCGCGGCGCACGCCAACAACAGTCGCAAGATCACCCTCATATTCATCTTTGGCAGCAGAATTGATCACACCGCCGGGCGTGACAATTACATCTGTGGTGCGCTGTGCATCGGTTGTGGCAAGATATCCGTCACCCACATTACCGCCCGAATGAAACAAGGTCCCATCAGCACCGCTAAAAGTAAATGACGCAGCAGAGGCAAAATTTGGAAATGCCGTGGCCGCAAGGCACAAGGCGAAAGCCCGTAAATTCATAATTTATCCAGTCTAAAAATAGTGCTCGATAGCCGAGCGATGGTAGAAAAAGGTCGTTCAATGACGAAACGGTAAAATAGAACCTCTCCAAGTGCAAGAGTTACGGCTGCAATGGCCCAGCCTTGCTGCCGCAAGGTTGAAATCTTGGCTTGCGCCATTGCGAATTCTCAGCAATCTGGCGAGCGGAGATTTGGAAGGAAATACACATGGCATGGTCCGCAGATAAAACCGAAGTCAAAAGCTGGAACGAATGGGACACTCTGCGCCACGTGATCGTGGGCCGAGCGGATGATTGCCATATTCCTCCCGAGGAACCTGCGCTGGATGCCAAAGTGCCCGAGGACAGCGATATGCGCGGCCAATGGGGTCGCCGCCCGCAAGAAACCATCGATCGCGCAAATGAACTGCTCAATAATTTCGCCACCATGCTGGAAAAACGCGGCCTGCGCGTCGACAGACCGCATTCCATCGATCATTCGCTGCCAGCCACCACGCCCGACTTTCACACTGATAGCCAGTTCGGCTGCATGCCTCCGCGCGATGTGCTGCTGACGGTCGGCCGCGAGATGCTCGAGGCCACTATGTCTTACCGGTGCCGCTGGTTTGAATACCTCAACTACCGGCCCCTGATGCAGCAGTATTTCAACGAAGATCCGCTATTTCGCCACGAAAGCGCCCCCAAACCGCGCTTGACCGATGCAGATTATCACCCCGATTACCTGAGTGAGAAAATTGGCGTGGAAAAGCGCCTGCAATGGGCCGCCGAGAAATTCTTTGTCACCACAGAAGAAGAGCCATTGTTTGATGCCGCTGACGTGCTGCGCTTTGGCCGCGACCTGGTGGTGCAACACGGGTTTACCACAAATCTTAAGGGCATCGAATGGCTGCGTCGCCACTTCCCCGATCATCGCGTCCACACGGTAAATTTCCCCGGCGATCCTTACCCGATCCACATCGACGCCACCTTTACGCCGCTGCGTCCCGGCCTGATCCTAAACAATCCGCAGCGCCGCCTGCCCGAGGATCAACGCAAAATGTTCGAAACCAACGATTGGGAAATCGTCGATGCGGCCCAACCGGCCCATAACGCGCCGCCCCCCCTGTGCTATTCCTCCACATGGCTTTCCATGAACGTTCTGGTGCTCGACCCAAAAACCGTCTGCGTCGAGGCCTCCGAAGTCTACCAAATGGAACAAATGGACAAACTGGGCATGAACGTGATCCCTGTGGACCTGCGCGACGCCTATGCCTTTGGCGGCGGCCTGCATTGCTGCACGGCGGATGTTTACCGCGATGGCGATTGCGAGGACTACTTCCCAACCCTCAACCAATAGATAGTTTATTTTTTCCAAAAATACTCTTGGGGGTTCGGGGGCAAAGCCCCCGAAAGCAGATTTCGCTGGGGGCAGCGCCCCCAGCCGGTCGGATCGCGCAAGCGATCCGACACAACTTACATCCTAACCGACGACATTAAATTCAGGCCCGTAAGGATAGCCGGTGATATTCTCGTTCCCGTCTTCGGTAATGATCAAAATATCATGCTCCCGGTATCCGCCAGCACCTTCTTGTCCCTGTGGAACCGTCAACATCGGCTCCATGGAAATCACCATTCCCGGCTCCAATGCCGTGTCCACGTCCTCGCGCAATTCCAGCCCGGCCTCACGCCCATAGTAATGGGACAACACACCAAAGGAATGGCCATAGCCAAAGGTGCGGTATTGCAGCAAATCACGCTCTTCAAAGAACACGTTGATTGCATGGGTCACGTCAGCACAGCTTACCCCAGGCCGTAGCAAAGACATCCCATACTCATGGGCCGCGACATTGGCGTGCCATAGGGCCAAGCTGGCGTCGTCCACCTCTCCCACAAACAACGTCCGCTCCAACGCTGTGTAATAGCCCGAGATCATCGGAAATGTGTTCAAAGACAGAATATCCCCCCGCTGCAAATGCCGTGAGGTTACTGGATTATGGGCCCCATCTGTGTTGATCCCGGACTGAAACCACACCCAGGTATCGCGGTACTCGGCGTCGGGAAATGCGCGGGCAATCTCGACCTCCATCGCATTCCGGCCCGCCATAGCCACATCAATTTCGCGCGCGCCTTCTGCAATGGCATCCCGAATGGCATAACCACCAACATCCGCCACTCGTGCCCCTTCGCGGATCAGTGCAATTTCGGCGGGCGATTTATGCAACCGCTGGCGCATAATCTGGGGGCAAATATCCACCACACGGATCGGCTTTAGAAAAGCCTCCAACTTGGCACTTTGCACCATGGTCAAATGATCAGCCTCTATGCCGATCACGCGCCCTTCGCCCGCAACAGACACAATTGCCCGCCAAAAGTTATCGCGCTGCCAATCGGTGTAGGTCAGGTTGTCCCCATAGCTCCAGCGCCAAGGCTGACCCGCATCAATCCCTGCCGAAATCGTCACATGGGTTTCGGCGGTGACAACCAGCCCATAAGGACGCCCAAAGGCGCAATACAAAAATCCGGAATAATAGGCGATCGCATGCATCGAGGTGAAGACAGCCACCTCCACGCCCGCCTCATCCATAATCTTGCGCAAGCCCGCAAGGCGCGCCTCATATTCGGTATGACTAAAGGCCAACGTGGCCGGCGTACCATTATGGAAACGGTAGTGGTCAGGACGTGCCTGAGAAGCAAATTTTTGATGTTGGGTCATAGTGACCTCCTTTGGCTAAAAAGAAGGTCCCGGCGTTCAGGACAGAAAAGATATGCCGCTTTTGGGACGACGCCATCGCCCCGCGTGCCCTGTCCTACCCGCAATAAGGCTTTTCGGGCAAGCCCCTTGTCGCTAGGCTGACGCCAACGGGGCCAATACGGGAAAACACATGAGACTTGAGGGCAAGACAGCAATCATCACTGGCGGGGCCCAAGGCTTTGGTGCGGGTATCGTGCGTAAATTCGCGCAAGAAGGCGCCAAAGTGATCGTGGCCGACATGAACCGTGACGGCGCGCAAGCCATCGCCACTGAGGTGGGTGGCCACGCAATTCAAACCGATGTGGCCTCGGGCGACAGCATAGCCACCTTGGCAGCAACTCACCCCCAGCCCGACATCATCGTCAACAACGCAGGCATCACCCACCTGCCCAAACCTATGGAAGACGTCACCGAGGAAGAATTCGACCGCGTTCTCGCCGTGAACGCAAAATCCGTCTTTTTGATGTCGCAGTATTTCGTACCGATGATGAAAGCGCGCGGATCAGGCAACATCCTCAACGTCGCCTCAACAGCTGGCATCAGTCCGCGACCAGGGCTTAACTGGTACAACGCCTCCAAAGGCTGGATGATCACCGCCACCAAAACCATGGCCGTCGAATTGGCGCCCCATGGCGTGCGCGTCAATGCCTTGTGCCCAGTGGCCGGTGAAACGCCGCTTTTGGCCAGCTTCATGGGCGAAGACACCCCAGACCGACGCGCGCAATTTTTGTCGACCATTCCGCTAGGCCGCTTTTCCCAACCCCAAGACATGGGCAACGCCGCTGCCTTTTTATGTTCCGACGAGGCCAGCATGATCACTGGCGCAGCTCTCGAAGTTGACGGCGGTCGGTGCATCTAATGGCCCGACGGTTTCATATTCTCAGTGGCCATTTTGCCAGTTTTGAAGCCGCGCAGGCCTATTGCTATGACACCGAAACCATCAACGATCCTGAACAGATCAATCTGGAACAACCTGATGCAAGTATCGATGCAGACTATGTCGAAATTGGCTACAAAGACGCAATCACCCACATGTTGAGCGACCTATTTGATGCCGCTACAGCCTCAGGACTATTGGCCGTTATAGGCTCGGCCAACACCGTGATCACCATCGGCCACACGGGTCTCTTGGGCGGCGACGCACAATTGGCCACAAACGACACATTGACCTATCTGGGTCTGTTTCACGAGGTGCGGACATGACCAAAGCAAACATTCCTGAAAAACTAAGCGAATTTGACGAACACTGGTCGCCCCGCATCATCGCCAGCTACAACGACAATGACGTGATGCTGGCAAAGTTCTCCGGCGAGTTTCATTGGCACAGCCATCCCGAAACCGATGACTTCTTTCTTGTGGTCGCAGGGCAGGTCGAGATTGATTTGCCGGATCAGACCATCGAGATGGGCGTGGGCGACATCTATGTGGTGCCCGCAGGCGTCGAACACCGCCCGCGCGCTGTCACCGACGAGGCCGCAGTTTTGCTGATAGAACCTAAAGGCACACCAAACACCGGCGATCCCGCCACAGCCGCGCCCAAGCCCACGATCTAGATGCGCCAGCCCACACGCATATCCGTTTTTGCCGGGCAATTTCAAAGCCAGCCACTGGTTTTTGCTCATCTGATCGACAGTTTCGGGCTGGATCTGGATCTGGATCATGTTGAGGTCATCTGCCGTCGCGATCCCGCGGCCCCGTTGCGCCATGTTCTGGATCACAAAGACGCCTGTTCGGTCGAGGACGCCATGGGGCTGCACGACACTTGTGTCATGATTTTTGAAGCCGCGTCGCCCCGCCTGCCCTGTCACGGCACCGATCAATTGCTGCATTTGGCAACGTTCACGGGCCACCGCATCGTGCCTGATATGTCATGAAACAAGGGCCTTTGAACCTGATCACCGATGTGGCGGGCCTGCGCGTCGGCAACGCCCACGACCCGAGGATCAACACCGGCAGCACAGTTTTGCTGGCCGATGCCCCGTTCACGGCTGGTGTGCATGTGATGGGTGGCGCCCCGGGCACCCGAGAGACCGATCTTTTGGCGCCAGATAAACTGGTGCAGCACGTCGATGCCTTGGTCCTGTCCGGCGGATCTGCCTTTGGTCTGGATGCAGCCAGTGGCGTCGCAGATGCGCTGCGCAGGCAAGGGCGCGGTTTCGCTGTGGGGGATCAACATGTACCGATTGTCCCTGCTGCAATCCTTTTCGATTTGCTCAATGGTGGCGCTAAAAACTGGGCTGAAAACCCCTACAAAGCCCTTGGCCGCGCAGCATTAGACGCCGCCAAACGGACCTTTGACCTTGGTGCCGTTGGTTGCGGATACGGGGCCACAACGGCCACTGGCGCGGGCGGTTTAGGCTCAGCCTCGACCCTGTTGGACACGGGCCACACGGTCGGTGCATTGGTCGGTGTGAATGCTTTGGGCTCTGCCACCGTGGGCGATGGCCCGCATTTTTGGGCCGCCCCCTTCGAGTTGAACGCAGAATTCGGCGGCCTTGGCTGCGCTGCGGATTTCCCCAGCACGATGCCTGCCACCAAGCTGTCGGATCAAAACACCACTATCGCAATTGTCGCCACGGATGCGACCCTGACCCAGGCGCAATGCACCCGATTGGCCACGGCAGCACATGACGGCATGGCACGGGCCTTGGTGCCATCGCACACACCCTTTGATGGGGATATCGTCTTTGCCGCCAGCACAGCTGCAAGGCCCGTGAGTGATGCCGATTTGATCGATTTATGCCATGCCGCCAGCACCACTCTGGCCCGGGCCATCGCGCGTGGTATCTGGCACCGGAACTCTACCTAAGGAAATACTCGTTGCCCTTGGCTTGGCCGGGATTGCGAAATTCGACACCCACCAATTTACCAGTCGAGTTTTTAAGAGGCAGCACCGCCTGACAACCATCCAATTTGAATTCAGGTATTTTGCGGCAAAACTCGCCACCGGTCAGAGTCCATGTGCCTTTGTATCCTGACCCGCGATATTTGCCGTTCAGCTTGCCGTTTTTGCGCAGGCGTACTTCGCCGTCGTTAGCACCAATCAGTTTCTTGCCAATCACCGCTTTCACTGTAGACGCCGTGTCCGCATGCAGCGCTTGGGCAGGCAGGCTTAGCATCAAGGCCATCAAACTCACTCGAATAAACATAAAAATCCCTTTCAGTATTTGAATGGGAACAGGCTAAACCCTGCCGCTTCGACCACAAAGACAATTTGCAACAGCCGCTATCCAGACCCCAAGATCGCTTGCATCAAGGGGCTTTCCGGATCCGCCAATCCATCAATAATATCAAAATGATGGCGCTCGGGGACCACCTCGATGGGGCAGTCCCACGCATGCGCCAACCACTGGGCGTGCTGTACAAAAACCGGACGTTCGGCGGCCCCGACCCAAACCGTTGTGGCCGCATCGCTGGCCTTGCGGTGCAACATTGGGCTTTCTGCTTCGGCCTCGGCCATGTCCAGCCGCAGGTCTTCATTCATCGAAGTCTTCAACATCTCGCGCAGGTCAGACACCGGCGAAATAGGCACGCAGCGGGCAATCCGATCGCGCGCAGTCAGACGAACATCTAAACACAGCATCCGTGCCACCAAATGCCCGCCTGCTGAATGACCGGCCAAACAAATTGGCCCGGCTACTTTGCGCGCGGCCGTATCTATGGCCACGGCGACCTCTGCCGTGATCTGCGAAATCCGCGCCTCAGGGGCCAGCGTGTAACTGGGCATCGCCACAGCCCATCCGCGTGCCACACCGCCTGCCGCAAAGCCCGACCAATCCTTGCGATCGCGTGCTTTCCAATAGCCCCCATGCACAAAGACCATCAGCCCGCGAATATCCCCCTCGGGATAGAAAATATCCATCTTTTGACGCGGCTCGGATCCATAGGGAATGTCCAACTCTGCCCGCGCTGTGGCCCGAAATGCGCGCGCCTCGGCCACCCATCGCGGCGGGTAGCTGTCACCACCCGGAATATGTCCCCCGTTTTCATAGGCGTCATCATAATCCATCGCCGAAACCCCTGCCTCATTTACAATCCCATGGACAATGGCCGATCAAAATGCTTTGCAAAAGGCAAATCTGAAAAAGGGGAGTTTTCATCATGTCCGAACCCACGAATCTTGCCGCCCGCCTGTCCGATCCGTCTTTGTTGGCGACCAAAGCCTATATCAACGGAGAATGGGCCGAAGCAGCCTCAGGAAATACTTACGATGTGGTGAACCCTGCGCGCGGTGACGTCATCGCCACGGTCGTTGATCTAGACCGTGCCGATGTGGCCCGCGCCATCGCCGGTGCTGAAGCGGCGCAAAAAGACTGGGCCAAACGCACCGCGAAAGAGCGCGCCAATATCTTGCGCGCGTGGTTCAACCTTATGATGGAAAACCAAGAGGACCTTGCGATTATCCTAACCGCCGAGATGGGCAAACCACTGGCCGAAGCCCGTGGTGAGATTGGCTATGGCGCGTCATTCGTCGAATTTTTCGCCGAAGAGGCCAAGCGCATCCACGGCGAAACAATCCCCGGACACATGCCCGACAAACGCATCACAGTGATCAAACAACCCATCGGTGTGGCCGCTTCGATCACCCCGTGGAACTTCCCCAACGCTATGATCACCCGCAAATGTGCCCCTGCCTTGGCCGCTGGTTGTGCCTTCGTCGCCCGCCCGTCCGAGCTGACGCCACTGTCTGCGCTGGCCTTGGGCGTGCTGGCCGAACGGGCTGGCCTGCCCGCTGGTATTTTGCAGATTGTGCCCTCCAACGATGCCTCTGCCATTGGCAAGGAATTCTGCGAGAACCACACAGTCCGCAAGCTGACCTTCACAGGCTCCACCGCCGTGGGGCGCATCCTGCTGGCCCAAGCCGCCCCGCAAGTGATGAAATGCTCCATGGAACTGGGCGGCAACGCACCGTTCATTGTCTTTGACGACGCCGATCTTGACGAAGCCGTCGTGGGTGCCATGGCCTGCAAATTCCGCAACAACGGCCAGACCTGCGTCTGTGCAAACCGCATCTACGTGCAATCGGGCGTCTACGATGCCTTTGCCGAAAAGTTCGCTGAAGCCGTGCGCGCCTTGAAAGTCGGCGACGGGTTTGAAGGGGCCGAAATGGGGCCGCTGATTTCCGAAAATGCCGTCAAAAAGGTCAAAGACCATATCGCGGATGCCACCTCCAAAGGGGCCAAAATCCACGTGGGCGGCAACCCGCACGACTTGGGGCCGCTTTACTTTGAACCCACGATCCTCACTGGCGTGACCCAAGACATGAAGGTCAGCCAAGAAGAAACATTCGGCCCCATGGCGCCTTTGTTCAAATTCGAGACCGAGGACGAAGTGATCGCCATGGCCAACGACACGATCTTTGGTCTGGCCGCCTATTTCTACGCCAAAGACCTCAGCCGCGTCTACAAAGTGGCCGAAGCGCTAGAATACGGCATTGTGGGCATCAACACTGGTATCATCTCTACCGAAGTTGGCCCGTTTGGCGGGGTCAAACAATCGGGCCTTGGCCGCGAGGGATCGACCCACGGCATCGAGGAATACATGGAAATGAAATACATGTGCATGTCGGTATAATCCAATGACCGTGCTGATCGCAGGGGCTGGTATCGCGGGGCTGACCCTTGGCCTGACCCTGCATCAAATCGGCGTATCCTTTCGGATTTTTGAGCGTGTTCGCCAAATGCAGCCCCTCGGGGTTGGCATCAATCTACAACCAACCGCCGTGCGCGAGCTGACCGCTCTGGGCCTTGCCCCGATGTTGGACGAGATTGGGGTCGCCACCCAGACCTACGGCTTTTACACCCGCACCGGGATCGAAGTTTGGTCCGAACCGCGCGGTTTGGCTGCAGGCTATAACTGGCCTCAATATTCAGTGCACCGCGGCCATCTGCAAATGCGCCTCTTTGATGAATTGATCAGCCGTGCGGGCCCAGAGTCTGTCCTGCTCGATTATCCCGCCGGTGCCTATAAAAACACACGCAGCGGGGTCACGCTGCACTTTGAGAATGGCCAAGATCCCGTGCATGGCACGGCTCTAATTGGGGCAGACGGCGTGCATTCTGCGATCCGTCATCAGATGTATCCCACCGAAGGCCCGCCCAAATGGTCCGGCGCAATTTTGTGGCGGGGCACCTCATTGGCTAAGCCCTTCCTGACCGATGCCTCCATGATCCTTGCAGGCAACGATACAATCCGTATCGTGGCCTACCCAATTTCCAAACCTGATCCCATAACCGGCCTTGCGACGATCAACTGGCTTGCCGAAAAAACTGTAGATCCAGCCACGCAGCGCGCCAAAAACGACTGGAACCGCCAAGTCGCCACCAGCATGTTTGCACATCACTTTGCCGATTGGACATTTGATTGGCTGGATGTTCCTGCTCTGATCCGCGCGGCTGACGCGGTTTATGAATACCCGATGATTGATCGCGATCCCGTCGACAGCTGGACTGACGGCGCGGTCACTTTGATCGGTGATGCAGCCCACGCCACCTATCCCGTTGGATCAAGTGGGGCCAGCCAAGCCATTTTGGACGCACGGGTGCTGGGCGCAAAACTGCTGGACTCAGGCGTCACCCCTGACGCCCTAGAAAGCTACGACGCCCAAATTCGCCCCATCGCCAACGCAGTTACTTTGGCCAATCGCGGCAACGGACCAGACGCGATTATGCAACTGGCCGAGGATCGCTGCAACGGCGATTTTTCAAAACTCGACGCAGCCCTTCCAATGCCCGAGCGCGCCCAACACGCAGCCCATTACAAATCCATCGCGGGCCTTGCCCCTGATCAGATCAACCAAGCAGCCCCCATTTTGCCACCCTCGTTTCTTTAGTCCTGAAATATTTCGGGGGTGTCAGGGCAGAGCCCCCGCTTCGCGTCAGCTTGCGACAGCATTTGGAACGGTCCATGACTTTGACCTCTGCCTTACAGGTTTCCTTCGAATCCAGAAAAGGAACCCGCGCTGTAACCCCGTCACCCAATGGTTTGTGAAAAAATCAAGTGTTCTACTCACAGACAAATCCTCAAATCCATTTTTGGTGCAACTGCAGCAACAAGGCGGTTTGGTTTTGGCCGATTTTGGCCTTTTGAATAGCCAGTTCGGTGTATGGCACCCCAGCCATACAGCTGCCATACGCCTGCCATACGTTGTATGGCACCCCTTGTTGTCAGGTAATTTGCACACAAAAAGCCCCCGCACTTTGCAGTGCGAGGGCCACATCCAACAGGGAGGTTCAGATGTTAATTTACAGCTTTTGCGTCAACCACGTCTTTTTCGATGGCAGGTGTTTGGCCAATCTCAATCCGGCGCGGTTTTAGGGCCTCGGGTACTTCGCGTACCAATTCAATGTTCAGCATCCCATCCACATGGCTGGCCCCAGTCACATGGATATGATCGGCCAGATGGAACCGACGTTCAAAAGCCCGCGTCGCGATCCCGCGGTGCAAATAGCTTTTGGCGTCGCCGTCCTCGGCCGCTTTTTTGGCGCTGACAAAAAGGGCGCGTTCCTTGACCTCGATGTTTAGCTCATTTTCGGAAAAACCGGCCACGGCAATCGAAATACGATAGGCATCATCTGCCGTTTTTTCGATGTTGTAGGGCGGATAGCTGGGTTGCGAGACTTCGGTGTTCAAAACCCGGTCCATGAGGTCGGCAATTTGGTCAAAGCCAATGGTTGCACGGTGCATGGGTGTAAAATCAAAACTTCTCATTTTGGTCATCCTTTCAAAGCGATAACAGATCAGACCCTCCTCTGTGGGACGGGCCTTTCAGGGTGGATCAGACCCTTTTGCGGCGTCTGATGAGAAGGATGTGGGAAGGCGCACACCCTCTTTCAAGAGGATAATTTGCAAAAAATCTGCGCGGCACGCAGACCTAGGGTTTGACGAATTTGGCACCCGTATCGCGTCGCTGACCAGACATCAAAACACGTCGCGGCTCAGGCGCTTGCGGCAGGAAATATCCCTTACCAGCGGCTAATTCTGCGCGAATACGCGCCAAGGGTTCTTCCAGATCAGTGCCCAGCGAAACCTTCTTGTCACCCATGGTCGCCATGGCAGACACAACCGAAACAATCTGCGGCTCGCCGCTGTCAAAGCTGAAAATAGGTGCGCCAGATGCCCCAAAGTCTACGTCACAAGACATCACAACACTGCCCATCTGACGGCCCAAAACAGCACATGTTTCTTGAATAGACGGCGCCTGATCGCGCCCCCGCGCATAGGATACAACCCCCACCTCCTCGCCGGCGCGAGGCCTGCTGGCGATGGCAAAAGGCTTTACCTTGGTATCCCGGATTGGCCGATCCAGTTCCAAAACGGCCACGTCAACAGCTGTCCGAGTAACCGTCCCATCCATCACATAATCTGGATGCACCACAGCCCGCCGCACGCCGCGGTAGGACTGTGCCCGCCCGCCGCGCCAACCCGCCAAAAACTGTATCGTTGCCGGGTCAATCCGTGCATTTGTCTCACGATCAAATAAACAATGCGCAGCCGTCAAAACCAGATTGTCAGCGATCAAGGCACCAGAACAAAAACCGCGCCCACCAATGTCCAATTGCCCCACGGCATCCCAACCACGCGCTTGATCGCCAGTTTGCAATGTGGCCAATGGACTGTCTTCTGCCACAGCCATGGACCCCGCAAAAACGAGGCAAATAGCGCAGAAAAAGGCTTTGAAACTAGGCATAATTACGCACTGTGCAGATGTCATCTGCCTGTGTCTAGCAACCGAGTTCGACCAAATTGTGACCGTGACAAATTGGTCTTATCGCAAAATCGGTATCGCCGGATCATAGTTGGGCCCGCGCGATAAGGCCGCAGGTTCGGGCCCGCCAGTGGCCCAATCCAGCAATTCCACCGTATGGACAATCGGCACACCAGTGCCCGATCCAATCTGCATCATACAGCCAATATTACCCGCCGCGATGATATCGGGTTGTAATGCCTCCAAGGTTTCAACCTTGCGCGCTTTCAGTTGCTTGGAGATTTCCGGCTGCATCAGGTTGTAAGTCCCCGCCGAGCCACAGCAAAGATGCGCGTCCGCCGGTTCTAAAACTGTAAAGCCCGCCTTGCGCAACAAATCCTTGGGAAAGGTTTTAATCTGCTGGCCATGTTGCAAAGAACAAGCCGCATGATACGCCACTTTGGTCTGCTTTTCAGAGCCTTCGGGCAGATCCAATTTCATCACAACCTCGGACACATCCATCGCCAAATCTGACACCACGGCAGCGTCAACGGCCAGATCAGTGGTGCGAAACATATGCCCGTAGTCCTTGACCGTAGTGCCACAACCTGAGGTGTTAATCACAATTGCATCCAAACCTTTGCCATTCACCTCGGCCATCCACGCCCGGATATTTTTCGCTGCTGTCCCGTGGCTTTCGTCGGTTTTGCCCATGTGATGGGTCAGCGCGCCACAACACCCCTGCCCATCGGCAATCACCACATCGCAGCCCAATCGCGTTAGCAGTCGGATCGTCGCATCGTTGATATCTGTATTCAGCGCCCGTTGCGCACAGCCGGTCATCAAGGCCACGCGCATCCTGACCTCGCCTTGGGCGGGAAATACTTGTGCGTCATCATTGCGGCTGACCGGAGGGATATAATCCGGGGCCATCTCCAACATCGCGCGCAACCGCGCATCGGGCATTAAACGGGCAAACGGACGCCCCAGTTTTGCCCCGGCTAAAGCCAGTCGAAAACGCATCGGATAGGGCAAGATTTTGGACAATACCCATCGCAACGCTCGATCAGACAGAGGCCGATCATAGTTTTCTTCGATATATTCCCGCGCATGATCAACAAGATGCATATAATGCACCCCCGAGGGGCACGTGCTCATACAGGCCAAACACGACAAACATCGATCAATATGCTTGACCGTCTTTTCATCCGGTACACGCTCGTTCTCAAGCATGTCCTTGATCAGATAAATCCGTCCGCGCGGACTGTCCAACTCGTCGCCCAATACCTGATAGGTCGGGCAAGTGGCCGTGCAAAATCCACAATGCACACAGCTACGCAAAATCTCGTTACTGCGGGCAATAGCCGGCGTTTCAAGTTGTTCCGGTGTAAATGTTGTTTGCATGCCTGTTACCCCATCAACCCTTGGTTCAAGATCCCACGTGGATCAAACTTTGCCCGCAAACCCGCACTCAACTCTTCCAAAACTGGATCTTGCGGGTGAAACACAGGTGTAGGTCCCGCGGCCCCTCGAACCCGCGTGGCATGGCCGCCGATCCCATCTAATTTTTCACGCACGTCTGTCCCCTTTGGCACACGTACCCACACAAGGCCCCCGCCCCAATCGTAAAGCGCACCTTGCGGATCAAGCATCGCGACGCAGCTAGGCCCCTGCGACGGCTTCACGGAAATGCGCCACACATCGCCGTCCTTGCCGTGGAAGCCCTCCACATCGCGCACCCAGGTCCAAAGGGCCGCTGTCTGATCTGGATCCGTAGACAGGTGAGCCACACCATATTTTGCCAAAAGCTGGCTCAACTGTTCCAACCGATACAACACCGAGGCTTCAAATCCCTCAACGCGGATCATGGTCAACGGCACGCCTTCTGGTCCTTCAGGCGCATGGGCAGCACCCGTTACATCAAAGGGTGATCCAAGGGCTGCAGAAAGCGCAGCAACTGCCTCGACGTCGCTCAGCCCTTGTAAAGTCAAAACGCCTGTTACGTCGGACTTCGGCAAAACCTTTAATGAAACCTCGGTCAAAACCCCCAGAGTTCCATAACTGCCTGTCATCAACTTGACCAAGTCATAGCCAGTGACATTCTTCATCACTCGGCCCCCGTTTTTAATGATGGCCCCCATTCCATCCACAAACCGAACACCTAGCATAAAATCGCGGGCCGCTCCGACTTGAACCCGTCGCGGTCCCGACACATTGGCAGCGATTGCGCCTCCGATTGTGGGGACACCTGTGGTCCCTAAAAGGCCGCGATGATCCATAGGTTCAAACGGCAGTCTTTGATTTTCCACGGCCAAGGCCGCTTCCAAGTCCGCAAGGGGGGTGCCTGCACGAACGACAATGGTCAAAGCCCCGGGTTCATACAAAGTCATCCCAGATAGACCCGAACAGGATAGAACCTGACCCTCGCACTGCCCAATTGGCCGTGTACCACCCCCAATGATGCGCAGTGGATCTTTGGCTTCAGACACCAATGCGGCCAACTCTTCTTCAGTGTTCGGGGTCATGTTTCTTTTATCCATAAATACTCTTGGGGGGTGCGGGGGGCAAAGCCCCCCGCCCTGTCGACCCAAATCCTATTTGGGGCGAAAACCCTACTCAGCCGCCAATGCTTGCACGCGACGTGACTGCGAGACATGCAAAGGAAACACCTTCGCCGGGTTCAACAACCAGTTTGGATCGAACACGTCTTTTACATCCATCTGCAGCGCTAAGTCATCCGGTGCATACTGATCGGTCATCAGATCCCGCTTTTCGATGCCCACACCGTGCTCGCCTGTCAAACAGCCGCCCACTTCAACGCAGAGACGCAAAATGTCGGCACCCATGGCTTCGCACAGCTCCAAATCGCCCGGTTTGTTGGCATTATACAAAATAAGCGGGTGCATATTGCCATCTCCTGCATGGAACACATTGCCCACTTGCAGCCCATATTGATCGCTTAACTCATTGATCCTGTTCAAAACCTCCGGCAAAGCCGAAACTGGGATCGTGCCATCAAGGCACATGTAATCATTGATCTGCCCAATGGCCCCAAAGGCTGATTTCCGTCCCAACCAAATGGCAGCACTTTCCTCGGCGGATTGGCTTTGACGCAACTCAACCGGATCATGCTTGCGCGCAATCTGCATGATCAGCCCAAGCTGTTCATCAATCTCCGCGTCCGAGCCCTCAACCTCAACAATCAACAGCGCTTCACAATCAGGATAGCCTGCATTCGCAAATTTTTCCGTGGTTTCGATGCACAAACGGTCCATAAATTCGATGGCCACTGGCAAAACACCGGCCTTGATGATGTCAGACACGCAGGCACCGGCCACCACATTGCTGTCAAACCCGATGAGAACCGGGCGCGCGCCTTCGGGCTTTGCCAAAATCCGTAAGGTGGCTTCTGTCACTACGCCCAGTTGTCCCTCTGATCCACAGATCAATCCCAACAAATCCAGCCCACCTGCATCTAAATGACCGCCACCGATTTCCGTGATTGTGCCGTCCATCAAAACGATTTTGACGCCCATCAGATTGTTGGTCGTCACCCCGTATTTCAGACAATGCGCCCCGCCAGAATTCATTGCAATGTTGCCAGCAATGGCACAGGCCAGTTGGCTGGACGGATCGGGCGCATAAAAGAACCCATTTTCTTCTACGGCCCCTGTGACGCTGAGGTTCGTCCGACCCGATTGTACGCGGATGTAGCGATCTGAATAATTCGTCTCGATCACACCATTCAACCGGGCCGTCCCCAGGATAACACAATCAGCCGTCGGCAAAGCCCCTCCGGCCAACGAGGTGCCAGATCCACGGGGCACAACTGGCACGCCTTCTTGGTAGCAAATTTTCAAAACTGCCGCGACTTGCTCTGTGGTGCTGGGCAACACAGCGCAAAGCGGCGGACATTTATAGGCTGTTAAGGCATCACACTCATAGGCATGCACCTCGCGATCTTCATGGATGACGGCCGTTTTGGGCAAAACCCCCTGCAACAAAGCCACGATATGAGGTTTTTTGGCCAGAATAGTCGGGTCTGGGACAGGCATTTCCATAAAGTCGCTCCCTTGGAGTGGATATTGGTAAATTAATATAACCAATTTTCACCTCTGGCAAGCGATTCCACTTGCCGTTACAAGACCCACATGCAGTTTTCAGACATCCTTCAACTCCTCACGCCTTTCGATCTGGGGGCCGCCCTTTTCATTATGGTGGTCTGGATCGGGATCGGCGCGCGTATCGAAAATGCCAGCGCAAAAACACCATCGGTTTCGGTACTGATGAAGCAATATCGACGCGATTGGATGAAGGAATTTGTCACCCGGCAGCCCCGGATTTTTGACGCCAGCATCCTTGGCAGCCTACGACAAGGCACCACCTTTTTTGCCTCCAGCACCATGATTGCCATCGGGGGCGGTTTGGCCGTCATGGGCAATGCCGATGCCGTCGCCAGCTTAGCCGAAGACTTTAACATCAGCCAGGCGCCGGCAATCGTCTGGGATATCAAGATTGCCTTTGTCCTACTGTTTGTAACGAATTCGTTTTTGAAATTTGTCTGGGCCCATCGGTTGTTTGGCTATTGTTCGGTTGTGATGGCGGCAGTGCCTAATGACATCACAGATCCAGCCGCCTTACCCAAGGCCGCCCAAGCCGCCGAACTGAACATCAGTGCAGCGCGCAGCTTTAATCGTGGCCTGCGCGCCATTTATTTTGCGATCACTGCGCTGTTTTGGTTGTTAGGGCCAGTTGCGTTGGTTTTGGCCACGCTATTCACGCTGTCTATCATCTGGCGCCGTGAATTTAATTCCCATTCACGAACAGTTTTGATGCAAACGCAGCCCAAAGCAGGCTAGCATCCCATCTATGCGATATTTTATTCTCTTTGCTTTTTGGGCCACCAGCGGTTTGGCCGATCCTCCCAGTATCGAGGCGGTTACGTACAGCAACGGACGCTTTGACGTGACCCTAAAACATCCTGATACCGGCTGGGATCACTATGCGGACGGCTGGGAAGTTCAAACGTGGGATGGCACGGTACTGGGCTATCGAAAATTGCATCACCCCCATGTGAACGAGCAGCCTTTTACGCGATCGCTGGGGGGTGTCAGCTTGCCTGAGGGCACAACAGAAGTACGTGTCCGAAGCCATTGCAACGATACGGGCTGGTCTGATTTTGTGACGGTCAAAGTCACGCCGTAATAACACCGTCAGCGATTAAGGGCGACGGCGGCCTTCCAGCAACCATGCGCCGATGGCCAGCAGTGCCGACAAGGCCAAGAACAACCACGCCGGCACCAGCGACAGCACTTTTACATCTGTGGTGACATAAGCGTTGCGTGGCGTGATCCCAATCCATCCGCGTCCTGCCGCAACACGGCCCTCCGACACGGTACGCACAGCGGGAAAGCCTGCCTCAAGCAACATAGCACCGCCACGACGGGCCTCTATGGATGGGGCCATAACCTCGCTGGTGGCGATTGTGTCGACAAACTCGCGCGGCGCCGCTGGACCAAGGGCAATGACAGCGGATTTGTCAGCCTCGGCCAATCGGTAAAGGCCGATTTCGGGCGCGTCCAAGGTTGCCTCGAACCGCCCCGGACTAACCTCCTGCATCGGGACCATGATCACAGCCCCATCGGGGCCAGTGACCTCGACGTCTGACACGTCATCTTCCAAGGTGCGCCGCGTGATAGTCATGGTTTGACCGTCCGCCGTGGCAAAAAGCGCTTCTTCTTCCAGCTCTGGTTCTTTCATCATCCAATGGGCCAAACGCCGAAGCAATTCCAATTGCGGGCCACCGCCCTCGAACCCGCGGCTCCATAGCCACGCATGATCCGATGCCATAAGCGCCACACGCCCTTCGGCCACGCGGTCCAACACCAAAAGCGGTGTGTCGTCCACACCTGTCATAACAGTTTGGCCGCCGGTGGCCTCAATCTCGATATGGCGCATCCAACGGCCCCATTCGGGATCAGCTTCCGCGGCCCCCGCACCTGTCAGGCCTTCAGTCACAGGATGACGGACACCAAGATCACTGACCCGCGGCAAATACCCTTCTTCAAAGACCCGCGCCGTAGGGGCGCCGGGCAAAATATCCCCAAGAGGCGAGCGATAGATACTGTCTGCACTGGCGTAATCAGGTCCAGCGGCGATCAAAACAGCACCACCGTTTTGGACATAGGAACTGATGCTTTGGAAATAGGCAGAGGGTAGAATCCCTCGACGTTTGTAGCGGTCAAAAATGATCAGATCGAATTCGTCGATCTTTTCGAGAAACAGCTCGCGCGTTGGGAAGGCAATCAAGGACAACTCGTCCACCGGTACGCCGTCCTGCTTTTCCGGGGGACGCAGAATGGTAAAGTGCACCAGATCGACACTGCTGTCTGATTTGAGCAGGTTGCGCCAAGTCCGTTCGCCGGGATGCGGCTCGCCGGAAACAAGCAACACCCGCAGCCTGTCGCGCACGCCATTCATCTGGATGACAGCGGAATTATTGCGATCCGTTAGTTCGCCTTCAGCGGTGGGGACAGTAAATTGCAGGACGTTCATACCGCCATGGGGTAAGGTGACAGGTAGTTCCAAATCCTCACCAATCGGCACTTGGAATTGCAGCGGTTCCGCCCCATCGATGGAAATTTCCAATGGCGCGCGGGTGACACCGGCGGGTGCATCACCCTGATCATCGATACGCAGGGTCAGGATGACCTCCTCGCCCAAAATCGCAAAGGCCGGTGCGTTTTTGACACTCAGCCTGCGATCCCAATCCGTGGCTTTCCCGGTTTGCAACAAATGCAGCGGTGCTGGCAGATCCGGCGCAAGCGGGCTGTCGTGGATTTGACCGTCACTGATCACAACCACTCCAGCCACACGTGCGCGCGGCACATCCGCCAGCGCTTGGTTCAGCGCAGTCATCACGAGGGTCCCAGTATCGCTTGGACCATCGGCGACTGTTACGACCTTGAGTTCGGTATTGGGACGTGCATTGATCGATGCCGTCAATTCCGTCAGCGCCGTTTGAGTTTGATCTGGCCTGTCCGAGACACCTTGTGAGGCGCTTTCATCCACCACCGCAATCACAATGTCGGACAATCCATCGCGGTCCTCGCGCATAAAACTGGGGTTGGCCAAACCAAGCAGCAAGGCCAGCCCTGCCAAGGCGCGCAACGGCCAGCCCTTGAGGCCGCGCCAGATAGACAGGCCGACAACCAAGCTGATCACAACAGCGGCGAAAGCCAGCAAAGACCAGTCCAGCAAAGGGGCCCAGATGAGTTGCCCTTCCATCAAAGCATCCCCCTCACTGGCCTAACCGATCCAGCAAAGCAGGCACGTGCACCTGATCACTTTTGTAGTTGCCCGTCAGCACATGCATGATCAGGTTTACGCCAAAACGCAGGGCAATTTCACGCTGGCGTTCACCGTTGTAGCCCCGCCCAACGGGGAACATCCGATTGCCTGCATTATCCACAGCCCATGCCGCAGCCCAATCGTTTCCACCGATAACAACAGGGGTCACGCCGTCGTTAAGATTGCGAAATGGCATGCCTTCGGCTTGTTCTGCATCGGGCGGTGCCGCCTCAACCCAGACCTCACGACTTGCAAATCGACCGGGAAAGTCCTGCAGCAAATAGAACGTGCGGGTCAAAACGTGGTCGCCGGGGATTGGTTCAATTGGCGGGATGTCCAAGGACGCCGCCAGCGCCTGTAACTTGCGACCATTGGGCGATGACGCACCAAAACGTGCGGTATCCGCGTCGCGGGTATCAAACAAGATCATGCCACCCGTTCGCAAATAACGGTTCAGTTTGGCGTAGGCTGCGGCACTTGGCGTGGCCTGATCTGGCGTGATGGGCCAATAGAGGAACGGAAACAGCGAAATTTCGTCACGCTCCAGATCGATCGAGATCGGATTGGCAGGCTCGATCGAAGTGCGCCGGAACAGTGTATCGCTTAGGCCCACCAAACCAGCCCGCGTGGTTTGATCGATTGTGGCATCACCAGTCAAGACATGGGCCAGAACAACTTCGCTGGTGGCCGTCAGGTAGGCATCATCATTGGTTTGAGCCTCGGCAGGGCCGCCGTATGCCAGCGAGGCCAACACCATAATCGCAACGCCCGAACTGGCTTTGGCCCGCGCACCTGTCAAACGTCCGCCCACGAATAGTGAGGCAATCGCATCCACTGCAAAAAGTGCTAAAGCGGCAAACAACAGCCAACCTTTGAGGGCAGTTTCAGCCACCACACTCAACCCTTCGACCGAGACCGAGCTAGGCCAAACCTGCGGGCCAAGCTGCATGTCAGGCCGTGCTACATTAAGGGCCAAACGCCGATCCTCACCATCATAAAGGCCGGGCTGTTGGTCCGCGCCAAGAGGTTGCGTCACCAGATCCTCGCCCGCGACACCGCGCAGGGTATCCGCAGGGCGCAAAGCACCAAAGGCATCTAGAACCTGCACTGGCGTCCATTGGGTGCCCGTCAGGTCCTGCGCCTCGGGTTGGGACGGCGTGGATGATATCGCCAAGCGATCCAACATCTGCACAAATAGACCCGACAGCGGCAGGCTGGACCATTCCGCATTTGCCGTCACATGCATCAAAACAATCTGTCCTGCATCAAGCTTTTTGCGCGTGACCAAAGGTGTGCCATCAGCCAAGCCCGCTATCACACGTTCAGCCAGATTGGGGTCAGGTTGCGCCATCACTTGAGCGCTGACAGTCACATCCTCAGGGATCGTCAGACCAAAGAAAGGGCTGTCGGGGTCAAATGCACTGAGGGTTTTGGGGGTACCCCAACTCATCGCGCCGCCAACCGTGCGCCCGCCAGAACGCAAGCGCACTGGCATCAATGGATCCTCAACAGTACGGCTAACGTCACTTGCAGCCAGTCGCGGCCCGGCAAAGCGCAACAGCAGACCACCTTTGGCGACCCATTCCAGCAGGCCAAGTTCCTCGTCCGGGCCAACCTTGGCTACATCCGCCAGAATGATCACATCCGGGTTTGCCAGTAAAATGTCACCGAAACTGCCATCGACCAGATCAGCGTTTTCGGCCAACGCCTGCGACAGATAATGCAGTGGGCTTAGCAACTCGAGCCCCTCGCGATCCTCGCGTCCGGCAAAAAGTGCGATTTCGCGGCGACGCAGGCTGTCGTCTGTCAGACTAATTGCCCCAGCCGAGCGTATACCGCGCAGCTCAAACCGACTGATCCGATTGCGCAATTCGGCAGGTAGAGACAGGGCAACTTTTGCGTCGGTCTCTTGCGCCTCAAAGCTTAGGTCAACAGTGCTGAGCACGCGTTCAATGCCTGCCGGATCAAGGCCATGGGCCTCGACCGTGTAGGTGGCAGCCCCCTGCCCCACGCGCCGCCCTTCGATGTTCAAAACACCATCCTCAAATTGCGGTGGCAGCAAGGCCAAAGTCGCAGTGCCAGCTTGTAAAACACTGACACTGCCGCGGGCCTCGAGGGCCTCAAGCACGCGCGTGCGATTTGGACGGTCCAGACCGTCTGACAACCAAACTGTATCGAAATCTCCAGACAGGCTGTCCAGCCAGGCCTCAATGGTTTGCGCATCAGGCTCCCACGGATGCGGTGTCAGGCTGGGCAGGCGGCTTAGCCAAACATCAGCGGCCTGAAAGGTGCTGTCCAAAGGGGCTGGATTGGTCAAAACCGTTACTGCAGCCGGGCGTCCCTCACGGGCGGCCTCGCGCAATAGCGCATCGACGCGATCCAGCCGCTGTGACCAATTGCGCGCATCAGCCCACGTACCATCCATCACGATCAGAACCGGCCCTGTCCCCGCCGTGTCTTTGGTTGGGTTTAGGATGGGCCCGGCAAATCCGACGATCACAGCCGCCACAGCCAAAATCCGCAGCAACAGCAACCACCAAGGCGTTTTGTCCGACTGCTGGTCCTCATCCTGAAGCCCCAACAGGAGCGCCACACCGGGGAATAAGCGCCGCACCGGTGCTGGCGGCACGGCCCGCAGGATTAGCCATAAAATTGGCAAAGCAATCAGCGGCACCAGCAGCCAAGGTGCGGTAAATCCTATGGGGCCAATAGCAAACATCAGGTCCGTTCCAACGCACTATAAAGCCACAACAGGGCCGAACGGGCCGATGCGTCCGTGTGGTGGGTTTGGAATTGCCATCCGGATGCGCGCGCAAGACCTTGCAGTTCGCTTTTGCGGGCGGCAAGCCGATCGAGGTAGCGCTGGCGCAAATCGCCTGCTTGCTGTGTTTCGTGGCTGAGGCTTTTGCCCATGCTTTCAAACACAGTCCGGCCCGAGAAAGGAAAGGTTTCTTCCTGAGGGTCCAGCACTTGCATCAAGACACCCTGTACACCGCGATCCGCGGCCTGCCCCACGGCACGTGTCACAGCCTGCATGTCGCCCAAGAAATCCGAAATAAATATGGCACGCGCATTGGGCATCATGCCGCCTGCCTTGGGGGCACCATAATCGGCGCCAGTGCCCATGTCCGACAGTCGTTGTGCCAAACGCATCAGTTGGACTTGCCCGGTTTTGGGCGGCGCAGAGGCATCAGTGAGGCCAACACGTTCGCCCGCCTTCAGGAGCAATATCGCACTGGCCAACGCCACAGTGCGGGCGCGGTGGGATTTGCTGGGGAGGTCTTTGCTGCTGGAAAATGTCAGACTGGCCGCATCGTCGACCCAAATAAAGACGGACTGGGCGATCTGCCATTCGGTTTGCCGGACAAAGTTTGTGTCCCCCCGCGCCGAACGTCGCCAATCGATGAATCGCGCCTCATCCCCATCGGTGACAGGGCGGTATTGCCAAAATTCTTCGCCACCGCCAGCCCGTCGGCGGCCGTGGGTGCCAACCATGATCGTATTGGCCAAGTGTTGAGCGCCAGCCAAAAGGGCGGGAAACGGGGCCGCGAGGGCCTCGGCTTGGGGTCGTAACGAGGGTGCGTTTTGGCTCACGCAGCGGCCTCAATCCGGGTTGTGCGGGCGCTTACTTCGTCGATAACTTGGCCCAAGGACAGACCTTGCGCCCGAGCGGCAAAACCTAACGCCATGCGGTGGATTAATACAGGGCGGGCCATGCGGGCCACGTCTTCGGCGGATGGGGCCAAGCGTCCTTCAAGCAAGCACTGCGCGCGCACCGTCAGCATCAACGCCTGAGCCGCCCGTGGACCAGGTCCCCAACTGACATTGTTGCGCACGATCTCTGGTGCGCTGTCCTCATCAGGCCGACAGGCGCGCACAAGATCCAGAATGGTTTCAACAACGGCGTCCCCAACGGGCATGCGGCGCACCAAAGTTTGGGCCGCCATAAGGCTGGCCGTATCAAACACCGGCTCAGATGCCGCGTCATCCATACCTGTTGTGGACAGCAAAATGTCCCGTTCAGTCGCACGATCAGGGTTTTGGACATCGATCTGGACCAAAAAGCGGTCGAGCTGGGCCTCTGGTAGCGGATATGTGCCTTCTTGCTCAATCGGGTTTTGCGTGGCCAGAACATGGAATGGTTTGCCCAAGGGGCGTTCTTGGCCAGCGATTGTGACAACCTTTTCCTGCATAGCCTGCAACAGGGCCGATTGGGTACGGGGGCTTGCGCGGTTGATCTCGTCCGCCATCAAAAGCTGGCAAAATACGGGGCCTTCGATGAACCGAAAACTGCGATTACCGTCAGTGCCCGTTTCCAGAACCTCGGAGCCAAGGATATCAGCAGGCATTAGATCGGGCGTGAATTGGATACGATTGCCATTGAGGCCCATCACAGTGGACAGCGTTTCGACCAATCGTGTTTTGCCCAGCCCCGGTTGCCCGATCAACAGCCCGTGTCCACCACACAACAGCGCCGAAAGGGTTAGATCAACGACGCGTTCCTGACCGATGAACCGTTTGGTGATCGAGGCTTTGGCGCGGGCCAATTGATCCCCCAAAGCATCAATTTCTGCGACCATATCTGAATCCGACATACCAATTCCTTTCAGCGCATTTATATCATGCTATGACAACAGATATTCCGAATACAAGAAATGGCAAAAGCAATGAGTGGACAAAACATTGTGAAACCCACCGCAGAAAGCCTTGCAGCAAGCGCTACAGCGGCTGGGAAAAAGGGGCCGCCACCGGTTCATTTGTGGAATCCGCCCTTTTGTGGCGACTTAGATATGCGAATTGCGCGGGATGGGACGTGGTTTTATCAAGGCACGCCGATTGGGCGACCGGGCTTGGTTAAGCTGTTTTCCTCGATCATTCGCAAAGATGGCGATGATTACTTTTTGGTCACGCCTGTCGAAAAAGTGGGCATAACAGTAGAAGACGCCCCGTTTGTCGCCATCGATTTTGACCTGCACGGGGAGGGTCCTGATCAAAAACTGGTGTTTCACACGCAAGTTGACGACACAGTGACCGCCAGTGCTGATACCCCCATCCGCGTGGTACGCGATGAAGCTACCGGAGAGCCGAGCCCCTATGTATTGATCCGCGCCAATTTGGAGGCCCTGATCGATCGCAAGAGCTTTTACCGGTTGGTGGATTTGGGCGTGCATCACGAGGTAGGAGGTGTGGACTGGTTTGGTATTTGGTCCTCTGGATCGTTTTTCCCGATAATTCCCAGCGCTGAGCTGCCATAAGGGCTCTGCTTGGCGGGGATATCGCCACTAAGAAGATGGCGAGACGCCGGGACGGACGCGGGGCTTCACAGGGGCTGTGCGTTTTTATTGGATTGGTTTGAACCGTCAGTGAGGTCCATAAAGATTGGCGAAAGGACCCGCCCTGCAATGTTCCCTGCCAAGTTTGCCCCCTACCTCGTCGGTTTGATGATGTCGGCCGTGATGACGTTTTTCGTCTCGGGCTTTGCGACCTATCGTGGACTGGGCCTTGTGGAGGGGTTCATGCAAATCTGGATGGAGGCGTGGATCCCGTGCTGGTTCTTGGCCTTTCCAATCATCATGTTGATTGGCCCCATCGCGCGAAAGATCGCTGGCAGAATTACAGCACCTGTTGAGGGGCCTGACGATGTTGACCGATCTCTAAACCTTCCAACGTCCAAGCCCCAACGCTGAACCGGATCAGCCTCAGGGTTGGGTGACCTACAGCCGCTGTCATGCGGCGCACCTGTCGGTTTCGGCCTTCGGTAATGGTAAGCTTAATCCATGTGTCCGGAATGGATTTGCGCACGCGGATCGGTGGCGTTCGCGGCCAAAGCCAATTCGGGGTGTCCGATATTTCAACCTTGGCAGGGCGGGTTTTGCCGTCCTTCAAGGTGACGCCATCTTTCAACTGTTGCAACGCAGACGGATCAGGCACGCCCTCAACCTGCGCAAAGTAGGTTTTTGGCGTTTTGAACTTTGGGCTTGATATTTTGGCCTGCAGTGCGCCGTCATCTGTTAGGATCATCAGACCCTCGCTATCGCGGTCCAATCGCCCTGCAGGATAGATGTTTGGGATCGATATAAATTCCGAAAGGGTTTGACGTTTTGTGGGGCTTTTCGTGTCGGTAAACTGTGACAAGACATCAAAAGGTTTGTTGAAAAGCACCAGCATCCGAGTGGCCTTAGTCTGTGTCGGCGATGAACCGGGCGATCCTTGTACCGATTGCATTGCTACCTTTGATGGATGGATGGATCATATCCAGCCCGTGATAGGAGCGGTCACCTTCCGGCACAAGATCCTTGTTGGACAGGAAATAGACGCCTTTAATCTTGCGCGCCAAGGTGCTGATCCGCTGTTCCAAGATGTCGCCGTCGTCTTTGCAGCTTTCAATCGGAGAATTCGCACCGGGACTGCGCAAATACCCAACATACAGAACCTTGGCACCGGTTTTGCGAATTTTCGCAACCAGCGACGGGATTTGGCCCTTGAGACCAGAGTCCGAGATCAGCCGGTCCATTTTGCGGTCGCATTTATGGCATCCACATCCCAACCAAAGATCATTGCCGCCACCGTTCAGAACCACCCAATCCCATTCACCCGGACGAAACTGCTGTGGAATGCTGAGGCCCATGGCCCCAGTGATGGGCAGATTGTAGATGATACGTGCACCAGTGACCGCCCGACTTGAAACTGGCGTTTTCAATCGCTTGGCCAGAACATGGGGGATAGCGCGGCCAGACAGAGTGTGGCTGGCCATCATGGAATCGCCCATGACTAGGATACGCGGCTGGGCCTGCGGGACGGCAGGCTGCGCCAAAGCAAAAAGCATAAGCGAAACAAGGGATAAGAGGCGGGGCATAGCGATGATCCACTTTAAACTGATGACAAAGGGCCCGCTCATACTGTCAGAAATCCACGATAATTCTATGAAGATCAAGCAGGTCCGAACCGGTTTGTGACATCAATATGTGTTCAAATCTTGGCAAGTTTTAATGAGCTTGCGCCCAGTTCGGCCCCTCACCCGCATCGACAATCAGTGGCACGTCCAGTTTCACGACAGGGTCTGCAGCATTCTCCATGATATTTCTAACGGCAGAGATAACCTGTTCTTGCGCGCCTTCTTCAACCTCGAACAAAAGTTCATCGTGGACCTGAAGGAGCATTTTACAGGGCAAATCGGCTATGGCGTCGGGCATGCGGATCATCGCGCGGCGGATCACATCGGCGGCAGTGCCTTGGATCGGGGCATTGATTGCAGCGCGTTTGGCAAAGCCAGCACGCGGCCCTTTGGCGTTCATCTCGGGGGTGTGGATTTTGCGACCAAACAGGGTTTGAACAAATTCATGTTCTTTGGCAAAGGCGATCGTGTCGTCCATATACGTTTTGATACCCGGAAACCGTTCAAAGTAGCGATCGATAAATCCTTGCGCCTCGGCCCGTGGGATCCGCAGGTTGCGGGCCAGACCGAACCCTGAGATGCCATAGATCACCCCAAAGTTAATCGCCTTGGCTTGGCGGCGCACGTCTGGCGTCATCTCTTCCAATGGTACATTGAACATTTCAGAGGCCGTCATGGCATGGATGTCCAACCCGTCGTGAAACGCCTGTTTGAGGGCGGGGATATCGGCCATATGGGCCAGAATGCGCAACTCAATCTGGCTATAATCCAAGGCGATCAAGGTCTTGCCCTCTTCGGCCACAAAGGCTTCACGGATCCGGCGCCCCTCTTCTGAACGGATCGGAATGTTCTGCAAATTCGGGTCCGAGCTGGCCATTCGACCTGTGCTGGCGCCGGATTGAACATAGGAGGTGTGCACGCGACCTGTGTCGGGGTTGATGTGGTCCTGCAGCGCGTCAGTGTAGGTCGATTTCAGCTTGCTCAACTGACGCCAATCCAGAACGCGACCGGGCAATTCATGTTCTGTCGCAAGGTCCTCAAGAACATCTGCACCGGTGGCATAAGCCCCTGTTTTTCCCTTTTTGCCGCCAGGAAGCTCTAGTTTGTCAAACAGGATTTCACCAAGCTGCTTGGGCGAACCCACGTTGAAGGACTGTCCTGCAAGTTCCTGGATTTCGGCCTCGAGGCCCGCCATTTTCTGGGCGAAGGCATTTGACATACGTGACAGCACATCGCGGTCCACTTTGATCCCGTGGCGTTCCATTTGGGCCAATACAGGAACCAAAGGCCGTTCCAGCGTCTCATAAACGCGGGTGACTTTGTTGACGTGCAGCTTTGGCTTGAACGCATGCCATAAACGCAGAGTTATGTCGGCATCTTCCGCAGCATAGCGCACCGCATCGTCGACCGGAACACGGTCGAACGTGATGGCTGATTTGCCAGTACCCAAAAGGGTTTTGATCGAGATCGGCGTGTGTCCTAGGTACCGCTCGGACAACCCATCCATACCGTGATTGTGCAGCCCTGCGTGCAGCGCATAAGACATCAACATGGTATCATCTATGGGGTGAATTGGTGCATCGTATCGGGCAAAAATCTTGGCGTCGTATTTCATATTTTGGCCAATTTTCACAATAGATGGATCCGCCATCATCGGCCTCAGCAGGGTAAGCGCCTCTTCCAGATCCATCTGGCCGTCGACTAGTTTATCGCTGCCAAAGAGGTCAGATGCCTCGCCCTCCTTGTGCGTAAGCGGAATGTAACAGGCATGGCCTGCGTCAACACACAGGCTAATCCCGACCAAATCAGCGCGCATATCGTCTAGGCCCGTGGTTTCGGTATCGATGGCCACAAAGCCGCGCTGATAAATGCGGCCAATCCATGTTTTCAAAGCCTCCGCATTGGTCACGCAATCATATTTTGCATCGGCGAACGCAACTTGATCCGGGGCATCCACATCAGACCCTGGCGCAGGCGCATCGGCTATCACAGGTGCTTCGACCTTAAGCGCTTCCGCGATGCGTTTGGTCAGGGTACGGAATTCCATTTCCGCCAAAAAGCCCATCAGGACGTCCGGCTCAGGGTCGCGGACCTCCAGATCATCAATGGTAAAGTCCAGCGGTGTGTTTTCGTCCAATTGAACCAGTTTCTTGGATAGCAGGATCTGCTCTTTGTTCTCAATCAGAGACTGGCGGCGCTTGGGTTGTTTGATCTCTTCTGCGCGCTCTAGCAGAGTTTCCAAGTCACCGTATTCATTAATCAAAAGGGCAGCTGTTTTGATCCCAATTCCGGGCGCGCCGGGCACGTTGTCAACGCTGTCCCCTGCTAAGGCCTGCACGTCGACCACACGGTTTGGGCCCACGCCAAATTTTTCTTCGACGCCCGCCACACCGATGCGATTGTTTTTCATCGCGTCGAACATCTCGACACCTTCGCCAACCAATTGCATCAAATCTTTGTCGCTGGAAATAATCGTGCAATTGCCCCCCAAAGCGCGGGCCTGCACCGCCAAGGTCGCAATGATATCATCGGCCTCATAGCCTTCGATTTCATGGCAGGCGATATTGAAAGCGCGGGTGGCATCGCGGGTCAATGGGATCTGTGGGCGCAAGTCCTCGGGCATGGCATCGCGATTGGCTTTGTATTGGTCATAAAGATCGTTGCGGAACGTGTGGCTGCCCTTGTCAAAGATGACGGCCACATGGGTCACATCGCCGCCCGCGTTGCCTTCAACATACCGCTGCAACATGTTGCAAAATCCCGACACGGCGCCAATGGGCAAACCATCAGATTTACGGGTTAAGGGCGGCAACGCATGGTAGGCGCGAAAGATAAACGCGGACCCGTCGATCAAGTGTAAATGGCACCCTTTGCCGAACGTCTCAGACATCTAATTTCCCCCACGGACCCGATAACATCCCATATGTGCCACGATCCTTGCAGGTCGACCAGAGATCAAATGCGAAAGACTGTCCGGTGTTCATAGTTTTGTAAGAGGATCGTGAAATATCCTTCACTCATGAAAGATACTCTTGATCCAAATCCCGCTTTTAGCACGGTGCAAACCCCCAACGCAGATCATGCCCGGGCAGAGGTTGTAGCGACAATTGGTCTGCTGCGGGACAACGGCGCCAGAATGACGGCCTATTTGCTGGCAGGCATGGCTGCACGCGACGAAACAGAACATGAGATCAGTACAGCCGGCCTACAACGCTGTTTGATGCCGGTCAAAATCGCGGTTGCCGCCCTTTTGGGCAATGATGCCGTTGAAGATCTTGATCCAAAGGCTTTGGAATGGATGCGTAACGAACTCAAAAAGGACGTGGAGTGTTTGAAGGCAACCAAAGCGCTGAGCCAATATTTAACACGCTTTTCAGAAAATATAGACACCGGTCAGCCTTGCGCGTTGGATGAGATTTTTGCCTCACTGGCGATTGTAAGGGATCAGTTCATCACCCCCTTCAATGCATTTATCGAACGCTTGCAAGACATCATGAAAAAAGACCGCGCTGCGCGCGTCGCACATATCCAAGAAAGCGCATCACGGGCGCGGCATGGTGTGGATCTGATTGGTGAAATTGCCCGCACGGTGCGCATGGTGTCGATTAATGCCCAGATTGAGGCTGCTCGCGCAGGCGACAACGGGCGTGCGTTCTCGATCATCGCTCAAGAAATCAACGCCCTTTCGGATGAGATTTCTCGCGTCGGCACGACGGTCAAGGACGGCTTATCCGACACTTTGGACTTTGCGTAATTAGGGAACCGGTCGATCAACAGATCCTCGAAGCGCAGGCTTAATCGACTGTGCCTTCAAAATCCCGATGCACATAACGCGTATCGCAGTAAGGGCACACAACCCAACCCACATCTTTGGGAATTTGTAGCCATACCCGCGGGTGACCACCACTGCCACCCCCGCCATCACAGGCTATCCGGTAGGCGTCTACAATTATCGTTTCTTGTGGCGCGCGTGTCATCGCTACATTCCTTGTTGCCTGAGGATAGACCGCAGCCTATGTCGCTGGGCAAGATACCAAACATGCCCGCACGGGCAAGGGCTTTGACGGGGTGGTAGGCAATGAATGCAATTGAAATTCGCGGTTTGCGCAAAACCTACGCGGCCCAAGGCAACCAAGCCCCCAAAGATGCGCTAAACGGCGTCGATCTGGACATACCGCAAGGCAGCATTTTTGGCCTTTTGGGGCCAAATGGTGCTGGCAAATCAACCTTGATCAATATTCTGGCCGGTTTGGTTTTAAAAACACAAGGTCAGGTCAAAATATGGGGCTTTGATCAAGACAGTAATCCGCGCCAATCACGGGCCAGTATCGGTGTTATGCCCCAGGAATTGCATTTGGATCCTTTTTTCAGCCCACGCGGGGCCTTGGAAATGCAAGCGGGTCTTTATGGTGTGGCGCGCGGCGACCGCCAAACCGATACGATTTTGCAGCTGATCGGCCTGTCGGACAAGGCTGATGCCCATGCCAGATCCCTCTCAGGCGGGATGCGCAGGCGGTTGTTGCTCGGCAAAGCACTGGTTCATAATCCACATGTCTTGGTTTTGGACGAACCGACGGCAGGCGTTGATATCGAGTTGCGCAATATGCTGTGGGCCAATGTGCGCAAGCTGAACGCGCAAGGCATGACCATCATTCTGACCACGCATTACTTGGAAGAAGCCCAAGAAATGTGTGACGAAATCGCCATCATTAACCATGGCGCCGTCGTGGTTCAGGACACAACGCAGAACCTGTTAGGACGGCTGGACAGTAAGACTCTCGTTATTCAACCCCAATCACCGCAGATACACGAATTTGAGCTGCCGACGGGTGTGCAATTCGATCGTGCCGATGACGGCACACTGGTTTTCTCCTATCGCCGTGGGCAGACCAGTGCCGAGGACATTTTGGGAATGGTGCGCGACGCAGGCGTCCGCATTGCGGATGTCAAAACCCAAGAGGCCGACCTTGAAGACGTGTTTTTGGACCTGACCCGCGCCTAGCCCTATTGGGTTTTTTGCAGCATTCTGCCCAATTCACGCCCGGCACAGATATGAACATGCAAATGCGGTACTTCTTGAACGCCATCGGTGCCTGCGTTTGAAATCATACGGTATCCGTTGCCCTCGTCCCCGGGGCAGATCTCCAAAATATCGCAAACCGCAGAAATAGTGCGGGTGAAATCCACAATTTCGGTGTCTGATGCTTCAGCAGCGAAATGGTCGTAGTTCACGTATTTGCCTTTCGGGATCACCAAAACATGGTGCGGTGCTTGGGGGTAGACATCGTTAAAGGCCAAGCTGTGCTGGCTTTCAAAAACAGTTGTATTGGGAATTTCGCCACGCAGAATTTTAGCAAAAATATTTTCGTCGTCATACACATAGGCCATTGGACCGCCCCTTAGTCAGTGAACAAATGTTCGGTCGCAGCGATATCTCGGGCGACCTCTTCTGGGATCGACAAAAATTCGGCCAATGGCAAGGTATTTTCCTCGATCGAGGCAGATTCGCGCAAGCGGTAATGATTGGGGAAGTTTGCGTCGCGAATTCTGTCGCTTTCAAAAACCACGTCGTAACGGATCGTCGGAAGCAGTTGATCCAACGTTTCTTTCGAGGTCTTTTCGCCCGCCAACCCTACCCGTTTGGCATGGCCCAACAGGTATTCATCGGTAAAGTCGCACTCGACTTCCAACAGCTTGGTCTTGGAGCGATCCGAATAAAAGTCCTGCAACAGATCGATGTTTTCCGGATCAAGGCAGATGAGCAGGCGGTCGCTGTCGTTGTAATCAAACAGCATCCGCATCAAAGCGCGTCTATGGCGTGTACGTTTGCCCAACGTGGTCTGAATCCCACCCAAATCTGGCAGTGGCGTATCCTCTTCGCTGAACAGATATTCGATCATGGGCACATTGGTTTTTTGTTTCGCATGACCCAACAGACGTTTGGCCACATGCCATTTTTTGCACGCCACAATCATCAGTTCGCGCTCGCGGCCCAGCGACGATTCCGTTTCCCAAAACCGGGTGGCAAAGCGACGGCCGATACGGCCACGCCCGGTGAGAAACTTAAACAGGCTGCCGCCTTCGTTGGATATCTTGAACTCCACATCCTCGGCTGCATACAAGTCCCCCAAACGTTTTTTGAGGGTGATTGCCTGCGGACTGATTTTCCGCGCAAAAAGGAAATCCTGACTAAGCAGCAAATCATAATGGTCGTCATAAAATGTCACGGGCATCCCGTAATCCGTGAACAACAAAAACGTGAGTGTGCGCGTGTCGATCTCATTTTCTGGCACCAAGTGGCGGACAAGCGTTTGAAAAAACGTCTCGTCGGGGATCCATGTTGTGCGGAAAAAGCGCATCACGTCTTTGCGCTCGCGGGTGAAATTCAAGATCCATTCGATGGTCCGCCGCCGCAAGCACCACCACTGAGAGCCGATCATCACTTGGATATCCGCGGGAATTTTGCGGGTCATGCCCAGTTTTTGTTGCAAACGGTAGGATCCGTAAAACAAGGCCTTGTTTTCGCGCTCGTTGAAGTAGTGGCGGTAGATTAACCGCTCTTCCTTCATCCCGGTTTTAATCCAGTCGCTTTCAAAATAATCAAAGGACTCGATGTAATCCACATCATTGGCATCCAGAAAATCATGGGCATATTCAGCGGATTTGATCGCCATACAATCCCCTGACAGCATGTAAAAATGCGTGGCACGCGGAAATGCCGCCTCTGCGGCCTCAACCGCATAGAGCGTGGCCTGCACCAACGACCATTCACCCCAACCGCAATTGATCCGTTTTTTGGCGAAACAGACATTGGGATTATCGCCCAGTGCGGCCTTAATCTGTTTGAAATGTTCTGGATTGGCACTGGCGTCAAAATGGATCGCCATATGATCACCCACAGCCGTCAGTCGCCGCGCCTGAGCGATAATCGCGTCAGGATCCTTGTGGCACAGCAATATGAAGGCGATTTTTGCCATTTTAGAAACAAACTCGTTAGATTTAAGTCACTGTTGCAGATAGATAGCGTGAAGAGGCGTTGAATTTACAGCATTTCTTTGCTTTTTACAGGCAAGATATTGACCAGAGGTGACCAAATACCACCCAACTGGAGGAATGACGATGGGTTTTCCCGGAACTTGGATGACCGAGAGCGAAAGCGTGGTCTACCGCGTGGTGCCAAAATGTGCGTGCTCGACCATTGGTCAGATCATGTATTATTCCGACCAGGGCTCCTTTTTTGATGGGGATATCCATGACGCGTCGGGCGGTTTGCACAAATGGGCGCTGGACGACAGCCAGCCTGTGATCACCGAGAATGTGCGCGCCCACAAGTCCTATGCGTTCACGTGTGTGCGCAATCCGTATACGCGAATTTTGTCATCATTTTTTGATAAAATTTGCGGCATCCAGCGAAACGGCAAGCGGTATCGCGGGAATTTGGTGCCGCTGTTGGTGCAAAAATATGGGATCGAAGTAGGCGGGGACGACGGCAAACAAGAGTTTGATCAAATTCAGTCGTTTCGTAGGTTTTTGCTGTTTGCCCGTGACACCATTCGGTGGCGCCGCCCGATGGATCCCGACATTCACTGGTCGGCGATGTCCGGCCATGTGTCGACGTTCATCGTGAACGGTGGGCGCTATGACAATATCTTTTGGACAGAAGCCTTTAACGACGGCATGCAATCGGTTTTGGACAAGATCGAGACGCCCCATGCGGTAGATCTTTCAGCCATCCCACGGTTCAACGAAAGCGAAGGCCACGGGCCCAAGCGGGCCCATCCAGTTGAGGATTATTTCGACGATCTGTCCATGCATTTGGTCTATGAGATCTACAAACGGGATTTCAATCTGTTCAAATATGATTTTGAGAACCCAGGAAATAAAATGCCCATTGGAGAGATTGATCTGGACGAAGTTCATGCCAAGTTAGGCGATTAAAATCGCCTTGCCCCTGCGGGAGCGGGCGCGCGCCTGCGGCGCGCTGTGTCCTGAAGTGTTTGACGGAACATAAAGGGGCTCAGGCCGTGCCCCAGCCGCCGCCACCTGGGGTTTCAAGGATATATTTTCCGCCTTTGGGTAGGTCAATTTCATCATTGCCTTGCAGGTCGATGCGTTCGCCTGACACCACAGCATAGTTTTTCCCCACAGAACCCGGAGCACCGCCATCCACGCCAAAGGGTGGAATGATCCGGTGTGAGCAAAGGGTCGTGACGGTCACGGGTTCCAGGAAGGTCATTTCGCGGTAAGATCCATTGCCACCGCGCCACTGACCATTGCCGCCGGAGCCATGGCGGATGCAAAAGCTGTCGAGGCGCACTGGAAAGCGTTTTTCCAGCACCTCTGGATCTGTCATGCGGGTGTTGGTCATATGGGACTGCACCGCGTCGCAGCCCTGAAACCCCGGACCTGCACCAGTGCCACCCGCAATCGTTTCATAGTTCTGAAATTGCTCGTTTCCCCAGACAAAATTGTTCATCGTCGCTTGCGATCCGGCGATGACCCCCAGTGCTGCATAAAGCGCATTGCAGGCTGCTTGGCTGACTTCGGTGTTTCCTGCAATGACGGCTGCAGGATAAACCGGGTTCAGCATTGACCCATCAGGGACAATGATGTTGAGCGGCTTTAGGCAACCTTCGTTCAACGGGATATCTGCGCCGACCAATGTGCGAAACACATAAAGAACCACAGCCCGGCACACCGACAGAGGGGCGTTATAATTGCCTTGGTGTTGCGCGGAGGTGCCCGTGAAATCAATCGTCGCACTTTGACCATCGTCATGCACTGTCAGGGCCACTTTGATCACAGCGCCATGGTCCATTTCGTAGCTGTAGGATCCGTTTTGCAAGGTCCCGATGACGGCACGCACACTGGCCTCGGCGTTGTCTTGGACGTGGCCCATATAGGCGACCACCGCCTGAACGCCGAAGTTGGCCACAACATCTAAAAGGGCCTGACGCCCAGTTTCATTGGCCGCGACTTGCGCCTTAAGATCCGCCATGTTTTGGGAAATGTTCCGACACGGGTATGTTCCACTGGCCAGAGTGTCTGCAGCCTGCTGTTCCAAAAACACACCTTTGTCCACGAGGCGGACATTATCGATCAAAACACCCTCCTCATCGATATGGGTGCTGTCAGGCGGCGCAGATCCCGGGGTGCGGCCACCGATATCGGCATGATGGCCGCGAGAGCCGAGCCAAAACACCACTTCGCCCTCAACAAAAACCGGTGTGACTACAGTGACATCCGGCAAATGCGTGCCACCGTTGTAAGGCGAATTGAGCATAAAGGCGTCGCCTTCATGAATGGCGCCGGCGTTTTCGCGCATTACGGTTTTGATGCTGTCGGACATAGATCCCAGATGCACAGGCACATGTGGGGCGTTGGCCACCAGATCACCTGCGCTGTCGAAGATGGCGCAAGAAAAATCCAGACGTTCCTTGATGTTCACGGACCAACTGGTGTTGGCCAAAGTGGCCCCCATTTGATCAGCCACGGACATAAAGAGGTTGTTGAAAACCTCGAGCAGAACGGGATCTGCGTTTGTGCCAGCGGCCTTGGTGCGTTCGATTTTTTCGGTGCGCGTTAGGATTAAATTTCCAAACGCATCCACCTGTGCGGCCCAGCCCGGCTCAAGAACGGTTGTGCCGGTGGATTCGGTGATTACAGCCGGGCCTTGCACAGATGTGCCGGTTCCCATCTCAGCACGATCATAAAGCGGGACGTCGGCCCATTTACCATAATAGACAGGGATTTTTGCGACAATCGGTGCGGTTCGGTCGTGAATACCGGGGGATTGCACGTCGGCTGCTTGACCGATGGCTTCAACACTGAGTTGTTCAAATACAACTTCGCGTTCTGGCGATGCAAAGCCAAACCGCTGAATATGGGCCGCTTCAAAGGCCGCTGTCATCTCTGGGACCGTGCCGTATGCCACGTCCAAGGCTTGATGTGAGCCGTCATAGCGCAGATGCGCTCTTGTTTCGAAGTGGACTTGATCGACACCTTGGGCACGGACTTCGGCCTCGGCGTCTGCTTTTTGGCGGGTGATCACGGCTTGGGCTGCGTCGATATCTGACAAGGGCGCGTCAAATTGATTGTCGCGCAACGCCCGAATTTCGGCCAAGCCCATCCCGTAGGCTGACAAAACGCCAGCGAAGGGATGTAAAAACACTTCGGTCATGCCCAAAGCATCTGCCACCAGACAGGCATGCTGGCCACCTGCCCCGCCAAAACATTGCAACGTATATCCCGTCACATCATGGCCACGCTGAACGCTGATTTTCTTGATCGCGTTGGCCATATTATCCACGGCGATACGCAGGAAACCGGCGGCCATGTTTTCGGGTGTTTGCGGCGGTTGGCCTGTTTCAGCCGCAATCTCGTTGGATAGAGTTTGGAACTTTTGACGAACCACATCAACGTCCAGAGGTTGGTTGCCTTCAAGCCCGAAAACGGCTGGGAAGTGATCTGGATTCAATTTGCCCAACATCACGTTGCAGTCAGTAACGGTTAAGGGTCCACCGCGCCGGTAACAGGCCGGACCGGGATCAGCGCCGGCACTTTGAGGGCCGACCTGATAGCGCCCATCCTTGAACATACAGACAGAGCCGCCACCCGCTGCAACTGTGTGGATGTCCATCATGGGCGCACGCATTCGCACCCCTGCGACTTCGGTTTCAAAACTGCGCTCAAACCGCCCTGCAAAGTGGCTGACATCGGTCGAGGTGCCGCCCATGTCAAAACCGATGAGCTTGTTATGGCCCGCCACTTGCGCCGTTTTAACCATGCCAACGATCCCACCAGCGGGTCCGGACAAAATGGCATCTTTGCCTTGGAACAAGCCCGCATCGGTCAAACCACCACTGGATTGCATGAAAAGCAACGCGTCGCAGGCCCGTCCAATATCTAAAGCCGCGGCAACCTGATCCACGTAACGCCTCAAAATCGGCGACAAATAGGCATCTACCACGGTTGTGTCACCACGGCTGACCAGTTTGGCCAGACCGGACACATCGGATGACAGACTGATTTGGGAATAGCCGATCTCGCGGGCGATCTGTGCAATGGTTCGTTCGTGATCGGGATTAAGGTAGGCATGCAAAAACGCGATGGCCACGGACCGCGTACCACGGTCGTAAGCTGATTGCAGATCAAGGCGGGCCTGTTCGACGTCGAGGGCTGTAACCTCGGCACCGTCTGCATTCAGCCTGCCAGTGACTTCGGCCACTTGGGAATAGATTAAATCCGGCCGCTTTATTTCAAGGTCAAAGAGGCGGGGGCGATTTTGGTAGCCAATCTGCAAGAGATCCGCAAAGCCCTTGGTGATCAACAAGACAACGTCTTCACCCTTGCGTTCCAATAAGGCATTTGTAGCAACGGTTGTGCCCATTTTGACCGAACGGATCGCATTCGTTGGAAAGTCCTCGACCCCCATCACATCACGGATGCCTTGAACAGCGGCATCAGCATAGCGTTCTGGGTTTTCTGACAACAGCTTGTGAGTGATCAGGTCGCCGTCCGGGCTTTGCCCTACAATATCCGTAAAGGTGCCGCCGCGATCAATCCAGAATTCCCATTTTGCGTCGGTCATGATCTGCCCTTTGTTGTCAGCCCGATTAAATGGCGGGCTGGGGCAGGAATTGTCAATCAGCCTTGGCCCAAAATCCGTTGCTTGATCTTGGCCCAATTGACCACGCCCTTCCAAGCATCTTGGTACTTGAGGCTGTGATCGAACTTACCCGTCTTTAGAAAAGTAATAGTATGAGCCATCGTCATAGGGTTGAGCATCATATAAGTGTGGGTGACGGGCAAGACGATATGATCCGTCATCCCGTCCAAACGGGTGCTGGCAACCGAGACCTTGCCGTCATTCTCCCCACCGATAATGGCCGACGTCAGCGGGTTAAACGTAGTTTTTCCAGCAATGATCCCAACCTGATAATTGGGCGGCGGCAACTGGTTGGGGGCACTGTCTTGGGCTGTGCCCAATGATGTGCCAGCAGGTCCATTAATCCATTCAAACGGCGGGAAATCACCAAATACATCGACCAATTCCGAGCCCTGATTTGGCGGGGCCAACATAACAACGCGGCCTAGGTTTTCGGGGCGATTTTCCGCCAGCCACATCCGAACTAAGATGCCGCCCATGGAATGGGTTACGAAATGCACCTTGGCATTGCCGCATTGGGCCACGGCCTTGGGGATTGCATCGGTCAAGTCTTGGATGGGGGCCTTGGTTGAGGGATACCCTTGGTTTACAGTGGCAAATCCTGCATCGGCGACGACGTTTTCCATGACCGACAGCGAGGCTTCGGTTCGGGCCAATCCATGAAGGAAAACAACACATTCTGCTTGCGCCATGGCAGGCCAGCCCAATCCAAATATCAAAGCAATAGTTCGTAAAACCATACCAACCACCTAAGCCGTGACAACTGCTATAAAAGGTCAGGATAACCCGACCCTGCGTTAAATCGGTAAAAACATCATTTTGCACACGTATTCAAAAAACCCTTGCCTGCGACGAAATGTACTGGTTCACTGTGTCTAGCTATTACCGGAGAAACCACATGACCCCCGCCGAAATGGAGACCCGCATCGTTCGATACGGTGATCTTATGCCTTGCAAAACTGCCTTTATCGACGCTCATACCCCCGGCAGTGACCAAAAGGAAAACTTCACAATCATTGGTGGTGGTGTCTCGGAAAGTGCCGATCAACATGTGCATATCAAAGACACACCCGGGTTTAACATTGGGGCCGCAGGTCAACCGCCACGGTGTCGCAATTCCTTGCATACGCATTCTACAGCCGAAGTTTTCTTTGTTCTGTCAGGCACGTGGCGCTTTTTTTGGGGCCGTTGGGGCGATGCTGGCGAGGTGACCCTTGAACAAGGCGACATCTTTAACATCCCCACAGGCATTTTCCGTGGCTTTGAAAATATTGGCACGGACTACGGAATGATTATGGCTATCTTGGGCGGCGATGATGCGGGCGGAGGCGTTTTGTGGGCGCCGCAAGTGATCCAAGACGCCGCCGATCACGGATTGGTTCTGGCCGAGACGGGCAAGCTTTATGACACCAAACAGGGCCAAGTATTGCCAGAAGGCCTCAAGCCGATGCCGTTGATGGCCGAGGACATTCTGGCCCAAATGCCTGAACCCAGCACGCTGGACGTGGTGCCGCATTATGTGGCGCGCTATTGGGATATGGTCGCTTTAGCAGACAAACAGCCTGCCAAAGTCATCGGCGATCAAGCAATGCTGCAGGACAGACCCGGATTTGACGTCGACTTTCTAACCCGTGGCTCGATACCTGCGGACGCCTATGCCTATGACGGGCACGAAGTGCTGATGCCGGTGCGCGGACACTGGCGTCTGAACTATGATGGCGGCAGCAGCGTGCTAAACGCGGGCGATACATGTGCGGTTCCGCCCGGAGTGATTCGTAGTCTGACCCCTGCGATGACGGGCCATGCCAGCCTCTACCGCGTTCGATCTAACGATGATCCTGCTGGGCCAACCCAGCCGCACTAATCAGCTGGGACCGACTTGTGTACACGCGTGGTTGCGGGCAGCCAGTCTGCGGCAAGCCAATTCAGCAGTTTCGCGGGTCATTCCTGTGAACAAGGCGTCATAGCCGCGCGAGGTCTTGGAGACTTTGCGTAGCGAGCCGTCCAATGTGTTCATCTCGGTCAGGGCAGTTTTCAGCAAAACCCGTTCCGCTGCATAGCGTGACCCGTAGCGGCCTACATTGATGCCCCAGTGTTTTTTGCCAGTGCCCGCGACCCGGCGCACGACCTTTTGAACCGCTGGCTGTGGGGCCACGGGTTTGACGGATGCTTGCAAAAGCTTCGCAGGGCGGGCTTTGGGTTTAACAGTCTTGCGCTCTGTATTTTCCACAAGGCTAAGACCTGAGGCCGATCCAGACACCTGCGGTTCCGGTGTTGGCACGACCGCCTGAACCGTGCTGGCCTCGGCGATTGCCTGTTTGACTATTTCGTTCATGGCAATGATCACATCTGATTGTGGTGCATCATCAGTGGGTGTCGTCACAACGGTGCGGGCTTTGGGGCGCAGACTGCGTTTGACAGCGGTCAAAAGACGAATGGTCTTGCCCGCCTTAGGCTTGCCATCAGATCCGATATTGGGGGCAACCTCGGCAATGTATTGCGGCGGTTTGGGTTTGCGCACTGGCGCTTTGCCCGGTGCACGACGGAAGCCCAAATCCAAAAGTTCGGCCACCTTTGCATTTCGTGTCGCCGTTGAACGGCCCCCGAACACAGTTGCGATGATGCGTTTGTTGCCCCGCTCGGCCGAGGCCACAAGGTTAAAGCCAGCCGCCCGCGTGTATCCAGTTTTGATGCCGTCAGCCCCACGGTAGTTGGCCAAAAGGCGGCGGTTGGTGTTTGGAACCACCTTTAGCCCTGCATCAATCGAAGAGCGCGAAAAGAGGTGATAGTAGTCGTTGTAATCATAAAACAGCCGCCGACCCAAAGTGGTCATGTCCCGCGCAGTGGACATATGGCCCGTTTCCGTCAGGCCATGGGCGTTCTTGAACGTGGTCCGGCCCATTCCGATTGCTTTGGCGGTGCGGTTCATGCGCCGTGCAAAGGCCGCCTCTGATCCTGACACCGCCTCGCCCAGCGCTGTGGCCGCGTCATTGGCTGATTTTACGGCAGCGGCACGGATCAGATAACGCAATTGGATGCGAGAGCCTGCTTTGAGGCCCAGTTTCGAGGGGGGCTCGGCTGCGGCACGTTTGGAGATTTTGATGCGTTGATCCAACGACAATTCCCCGCGACGAACAGCCTCGAACACCACATAAAGGGTCATCATCTTGGTCAGCGATGCAGGATGCAAGCGCGTGTCGGCATTGCGTGAATGCAAAACCTCGCCGGAACGGGCATCAATCACCATAGCTGCATAGGGGGCAGCCACGGTTTGAACGGGCCCCAAGGCCACAAGCACAACAATGGTGACAACAAATAGGGATTTCAGGCACTGCCATGCCTGTTCGCAAATGCGTTTCATAATACTCTGCCTCATGCCGCCCTCTTTTGGGGCTGACTTATGATTTATTGGAAAGACCGTACCACAGCGTCGATTCTCAGAAAACACCTTATTTTCAATAAGTTTTCAGTATTTTCCAAAGGCCGTTACGACATCTAGTAGGTACTTTTACCACAAACCCAACATGGGCAATTGTGGCAGAATTGTGTCACGGCCCGCAGCGCATCATCCCCATGATCCCAATGGCACAAATCGGTTCTGGTAACCCTTGGTTCAAAGCATTCTGCAAGCCCCCCCCTTTTCACCGCAGGTCTGAGCGATATATATCAAAGCATCGCAACCCCGCCAAAAAGCAGAATCTGTCCCCTATGACCCAAATCCCTTTTACCCTGTCAGACCGCAAGGACGACGACCGCGAAAGTGATATCGGCGTTGCATTGGAAACCCGGCCCAAAACCAAGCGGCCCCCAATGTATAAAGTGATGATCCTGAACGACGACTATACACCCATGGAATTTGTGGTGCATGTCCTCGAGCGGTTCTTTGGCATGACCCACGAGCAATCTTTTGAATTGATGCTGACTGTGCACAAAAAGGGCTTGGCCGTGGTTGGCGTGTTTTCGTTCGAGATTGCCGAGACCAAAGTCAGCCAAGTGATGGATTTCGCCCAACGTCACCAGCATCCACTGCAATGCACAATGGAAAAAGAATAGTCAGGGCCCTGCTGTGTCGTCCCGATTGTCTCTTGCCGCGCAGAGCGGCCTCTTTGCTTTGCCAGTTGCAGGGCGGGTTTGCGTCTACGCCCCAAACGCTGAAACCGATCTAAGTCTCTTTGACAAAGAGCAAACCGATCTAATTGTCAGCTTTTACCCCGATGCCACACAATTTGCTGCTGCTGGTTGGACCGTAGTCCAGAAACCAGAGGGCCCCTATGCAGCGGCAGTTGTGATCTTGCCGCGTTCCAAAACCTACGCAAAAGCACTGCTGGCAGATGCAAACACCCAAACCACCGGCCAGATCGTGGTGGATGGTGGCAAAACAGATGGCATCGATAGTTTGCTCAAGGCGTGCAAAAGCCTGTGTGATGTCAGCCCCGCCTTTTCGAAAGCCCACGGAAAAACCTTTGTCGTGGCCCCCGGGGCCGATTTAGGCCAATGGGCCGAACCTGAGCCGCCCACCGGCAAAATCGACGGGTTTGTCACGCGCCCGGGTGTGTTTTCAGCCGAGAAAATAGATGCAGGATCAGCAGCCCTCGTGGCCGAACTGCCTAAGCTACTCGGCGCTCATGTCATTGATCTTGGGGCGGGATGGGGATTTTTGTCAGCATCGATCTTGACCCATCCCGAGGTTCAAGAACTGCATTTGGTTGAGGCCGATGCCCGCGCGCTAGACTGCGCACGGCGCAATATTGACGATCCGCGCGCCCAGTTTCATTGGGCCGATGCGCGCCAGTATCAGCCCAAAGCCTTGGCCGATTGCGTCATCACCAATCCACCGTTTCACACAGGCCGCAAAGGCGACCCTGACCTTGGCAAAGCCTTTATCGCGGCAGCAGCAAAACTGCTAAAGCCATCTGGGCACTTATTGATTGTCGCCAACCGGCATCTGCCATACGAGACCACCCTCCAAGAGCTGTTCAAAACGGGTCAAGAATTGGACGGAACACGCGGATTTAAGGTCCTGCATGCACGTAACCCTCGCCGACTTCGCTAATATTGCGTAGCTTGCGCAACAGAATCATCTAAGGGCGCTGACCTCAATGTCGTTTTCTATCCAAGGTAAAACTGCGATTGTCACAGGGGCTGCCAACGGTGTTGGTCTGGCCATCGGGCGTCAATTCGTGGACGCAGGCGCCAATGTTGTCTTTGCGGATATGGACGAAGATCGCCTGACCCAAGAAGTCGGGGAACTGGTTGGTGATGACACCCAAGCCCGGATATTTGCGGGGGACTTGCGGGAAAAATTGACCCAAGCCAACCTTTTGTCCGCTACGCTTGATGCGTTTGATCAAGTCGACATTTTGGTGAACGCGTCACGGCAAGTTATCCATTCGGATCCATTGAACGACGAAGACGATGCAGTTGAAATGCTGCTGCAACAAAACCTGATGACCAGCCTGCGCATGACGCAGCTCATTTCCAAACGCATGATCAAGCAGGGCAAAGATCAGGAAACCGGTGGTTTAGGCAGTATCGTGAATTTGTCTTCGATTGCGGCGACACACACTCACGCTGACCTGTTGGCTTATTCCATTAGCTCCGCGGCGCTTGATCAAATGACCCGGTCCATGGCTGTGGCCCTCGCCCCACACCGTATCCGCGTGAACGCCGTGGGCTTTGGTGGGGTGATGAGTGCCTCGCTCAAGCAACTTCTCAAAGAACACCCCGACTACCGTGACGAGATAAAAGCAATCACCCCCCTTAGCCGCATCGCTGCCCCGTCCGAAGTGGCTGATGCGGTTCAATTCCTGGCCTCTGATGGGGCTGGGTTCGTAACGGGCCAGATCATGACCGTAGACGGCGGGCGGACATTGCTGGATCCAGTGGCCGCACCTGCACATTAACCCACCCAATTGACGAACAACGGCGTTCGTATTCGGCGTCCTTTTGACGACGTGAGACTGGCCCCGCGCAAAATGTGCTGCTAGACTTGTGTCAACATTGAAGGACACTTGAAATGACTGAACACTTTGACACTCGCAAAGCCCAGGCCTCGGCTTGGTTTCGGCAATTGCGCGACGATATTGTTGCTGAATTTAACGCTTTGGAAGCCCGTCAAACCAAAGGCCCTACCGCTGATATGGCACAAGGTACATTTGAAGTGACCGAAACCAAACGCACTTCTGACGATGGCAGCGACGCAGGTGGCGGGCTGATGTCTGTGATGCGGGGTGGGCGCGTGTTTGAAAAAGTCGGTGTCAACATTTCAACCGTTTTCGGCACTTTGGGCGAGCGTGCGCAGATGGCCATGGCCGCGCGCAAAGGTATTCCCGGAATGAAAGATGATCCGCGTTTCTGGGCAGCGGGCATTAGTCTAGTGGCGCATATGCAAAACCCCCACGCCCCGTCTGTCCATATGAACACACGTATGTTTTGGACGCCGCACGCATGGTGGTTCGGCGGTGGTTCTGATCTAAACCCTTGCATCGAATATGATGAAGACACCACGCATTTCCATCAAACCCAAAAAGAGCATCTGGACCCACACGGCACGCACTTGCATCCAAAACTCAAAGACTGGGCTGACGAATACTTTTATGTTCCCCATCGGCATCGCGCCCGTGGCGTTGGCGGTATTTTCATGGATGATCACTGTACTGGCGACTGGGACAAGGATTTTGCCCTGACCCAAGACATTGGTCGCGCTTTTGTGCCGGCCTATGTGCCCTTGGTGGACAAACGCCGTGACACCCCATGGACCGAAGCGGACAAGGACACCCAATTGCGCCATCGCGGCCTCTATGCAGAATATAATCTGGTCTATGATCGCGGTACAAAGTTCGGGCTGGAAACAGGTCATGACGCGAACGCAGTTTTGATGAGCCTGCCGCCACTGGCCAAATGGTACTGACCCAAGGTTTCGGGATCGCCTGAACAAAAGCCGTGGACAAACAGATCGAACTTGCCAATGGTGAGAGACATGTGGGGGGAGAGTTCACATGTCATCTAAATCCAATTCTTCTTTGGAAGCCAAAGCATGAGCCGCGTCTTGGTCCTGCCTCTTTTGCTGATATCAGCGGTAAATTCAGCCATTCTAACCTTCGGTCGTAACATTGCCTGGATGGCATTAGCCCTGATGGTCATTGTGATCTTGGTGCAGGTTTTCTTTCGCTACGTCCTCAACAATGCGTTGCCTTGGCCGGACGAAGCCGCACGTTTTTTGATGCTCTGGATGATGGGCTTGATCGCGCCATTGGCCCTGCGCCAAGGGGGATTTGTGGCCATTGACACAGTGCCGCGCGCCTTGCCTGCCATGGTGGCGAAACTCTTGATGTTGGTCTTGCTGGTGTTATCGTGCTTGGTTTTGGTGACGGCGATCCAGTTGGGTTGGAAGCACACAATGGGGTTTGGTGGGAACTTTGACAGTTCATCGCTAAAGCTGCCGCTGGATTGGTTTGGTGGCGAATCCATGCGCGTCAAGCTGCGCTATATGTACGGATCGCTTTTGGTTTGTGTAATCCTGATGCTGGCCGTAACGGTCGAATTGATCCTGCGCACCCTCATTAACTTGATAGATCCAAACCATCCACTGCCGCACATCGGCGGCGACGTAATTGCAGGTGCCGACTGATGCTGACATGGTTTTTGCCCCTGTTTTTGGTGTTCCTGCTGATCGGGACGCCTGTGTTTTTTGCCCTGCTGCTCGCGCCCGGTTTGTTGCTGTGGTTTAGCGGCCAAGAACGCGACATAGCCCTGCTTTATCGCAATGTTTACAATGGGATGGATAGCTTTCCCCTGATGGCTCTGCCGTTCTTTATGCTGGCAGGCGAGATGATGAACAAAGGTGGGATCACGACCCGCCTTGTCGACTTTAGTCAAGCCATTATGGGCCATCTGCGCGGCGGTTTAGCCCATGTGAATATCCTGTCATCAATGTTGTTTGCGGGGCTTTCGGGATCGGCTGTGGCGGACACATCTGCCTTGGGGTCCACTCTGATCCCTGCGATGGAAAAGAACGGCTATACCCGAAAATTTGCCGCCGCTGTGACTGCGGCCAGTTCCGTGATCGGCCCCATCATTCCGCCCTCGGGCATCATGATTATCTATGCATACGTCATGGGCGAAAGTGTTGCAGCCCTGTTTTTGGCAGGGATCGTTCCGGGTGTTTTGGTCGGCGTTGGCCTGATGTTGGTTGTGCGTCTGATGGCCGACAAATACGACTTGCCCAAAGCCGAACGTATTGTGAATAAAAACCAAAGCATCGGCGTTTTGGAATATTGGGTCAGCCTGATCCTGTTGCGCATCAATTTTGCAGGCCTGCTGTATGCGATCACATCTGGCCTGATTGCGCTGGCCGGCATCGCCCTGTCTGGTTGGATGCTGTTCCTCGTCATGCTGCCCATCGCACATTTCATTTTGATGGGCGTGCGCCGTCAAGTCAGTTATGATTTCCGTCTGATTTGCAAAAAGGCTGTGGCCCCACTGCAGGCCCCGATCATCATTTTGGGCGGCATTTTGGTTGGCGTGTTCACCCCGACCGAAGCTTCAGCCGCTGCAGTGGCCTATGCGTTCCTTGTATCTTTCTTTGTGTTGCGCACGATGAAGTTGTCAGATTTGCCGGATATTTTGATGCGCTCGGCCATGGGCGCCTCAACTGTCTTGTTGCTGGTAGGGGCTGCTGTGGCCTTTAAAGTGGTGGTCAGCCTCAGCCACGCCCCCGAACAACTGGCAGAATTTGTGCTGGGGCTCAGCGAAAACCCCCTGATCCTGCTGTTTTTGATCAACATCCTGTTGTTCATCGTTGGCATGTTCTTGGACGCAGGCCCCGCGATCATCATTCTGGGGCCGATCCTGGGGCCGGTGTTTGTCGATCTTGGGGTCCATCCGGTTCACTTTGCGATCATCATGTCAGTTAACTTGACCGTCGGCCTTGCGACACCACCCATGGGGTTGGTTTTATTCGTAGCCTCCAGCGTGTCAGGCGAGCGGGTCGAGACGATTTCAAAGGCCATTTTACCGTTTCTCGCCGTCGAAGTAATCGTGATTTTCCTGATTACTTTCGTCGAACCCATCTCAATGTTCATCCCGCGCTTGACGGGTTTCGTACAGTAGAACAATAGTGTATCAATTAAAAATCAAAGAGGAGGAAACAATGCTAACAACTACACTAAAAGGTGCGCTTGCAGCGACGATGCTCATGGGCTCGGCCTTTGCCGGTTATGCGGCGGGTCATGCCGAATACAACATTCGCGCGACAGCCAATTCCAACGAAAACGACGAAGACTATGATGGTCTGGTTGTGTTCAAAAACTACGTCGAATCTGCCTCTAACGGTGCGATTTCGGTCGAGTTGTTTATCGGCACGCAGTTGTGCTCGAAAGGCGCTGAATGTTTGCAAGGCGTGGCCGACGGATCGATCGATGTATATGTCTCGACGTCTGGTGGTGCATCTGGCATTTTCCCATACGTTCAGGTTTTGGACCTGCCCTATCTGATGGCCGATGACCGCATCGCAGAAGACGTGATGCAGGGTGATTTTGTCCGCACAATGCGCAAAATGGCACTGGCTGACAGTGGCGACGCAATCCGTTTGATGACCATCGGGAACACTGGCGGCTGGCGCAACTTTGCCAACACCAAACGCCCGATCATGGAACCCTCCGACATGGAAGGCCTCAAGATCCGCACAGTGGTCGCCGACCTGCCACAGGAACTGGTCCGTGCCTTGGGTGCAGCCCCGACGCCGATCCCATGGCCTGAGCTGTTCACATCGTTCCAAACGGGCGTTGTCGAAGGCTCCAAAAACGGCATTACCGACATCATGAACATGAAGTTCCCGGATGCTGGTCTGAACTACGTCACGCTGGACGGCCATGCCTACATGGGCGCGCTGTGGTGGATGAACAACGCCAAATTCCTCGATATGCCCGAGGATATGCGCCGCGTTGTGGTCGATGGTTTCTCGCAATTGCAGCAGGCCACATTTGCCTCGCCCAAGCGTAAATCGATCCAAGCTTACGAAGACTTCAAAGCCGGTGGCGGTCAGCTTTATGTGCCAACACCAGAGCAAAAAGCGATGTTCAAAGACGCAGCAGCTCCGGTTTACGATTGGTTCAAAAGCAATATCAAAGGCGGCGGCGAGATCTTTGACGCTCTGACTTCGGCCGTTGCCGAAGCAGAAGCTGACATTGACGCGGGTCGGTCGATGGATCTGCAGTAAAATCTGCTCAATACTGTAAGAAAGGGCCGTCCATTGAGGCGGCCCTTTTTAGATTCTATTTCGGTGAATTAATCTTCGTTACCCGAACGCACTGCTAAAATTTCAAGCAATAGACAGTGTAGCCTAAGGCAGCCCCGCTAAAATCTCTATCTATCCAAAGCACTATCTCATTTGATCTAGTATTATGGATTTACGCTTTTTCGAGATTTACCGGCGCTCAGAATACTTGCTGATGCTCTTGGAAGGCGTTTTATTCAGCATCAGCTTGACCGTTGCTGCAGCTGTGTTGGGTTTTTTGTTTGCTTTGGCTTTGTCCGGGGTGCGGTTCGCACATGTGCCCTACGTCCGCCACATGGCCACGGCCTATGTCGAGTTCATCCGCAACACCCCATTGATCGTACAGCTGTTTTTTGTGGCCTTCGGCCTGCCCCTATTGTTGGGATATCAATGGCCGTTCTGGGCCCATGCCCTTTTGGCGCTGATCCTCAACTTTTCCGCCTATTTTTCCGAAATTCTGCGTGCGGGCTACGGCACAGTGCAATCGGGTCAAAGCGAGGCGGCAGCGGCCCTAGGCCTCAGCCGCGTTCTGATCTTTTTCAAAATCATTTTGCCTCAGGCTGTCGCAAAAATGTACCCGTCCCTGTCCAGTCAATTCATCTTTTTGTTTCTAACGACCGGCGTGATTTCCGAAATCGGGGTCAATGATCTGACCCAAGCCGGGAAATTCATCGACAGTCGCACATTCCGTACCTTCGAAGTCTATTTTACCCTTACCGCGATCTACATTCTGATTTCGCTTGGGTTCAAAACCATCCTTAGCCTAGCACAACGACGTCTGTTTCGCTGGCAGGTGGCCCGATGAAAGACGCGTTTGTTGCAGTGCTGGGTGCCCCTGAGGGCGTGGTTCTGTTCCAGCTATTGGTGGCCACTCAATTCACGATTTACCTGTCTTTGATCGCCTTTATCGGTGGCGGCATTGTTGGGGGCATCATTACAATCCTTCGGATTTTGCCGAACAAAGCGTCCCGCTATGCAGCCCAATCCTACATTTGGTTTTTCCAATCTGCCCCCTTGCTGATGCTGCTCTTTTTGTTCGGCCTTGGCGTGCCACGTCTGTTGGGCTTCAACGTAAATATCTGGATCGCAGCCAGCCTTGCCTTGACCCTATACGCCAGCGCCTATCTGGCAGAGGTCTGGCGCGGCGCCATTCAAAGCCTGCCAGAAGGCCAATGGGAAGGCGCGCAGGCTTTGGGTCTGCGGTTTTTTACGACGCTGCGATTGGTCATCATCCCGCAGGCTTTGCGCGTCTCTTTGGCGCCCACAGTTGGGTTTCTGGTGCAGATCATCAAAGGCACATCGCTGGCCTATATCATCGGGTTTTCTGATCTGATGAGTATCGGCAAACGTTGGGCCAATGCCCCGGTTGAGGGCACAGAACCCTTCATCATCTATCCGCTCATGGCGCTGATCTACTTTGCCCTGTGCTTTCCACTTTCAAGGCTTGCTTTGGCCTTAGAAAAGCGGCTGGGAACGGTCCCCAAAACCGCCCCGGTTGCCGCATAACCCTCCCATATACAAAGGAAAATACCATGACATCCTTCAGAAAAATTCTAATCGCGAGCGCCGTAGCAGTGCCGATGCTTGTCGGGCAAGCCGTTGCAGACCTGGCCGATATTCTGGCCTCTGGCACTGTCAAAATCGCCATTCCTGAATCCTTTGCACCCTTTGGGGCCTTGGGGGCATCGGGCGAATACGAAGGGTACGACGTGGACGTGGCCAAGCTGATTGCAGCAGATTTGGGCGTCGAGCTGGAACTGGTGCCGGTCACGTCCAACCAGCGCATCCCATTCCTTGAAACCGACCGCGTCGACCTGGTCATCGCAACCATGGGCGCCAATCCCGAACGTGCAAAATCAATTTGGTTTTCGGCGGCTTATGCACCGTTTTTCTCGGGCGCTTTTGCAGCATCGGGCAAGTCCATTGGTGGCGTGGCTGACCTTGCGGGTATGTCAGTGGGCCTGACGGGTGGCACTTTGGAAGATCTTGAACTGACCAAAATCGCCCCCGAGACCACGCAAATCATCCGCTTTGGCGACAACGCCGCCACGCGTGCCGCATTCGAATCTGGTCAGGTTGATGTGCTTGTCAGCGGCAACACCGTGGCAGCAGCAATCAGTGCAGCAGACCCCGCCGCAGATGTGGAAACCAAATTTATCCTAAAAGAATCGCCTGCATTCATTGGCGTAAAGAAAGGCAACTTGGACCTGTTGTTCTGGGTCAACACCTTCATCTTGCACAAAACCTTGGGTGGTGAGTTGAATACACTTTCCAACACATGGTTGGGTCAGGATCTGCCGGCCCTGCCAAAACTGTAAAAACCCCACCGTAAAAGTAAATCAAGCGGCCTTAACGGGCCGCTTTTTTCGTATCATGCTTAAGGCAAGTGGTGGCGGTACAGGGACTTGAACCCCGGACACGCGGATTATGATTCCGCTGCTCTAACCAACTGAGCTATACCGCCATGAGCGCGGGGTTTAGGCAAATCGCACCGCATCGTCAAGCGGCCATTTACATCCTAGGCTCTCCCTCCTTAAAAACGTGGGGGGAGAATTCCAAAGGGGCCTGAAAATGCTAGACGCACTGCGCGAAATCTTAGGACCAAATGCGGTCCTAAGCGGCGACGACACTGTTAAATGGCGCAGTGATTGGACAGACAGCTATCATTGCACGCCTCTGGCTGTTGTACGGCCCAAAACTACGCATGATGTGAGTGCCGTTGTGCAATGGGCCAATGGCACGGGCACGCCAATTGTGCCTGTTGGTGGCAACACCGGCCTGTCTGGTGGCACCTTTGCGGATGGTGCTGTGATGATTTCACTGGACCGTCTCAACCAGATTGAAGAGGTCCGGCCGCAGTCCCGCGTGGCAATCGTGGGGGCCGGTGTGATTTTGTCCAACTTACACGAAGCTGTCGACGCCCATGATTTGGTGTTTCCTTTGACCTTTGGGGCAAAAGGCTCGGCGATGATCGGAGGGATTTTGTCGACCAATGCAGGCGGCTCGAACGTTGTGCGCTATGGCAACACCCGTGACCTGTGTTTGGGGATTGAGGCTGTGTTGCCAACCGGAGAGATCATCAATCTGATGTCGGAACTGCACAAAGACAATTCAGGGCTGAACCTCAAACATCTGTTGATCGGGGCCGAGGGCACCTTGGGCCTTATCACCCGCGCCGTTCTCAAATTGCATCCCAAGCCCCGCGCCTTTGCCACAGCGATGTTGGCCGCAAAGGATCTGGATGCAGGCTTAGATGTACTCAACGCGTTGCAACAGGCTACGGGCGGCGCTGTCGAGGCGTTTGAGTATATGCCACGGGCCTATATCGATGCCCACAGGGCCATGTTTCCCGCAGCACCTGCGCCCTTTGCAGACAGTTACGACGTCAACATTTTGGCCGAAGTGGGTGCTTTAGCCCCGCGTGATGCTCGGATGATGCAGGACGGATCTACGCCCGTGGTCACCCATCTCGAAGACACCCTAGCTGGGTTTATCGAAAACGGTTTGATCTTGGACGCGGTCGTTGCCCAAAACGAAGGCCAGCGCCGTGCGATGTGGGAACGTCGTGAACAGGCCGCCGAAGTTGTGCTTACCCAAGGCCCCGTTATCCAAAACGACGTGGCCCTGCCTTTGGACCGGTTGCAGGAGTTTTTGACCAAAGCCAGTCAGGTCTTGGCGACAATCGACCCAGAGGCCCATGATATTTCCGTGGCCCATGTGGGCGATGGTAACATCCACTACACCGTGAGCCCCTCTGATACAGATCCAGCGCACAAAGACAAAATCGTCGAAGCGATAGAAAAGCTGGTCCAAGATATGCGCGGCAGTTTTTCGGCAGAACACGGGATTGGCCTGTCAAAACGCAACTCAATGAAACGCCGCAAAGATCCAATTGCCCTAAACACCATGAAGGCGATCAAAGAAGCCCTTGATCCCAATGGCATTCTCAACCCGGGCAAAGTCTACCCGGACTAAGTGTATTCCGGTTTTGCTTTGAAAAAGTATCTTGGCGGAGGGCTGCAAGGGCTGGAGGCAAAGCCCCCAGCGACCATTAGCAGCTGCGCACTGTCTCGATCATGAGGCCCACATTTTCAGGATCTGCATCCGGTGTAATACCGTGACCCAAGTTAAAGATATGCGGCCCACCAGAAAACGCTTTTACAATTTCGCGGGTCTCATCGATCAGGGCTTGACCGCCAGTTACCATATGTTTGCTGGCCAGGTTGCCCTGCACACAGCCATCGACCTGCACTTTTTCAGCAGCCCATTCAGCAGACACAGAATTGTCCAGTGCCACGCAATCCGCGCCTGTGGCTTTTGCAAAGCCGATGTATCCATCACCAGCCTCCCGCGGGAAGGCAATAATTGGCACCGTGGGGTGTTTGGCCTTTAGGGCTGCAATGATCTTTTTCGCAGGTTCCAGCGAGTACTTTTGGAACGCAGGACCGTTGAGCGAACCAGCCCAACTGTCGAACAGTTTCACCACCTCAGCACCTGCCTGAATTTGCATATCAAGATAGGTGATCGTGGCCTCAGTCAGCCGGTCCATCAAGGCATCAAACACCTCAACATTGCCTTGCATCAACGCGTGCGCGGGTCCTTGGTCTGGCGTCCCACGACCGGCAATCATATAGGTCGCAACAGTCCACGGTGCACCTGCAAACCCGATCAACGTCGTCTCGGATGGCAACTCACGCGCCAGAATTTTCACCGTCTCATAGACCGGCGCCAAATGTTCGTGAATTGCATCCGCCGGCTTTATTTTGGCAAAGTCATCGGCACTGGTGATCGTGCTCAGGCGTGGCCCCTCACCGGTGACAAACCATAAATCAGCCCCCAAAGCTTGTGGCACCAACAAAATATCCGCAAAAAGAATCGCCGCATCAAAGCCATATCGCCGGATCGGCTGCAGCGTTACTTCTGCGGCTAGATCGGGATTGTAACACAACGACAGAAAATCCCCTGCCTGCGCCCGTGTGGCGCGATATTCGGGTAAATAGCGGCCAGCCTGTCGCATCATCCATATGGGTGGTGTTTTTTGGGTCTCCCCATTCAGGGAAGCGAGGATTTTTTTACTATGTGTCATGGTCTGATTTTCTTTGTTCATAGGTGTTTGGTCCCGCGTAACCGTCTAGAAGTCAAGACAAATGGTTGTCAGGGCAAGTTGACGGGTTTAGGAATATCCTATGACACTTGAACTTCCAACACCCTCCGCGCCGCTCAATATTGGAACGCGTGGTTCACCGCTGGCGCTTGCGCAAGCATACGAGACACGCATGCGCCTGATGGCAGCCTTTGATTTGCCCGAGGCTGCGTTTGAAATTGTGGTGATCAAAACCACAGGCGACAAAATAATTGACCGCCCCCTGAAGGAAATAGGGGGTAAGGGCTTGTTTACGCGCGAGATTGAGCAAGACATGCTGTCCGGCAAGATCGATATTGCCGTCCATTCTATGAAAGACATGCCCGTTCTACAGCCCGAGGGTTTGTTGCTGGACACCTATCTTCCACGCGAAGATGTGCGTGACGCCTTTATTGCCCTTGATGGTGGAAAGCTGGCGGACCTGCCTCACGGTGCCACGGTCGGCACGTCCTCTTTGCGCCGTAAAGCGCAACTTTTGAACTATCGCCCCGATCTGAATATCGTCGAATTTCGCGGCAATTTGCAAACACGGCTCAAGAAATTGGGCGATGGCGTGGCCGAGGCCACGTTCCTTGCCATGGCGGGCCTGCGCCGTTTGAAAATGGATGATGTGCCGCGCACGGCGATTGAAGTCACCCAAATGCTGCCTGCAGTGGCCCAAGGTGCCATTGGGATCGAACGACGGGCAGATGACTTGCGTGCAGCTGAAATGCTGGAAGCCATTCACGACGGGCCAACAGGCCAACGTTTGGCCGCAGAGCGGGCGTTTTTAGCAGCCCTTGATGGATCCTGCGAAACGCCCATTGGCGGATTGGCCGTGTTGGACGGCGGCACAGTCAAATTACGCGGTGAAATCCTGCGCGTTGACGGCTCGGAAGTTCTGACAGACGCAGGCGACGCCCCCATTGAAGACGGTCCAGAATTAGGCACGCAAATGGCAAACACATTGCGCAGCCAAGCCCCAGACGATTTCTTTAGCTGGTTGACCTAAACTTTAGCCCCAACAGACGCGCTCCATACAGGGGCTGTCTCAAACTGATCGCGCCAAATAACATAGGTCATTACTGGATGATCATGGGTGGTTAGGGCGTGCGGCGTGTTGGACGGATGAAAGGCGCTATCGCCAGGATGCAAGGTTGTGGGCGATGCACCCTCAAGGAAAAACTCAGCCTGCCCCGCTAAGACGACATAAAGTTCATCTGCGGGATGATGATGCCACGGGTAGTGTAGATGCGCGGGCTGGTAGACAACAAAGCTGCGTATTTTATTGCTGGCAAACGGCGTATCGCGCCCAATGATTTCATAGCATCCAAAACGGTCCATGAAATCGGCACCAATGTCCGTGTCTTTGTAAGTTTCGCGCCACTGCACATGGGGCGCTGCTGCGATCACGGCATCTCGCACATGGGCATAGTTGGTCGATGTTAATCGCGTTTCATCTTGCAACAATTGCGCGGCTGGGATCCAAAACGGGCGCGTTTCTTGGGCGGTTATATCATCGGGAAACGCTGCAAACTCCTGCAAGGCTGCATGGTTGCGGTGCAGATCTTTGACCGCCTCCAGTAAGGGTTCAAAATCAAACGCGCTCATGGCGTCACGACAAAATTTCCAATGTGGTCCTTTTCGATAAAGGCCGCTTGAGCTGCGTGGAAGTCTTTCAACGGATAGGTGGCCGCCAACATGGGTTTAACCTCACCACGTTCAATATAGTTTACAACATCCTTGAAGACTTGCGGCGGCACCACGGTTGATCCTGTGAATGTCAGATCATTGAGGTAAAACGTGCGCAGATCAAGATCCACAATTGGCCCCGCAATCGCACCAGAACAGGTGTATCGTCCACCTCGCTCTAACACATCGATGAGGGAGCCAAAGACAGGGCCCCCAACAATATCGGCCACAACACTGACTGTGGATTGCCCAATTGCGCCCTGCAAAGCCTCGCCAAGGTTCTCGACACGTCGCGGCAACAGTGCCGCTGGCTTTAGTTCAGCCAACTGAGCGTGCTTACTTTCTGACGACATAGCCACGACTTGTGCGCCGCGCCGGTGGGCCAGCTGGATCAGCGCCGATCCAACCCCACCAGAGGCCCCCGTGATCAAAACCACATCATCGGCCCCCACAGCAGCGCGGCTCAGCATGCCTTCCGCTGTGGTGTACGAACACGAGAATGTCGCCAGTTCTGCATCCGTCAAATCACTTTCGATGACGCCTATATTGCGATGATCCGTCACCGTATAATCCGCATAGCCCCCATCGCATTCAGATCCAAAATACCCCGTGGAATTCTTGTTCAACGGATTGTCCCAGTCTCGCAGCCAGTTGTCCGTTAAAACACGCTTCCCGATCAAAGCCGGATCCGCGTTGGCCCCAACGGCCACGACAGTGCCGACTGTGTCTGCGCCTTGAATACGTGGAAATGAAATCGGCGCGCCGCCCCATGTTGGGTCGTTTTCGCTGACGTCTTCATAAGCGCCCCCCGTAGTCGCAGTTGTGACGGCTTTGGAATACCAGCCTGAACGCGTGTTGACGTCCGTGTTGTTCATTCCGCAAGCGCCAACTTTGATCAAAACTTGATCGGCACTGGGCTGGGGGACAGGCCAATCAGACCTATATTCCAAAGCGTCCAAATCCCCATGACCCATGAGAACAATTGCGTTCATTTTAGTTGGAATAGTCATTTGGCTCACCTGCATTTGCTATCTGTCAACGGCAGGCTAAGACCCGCTTTGCGTTAAAGGCTTGTCTACCCACGACATTCAATCTTCTTTTTTCCAAAAAATACTCACCGCGCGGCCGCAGGCCGCGCCCCCCGGCGATGTGCGCAGCACAGCGCAATACCTCTTTAGGGCTCAATCGCCCAATGCTTGAGAAATGCACGATCTGGCTCAACCCCAATCCCCGGGGACGTCGGGATCGCCACTTGCCCACCGGTCGCAGCCACCTGCCTTTGAATATCCAGAGGATCCGCCAACAAATCATCGCGAAAACGGTTTTCGGTCGTATCAAACTCCAGCATCGGCTCCCATGGATGCAATCCGCCCGGCATTGGTGGCATCGCTGCAAGAAGTTGCAGGTTGGTTGCGACTGCAACAGCACTGCCCCATACATGGTTGATCACTGGCGTGAAATGCGCGTGACACAGGGCCAAAACCCGCAGGTATTCAGAAATTCCGCCCAGTGCGCAGACCTCAGGTTGGGCAATGTCCAAGCCGCGATTTTCCAAAATGCTACGCCATCCCCAACGGTTAAACTCGGCCTCGCCACCTGAAATATTGGTCTTCAATGCGGCACGCAATTCGCGGTAACCGTCGTGGTCTTCAGGGGCCACAGGTTCTTCGAACCAATAGGCCTGCATCTCGTCCAGCGCGCGGCCCACATAAAACGCGTCTGATGTGGTGTAGCAATGGTTGGCGTCCACCATAAACCGGTAATCCTCCCCCACACCGCGGCGCACAGCCTCGCAAAGTTTCACATCAGATTTCGGCCCCAAACCAACCTTCATCTTGGTCGCCACAAAACCCATATCTTTGATCGCAGAAGCCTCATCGACAAACCGATCTGCCAGACTGTCGGCATTTTCATCCGGCCGCAGCATCATACCGTAGCCATACACATCAACCACGGTTCGATGGGCACCGCCAATCATCTTGTGCAGCGGCAACCCAGCGACTTTGCCCGCAATATCCCATAGGGCGATATCTACCCCCGATAGCGATTGCAGTGGCATGCCCTTTTGTCCGTGGTCTCGCAAAAGGTTGTAAACCTTGTGCCAAATCACGTCGCGGTCCATGGGGTCCATCCCCAATACCAAGGGCTGGATCACCTTTTCGACAATCGTACGATTGGCCAGAGCCACTGTGCCAGGGCCAAAACACTCGCCCCAGCCCGTTACGCCCTCATCGGTTTGAACCTCAACAATATGGGCCGTGCGTTTTGAATAGTACTGCTGTGAATAGCCCAGTGTTTCGGGCATGTCACAACTCAGCACATGGCTGATAATTTTGGTGATTTTCATGTTGGATGTTCCATAAAAAAAGGGCGCCGCATTTCTACGGCGCCCCAAAAATCAGAGTGCGATTACTTCATCGCTCCCAGATCTGTAAGGAAGGAGATGTGGCTGTCCAGCATCGTCTTCGCTTCTGGTGTTGTTGCGAACTCGGTCCAACCGATTTTCACAGCTTCACGGTATTTCGCCAGCTCTTCTGGAGACCACTCATACAGGTTCACGCCAGCCGCGCGCAGGTCTTTTGCTGTCTGCGCGTTTTGCACTTCGTTGATTGTCGCGTTGTGCAGCGCGAGGCTGTCCATGGCCACAGTCATGATCGCACGATGATGCTCTGGCATTGCTTCCCAAACATCTGTGCGGCACGACAGGTGGTCCGCTGGCATCGAGTGGAAGCCAGGAAAGTTTGTGTGCTTGGCGATGTCATAAAGACCAAGGCCCACGTTGTTTGTCAGGTTGGCCGCATCTGCACCGTCGATGATGCCTGTCTCAAGCGCTGTAAAGATTTCGTTGAAATCCATCACGATTGGGGATGCACCCAAGGCTGCGAATACTTTTGTAGCCAAGCCGGGGGGCGAGCGGAATTTCCAGTCTTTGAAGTCTGCCACATTGCGAATTGGCGCAGTCGAGGACAGGGATTCAGGACCAGGAATCCACCAGCCCACAAAAGACATGCCGTACTGGTTGTGCAGATCGTTGACCGCATCACGACCGCCGCCGTGCAGCAACCAAGCCATTTGCTGATAAGGGTTCAGATAGCCACCCAACAGATCGCCTGCAAATTGGAATGCAGGGTTTTTACCAGTTTGGTAACCGGAACCGGTCATGTCGCAGTCCAAGATACCGTTGGCTGCCGCATCAAATGTTTCAACGGATTTCACAACAGTCGAGCTGTAGAACATCTCAACTTCGATCTCACCATTGGACATGGTTTGAATGTTGTCGATGAATTCAGCTGCCATCTTGCCCGATAGGGTCTCTGGCGAGAAGTGCGTTTGAATCCGCAGCTTTGTGGAATGACCTTCGGCGAAAGCAGCCCCTGCCATAGCAGTCAGGCCAACAGCCGTAGCCGTTACCAGTGTTTTTAGTGTAGTGCGCATGGTTTCCTCCCTTAATGCGTCTTTGGTAGTATAGGGTTCAGCCCAAGCACATGCCCAAGCCGCGCTTTGGTGTCTTCCAGATGGTTTTCCATCTTGGTTTCCGCCAAAGCCCCATTTCTTTGCAAGATCGCGTCAGTGACCCCTCTGTGAAAAGGGATTACCTGCTGTTTATCTTGCAAATTCGCTGTTGTTAGTCGGATTGAGATCATCAATGCAGAAATCATAACCCCTTCCATCGACCGCAAAAATTCATTGTTGGAGGCGAACAAAATCGCACTGTGAAACGCCGCATCTGCCGCCACGAAGGCGTGCAAATCGGTTTGTTCCGCTTCCATTTGCAGCTGTGCTGCTTCGATTTTGGCGTGCTCGACGTCGCTGCCACGTTCCGCAGCCCACCGCGCAGCTTTCGGCTCGATCATCATGCGCACGTCCAAAAGCTGTCCAAGGTAATCTTCGCTAAGATCTGCTTCTTGATGCCAGGCCAGAACGTCATCGTCCAAAAGCCCCCATTTGCGGCGATCCAAGACGCGCGTGCCCACCCCGCGCCGCACTTCCAGCAGGCCTTTTCCGACTAGGATTTTGACTGCATCGCGCACCACGGACCGGCTGACATCATATTTCACCGACAAAGCCGCTTCGTCTTCGATCAAGCCACCGCAGGGGTAAGACTGTCCTACAATCTGGCGGCCCAACGCGCTGGCCACACGCGTCGCCATGCTGGCGGGCATCCGGTTACTGCCTTTGAGGCTGTAGAACATTTCTTCATTCATGGCCTGAAGGAAAACATATGATGTTTCAGGTGTCTAGGATTCTTGTCAAAGTCGTGGTCACCCGGTCACCCACGCCGGGAGGCACAAAATTGCTATCGACAGCACCACCTGCCATGCCGCAAACAGGCAAGACGTGTCGCTGGCGCGTTGTATCACGACCCAGACATTACAAAGGCAGTTGGACTATGGCACTTTTATTGGGCGTGGATACTGGTGGCACCTATACCGACGCCGTTTTGATCAAGGATGAAACCGATGTCCTTGCCAGCGCCAAGTCCCTGACAACACGGCATGATCTGGCCATTGGGATCAGCCGGGCGATCCAAGCCGTCTTGGTCCAGTCCAACGCGGATCCTCGGGACATTTCGATGGCCTCGTTGTCGACCACTTTGGCGACAAACGCCTTGGTCGAGGGCCAAGGCGAACGCGTTGCTCTGATTTTTGTGGGCTTTGCCGCACAGGACCTCGACAAACATGGGCTGACCGAGGCGCTTAAAGGGGATCCCGTTCTGGTAATGGAGGGCGGTCACACCCATTCGGGTGCGGAATCCAAACCCCTAGACATCACGGTTTTGGATGCGTTTTTGGACCAATACGGTGCCGAGGTTAGCGGGTTTGCCGTAGCCAGTCAGTTTGCAACACGCAATCCAGCACATGAACACCAAATCAGCACTCATATCGCCAAGCGCACAGGCCTGCCCGTTTCTGCCTCCCATCAGCTTAGTGCGAAACTAAACGGCCCAAAGCGGGCGATGACCGCCTTGCTGAACGCGCGTCTGATCGGGATGATCGACCGCTTGATCAGCAAAGCTGAAGCGACCTTGCGCGATCACAAAATCCAAGCACCGCTGATGGTGGTGCGCGGGGATGGGGCGCTGATTTCTAGTGCGCAGGCCCGTCTGCACCCGATTGAAACGATTCTCAGTGGACCTGCGGCCTCGATTGTGGGGGCCAGTTGGATGACCGGCCAGTCCCAAGCCATGGTTAGCGACATCGGCGGCACTACAACAGACATCGCTATTTTGCGCGATGGTCAGCCCGCGATTGATCCCGCTGGCGCACAGGTCGGCCCTTACCGCACCATGGTCGAAGCAGTGGCGATGCGCACATCTGGATTGGGCGGCGACAGTCAGGTGCATTTTGTCTCAGAAGGCTTGTCCGGTGGTGTCACATTGGGACCAAGACGGGTATTACCCGTGTCACTGATCGCCCATGAAGCCCCCGATGTCGTCCTGCCTGCGTTAGAAAACCAACTGCGCGCGGCCGCACCAGGAGAACAAGACACGCGGTTTGTCCGTGCAATTGCTGGCCAAAATACCGAAGGGCTGATCGAGCGCGACAGGACCTTGCTGGACCGCATTGGGCAAGATGTGCATCCCGTTGGAAAGATCCTCAACTCGCGCATGGACAACGGGGCCTTGAACCGACTTCTGGATCGCGGGTTGGTTCAGGTGTCGGGCGTGACGCCCTCGGATGCCTCGCATGTGTTGGGAACCTTGGATGCATGGTCGCGACCTGCGGCCCTTATGGCGCTGGAATTGATCGGACGCAGGCGCACTGGATCAGGCGAAATGCTGGCTCCTGAGCCGGTTGAAATGGCCCAAATCATCATCGATCAACTGACACATCAAACTGGGCTGGCCGTCTTGGAGGCCGCGTTTGCAGAAGAAGATCCAACGTTTGACCAAGATCCCAGAACACTGGCCAATCATGTTCTTGTGCAACGCGGACTGGGGCACCACAGCGGTTTGATGCGCTTGGATGTTGGCGTGAACGTGCCGGTGATTGGGCTTGGGGCCTCGGCACAGACCTATTACCCTGCCGTTGGCACGCGACTGAACTGCCCCATGATCCTGCCCGACCACGCAGGTGTTGCCAATGCAATCGGCGCCGTGGTTGGGCAAGTGACTATGCGAAAATCGGGCACGGTGACCAGTCCCTCGGATGGTAAATTTCGAGTGCATTTGTCTGAGGGCCCTCAGGATTTCGGCAGCAAGGACCCAGCACTCAAGTTTCTGGAGGAGCGCTTGACGCAAGAGGCCACTCTTGCCGCACAAGCTGCGGGTGCAGAAGATCTACAACTGAGTGTCGAGCGTGATGTTCGCAAAGCAAAAGCTGAGGCCCGTGAAGTTTTTGTTGAGGCCACGATCACGGTGTCCGCCCGAGGTCGCCCGCGGGTCGCCCGGCAGGACGTTACATCATAGCTTGCTCAGCGCGGGGACGGCTTGGGTCTTGAGCAGTGCCGCAAAATCATGCTGCGACATCGGATAGCCCAGCGCGTAGCCCTGCAATTGATCGCAATCGACGTTTTTGATTGTTGCCAGATGGCGCTCTGTCTCGACCCCTTCAACGACAATCTGAGCGCCCTCTAGTCGCGCCACTTTCGACAAGGCCTGCAGTATCAACAATTGCGCGGGCCGATCCACAATCGGGAAGGTCAGCGAGCGGTCAATTTTGATCTTATCAGGTTTGATGTTTTGCAGAGCCACAATAGACGAGCGCCCCGATCCAAAATCATCCAATTCAATGCCCATTCCCAGATCGCGAATGGACTGAATATTGCGCAAAGCCTCCCCATCGACTTGATCCAAAAAGGCGCTTTCCAACAGCTCAAAAGACAATTTGTGATGGCCTGACAACCGCTTTAACAGGATTTCGCGGAACGCGCGTTCACTCAGACGTTGTTTTGACAAGTTGACCGAGATCGTCGGGAACGCCACACCCCCAGAATCCCACTCATCTTGCAAGGCGCAGACTTTCTCAAAAACCGCCGCGTCGATCTTTGACGTCAGCCCGGCATCCTCAGCCGCGGGCATGAAATCTGCCGGAGCAAGAATTCCACGATTGGGGCAATCCCAGCGCACCAAGGCCTCTGCCCCAGATAGCGCCAGAGTTCTTGCATCAAATTGCGGTTGGAAAAAGCAAGTGATCTGACCCTGCGCAATCCCATCGATTAGATCTTGGCGTTGGGTCAAACGTTGCTGACTGCGGCGCCCAATCTTTTGCGAATAGAACTGATATCCATGGCGCCCGGCGTCTTTGGCGGCATAAAGCGCTACGTCTGCCTGTACGAAAAGTTCGGACCGTTTGATTGGCAGACCTTGGGACACTGCGATGCCGATGCTGATACCAAACACGCATAGCTGGCCCTCAAACTCAAACGGCTCACGGGCGATTTGTAGAACATTTTCGGCAATGCGTGCCAATTCCGAATGACTGGGAGCCTCAGAAAAGAAAACCAAAAATTCGTCACCACCGACGCGGCAAATAAGTTCACCGTTTTCAAAGACCTTCCGCAGCCCGCGTGCCACATGCACCAAAACCGCATCGCCTGCGGCATGACCCATAGTGTCGTTGATTTGTTTGAAGTGGTCCAAATCCAGATGCAAAACACCAAACCGCGTGTTTTGATGTCCGGTGCCCAAGTAGTAGTCGACAGTCTCATCCAATAGCCTGCGATTGGCCAACCCGGTCAAAGCGTCATGTTTGGATTCGTATTCTAGATCACTTCGCGCCGCCTCAAGAAGCTGCGCTTTCATATAATCCTCGGTGACGTCAATATTTACCCCCACCATACGCGAGTGATTGTGCGGCAGTTTGATATAGCGGGCGATGCTGCGCACGGTTCGGACAGACCCGTCGGGGCGCACAATGCGATAGTCTCGCAAAAAATCCACGCCTTTGCTCTGACATTCGGTAGCGTATCGCACCACCTCTTCGCGATCATCAGGATGCAAATAGGTTTCCCATAGATTGTCGTCGCGTATATTTTGGCCATCGGTCACGCCATAGATCTCCATCATCCGGTCGTCCCAATGGACGAGGGCCGTGCGCGAGTCAAAATCAAAGGTGCCCATGCCAGACACCCCAACAGCCAATTGCAACTTGTTGTTCACATCGTTGAAAGTGTCTTCTGAGTTTTTGATATCGGTAATGTCGATATCAGAGCCCACAATCCGTAGCGGCTTACCGTCTTTGTCATGTTCCATGACTTGGCCACGGCACCAAATCCAGACCCAATTCCCCTCGGCGTCACGATGGCGGTATTGCACACTGATGGCGTCCGTTTCGCCCCGCGTTTGATTTCCAAAAACTTCCTTTAGGGTCCCACGATCCTCGGGGTGGATATCCTCCAACCAAACATCAAGTTGGCTATTTAACGGCGCATCAGGGGCAAGCCCGCGCATTTGACGCCAGGTTTCAGACACCTCAAAGCTGCCCCTTATGGTGTCATATTCCCAAACACCCTGATCAAGATGTTCCAAAAAGAACTGCAAGCGCGGATCGACCCAATCGGTCTCAACCTGTCGCTGGCACAAAAACACTTGCGCGCCATCGATATCCGCCATGGGTTTCACGGAGGCAGCGATGCGCCCCGAGTGGCCTTGGAGGATAATAATTTGTGGGGCAGCCTCAGTTGCGGTCAGCGGAACTGTGACATGCTTGGTCGGGACGTAATCTGCAATTGGCCGATCATCAACGCAGCCCTTGGGCAGACCGAAAAAATCCGCGAGCGCTTTATTCGCAGACAGCACCCTTCCGTCTACACCAAGAATAGCCGCTGGCGTCTCTAACAAAGACACAATATGTCGCATACGTTGCATTAGATTTGTGCATACCCGCTAAAGGTGAATTTCCAAACATCAAATGCTGATTTTCTCTTAAAACCAGCGCCCTAGATCCAAGATAGGGCCAACAACTTAATTTTTATCAGCCAGAATGAGGCCTTTCTAAGTGAAAAGACCAAAATTTTATCTTTCACTCACGTTGCTTGCGATTCTTTCTTTAGCTGCGGGGACGAAAGCGCAGATTTACCGCACAAAATCGATCCGTCGCTTAAAAATAGGCCTCTAACAAGCGGGACCTGATAGCCAATGGCGTCACCTGTTGGCGGCTTGAACGCGACTGTTAAGGTAGTGGGCAAAGTCATAGTTTGGACGTTCCAGATGAGACAAATGCCCCGGCTGCGCCGACGTTGCGCACAACCCGCGATAAACCTTCTCGGTACAGCCACGATCCTCGACGTTTACCTCGTCCAAAAGGGTCTTGAGTTTCGCGAAATGGGATTGCGCCGCAGGATCGTTAACGTAATCAGGGGACATACCCCCGCCAAATGCGATCTTCACTTGACCCACGCCATGCGGATGCAGGCTGAGGTACCAAAAGTATCCTGGCGTCAGCGTGATCATTAAGCCCGGATAAATCGCCAGCAGATAAGTCATCCGCCGCCGTTCCCCTTCAAGACGTGTGTTTGAAGGATGCGCCAAAGCGATGTTCAACGTGTCATCCTTTAAAATCGTATGATAGTTGAACGCCTCTTCGCCGGGGGGACAGATCATTTCCTCCAACTTGGACAGGCCGCCAATCGTGCCGGCGTGACATACTGGCAAATGGTAGCTTTCCATAAAGTTCTCGGCCAAAACCTTCCAATTTGTATCCCAAATATGGGTTTCGGAAAAGGTTTCGGTGTAGCCTTCCATGCCATAATCGCCCACCAATTCCTCGACCTTGGACAAAGACGAGGCCACAGTTGGCGCATCGGGATTGAGCGTAACAAAAACCCAGCCCAGCCATTCTTCGCATCGAATATCAGGTAGGCTGTAATGTTCTTTGCAGAAGTCTGTGTTCAGGGTCATGGCAGGGGCACCGCGCAAACTGCCGTCCAGATTATAGGTCCATGCGTGATAAGGGCACACGATAGAGCGCGTGTTTCCACGCCCTTCCAACAGCGTCGACATCCGGTGGCGGCACACATTGGACATAGCCCGCAACTCACCTTTCGCATCGCGCAGTACCACGATGGGCTGATCCGCCAATTCCAGCGTGATATAATCCCCACCAGCGGCCAAAGCACTGGCGCGTCCGACACAAAACCAGTCTTGGGAAAAGATGTCCGACAGTTCGCGTTTCAGGAACGCCTCAGATGTATACACAGATGGCGGCATAGCGCGGGCCTGCTCGAATGGCACGGCCACTGCTTCCCCTAGTTCCTCGACAGCGTCTTTCATGATGGATCCTTTGGCTAGCCGTCCAAAATCCAGCACAAAGTGACGGCTGGCGCAATTGTTTTCAAGACACTTTTAATTCGGATCTTGTTGGCGCATCAATACCATAGGGAACCCCCCAAAAGGAGACGGGTCATGTCCAAACGCGCAGCAGATCACTTGGTTAATCAATTGGTCGCCCAAGGCACCACACATATTTTCGGTGTTCCAGGTGAAAGCTATTTGCCGATTTTGGACGCGCTGCATGGTCGCGAAGGGGCTATTTCCTTTGTAACATGCCGTCAGGAAGGTGGCGCTGCTATGGCGGCCGAGGCTCACGGCAAGCTCACCGGACGGCCCGGGATCTGTATGGTGACCCGTGGACCGGGCGCCACAAATGCATCCGCTGGGGTACACGTGGCCTATCAAGATTCCACGCCGATGATTGTCTTTATCGGCCAAGTGGCGCGGGACATGATTGATCGCGAAGCGTTCCAAGAAATCGACTATCGCCGGATGTTTGGGCAGATGGCCAAATGGGTGGCACAAATCGATGATCCCAGCCGGATTCAAGAATACGTCACCCGCGCCTACCGCACTGCCCTCAGTGGGCGCCCCGGACCCGTTGTTTTAGCGCTGCCTGAGGATATGCTCTACGACGAAATCACCCCGCCGCCTGAGCCAAGGCCAATAACAGTGCCCCGATCTGCGCCCGTGCCCAGTGAAATGGCAGCCCTTCAGGACCGGATCCAATCGGCCAAGCGCCCGTTGATTATTGCAGGGGGCGGTGGCTGGACAGCAAAGGGGATCCAAGCCCTTCAGCAGTTTTCCGAGGTCCAAGCCCTGCCCGTTAGCGTATCCCTGCGTTGTCAAAGCCTAATGGACAACACCCATCCAAACTACGCTGGACATTTTAGTGTAGGGCCAACCCCTTATTTGGCCGAAGCCCTGAGCCAGACAGACCTGTTGATCGCGCTTGGCCCGCGCTTGGGCGAGATGACAACGGGCGGCTACAAATTGCTGGATGTGCCTGTCCCAAAGCAAGACTTGGTGCATGTTTTCCCTCAAGGCGAGGAACTGGGCCGGGTTTATGAGCCACAACAGGCTTTGGTGGCCGACATGGAAAGCTTTTGCTGTGCTGCTGCAGACTGGTCCCCCCTGAAACCCGCCACTTTTGAGGCGAGAACAGCGCAGTTGCATGCATCCTACCTCGACTTTGCGAATGCCGATCTGCTGCCCGAGGATCCGTTGGCTTCTTATTTCGCGCATATGACAGAGGTTCTGCCTCACGATGCTATCATGTGTAACGGGGCTGGAAATTATGCAGGCTGGCTGCACCGGTTTTACAAGTTTCGCGCGCCCTTCTCGCAATTGGCGCCAACCTCGGGATCCATGGGATATGGTCTGCCTGCCGCTGTTGGGGCCGCGGCTACGCGGCCCGATGCCGAAGTGTTCGCCATAGCGGGCGACGGCTGTTTGATGATGACCTGTCAGGAAATGGCCACAGCCGCGCATCACCAATTGAACCTCACGGTTATTGTGATCGACAATGCCCGATATGGCACAATTCGCGCCCATCAAGAACGGGAATATCCCGGGCGGGTCTCGGGCACCGCACTGACAAATCCAGACTTTGTGGCCTTTGCAAAATCGTTTGGGGCCAAGGCGGAAAGAGTGCATGATCTAGCGGCCTTCAAGGCAGCTTTGGCCAAGGCCCGCTCGCACAAAGGCGTCAATCTGATCGATGTTCCATTAGGGCCTGAGTTCCTCGCCCCCGGAAAACAACTGAAGTCATAAATTGACGTAACGGACTGCGTTTTGGAATGGTCGATGGGGTAGTCCTTAAACGATTAGGACCTTGCATCTACGTCATAAATCCGCCTTTTTGGCCCTCAGATTGCATTTAACATGCAGCGACACTTTGCGAGGCAGGTATGGACTATTCTCTTCGGGCCGTTTTGTCCTACCGCGCAGCGCAGCCCTGTGATGCATTGTTGCAAATCGAGGCGGCCACAGATCCAAACCAGACGATCCTCAATGAGAGCTTGACGTTTGCAGCGGCGATCGCAAGCCAAACCATTAATGGTGAAGGTGACATTGGAATCCGCCGTTGGCTGCATATCCCCCAAAATTTGGACTGCGTATATGAGGCCTTGGTGCGCGTGACCCGCCCCCAAAAGCCCATCGCCAACCTGCCAGCCACCGCTTTTTCGCAATTGCCCGGCGAGGTGAACACCTATTTGATGCCCTCGCGCTATTGCCACCCCGAACAAGTACTGAACCTGATCGAACAACAGTTTTCCAATTTGCAAGGCGGGTCGCTGATCCAAGCCATGAGCGATTGGATTTTTGCCAACATGACTTACGACATCACAGCAAGTCATGCGGGCACAGCAGCCCACGAAAGCCTGACGGCGCGGTCCGGCGTATGTCGAGATTTTGCCCATATCCTGATTACCTTGGCGCGAGGTGCAGGGCTGCCCGCGCGCTATGTCAGCGCCTATGGCCCTGCAGTCAGCCCACAGGATTTTCATGCGCTCGTAGAGGTATTCTTGGACGGTGCATGGCATCTGGTGGATCCCACGGGCATGACAAAACCCGATGAGGTGATCCGCATTGGCGTTGGACGGGATGCTGCGGATGTGTCGTTCCTCACATCCTATGGCTTTTTAGAGCTTAAAAATCAGTCAGTCGCTGTTCATCAACGTCCGCAAACCAGCGCTCAACAGTAATCGCGTTGCGGTCCTAACGAAATGCGTTAACCTATAAATTATGAGCGATAGCAAACAGCATTTCGACGAGATGCTTTTGAATTCCGATGCGGTGCGGCAACCCTATCAAGAATATCAAAAGTGGTTTTCAAAAGAAGATCCCAGTCGGTTGAGCAAAAAGTCCAAAGAGGCCGAGGCCTTTTTTCGGCGCACCGGGATCACCTTCAATGTCTATGGACAGGCGGCAGCCCAAGAGCGGCTTATTCCCTTTGATCTGATCCCACGCATAATTTCGAACCGCGAATGGACCAAACTGTCCAAAGGGATCGAACAGCGCGTCACGGCGATAAACGCCTTTTTGCACGACATCTACGGACGGCAGGAAATTTTGCGCGCAGGCGTCGTCCCCCGCGAGTTAATTGCCCAAAACGAGGCATTTACACCGCAGATGATGGGGTTTTCGCCGCCGGGCAATGTCTACACCCATATCGTCGGTATTGATCTTGTGCGAACGGGCGAGGACGACTTTTTCGTGCTCGAGGACAACGCACGGACCCCTTCGGGCGTGTCCTATATGCTGGAAAACCGCGAAACCATGCTGCAAATGTTCCCCGAACTTTTCAGCCAGAACAAAGTCCAACCCGTCAGCAACTATCCCAAGAACCTACGTCGTTCCCTTGCGGCTTGCGCACCAAAGGGGTGTACGGGCACGCCGACAATCGCCGTTCTCACACCCGGCATTTTCAACTCGGCTTATTTTGAACACTCGTTCCTCGCCGATCAGATGGGTGTGGAGTTGGTCGAGGGGCACGATCTGCGGGTCGTTGATGGGCGCATAGCCATGCGCACCACAGAAGGTTACAAAGTGATCGATGTGCTCTACCGGCGCGTTGATGACGACTATTTGGATCCGCTGAACTTTGATCCAAATTCAATGCTTGGCGTTCCGGGCATCATGGATGTTTACCGCGCGGGCAATATCACAATCGCCAATGCCCCCGGCACCGGGATCGCTGATGACAAGGCAATCTATTCGTTCATGCCCGACATCGTCGAGTTTTATACCGGTGAAAAGGCCCTTTTGAAAAACGTGCAAACTTGGCGCTGTTCTGAACCAGATGCCTTGGCCTACGTCTTGGACAATCTGGCGGATCTGGTGGTCAAAGAAGTGCACGGATCGGGCGGCTACGGAATGTTGGTGGGCCCTGCGGCCAGCAAAAAGGAAATCGCGGCCTTTGCCGCCAAGCTGCGCAAGACCCCCGGCAACTATATCGCCCAGCCCACATTATCGCTGTCGACTGTTCCTATCTTTGCCAACAAAGGCCTCGCACCGCGGCACGTGGATCTGCGCCCCTTTGTTTTGGTGTCGCCGAAGGGGATCAACATCACGCCCGGTGGGCTTACCCGTGTCGCTTTGAAACAAGGGTCGCTGGTGGTCAATTCCAGCCAGGGCGGCGGCACAAAAGACACTTGGGTTTTGGAGGACTGACGCAGTGCTTGGCAAAACAGCAGGTGGCCTTTATTGGATGTTCCGGTTTCTTGAGCGCAGCGAAAACACTGCGCGTTTGATCGAAGCAGGATTTCGTATCGCCCTGACCCGATCCCAAGACACAACCGCAGAATGGAAATCTGTCGTTGCCACGGCCGGTGTCATGGACGGCTATAACGCCAAATACGATAGCTATGACGCCAGCACCTTGGTCGACTATTTGCTGCGCGATCCATCAAACCCGTCCAGCGTGTTTTCAGCCTCGGAAAAGGCGCGCACGAATGCGCGATTGGTGCGCACAGCACTGACGACCGAAGTGTGGGAGGCGGTGAATGAAAACTGGATGTCGCTCAAGCAATTGCTCAAGCGGCCAGTGAAAGAAACCGACCTGCCTGCGATTTTGGGCGAAATTAGGCGCCAGACGGCATTGGTGCGCGGTGCTTTGCATGGCACGATGATGCGCAACGACATCTATGATTTTGCGATGATTGGCACAGGCTTGGAACGGGCCGACAACACCGCCCGCATTATCGACGTCAAATACTACACCTTGCTGCCCTCGGCCAGTTTCGTAGGTTCACCCCTAGACAATGTCCAATGGGAAACCATCCTAAGATCCGTCTCGGCCCACCGCTCGTTTCGGTGGCTCAACGAAGGCGATATGACCTCGGCCAATATCGCAGAATTCCTCATTTTGGACTCGCGGTTCCCACGGTCCTTGGCATTTTCCAGCCGCATCATCGAAGAAAACCTGAACTTTCTGGCGAAAGACTACGGCACGCGGTTTAAATCCCATGACATGATTGATGCCCAACGCGAAAAGCTGCGACAGCACACGATTGCGTCGATCTTTGAAGAAGGGCTGCACAGTTTCATCATCGATTTTATCCGTGAAAACAACGCGATCGGCATGCAGATCGAACAAGATTACCAGTTCATCGGGTAAGGAGTGTCATGAAACTCAAGATCAGTCACACAACGACCTACAGCTATGATGCCCCTGTCAATTACGGCCTGCAACAGTTGCGTCTAACGCCAGTATCCTCGCCACAGCAACGGGTTTTGGACTGGTCCGTCGCCATTGATGGCGGCGCGCCCGAGCTGACGTTCAATGACCAGTACAAAAACCACACCACGCTGGTGCAAGTAAACACTGGCACCACCTCTGTAGCAGTCACAGCCTCTGGCGAGGTAGAAACGCTGTGTTCCGACGGGGTCTTGGGCAAAGTCTACGGTGCTGCCCCCCTATGGCATTTCTTGCAAGACACACCGCGCACCACAGCAGGGCGCAATGTCAAAACACTGGCCAAGACCGTTCAAACCGGTGACGCAGCCCTTACCAGCCTGCATACACTGTCTGCCCAAATCATCGAGGCCGTGCCTTATGGCCTGGCCCAAACGGACGCTGCCACCACTGCCGAAGACGCCTTTTTGGCAGGCAAGGGCGTCTGTCAGGACCACGCGCAGATTTTCATAGCTGCCGCGCGGCATGCGGGGGTCCCCGCACGCTATGTCAGCGGTTATCTGATGATGAATGATCGCGTGGATCAAGACGCCAGCCACGCCTGGGCCGAGGCTCATGTGGACGGTCTAGGTTGGGTCGGGTTTGATATCTCAAATGGTATTTCACCCGATGAACGCTACGTTCGTATGGCCACTGGGCGCGATTCACGCGATGCAGCCCCAATAACGGGAATGCGTGTTGGCGCAGGCTTGGAATCGATGATTGTATCCTTGCAAGTTCAACAATAGGTAATCCCTGGGCCCTATGATGAGGGCGTGCGTCAACACTGGAACGACTATATGACTTATTGCGTAGGCCTGAAACTGAACGACGGTCTTGTTTTTATGTCGGACACCCGCACCAACGCGGGGCTGGATAACTTTTCCATCACCAAAAAGATGTTCACATACGAAGTTGAAGGCGAGCGGGCGATTACGTTGATGACAGCTGGCAATCTGGCGACCACTCAGGCGCTGATCAGCCTACTGGAGGAACGCAGCAAAGCCCCTTCGGAACGCAATCCAACGATCCTTGAGCAACCCACCATGTTCCAAGTGGCGCGGCTGGTTGGATCAACGTTGAAGGAGGTGATTGAGGACAGTCGCCTCGAAGGCCAGACATCGACCTCCAGCTTCAAGGCATCGGTGATTTTGGGTGGTCAAATCAAAGGCGGCGCGCCCACCTTGTTTTTGATCTATCCCGAGGGGAATTTCATCGAAGTCACGGATGATGCCCCGTTTTTCCAGATCGGCGAGACGAAATACGGCAAGCCCATTCTCGTGCGCGCCTATGATCCCGAGATGAATTTTGAAGATGCTATTCGTCTGCTGACGGTGTCGTTTGATTCAACGATCAAGGCTAATTTGTCCGTCGGCCTGCCCTTGGATTTTCACATCTATGCCCAAGACAGTTTTGCCGTTGGCGCCCATACCCGTATCGAGGCTGACAACCCATATTATGCCTCTATTTCAGAGAGTTGGGGCGACGCGCTCAGCAACGCTTTGGCCCAGTTGCCCAGCTATACGCTGGACCCGTCCTAGACTTGCGGCAATAGCCCGGCGTCCTGCAACCGGTTGTGTATTCTGGCGCCCGTTGCTGCTGGGACAAAATGCTCGGCGCGATGTCGTACTTTTTGCGACATTTCCGCATGGAAATCATCGTCATTTGTGAGATCGCGCAACAGCGTTTCGGCCTCCTGTTGGCTTTTGTAAATGCCAGGATAATCACCTAACTGTTCGATCCTTACAGGGTTGATCCGGGTAACAATTGGCACGCCAGAAGCCATCGAATCCAAAATTTTCCCTGATCCCAAAAATTCTGAATCCGCGCAATATTGTCCCAAGGTACCACGACACGTAGACAGTGCATTTGGCATATCAGTATAGTCAATCGACCCAAGGTTTATTGCGTTTTTAGGCAGTCTAGTCCGAATGCTACCGGCCAAGACACTCATCGGGGAACCTACATCTTTTGATGTTTCCTGAAGAGTTTGAACGCTGTCCAACAGTTCAGAGGGGAGGGTTTCATCCGAAATTCGGCCAAAAAAGCCAAAAGCCTTGGCACCGGTCATTTGAGTACGCCAGTAAAACTGCCGCTTTGAATTGGGGGGCTTCAAGAACATTGGATCAAGGGTTTGCTGTACGTTTATAATCGCATCTGGCCTGATCACTGCGTCCGGATACCACTTGGCTAACTGAGCGCGGGCCTTGTCAGACGTGGGATGCGCCAAAAGCAACTCACGCCAAGCGTCTGTCGTAACGATAAGCCCATCAATTTTTCCAAATGTATCAGGGTCATAAGGATAGGCCATTGTGACTTTGGGATGCGGCAGCGACTTCAAAAGCGAAGGATTGGCACGCACGTAATAGAGGTCGTAATTACGCGATGGCGGGTTCAATCCCGCAGGATCCCCAATTTGGCCAGTAGACCAATCAATCAAGGTATCGTTGTAATACACATCCGCGAAGGACGACAACGAACGATAGAACCTAATCTCATTTATCCGGTCGCCTGAAATAGGCTCAAGGACGTTTCGGTCAGAAAATTGACAAAAGATTTTCGGTCTGCGGGATGTCATGTAGGCCTCTAAATTTGGCTTGGTGGCCCCGTCTTGGAGTATCAAAGAGCAACCACTGTTTAATCTTCCACAAATGCGTACTATGAGAAAGTGGATTCCATTCTAGAAAGAATTTATCACTATGCGCCCAGTTTATTTTTCGGGATTGCTCAGTCAATTATTTCAAAAGCTTATCAACAAAAAGAACTACGCGCAGGCCAAAAAAGCCCGGGGCAATTTTAAAAAACAAGTTTCGGCAAACAACTTAAAGGCGGGTCTTGGAACCTTTGTTGAAGCCGTCACTTTTTGCGATACAATCGAGAAAATGAGTAATCCTGCGCTTAAGTGTTATCGCAGATTGGCCGCTCAGGATGGGATGAGCACGATCGATCCAGTGGGACTCGATCGGCTTGAAGCTTTGTATAAAAAAAGTAGCACTTTGAAGTTTGTCACCAAAGCGCGGCTGGAAAACTACATGGTCGTCTTGCTTATTTTGGGCAAAACACAAGATGCATTTGCCATTCTTGACCGGATCGCCAACAAACAGCTTCACGCAATGGGTCAGGGTTTTACCAAAACCGCTATGACACTTTTGTTTCGCCATCACGTCGTGTCGAGTGATTTTGAACAGTATTTCAATATTGCCAAAAAACTAGATTTAGGCCCGAGCGAACTTCTTAGTCTAAGCCTCGAGAATACACTAAAAATTGGGACCGACGATCGCAGCGGCAAACCTATGTTGCAGCCTTCTGTGTTTCAAAAATTCACTCAAACGCGCCCAGAAGCGGGCAGTATCTTTGATCGGCTTCCACCGGAGTCACAGGAGGTGATCAAGGGCTATCAAGTCACCCCAGAACGTGTTTTTGCAGCCCCCATCAACCGTCCCAAGCGCATCCTGTTTTTCACAAACAACTGGAATTTCTTAGATCAGGTTTCCGATGTTTTCATGGAACAAGGATATGAGGTTCGTTTTCTGGACTATCGCTTTGTCAAAGAGGCTATCGCCCAAAAGAAAAAGTCAGCCGGCACACAGATTTTGAACAAAGCGAAAGGCTGGAAGCCAAGCGGGTTTACCCCGGCGCAACTGGCGGATCAAAACCCAATGGTCGCCGAGTTGTTTGAATGGTGCGATGTCGTGTTTTGTGAGTGGTTGAATGATGCTGCAACCTATCTGTCACTTTATGCTCCGCAGGATAAAAAAGTCGTGCTGCGACTGCACAGCTACGAGGCTTTTGTCGCGCACCCCTATCTTGCAAACCTACAACGTTTTGATGGCATAGTGTTCATCGCTGATCACATTCGCGAAGTGTTCAAGGCCGTTTTGGGTGACGAGCTTATGCCAAACTGTCCAAACACGGTTATTGCAAATCTGCGTAACCTGCCCGCCCTACATCCCGCCCAGCGCACGTCGTCCGCCCTCAAAACCCTGGGGATGACTCAATATGCATCCGAAAACAAAGATCCAATGTTTGCGCTGGATATATTGGACGAGCTGCGCAAATCAGATCCCGATTGGCGTATCCGGTTTGTTGGTACTCCTTGGGCCCCAAACGCGAGCGATGCTGCGTACGGTGCTGAATTTCTGGCGCGCGCCAAGGCCTTGGGCGATGCCGTGATTGTGGATGGGTTTACTGATAATATTCAGAATTGGTACGCTCAAATCGGGTTTATCCTGTCGACCAGTCACCGGGAAGGCAGTCACGAAAGCCTTGTTGAAGGGATGTTGACCGGTGCTGTTCCAGTATTGCGAAACTGGCCCATGGTCGCCCCATACGGCGCACCCCAAACAGTCTTTCCTGACTTACCCTCAATTAACACAGCAAAAGAGGCCGCCACATTGATACTGAACGCGTCCAACGCAATGGATCTGGCCGCAAAGCATGCGATAGACTATGCTAGCAATGCTGTGCAAAATTCGGGCTCAAGGGCACAAATCGTCGAATTTGTCGACCAAGTCCTGGCAAAGGCAGAGTAAAATTATGCAGATCACATCAGTAAAATGGGGCGCGCAATGAAGGTCCTTGTAACCGGTGGTGCTGGATATATCGGCAGTCATATCGCGCTGTGTCTTTTGGATCGTGGCTACAAAGTCGTGATCTTGGACAATCTGACAACCGGTATTGCGTCAAACATTCCCAAAGGGGCCGCTTTCTATCAGGCTGATATTGGCGATGCTGCCGCTCTTAGAGGTATTTTACGAGATGAAAAACCAACGTCCGTGATCCACTGTGCTGGGGCCACTGTCGTGCCCGAAAGTATGCTGGACCCCGTGAAATACTATCAGGCGAATGTCTCTACCGCGACGGCCTTTTTGAATGAAACAGTTTTAGCCGGCGTTCAAAACTGGCTTTTTTCGTCAACGGCTGCTGTGTATGGCAATCCAAAAACGGACAAAGTCGCCGAGGACCATAGCTTTGCGCCACTCTCGCCTTATGGGCACTCAAAATTGATGTTCGAACAGATTTTGGTGGACGTTTGCAGTGTGCACAATGTCTGCCATGCCGCTTTGCGGTACTTCAATGTCGCAGGAGCAGATCCACAGGGACGCAGCGGGCAATCAACTCCGAACGCTACGCATTTACTTAAAGTCGCCGCCAAAGTTGCCGTGAGCAATGCGGGTGTTTTTGAAGTTTTTGGTACGGACTACAACACCCCGGATGGCAGCTGTGTGCGCGATTTCATTCATGTTTCGGATCTTGCTGAAGTGCATGTGGAAACACTGGAACATATGACGAAACACCGAACGCCGTTGACTATGAATTGCGGCTATTCCAAAGGGTATTCGGTATTAGAGGTTCTGGCAGAGGTGCAACGACAAAGCCATGACTTTGAAGTTGTATATTCAACGCGGCGGGACGGGGATATCGGCAGCATTGTCGCCAACTCCGATGTGTTGACCAAGACTTTGAATTGGACACCCAAACACAATAGTCTCGAGGTAATTGTCCGCGATGCGTTATTGTGGGAACGCAACATCTTGGCCAATTCAGCTTAATCCTCCCCCCTTGATGATCTAGAGACCCATCATCAAGAGGGGTGATTTACCTAAGTTACTGGTTAAAACACAAACGCATCGGCATCCAAGGTATTCGCGTCGAAGTCTTCCAAGGTAATCACGTCGGACCCACTTGCGAATGTGATCACGGTGTCGGCACCATTTTGGTCAATCGTCAGATCACCAAAGCTATCGGCCCTGTTATGGCTGGACAGATCAATGAAATCTGCCTCTGACAAGTCAAAGTCAGCAATGGTATCAGCCCCTTGGTTGGAGAGGAAAACGAAGGTATCGGCCCCTGCCCCGCCTCTAAGGACATCGTCCCCGGTCCCGCCCACAATTGTGTCGACACCGTTGCCACCGCGTAAATCATCGTTGCCTGCGCCACCGCGCACTTCATCCGCGCCAGACCCCGCAAAGACCACGTCATTGCCCGAGCCACCGCGAATATCGTCCGCGCCAAAACCACCAAAGATCGTGTCAGCCCCGTTGTCACCAAGGATCGTGTCGTTGCCGTTCCCACCGCGCAGCTCGTCAGCACCACTTCCACCGTTGATCTGGTCGTTCCCGCCAAGCCCGTCGATTTCGTCAGCAGCCCCCGTGCCCTCCAAAACATCATCGCCTTCGGTTGGGGTGTTGGCCGTACCCAACAGATTGGGAATGTTAAACACGCCATCATCAAAGCTCACGAGTTCAATATTGGTCAGGGTGTCGGTCTGACCACTGAGATCTGTGATGAGGATCTCGCCATCTGCGCCTTCTTCGGCGATGAAATCCTCGCGAAGCCCAACAAATACAGCCGTGTCGATCCCAATACCGCCGTTGAGGATATCCACGCCAGAACCACCGATCAGCGTGTCGTCACCGTTGCCGCCGCGCAGGTAGTCGTTGCCGCGTGCGCCATCAATTATGTCGTTGCCTTTGCCGCCATCGATTGTGTTGTTGGCCACGTTTGCAACAAACACATCATCAAAGTCTGACCCAATAAGGATTTCGATGTTCGAAAGACTATCGCCTTGGGCATCGCCGCCTGTACCGCTTGCTGCCCCATTCACGCCATTATCGATTGTTTCCCAGATTACCGAAACACCTGCATCAGAGCTTGCGTAGCTGACCGTATCAATGCCGCTGCCACCGTCGATTTGGTCGGCCCCAAGGCCACCCACCAACATATCATCACCGGCGCCGCCTTCTAGGGTGTCATCCCCGGTGCCACCAAAAAGGCTGTCTTTGCCGTCGCCGCCAAAGATGTCGTCATTTTCTGTACCACCGTCAATGGTGTCTTGCCCATCACCGCCCAAAATCCTGTCAGCACCGGCTTGGCCAAAGATCTTGTCGTTACCGCTGCCCCCTTCGATCGTGTCAGCGCCAGAACCAGCCTTGATGGTGTCCTTGCCACTGCCGCCTTTGATGTCGTCGAGGCCTTCACCAGCCCGCACGTTATCCGCGCCAGCCCCCCCTTCAATGGTATCGTTGCCTTGGCCGCCGACAATCGTATCCTCGCCATCCCCGCCAAAAATCGTATCCGAGGCATCGCCGCCAAAGATACTGTCGTCACCGCTGTCACCAGAAAGCGTGTTAATGCCTGTGATCCCAAAGATCGTATCGTCGCCCGAGCCGCCAAAGACGTTATCGTTGCCCAAGCCTGCGGTCAGTTCATCCTTACCGCTGTCGCCATTGAGGAAGTCATTACCAGCGCCACCAAAAATGACGTCTTGACCTTCATTGCCCGAGATCGTGTCAGCATCTGCGCCGCCATCGATGGTGTCTTTGCCTTCACCACCAAAAATTTCATCCTCGCCGGTGCCACCGAAAATTGCATCATTCCCTTTGCCACCAAAGATTTCATCGTCGTCGGCATCACCGTGCAGCGTGTCATCCCCTGCGTCCCCAAAAAGGATGTCTTGGCCGTCACCGCCATGCAGCGTGTCGGCATTGGGCACATCCGTATCTTCGGGGATACCCAGACTACCGCCTCGCAACACATCATCGCCGTCGCCCCCAAAGATCAAGTCCTCGCCCGCCCCACCAGACAGGCTGTCGTCATCATCGCCACCATCGATTGTGTCATCACCGGTGCCGCCGAAAATAGTGTCATCGCCTTCGTTGCCAAACAGCATATCATCGCCATCCAGGCCGTTGATCGTGTCGTCGCCGTCACCGCCGTCAATCACGTTGACGCCCGCATCCCCAGACAACAGATCGTCGAACACACTGCCGATGAGGTTTTCGATGGAAATCAGAGTGTCGCCCTGGGCAAAACTACCGATGCCTTGCCCAAGTCCCGTGGTCAGGTTTACGTTCACTTCAGACTCGCTGAATGTGTAGTTGGCAGTATCGATCCCTTCACCGCCATCCAATTCATCCGCGCCTTCGCCACCATCAAGGGTGTCATTGCCCAAGCCACCCTTCAGAATATTGGCCTCGGAGTCACCGGTAAGGTTGTCGTCAAAATCCGTGCCAATGATCCCTTCGATATTGTCATAGGTGTCGCCCTCTGCATCGCCCGTGTTTTGCGAAGGATCATCGAGGCTGGCCGTGACACCGGCGCCAGCCCCCTTGAACGAGACGAAATCGAACCCGTCACGCCCATCGATTGCGTCAGCGCCTGCGCCGCCCTCGATGGTGTCGTTGTCGACCGTGGCCGCAAAAGTCTCGTCCGCATCAGTCAGCACGATATCCAGTGCCTCTGTCGAAAGGATCTGTGTCTTGATCACACCGCCATCAAAGAACGACACGGCAACCAATCCATTTTCCAACAGGGTCGCAACAGGACGTTCGACATTGCCCGAAGCCAATTGTAGATCGCCGCCAATCTCGTTGCCCTCTGCATCATAGCGGCTGGCGAATGTCCGGCTGGTCCCATTTTCGCGGTCCAAGAAAATCAAAAAGCCACCGTCAGGCAAAGCCAGCAGATTGGGGTCGCCATTTTGATCTGATCCATTGGTAATAGAGATCGTCGGTGCCTTGCGTTCGGTGCCATCGTCATTGAAGATTTGGAAAAAGACGTCCCGGTCTCCGTCAAAGCCGCCATAGGCCACCACATACCCCCCGCCGATCAAGGCCTCGACGCGAACCTGAAAGATATTTTGACCCGAAGCGACAACGTTCTGTTGCAGGATCAATGTGCCATCTGGCGCACGGATCACCATCTCGAATGTATTGGTCGGTCCGTTGAGATCCAAAATTGTGATCGAATTGCCATTGGCCAATAGATCCGTAGCAAGCCCTGCATCTGCGTCAGCGACAGTGTCCGTTTGTGCGACTTGGGTAAAGGCACCACCGACAACGGCCCGGTTTTCAACCAATTGCGTTTCAGATGTGGTTACATTTTTAAAGCTGAACGTTAATTCAGCAAAGGTCGACCCCGCGAGGTTAAGGTTTACGATCTCCCCCGCGCCATCTGCAAAAACCTGCGACAGATCATTGGTGATAAATGCAGCGCCTTCACTGATGTTAAAGGACTGGACCACAGCGCTTGTTTGGCCATCGACCGTTGCCTTGTAGGCCAAAACCAAGTTGTTACCTTGCACAGCAGCAATATCAAAGCCGCCGTCCAGTTCAAAACCCGCTAGATCAAAGTTTGCTTCGTCGCCAATTTTGTTTCCAAATTGATCAAAATGCTGAAAGAACACTTGCCCGTCTGTACGATAGACCGTCACAAATGATCCATCAGACAACGTAGCAACAAAGGACTGCTGGCTTAGATCCGCGGTTGTTTGGCTTGCGATTTGCGCTTCCACAGAGATAAGGGCGTTGGTGACTTCAGGCATGGGACAAACTCCAGTTTTATCTACAATCAGCCAATGACCTCATTGGCTTTCAAAGAGTTGGTCGCGCGGTTTAACCAAATGGTTTAATTTTTTATTTGCCATGTTTGATTTTTTTCATCTGTCGTCCGAGACCGAAAAAAGGCCCAAGCGCTGGGGTTCGCTTGGGCCTTGGGACGTGGGGTTTCATCACCCTACGGGATTAACCTTGAACGGTGATTGACCCCTTCATGCCGGGGTGAAATTCGCAAAAATAGGGGTAACGCCCCGCGGTTGAAAATTTCAAAGTAGCCTTGGACCCTTTGCGCAAACGTCCAGTGTCAAACGCTTTAGAATTGGCTGTCGCCGTGTGCGGTGCACCGTCTTGGTTAACAAATGTTACTGTGTCGCCTGCGTTGACCGTCAGGTTTTTGGGCGAAAACGAATGCCCTTGGATTGTGACGGTATGTTCAACTGAATGGCCCGCTGCAAAGGCAGATGCCCCAGTAAGAGTTGCAGCGGTTGTCGCAAAGGCCAATGCCCCAAAGGCGCGGCGTGTCATATCTGTCATGTCATAGTCTCCTTGGTTGGGTTTCTTGTTTAGGTCTCTGGGGCTTTGTCGCGCCAACTCCAAAAAAGGTTAAAAAAAACATCAGCAAAAATTTTGCAGGGCCAAATTGGCGCCGTGCTCCCTTGTCAGACTCGCCTTTAAGTGCAACAGATTCAAAATAGAACAAATGGTCAAAAAACTGGAAAATAGGGCCTCATCCAGACATGCACAGCGATACCGATCTGATCGAGCAGATTGCAAAAGGCGATACGACAGCGATGAAAGTGTTCTTTGAGCGCCATCAGCCCGCGTTATTTGCGTTTTTAAGGGGTCGTGGGGCAGATGCCCAGATGGCCGATGATGCTGTGCAGGATGCAATGTTGGACGTATGGCGTACGGCCAGCACATTCCAAGGCCGCGCCAATGCCAAAACATGGCTCTTTACGATCGGGCGCAACAAAATGATCGACCGGCAACGCAAATCAGCCCGCCTGAGCATCGTTGATGATATCCCCGAGACTGTCGATGACAGCCCCTCGGCCGAAGCGGTTTTGATGGCGTCAGAGGATGCAAACCGGGTAAAAAATTGCCTTAGTAAACTCAAACCACACCATTTAAACGTGATCCGTTTAGCCTTTTACGAAGATATGACATATGCACAAATCGGCACCCTTGAGGACGTACCCGAGGGCACAATTAAAGCGCGGATTTTCTATGCCAAGAAACTGTTGCTGCGCTGTTTAGGACGCCGTAGCGCCTAACTAATCTGCCAAAACCTCGTCCGTTAAATCCGTCCGCGCCCGCAGCACCTCAAATGCAGCGTCGCGACTGGCTGCATCCACAAACGCCACGCGGTAAAGACCGATGGCACTGGGGCCACTGATGATCGTGCCATCAAGCTGCATCAGGACTTCACTGATCTGGCCAAGCTCGGCATCTGCGTCAAAGGTCACTTGCAGTCCAAAGGCAGGCTCTTCGATCGAAGCCGGCAAATAGCCTGTGCCCTGCGGGGTTATCAGCGTGCTCTGCACAAGTTGCCAGCCAATAACAGCCGCCACTGCAATCCCTGCGGCCTGTAATAGGCTCAGGCGAATTGGACGATTGGTGTTGGCAGGTTTTCCAGTCGATTGCGCCGGGATTTGCGCCGCAATCGTTTTGGACAAGCGGTCCCAGCCATCTTGGGGCATATCCAAAGGCGGTTCGGCCATGACGTTTTTTACCATGCGCAAAGCGGCGACTTCCGCAGCCAAGTCTGGTGAGTTCGCTATAGCGATTTCAAAATCTGCGACGTCCTGTGGGCTGAGGCTGCCTTGCAAATAAGCCAGTATGATGTCGTCTTGATCCATCGTTTAAATCCTTGCAGGTCTTAGGCCGATTTCCGCACGTTACCGTATAATTGGCCTATCCTAAAATCGTTGGCGTTGTCACTGTGTCGTTGCAGGTCTGTGTATGGTTGAAAAAAAGTTCAACCATTTTGACGCCCGGGCGACCAATAGGAAAGCGCAAAGGAAATTGGACGATGACACAGACAACAAAACCCACGCTCTTCGCTCTGAAACGCAAGTTTATGGCGGTGGCCTTGTTTGCCACTTTGGCCGGATGCGGCTTGGCCCCCTATGCGGTCAATTCGCAAGCAGGCGCGCCTGCGCTGGCTGAAACTGGCAGGGTCTACGCCCTGACCCCGGATGCCGATGGGCCGGAAAACCTGCGTCGCTCGGCGCAGGATCTGGGATATGAACCAGACACAGCCATCAATCTTCCCGCCCTAGGATTGGTCATGGTTCCGGTTGATATCCCGCAAGATGTCACAGGTAAGCAGGCGATTGACGCCCTTGAGGATGCTGTTCCAGGATCAACCGTCGGGGTCAATCATGCCTATCAATTACAAGCGACAGCCGCGTCTACAGATCGCCGGACCTTTGCCAATAGTCTGATCAATTGGCCAACAGGCGGGTGCCGCGCGGTAACGGCAATTGGCCTTATTGATGGCGGCGTTGCACAGAATGCTTTGTCTGAGGGCGATACAGTGCTCAACCGACGTAATTTTGTTGAACCAAGTGCCGGTGGGCTGCGTCATGGCACGGAAACTGCCAGCGTTTTGGCCGATCCGTCGCGCATGAAAAACGTCGTGCTTTATAGTGCCAATGTGGTGACGCGCGACAAAGACGGGTTTGATCAGGCTGGTGCGGCCAGCATCGTCGAGGCACTGAATTGGTTGGTGGCAAGCGGCGTGCGCGTGGCCAATGTCTCGCTTGCTGGTCCGCCGAACAAGCTCTTGGCTCAAGCCGTTGACGCTGCCTCGGCACGAGGGTTGGTTTTGGTGGCAGCCGCCGGAAATGACCGCCGCGTAGCGGCCTTGCAATATCCCGCAGCCCTGCCATCTGTCGTGGCAGTCACAGCCGTAGATGCCCGCCAAAAAATCCATCCAACAGCCGTGCGCGGCGGGCATATCGACTTTGCAGCACCGGGCGTGGATATTTTTGTCGGTGCACAGGACACAGGGCGATTTGTCTCCGGCACCTCATTGGCCGCGCCTTTTGTCAGCGCCTTGTTGGCAACCCAGACAGAGACCGATCCAAAGGTCTTGGTCGACGCCAGCGTTGATTTAGGACGTCCAGGCAAAGACAGCATTTTTGGCCATGGCCTGATCCAAGCGGATGCCGTGTGCGGCGGCTAAGACCCTGCAGCCTCGATCTGGGCTGCGATAAGATCCTTATAAAGCCTGCGGATCCTGTGAAACACAGGGCCCGCTGTACTATTCCCAATCTCGCGCCCATCGATTTCAAACACCGGTGTCTGCGCACCAAAAGTACCAGTTAAAAAAGCCTCATCCGCACCGTAGGCTTCAAGCAGGGAAAAGTTGCGCTCGAACACCGCAATTTCATTGGTACGGCACAGATCAATCACTTTCTGGCGGGTGATCCCGTTCATGCAATAATCACCTGTTGAGGTCCAAACAGCGCCATCACGCACAATAAAAAAGTTGCACGCATTTGTCGTGTTAACAAAGCCAAACGGATCTAGCATCAGGGCCTCGTCTGCACCGGCGCGCAGTGCATGATTGAGTGCGATGATACAGTTCAGCTTGGAGTGGGAATTTAGTTTTGCATCTTGGGTCAAAGGCAGACCACGATGATGCGGCACCGTGTGCAAGCGGATACCACGGGTGATGACACTGTCGTCGGGCCTTGAGTGTTCGGCAATAATCACCACAGTTGATCCAAAGATGCTGAGGTGCGGATGTTGGAACGGTTTGCGTTTGCGCCCGCGTGTGATCATGACGCGCAAATGCACGTCTGTATGCATGGCGTTGGCGTGCAGGGTCGCCCAGATGGCCTCAACCAGCTCGGCCCGGGTCATTCCAATATCTAGGTCGATGAACAAAGCCGCTTCGAACAGGCGGTCTAGATGCGCATCCAGAAACGACAAAACTCCGTCATACAAACGCAGCCCCTCCCAGATACCGTCCCCCAACATAAAGCCTGAATCGTAGACCGATACTTTGGCGTCATCGCGCGGTACGATCTGACCATCGACATAAATCAGGATCGAGTCGTTGCGATCATCGGCAGCGGCATCATGGGTCGAGACATGATGAGAGATGGGGGTATCAATGGGCATGGTCGGGCTTTCATTAGACTTTTCACGACCAAACACCGGGCTGCAGCCTTAGTCAATTTGCATCACCGCCCCCGCGCCCTATCTGAGGGCCATGGACAAAGATAGCTCGACCAGCCGCGCCTTACAGGTGCCGTCAAACCGGATCTCACGCTTTGGGCGACTGGGCGGAATGACGGCAAATATTGCGGGCAACATGGCTGTGAACGGTTTGGCGCAGCTCGGTCAGGGCCAGCGCCCGTCTATGCGCAATCTTTTGCTAACCCCGCGAAATATTGGCCGCGTGGCCGAACAACTCGCACAGATGCGCGGGGCTGCTATGAAAATTGGTCAATTGGTGTCCATGGATACGGGCGAAGTCCTGCCACCCGAGTTGGCACAGATTATGGCGCGGTTGCGTGATGATGCGCATTTTATGCCGCCCAACCAGCTTAAGCAGGTCTTGAGCGCGGGCTGGGGGGACGCGTGGCTTGGGTCATTTCGCAATTTTAACGTGCGGCCGATTGCGGCTGCATCGATCGGGCAAGTGCACCGCGCTACTTTGAAAGATGGGCGTGATTTGGCGATCAAAGTACAATACCCTGGTGTCGCCAAAAGCATCGACAGTGACGTGGCCAATGTAGGGGCATTGATGCGCCTGTCTGGGTTATTACCCAAGGGGTTCGAATTGGCCCCCTATTTGGACGAGGCCCGCAAGCAGCTCCACGAAGAAACTGACTACGCCCTTGAAGCGCAGCAAATGCAACGCTTTGCGCAATTGCTGGAGGGTCGCGAGGATTTTATCGTGCCCGAATTTTATCTTGATTTTAGTACCCCAGATATTCTGGCCATGTCTTTTGTTGAAGGCGCGCCAATTGAAAGCCTGATGGATCAACCGCAGGCGACACGGGATCACGTGGCCCAAACCCTGATCAAACTGACCCTAGAGGAACTGTTTGATTTTGGGTTCATGCAGACGGATCCAAATTTTGCCAATTACCGTTACAACTATCAAAGCCAGAAAATTGTCCTGCTCGACTTTGGTGCGACACGTCAGATCGATCCTGTGATCGCCGATCAATATATGCGGCTTTTGCAGGCTGGTTTGGCGGGGGACACCGCGAGACTGACGGATCTTGGGGTTGAGATCGGCTTTTTCACTGCAGATACCGACCCGGCCCATCGCACACAGATCCTTGAGATGATGCAATTGGTCTTTCTGGCGATCAAGAACCACAGGCCCTATGATTTTGTGACCAACGATCTGTCTGCGCAAATGCAGCAAAGGGGTATGGCCTTGGCCGAAAGCGGGTTTGTGCCTCCCCCCCTGCCTTTGGATATTTTATTGCTACAGCGCAAATTTGGTGGGATCTTTTTGCTGGCCAAGCGACTAGGCGCGCAGGTGGATTTGATGGCCTGTTTAGACGCGCATCTGACCCGGTAAACTGGCGCCACCTTTGTCCTGTACATCCTGTGCGCACCCAGCGTTGGGACTTTAGTCCTTAACATTCCCAAGGTGATGGCGTTAGATATCGTAACCCTTGGCCGGAACGAGACGCCGACGACAATGCATGATCTTCCCTCCACAAAACGGTCGCTTCCTATGGCCTTGATCCGCGCTCGCGAAGGCGTCATGGCCCCGATCCGCGAAATGTTGGCACAAACCGGGATCACAGAACAGCAGTGGCGGGTGTTGCGGGTTTTGGCCGAATATGGGGCTCAAGACACGTCGACCTTGGCAGATCGGGCCGGTCTGTTGTTTCCCAGCCTCACACGGATTGCCGCAACCTTGCGCCAAAAGGGCCTGATCACCCAGACCCGCGATGACAAGGACAGACGACGACAATTCATCGAAATCACACCGGACGGGCAAAAGATTATTGATGATTACAGCCCACGAGCCGCACAAATCGCGGCCGAATATCGGGCCCATCTTGGGGACACGGATTTCGAACAGCTGTTGGATTTATTGCACCGGTTAGAAGAGGCCAAGCCCACCTAAAGCGCAGCAAGGGACGCACTCAAAGTCGCCAATAAACGCCGCCAAAACCTGTGCCAAAGGTGCACAATTAGCAATGAAATCTGCATTGTAGTTGTGCCGCCGAGGCTTCATATTTGATGCTTTAACCACGGCCAGCACTGTTCCGCAGTGATGGCCCGCTGAACCAACCTAGGCACCTGTCCTGCGATCTTGGACCCGCAGGAAACTTGGTGTACACCCCCCCTTTCAGCAAACCGCAAAGGTCCCTACATGCGCATGTTCCACCCCGAAAACCACAACAAGACGCCACAACATCAGCACCTCTATGCCCAAACCGAATTGGCCTATACTGTTGTCGATTTTGCCGCCGCTGCCCTGTTTGTGATTGGCAGCATTATGTTCTTTTACGAGGCCACAACCTATTTCGGCACTTGGCTGTTTGTGATCGGCTCGGTTCTGTTTGGCTTGCGGCCCACGATTAAGCTGTATCGCGAGTTTGCTTATGACCGGTTGAATCGACAAACCCGCTAGAGGTGTTCGATATCGTTCATGCCCTGTGTTGGCCTAATTCATGTCCCGTAGTCTAAGCCACGGATGCAAGATCCAAATCCACTACAAGGATCCCATCAATCCCGCCCACGGCGTTTTCGACCAGTTGCCCCCCAAGGGCGCGGTGGCGTGGGTGATCTGCATAGTTTTGCAAAGCCTCCCAACTGTCAAAATCAATGACAAACCCGTGTTTGAATCCTCGTTCTAACTGTTCGGGGCTTTGCGAAATGCCACCAGTGAAATCGGCAGCCCCCGGCAAATCGTCCACTAAGCTTGCTAACCCAGTATAAATCCTATCGATCACAACTGAGGAAACATCCGGTTTGAATTTGGTCAAAACGATGTGGCGGATCATGGGATGGTCTTTCGTTTTTCCAGCAAGGGTACAGCTTTAGTTTACGTCAAAAGCCGACGGTTGATAGGCGTTTTGTCCCAATGGCACGATTGATGTGATCCCAAGGGCCGCTTTGTGAATTGGACCCAATGCCAGCAGCGCATGTTGAACCGATTGCGTGACGCGGGCCGCATCTAGCTCCTTGGCACAAATCAAAGGCAAGCCCGGCACAGAGTGGGTGCGTCCTATGACCCTAAGGTTTTGCGCCACGGCATCATAGCGTTGCATATGAGCCCATGTAACAGCATCTAATGCGGCCACATCCGCCAGCGATTGAGCCACCAACTGCGCTGATTTTCGGTGCGCACCGCTTTCAGGTCCAAGGCGTATACGCACGCCACTATGATCCAGAAAAGCAAGAGGTCCGTGATACCCCGATTGGCTTTGATCATCATTGTAAGCCATTCGCGCGCTTTGCAGATCATTCAACGTAAGAAACTCACTGTCTTGGCGCACCACAAAAACCGAATAGTAGTGCCCAGCTGGACAGTCGCTGAGGCCATAATCCGGCGTTCCCACCAGTTGAACATGATCGCGCAACCTGGTCCGGTATGGGTAGCCACAGGTCTGACTGAGAATAAGGTCGGGCCGCAGCCAAAACTGATAACCCAGACCGTCCTGATTTAGGTCCAGCGGTACGCCGGGATAGATGTCTAACAAGGCCTCCCGGACCAAAGCCCAAAATGTGTCGTGCGCGACTTTCAGCTCTGGCCGCGCATACATGGGAAGGCTGGCAACATAGCTCATTTGGTTAGATCATGATCCATCGTTCGATTTTCGCGACTCCAAAACGGATGGGCAACAGGATCTTTTTGGCGCAACGCATATTGCCCAAAAATTTGGCCATAAGATTTATAACTATAGCCTCCGTTTCGTCGTAAAAACAAATCGCGCTTTTGCGCAAAAACTTTGGGCAGCTTGTGCCAGACGATTTGCGGATGGGCGTGATGGACCGCGTGATAGTTATTGTTCAGGAACAGTAAAGCCAGGGGACCACGATCCTCGATGATCACAGATCGCGCCGCCGCACGATCATGGGCCTGATGTTCCAAAAAGGTCCGGATTTTGAGCCATGACATACCCAAATATGCAGCTGACACGTAGGCCCATATTGGCAGGCCTGCGACGCCGCTGAGAAAGCCAATAGCAATGCTCATCCCACCGATATGTAAACCATAAGCCAGCAAAACACGCCCATCGCCCGCGCGTATTTTACCTAAGTCAGTTCGATAAAAGGCTGCCAAAGACAGTGCAGGACCGACCAGCATCCGACCTATGAGGGTATTGTTGAACCCAAAGAGTTGTTGTTGCCAACCAGACATGCGACGCCAATCTGCGGCATCCAAAAAATTAGTCTCTGGATCATCGTAGGGATCGGTTAGATTGGGGTCATGGTGATGGGCAAGATGCGTGTCTTTAAAGCGCATGTAGGGTATAAATAGGCCCAGCGCCGGAAAGACCAAAGCATCGTTGATGGTTTGGTACGGGAATGGATGCCCATGCAGCACTTCGTGTTGCAAGGAGGAATGCTGGGCAATAATGATGCTCAGCCCCAGAATGATAAGCGGTAGTGGGATCCACCCAATCGCAAGGCCAAGACCGGCAAAAGCCCCATAGGTGAGCACCAACAACACTGCTGTTGGAATTTCGTCATGCCACCGCATAGCGAGGTCCCTTTCGTTCACACAAAACAATGCTAAAACGGCAAAGGGCACAGAACAATTTGGCGAATACGTTGTGAATAATGCGAAAACGTTGAAATTCACGTCAAATCATGTGAACTTACACAAAAAGGGTAAACTACTGTGGATCGTCGGGACCTTAGCATTGCATTCCGAGAGCGCTTTCGCGCTTTACTGAGCGAGGTCAAAGATGACTTGCCGCAGTTTTTAGAGCAGGCGCAACTTGACCGATCCGCGCTAAGCCAGTTGCGCGACCCAAAACAAGACCGCCTGCCCCGTGCCGAAACTCTGCGGCGCATTGCCCAAGCGACAGGGGTCTCGGTGGATTGGCTTTTGGCCCTAAGCAATGCGCGCTCGGGTCGGCAGGAATTGACCCAAAGCAGCAGGCTTTTGTCGCCCTCATGGCAGGATGGGTCCTCGCCTTTGGCACGCTGGCACGCCGAAGCTGCCGGCCAAAAAATACGGTATGTCCCGGCTGTTTTACCCGATATGTTGAGCCTGTCTGTGCAACCTCAAGGTGCAAAAGCACAAGAAAAAGTGCTGACGGGTTTTGACCTTGAAGAAGTTGATTTGGAAATTGCGATGCCGTTTCAAACCTTTGATCTTATGGTAGGGCAAAGGGGGCGTTGGCAAGGGTCCGATGCAACTATCATCGCCCAGCAAATCCGGCACATCGCAGATCTTTGCGAGCAACACTATCCGGCACTGCGGCTGCATCTGTTTGATGCAAAACAGTTTTTTTGTGCGCCGTTTACCGTTTTCGGGCGCAGGCGCGCATCGATTTATGTGGGTGAGGCCTATATTTCAGTGACGGGCAGCGATGAGGTGCGTTATTTCAGCAAACGCTTTGATCAACTGGTGCGGCAGGCGGTTGTGACACCAGATGCGGTGCCAGATTACCTGCAGAAGATCCGAGAATAGCCCCGTCACTGGGGGGAGCAGTTCAGCCCGTTTTCGAACGTTAGGGATCAGGCTGGCCTGGCGCCTTTGCATCGTGCTTTGCCAGCTGCGACGGCGTCTTTCATGTGATCAATGAACGCGGTTAATTTTGGGCGACCATAGCCCGATGGCAGGTAAACCGCTTGGATCGGCACCTGCAGAGATGCGGCCTCTGACAACACTTGCACCAATCGGCCCGCGACCAAATCCCGTTCGGCAAAGACATCGGGCACCATCGCAAGCCCTTGGGATTTACGGGCGGCCGTGAGGCCCGCCGCTGAACTGTTGCACACAAGCCGCCCATGGACTGGCACAGAAAACGGGCCATCCTCACCTTCAAACGGCCAGCGGTTTGGGCTGTCGCTGTTGGTGTCGCGTATACAGGTATGGTTGGCCAGATCATGCGGTTGGGCTGGGGTGCCAAATTCAGCCAAATAGGCGGGCGAGGCCACAACGATCAGTTCTGCCTGCGCAAGGGTGCGTTGTCGCAGGTTGGAATCCTTGAGATTGCCAATGCGGATGGCCAAATCAAATCCCTTTTCGGCCAGATCTTCATGAGCATCTGATAGAACCAAGTCGATCTCAATCTCAGGATGTAGCTCCATAAAATCGACCACCGCATCCGTGACCAACACTTCGCCAAAGGTAACGGGCGCCGCAATGCGCAAACTGCCCCGCAGGCCTTTGGATGTCTCCAGAGAGGCGCTCAGCATATCGTATTCCAACAGAACACGCCGACACCCTTGCAGATAAAGCCGCCCCTCAGGCGTGATCGACATGGCGCGGGTCGTTCGAAACAACAGCGTGCTACCGATATCGGCCTCAAGGGCTTGGATCCCTTTGCTGATGACTTTGTTCGATAGCCCCAGCCGTTTGCCCGCCGCGGCAAAGGATCCGGTTTCAACAACGGCAACGAAGGCGCGCATCTTATCTAGTTTGTCCATAATTGTCGCCCAAATGGAGATACTGGTTCGCCATATTGCACCCTTTTGGAGACAATGAAACATCCCATTTGTATCAGGTAACTCAAAAAGGAGGCTAACATGACACAACAACACTTTGGACTTAACATCGCTCGCGTCACTCTGCGTGTGAATGATCTGGATGCCATGGCACGATTTTATGAAGAGGTCGTCGGCCTGTCCATTTTCAAAAAGGACGGTGAAATGGCGCTGCTTGGCGTTTATACAACCCCGCTCTTGGAACTGCGCCTTGATCGTCACGCCACATTTCAACCCAAGGCACCCGGCCTATATCACACTGCGTTCTTGCTGCCTTCGCGCGGCGATCTGGGCGCGTGGTTGGGCAAAGCCATTCGGAGCCAAGCCGATTTGGACGGGGCCTCTGATCATGGGGTGAGTGAGGCGATTTATCTGTCCGACCCCGAAGGCAATGGTATCGAAATCTACGCCGACCGCTCACCTGATGTGTGGCTTGCGGAGGATGGTAGTCTGCGCGGTGGTAGCCGCATGCTGGATATGAAGGGCCTGTTGTCTACCTCTCCCATGTGGAGCGGTCTGTCAAAAGGCACCCGGATTGGGCATGTGCATTTGCAAGTCGATAGCATCGATGCAGCTGATCGGTTCTTTGTCGATCAGATGGGCTTGGACGTGATGACCAGAATGCCGCACATGGCTTTCTATTCCAGTGGGGGATATCACCACCACTTTGGTGCCAATACCCATCATTCCAAGGGGCAACGTCCCTCGGAAACCCCGGCAACCGGGCTGATCCGTATCGATCTGGAAATGCCTGATCGTAAAGACCTGAACGGCACATTGAAGGCGGACTGGGGCACCGGGTTTGTGATGAACCAACGCCAACGCATTGCGGCGTAAAAGGCGCAAAGCTACAAAAATAGGAAAAGCGCGGCCGCAACAGGCCGCGCTTTTTTGCGTTTTTCCTAGATCAACTGCCCGTCCGACATGATCTCGACCAAGGCGGGCCCTTTGATGGCCAGAGCCTCGGCAATAGCTGCTTCCACTTCATGGCCTTTGGAGACTTTGATCCCATGAGCGCCGCAAAGTTGGGCAAAAGCCGCAAAGGATGGATTGACCAAATCGGTTTCCCAAACCGGCCACTCGCCCGACCGTTGTTCTTTGGAAATTTTGCCAAGTTCATCGTTGTGCAGCAGTATATGGGTGATATCCATGCCGTATTTCACCGCTGTGGTCATTTCCATCGCATATTGGCCAAAGCCTCCATCGCCAGAAATCGAGATCACTTTGCGTCCGCGCAAATGCTCAAAATCCTGTGTCGCGGCCCATGCCCCCATTGCAGCAGGCAACCCAAACCCGATCGAGCCCAAATACCCAGACATCATCACATGCTGGCCTTTAGTTTCAAAATAGCGACCAAAGGAATAAGTGTTGTTGCCCACGTCTACTGCAATCAAAGCATCCGCTGGTGCCACGTTCGACAGGGCCGCAAATATTGCTGCAGAATGCGCGCCTTTGCTGCCTTCTTCGGCCAAACGGATGGTCTTTTCTGCGCGCCACATTTGCCAACGCTCGGCCAGTTCAGCAATCTGGTCAGGACCCTCGTCGTTCATGCGGATGCGGGTTTTGATCTGATCGCAAAAGGCCCCAATCTCGCCCCAGATGGGCAAGGTGACTGGGTGGAACTTACCCAATTGCATCCGCTCAAAGTCCACCTGAATGGTTGGTTTGGCGCGGTTTACACCGGTGTGGTTCGAGAAAGACGCGCCCAAGACGATCTGCAGGTCACATTCGTTCATAAACCAACTGGCAATCGGCGTGCCAGACCGCCCCAAAACGCCGCCAGCATTAGGGTGACTGTCTGGAATCAAGCCCTTGCCCTTGAACGTCGTCACGACTGGTGCGCCAAGGGTTTCAGCAAGTGCTACGATCTGGGCCTGCGCCTCCCATGCGCCGTGACCAATGATAAAGATCGGACGCTTGGCCGCTGCGATCAGATCCACTGCGGCGCTGATATCCTCAGGAGTTGGCAGAACCACAGCTCCCCCCATACGCCCCTCGGGCTTGGCTGCAGGTTTGCTGCTGGGCTGGGTCTGAATATCATCCGGAAAGATCAGATGGGACACGTCCCGTTCGATCAGCGCGTTTTTCACAGCCAATGAAACAAGTTCAGTATGGTTAGAGGTGCTCAGCACCGTTTGGCTAAATCGGCTGACCGCAGAAAAGGCCGAGGCCAGATCAATGTCTTGAAATGCCCCGGGGCCAAAGACCTGCGTTTGCACCTGACCCGTCAGAGCCAGCACCGGCGCGCGGTCCACTTTAGCGTCCCACATGCCGGTCAAAAGGTTCGTGGCGCCCGGCCCTGCTATCGTCAAACACGCAGCGGGTTTGCCGGTGAGCTTACCGTAAGCCGAGGCAGCAAATGCCGCAGCCCCTTCGTGCCGGATCCCCGTGTAGGACATTTGTCCGTCCTCAACACGTCGGCGAATGGCATCAGCCAACCCAAGGTTGGAATGACCCACCATACCAAAGACGCGCTTGATGCCCCAATTGACCATGGTTTCAGCCATCGCATCGGTGACTGTGCGGGTGTGTTCAGGTTCTGGCTCAAGCCCGATGAACACTTCGCCATCGCGAACCTCAACCGGATAGGTTTTCTGGCCACTGTCCTCGTGTCCGCCCGGTGGTTTGCCAGTGAGCGGGTCAAAATCCCATCCATGCCACGGGCATCGAATATAGCATTTGCCCTCGTGGCCTTTCTCGATCGTGCCTTCGCCTAAAGGTCCACCCTGATGGGGGCAATGATTGTCCATAGCAGCCCATTGCCCGTCGAAATGCGACAGACATATGAAATGCGTGCGCGCTGATACGGTCTTGACCCGGCCCTCGGGCAAATCGGCAGGCCCAACGCTGACCCAATCAAGATCGCTCATGACACACCGCCAAAACGCACGCCGGACAGCGCGGCCATCTCTTGCTTCCATGTGATCAGATCACTGTGGGTAAACTTAGACAAATGATCGTGGCCGCAGGCCCGCGCCATGACTTCCATCAACTCGACACTGGCGCCAAAAAAGCGCGCCAGTTTTTCGGCACCAACTTGAACGTTTAGCAATTTACGCAGCTCGGGCTTTTGCGTGGCGACACCTACAGGACAATTGTTGGTGTCACACATGCGCGTAGCGATACAGCCCACGGCCTGCATGGCGGAATTACTGATAGCAACCGCGTCCGCACCAAGGGCCATGGCTTTGCAAAAGTCCTCGGGCATGCGCAATCCACCAGTGATCACCAAGGTCACTTCGCCCCCAGTGCGCGCATCGATATGTTTGCGCGCACGGGCCAGTGCCGGAATGGTGGGGACGGAAATGTTGTTGCGGAAAATCAAAGGCGCTGCCCCCGTGCCGCCGCCGCGACCATCCAAAATGATGTAGTCGGCACTGGCTTCGAGCGCAAAATCAATATCGTCTTCGATATGGTTCGCCGACAGCTTGAACCCAATCGGAATGCCACCTGATTTTTCGCGCACTTCATCGGCCAACCGCTTGAAATCAGCCGGTGTGTGCAGGTCTGCAAAGGTTGGGGGCGATACGGCTGTGGTTCCGGGCTCTAGCCCGCGTACTTCGGCAATTTTTCCCTGCACCTTGTTGCCGGGCAGATGGCCACCTGTACCGGTTTTGGCCCCTTGCCCGCCCTTGAAGTGGAACGCTTGCACCTTTGTAACGTGATCAAGATCCCAGCCAAACTTGGCCGAAGCCAGTTCATAAAAATATCGCGCATTTTCAGCCTGTTCTTCTGGCAGCATGCCGCCTTCACCAGAACAGATCCCAGTCCCCGCCATTTGCGCGCCACGCGACAGGGCTGTTTTGGCCTCTTCGGACAGGGCGCCATAGCTCATATCCGAGACAAACAAAGGAATGTCGAGGTGCAGCGGTTTGGCTGCCCGTGGGCCAATCACAACTTCTGTGCCAACCTCTACATCATCCATCAAAGGTTTACGTGCCATTTGCGCTGGCAGCATTTGAATGTCATCCCAATGGGGCAAATCCTTGCGCGGCACCCCCATCGCCCCCATCTCGCCGTGATGACCAAGCTTGCTCAGGCCATCGCGCGCCAATTCGTGAATTCGTGCGACTGTCGGTTCCTCTGGTGTGGCTTTGGCCTGCGACACATCCGATGTCGGCTCAGGTGCGGCGTCGCCAACAGCCAATTCCCCTAATTGGGCATGGGTGCCATCGCAATATGGCGCATTGCCAGTGGCCTTGCATTGGCACAGGGCTGCATCGCCAGATTTATCTGCTTTGAATTTTAAGGGCGTGATGCCAGTGCCAGCGTGTGATCCATCACAAAAGGGTTGGTTTTTGGACCGGCCACATCGACACCACGCATAGTCTTTGCCTTCTTCCAATGACACTTTGGCCGGAAATTTGGCGGCAATGATGGGAACCTCTTGATCTGGCATGTCTGGATATTCCTTTGGTTTGATGTTGACGTTGATGGTTTTTTTAAGCGCCAAGGGTATCGCGGCACCCGTCCTTAAGGAGGTCTCAAGTACGTCGGCGCTGGTTTGGTTAGGATCACTGTCAAAGAATTATTGCATGGCGATAACCCATGTTTTTCAGACCTCAGTGTTCGGCCAAACAGACCAAATGATAGAACCAAGGCAGTCTAACAGAACTCTGTGATCGGCCATTATCCCCATGTGGACTCATCACTGGCACTGCGCCCAATAGGAACGGAGTGCCAATGGACGCATAGGCAATGGCGACAGCGCGCTTCCCTACAACTCACGAAAGATGGCTAGGGGCGTTTTCATGATGAGCAGGGTTCAACCGGACAAACCGGATTTCATCACCCATGGTGTTCGATTTTAGCGAAGACACCATCGACACGTCAGGTTTGATCGGCTACGGCACCGAACGGCAGCGCAATTGGTTTATGGATGGTGCGGTCAATAGCGCGGAACGCTAAAGCACGGATGTTCAAAACGCCTGTACGGCAGCCTTGGCCACTTCAAGGTCCTGTGCCGGTGATCCAGAGCTGACGCCAACGCCGCCCACGACTTCGTCGTTGTTAAAAACAGGCAAACCGCCTGCTACAACCACCATCCGCCCGCCTAGGGCAGAGGCAATGCCGTGTGCGGCCTCACCCGGTTGGTTAACCTGACCCAGTATATGCGTGCCTTTCTTGATCCCGACCGCGGTAAAGCTTTTGTCGATGGCAAGGGCGATGCTGGTGATTTTACCGCCATCCATACGCTCGAACGCAATTAAGTTGCCACTTTCGTCCGTGACCGCGATGCACATGGGCACGCCAATCTCGACAGCTTTGGCACGGGCTGCAGCGATCAATCGATAGGCGTCTTCGATATCCAGACGGGTGATGCTTAGCATTTCACAGTCCTCACGGGCCGATGATCAGGTTTGGCAACGTCAAGGAAATCGCCGGGATAAAGGTGATCAGCATGAGTGCTGCAAAGATCGCAAAGTAGAACGGCCAGATTGTTCTAACGGCTTTTTCCATGGGCAGTTTGCCCACCGCGCAGCCAACAAAAAGACAGGTCCCCACTGGAGGTGTACACAGGCCCAATCCAAGGTTCACCAACAAGATCATGCCAAACTGCAACGGATCTATGCCCAGCATATTCATCACGGGCAAAAAGATCGGTGTACAGATCAGGATCAACGCGGCCATATCCATGATCATACCCAACAGCAGCAGCACAGCGTTGATCATCAACAGGATCAGGATCGGATTTTCGGTGATGCCCAGCAGGAATTCCACAGTCTTGGTCGGAACCCGGTTGAAAGTCAGCATGTAGGCAAAGGCCCCCGCACAGGCAATCAGGATCATCACCATCGAGGTTGTGCGCACTGACGAAATTACGGCGGTTTTAAAGCCCTCCCATGACAGGCTGCGGTAAACCAACAGCGTCACAACAAAGGCGTACATCGCGCCAAACGCACCAGATTCTGTCACTGTAAACACCCCAGACAGCACGCCGCCCACGATGATGACAGCCGTCAGAAGCCCCGGGATCGAGCCTACAAAGGCAATGGCCAGGGCTGTCCAACCCGGGAATTGTTCTGCTTGGTATCCGCGTTTAACCGCCACGATATAGGCGGCCATGGCAAGGCAACAGCACATCAAAATCCCCGGCACAACACCTGCAAGAAAGAGTTTCGAGATCGAGACAGCGCCACCAGTGGCAAGGGCAAAAATGATCATATTGTGACTGGGCGGAATGATGATACCGGCAATGGATGAGGTCACTGTGACGTTCACCGCATAATCAGCGTCATAGCCTTTGTCCTTCATCACTGGGATCAAAATCGACCCAAGCGCCGAGATATCCGCGATGGCGGATCCGGAAATGCCGCCAAACAGCATGGATGAGAAGACGTTCACAATACCAAGGCCACCGCGCACGGCGCCAACGGCTGCTTGGGCAAATTTAACCAATCGCATGGCAATGCCACCATGGAACATCAACTCGCCTGCAAAGATGAAAAACGGGATCGCCATCAACGAAAAGACGTTGATCCCCGACACCATACGTTGAAAGCCCACGAACAGTGGCAAGCCTTCGTACCAAAAGGCGGCAAGGGCTGAAATGCCAAGGGCATAGGCCACAGGCGTGCCGATGAAAACGCATAGGGCAAAGACCCCAAGAAGAACCATTAGTCCCATATTTAGCCCTGATCTATGTTATCTTGGCGTTCGTCACGGCCCAAAAACAGGCGGATCAGATGGCCGATTGAAAAAAGGAAAACCAGAAGGCCACTGATGGTCAGGGGCAAGGATCGCAGCCCTTCTGACACTTGGATCAATGGGATCAGTGTGTTCCATTTGAATTGCGTCAATTCCATTCCGTACCAAAACATCATACCACCAAATCCGGCCATCAAGATGTCTGAAATGATGACGAAAACGGTGCGGATGCTGTTGGGAACGATGTTGCGAAAGATCACAACAGACAAATGCGTGTGCTGGTGGACGCCCGAAGCAGCCCCCAAAAACGCGATTACCATGACCAGCAACAGCGAGACTTGTTCGACCCAAGTGGGCGTGTCGTTCAATACGTATCTGCCAAACACCAACCATGCGAAAATAACTGTCATCACCACAAGGGCGATGCCGGCCAGCAAAATACAGATTTTTGTTAACAGATCGAAAAACTTATCCATCGGTCGTAAAAATGCCGGTGGTGTGTTTGGATCACCCATGTCGCCCCCTCGTCTAGACAAAACGCCCGGCATCCAAAGGTGGAGCCGGGCGCCCGTTTATTTTCGCACCAAGCTTAGCGCTTATTCAGTGGCTTGTGCCATCTCTACCAACATTTTCATGTCTGGGTTCGCTGCCAAATACTCGGCATAGACGCTGTCCATTGCTGATTGGAACGGAGCTTTGTCCGCGATCTCTGTGACCACAACGCCTGCCGCTTCTACGTCAGAGCGTGCTTGCTCGGACCCTACGGCCCACAATTCGCGCTGATAAAGGGCTGCAGCCTCGGCGGCACCGCGAACAGCGGCTTGCATGTCTGCAGACAGCGCGTTGAACTTGGCTGTGTTCACACAAATGCACTCGGGAATGATCAGGTGTTCAGACAAAGAATAGTGCGTTGTCACCTCATAGTGGCCAACGTTCTTGAACGATGGAAAGTTGTTTTCCGCACCGTCCACAACACCAGTTTTCAACGCTTGCTGTACTTCAGAAAACGCCATTGGGGACGGGTTGCCGCCCATGGCCGAGATCATCGAAGTGTACAGATCGTTGTTCATCACACGGATCTTGAGGCCGTCAACGTCTGCGGGTGTCTCGATAGCCTTTTGGCTGTAGAACGACCGTGCGCCAGCATCAAACCAAGACAGTGGCAAAACGCCTGCGTCACCCATTGCAGCGGCAACAACCTGACCCGCTTCGCCTTCCATGACGCGGAACATGTGCGGCACGCTTTTGAAGATGAAGGGCAATGAGACAAGGTTGGCTTCCTTCACCATTGGGCCGATCGGGCCAAGGCTAAAGTTGCCCACTTCGATGGCACCGATGCGCACTTGCTCGAGGGCATCAGGCTGCGAGCCCAAAACGCCGCCGTGAAAGACGTCGATGGTGATCTCACCGTTGGTGGCCTCATTCACCAGCTCTGCAAATCTGTCCATTGCGGGTGTGTTTGGGTGACCGTCGTTGTGAATATTCCAAGCGCGCCAGTTGTCAGCGGCGGCCGAAGTGGCGACAAGAGCGATAGCAGTTGCCGCTGTGAAAAGCGATTTCGTAAACGTCATGGGTTCTCCTCCCCTTATGTTTTCAGACAGGATTTCGGCCTCTTCCCCAGACGCGGATCTGCCACTTTAGCAGGGTCCATGTCATCAAAGCCGGAATCACTGTTAACTCAATTAGCACTCTAGTATCCCAGTTTGTCAATCAAAACTGGGATACCAGTTGACTCAACCCGCTTTGCTTTACGTGACATAGGCAGGTCACCATTGCGCACAGGGCCTTTGACCCGCACAGGGTTGTCATGTTTTAAAGGCGAAAGCGCCGTGATTGAGGTCTAGACCCTAGCGGTAAATGCTGTTTCTGTCAGAGGCGCAATTAAATTGAAAAGAATGCTCACGTGGACGACTTCATAAGACGTACGACAACCGACGCAGTCTATGAACAGCTGCATTCCGAGATCGTATCGCTTGATCTGTTGCCCGGTACGAAACTGTCCGAAGTCGATGTGGCCCGCAGGTTTGGGGTGTCCCGCCAACCGGTGCGCAATGCGTTTACCAAGCTAGGAAATGAGGAATTACTGGTTATCAGGCCGCAAAGGGCAACTGAAGTCCGCGGATTTTCCATGGACCGCGTGACCCTCGCCCGATTGGTGCGGCTGTCCGTGGAATTAGAGGTCACACGCCGCGCCATTGCTCTTTGGACGCCTGACGCAGATGCCATGCTGCAAGAAAACATCGCCTTGCAAGAACGTGCGATCGATGCAGATGATATGGCGCAATTTTATGCTTTAGACTACGATTTCCATCATTTGATCTGTAGCCTCAGCGACAATCCGTTGGCCTTTGAAGTTGTTCTCAGCTGCAAGCAAAAAGTTGATCGTTTGTGCATGCTAAGCCTCACCAAAGATCGTGATGCCAAACTGGTACTGAACGATCACCGCGATATCGCGGCGGGTATGGCGTCGGGCGATTTGGACAAGGCGTTGGCCACAATTCACAAGCATCTGTCGCGATTGGATGACACGATCCAATTGATCCACGAAACCCATCAGGCCTATTTTGAGTAGCGACTAAACCCGCACCAAGGCGCGCTAGTTGTTTTCAATCTCTTTGGCACATTGCAGGTAATAGTGCCGTGTGGGGCAGTTAATCTGATCTACGGCGCGCTGCCGGAGGATCTCCGCCTTGAGCATTTGCGCGCCAGGCACGTCATAATCTGCGCGGATCAGGCGATCCACGAGTTCCAGCGCCCATTGCAAATCACCCTTGGCTTGTGCTGCTTTGACCGCTGATACGACCGCTTCAGGGCCGCCTGCCAGATCGATGATCCGCATGGCTTCGTCTTTGGGCGAGAGCGGATCCAGCGAAGTGGGGTTGCCGTCAAACCATCCCATAGTCCCCACGAAATAGGCCCGCACCGCGAAATCAACGCGTCCATAATATTCGCGCAAATGCGGTTTTTCGGCCAGATGAGCCGGCAGTTTCACGCTGTGGGCAAGTTCATCAATGGTTAGGCCAGCATCCATACCATTTCGGGTTTCATCAACAACATGGCGAATGGCATCGCGGTAATCGGTCAGGGCCGATGCAATCTCTTTGGCCCCAAACAGGGCCTTGGTATGACCGGGGGCCAAGATCTCGGGAGCAAATCCCATGAGCAGATCCATCGTATCGGCCCAAGCGTCAAAATCGCGATAGGCTGTGCCGCGGATGGCGTATAAATTTGGGAAAGACCGATAGAAATTATCGCCGCTGATCAGGACCTTCTTTTCGGGATACCACACAACGATATGGTCTGGTGTTTCACCGGGTGCAGAGACCAGCTGCAGATGGACCCCATGCAAAGTGATATCCTCGCCGTCATCGCCGACCCGGCGTGTGGGCGGTAAGGCCCCCGCACCCATCCCTTTGAGGGGACGATCCCCTGGCCCCACGCCGATCCCCACGATTTCGTCTGGATAAGACAGGCCAATCCCAAACTGTCGTTTGGTCCGAACCTGCATTGCCTTGACCGGTTGCGGATGGTCCGACGCCACAAACAGAGCATCCTCAGAAAATCGCGTGCTGGCGATAATTTCAGGGGAGCCGCCTTCGGCAAAAACGCTGGCACCAGACACGTGGTCGCGGTGCGAGTGGGTTAGGATAATCGTTTTGACAGGCAAGTCCGTGATCTTGCGGAACTCAGCCAAAATGTTGGCGGCGGCCGCGGTCGTCTCGGAAGTATCGACAATTATCAGACCACCCTCACCGATGATCATGTAGACATTCGAGGCCGCAAAACCAAACGCCTGATACACGTTGTCAGCCAGCTTTACGATTTCACGTTGAAAGTACTCTGGGTGGGCCTTTAATTCAGAATGCATGCGCGTGTCCTTGTCCCGTTGGTGTCAAAGTAAGAAATATTAGGATCCCAAAATCAACCCATAAGGCGCCATTTACCCCGCGGACGTTCAGATCAAACTTGAAACGGGATCCCAAACTGGCCACACTTCATCGGCAAAATAGAGCTGACCCAATGGGTAAAAGAGGGTGGACGTCACATGGCAATTGTCAAACCAACCAACACATCCGTCGAGAATTTTGAAGGTCTCCATCTATATCATGGGGCAATTTCAAACTGCTCGATGCGTGTGCGAATGACGTTGATCGAAAAAGGGTTGGATTGGACCAGCCATCATCTGGACCTCAAGAAAAAAGAGAATATTTCAGACGACTATTTTGGGATCAATCCAAATGGTTTGGTGCCCACCCTTGTTGACAATGGGGTGGTGCATATCGAATCCAACGACATCATCAACTACCTTGATGAGACCTATGCGACCCCCTCTCTGCGGGCTGAAAACACCGCGGAGATGATGGAATGGCTACACCTCGCAGCAGCCATCCATGTGCCAGCCTGCAAACCCTATGTCTACGCCTATAAAATGGCCCCCAAACTGATCAAAACCAAAGCCGAGCAAGACAAATATGACGCCCTGCAAAAGAATGAAGAACTAAAATCGTTCCACGCCAAGCACGCAGGCGGCAAGGATTTTGCGACCAGCGATCTGGATAAAGCCAAAGCCATCCTTGGGGCCTGTTTTTATAAGCTCGACAAGACTTTGGAGGGCCGGCCTTGGATCATGGGGGATACGTTCACACTTGCAGATATTTCGTGGATCCCGTTGCATTTCGTTTTGATCGGCTGTGGATACCCGTTTGAAGCCTATCCGAACATCGTGCGTTGGGCAGCGTCCGTGCGTGAAAAACCCAGCTTTCAAGAAGGGGTTTTGAAATGGTGCCCCGACTTTGCCGAGGTCTGATCGCGGCGCAACCCGCCAAATCGGGCGCAAAAGGTTCTTGCGATCATGAGCAATCCAGCAAACCAAATCGACCAAACACCAGACTACCGGGCCCGGGTCGCCTTTGCGGTCATGGCCATTTGCATGAGCCTGTCGTTTGTTTTTGTGAAGATCTCTCTGGAAGGGTTCACTTTGGTCCAAGCCGCTGGCGGACGACTGGTCCTTGGGGCGATCGTTCTTATTCCCATTGCCTTTTGGTTTGGCGATGGCTTGCCGCGCAAACTGTGGTTTTGGAAATGGGCGGTGGTCCTTGGCTTGATGAATTTCGCAGTCCCAATATCACTGACGACCTACGGCCTTTTAAGGCTGCCCTCTAACGTCGTAGGCGCATTGTATTCGTTGATCCCACTGGCCACGATTGCACTGTCGTCAATTTTTCTGGGGGCCAAAATATCGCGGCAAAAATTGCTCGGTTTGGGGATTGGGTTTTTGGGTTTGCTGGTGATCACCGAACCTACCAAATGGGTCGAGGCCACGGGACCGGAACATGCACTTCCGATGCTGGCCACATTAGGGGCAGTCGCGTGTTTTGCCTCTGCAGCTATTGCGATGCGGCTGATGCCCAAGGTGCATCCGGTGTCGATGGTTGGCGCCAGCGCCTTGGTCGCATCAGTCTTTGGGATGATACCGTTTTTGTCAGTCTTTGAAGGCGATCCACCTTCGGTGCGTGCTTGGATCGGATTGCTCGGCGTATCGATCCTATCGACCGCCATCGCCTATTCCATCCGCTTCTATCTGATCCGTAGAAAGGGGCCGGTTTTTCTGGCTCCAAATGCCTATGTGGGCATCATTTTGGTCAATGTCTTTGGTGTCACGCTATTGGGGGATCGGATCACCCCCGCCATGATGATCGCCTTTCCGTTGATCTTGGTCGGGCTTTACATCGCCCGAGACAGTTCTGGCCACATGAAGCAGGTCTAGCCTAGGCTGTTCCGGCCACTGGCGTGGATTTGCTTTTGACAAAGTGCAGCACCAACCAGATCAGTGCTACGACCAACGCTACGGCCCAGATTGTCGGGGCTTTTAGCATGATCAAAACCGCCAGCCCGAGGCGCAGCCCCACATCCCACATAGGCAAAGCCGTGCGATCAAAGCGCGACAGCGCACTGGCCAGCAGGTAGAGCGCCAGCAAAAGTCGCAAAAGCAACACGCCAAGAGCCCCCCAATCGACCTGACCATCATAGCCGGGAATATACTTGATCGCAGCCCCTTCACTGGTGGTCGGATCGATTACAGCAGCCTCAATCAACAATACTTCAGGATACAGCGCAAAGACGAAGGGGATCACAAACATCACGATCCCAACCCGCACAGCGGCAAACCCTGTGGCCATCGGTTCGGCCTTGGTGATGGTCGCCGCTGCGAATGCCGCCAGCGCCACAGGTGGCGTGATGGCAGATGCCACGGCGAAATAGAAGATGAACATATGAGCCGAAAACATGGAAATCCCGAGCCCCGCCAGCATTGGTCCCATCAACAGCGCCACATTGATATAGGCGGGCACCGCAGGCATTCCCATGCCCAGCAAAACCGCCAAGAGCATGGTCACGAACAGAGCAAGAAACTGGAACAGGGTCGAGCCTTCAGCGCCCAAATCGAGGCTCTGCAACCATTGCAGAACATCCAGCGAGATAAAGAATGGCATGCCTGTGAACTTCAGACAGAAGTCGATGATCGAAACGGCCAAGAACATCAGGTAAAGCGTGGCAATCAATATGCCTGCTTCGGAAAAGGATTTGAACAGTTTGCTCGGTTTTGCCCGCATATCTGGGTCCAAAAACAGGACAAAGCACAAGACGATCACGGCCCACCAGCCCGCACTGCCCGCATCGCCCGCAGCATTCTGGATCAGTTGTAAAGTCCACGACAGGCTTTGTACCCGACACGTGCCGTCGTCCAAGAACAGACGTTCGGCACCCATAAGGCCGCCAAAGATGCCGCAGCCAATGTTTTCTTTGCTGGTCAAAAGCAAAAAGAGGATGATCAGGATCGGCAAGAAGATCATCACAAGGTTCAAAACATCCTGACGATCTATGGTCATGTCTTCGGTCAGCTCGCCAATCGGCGTGATCTTTTGACGGCGCGCCTGAAACATTACGGCCAGAAACAGACATAGAAAATAGGCAACGGCGGGAATGATCGCCGCAATGATCACTTCGCTGTAGGGCACACCTGTTAAGGCCGCCAAGATAAACGCAGCCACCCCCATCACAGGCGGCATGATCGATCCACCGGAGGAGGCCGCAGCCTCCATCCCGCCAGCAAAGACTTTGGAAAACCCGCGTTTGATCATCATCGGGATTGTCAGCACCCCAGTCGACAAGACATTGACGATGGGCCCACCAGAAATGGTGCCAAACATCGCCGAGGATACAATCGCCGCATGCGCCGGGCCGCCAGCCAGTTTTCGGGTCCAACGGAACGCGACCTTGATCAGGGATTTGCCCCCTGCAGAGGCCCCAAAGAGCGCGCCCAATATCAAGTAGGGAAAGATCTCATTGAGGATGATATCCATAAAGCGGCCCAAAAGCCCGGACGCGTTATTGACCAAAATATCGTGCATGCGCGGCCTGCCGTCAGACAGCATGCGCGGCTCACCACCGATTTTGGTCACAAGGTATTTGTTGATGTCTTCGGCGCCATAAAAGTACCAAATAAGGACCGTACCAATGGTGTAGGCCGCCACTAAAATCGCGACCAAAACCAGCGGCAAACCCCAGACTTTAATGTTGTAGGCGAGGAAGGTGACGATGGCCAAACCGATGATTAACACCAACCAAGGCCCGGTTGTGTTCAGGCATTTGGGATCGTCCACTGTGGTGGGTTCTGGCAGGCCGAAAAGGGCCGCGTTCTCGATCTCAATCTTGAGACTGTCGGAAATCATCCGGGCCCGATCCCCAGTGAACTGGTCAATCAAGCACACGCTATCGATCTCGATCAGGTAAGTGATCGAAATGGTGAAAGCCATGAGCAACAAGGCCACATCCATAAACAGCCCAAAACCGCGCCTCAGCGGGGCCTTGTCTTTCCAAGCGTTCCACATGGAATGATGCAAAACAACGATCAGCATCATCAGCGAAAAGGCAAAGGGGTAATAGTACTCAAACGGATATTTGCGGATCACAAAATGCGGGTTGCCGGTGATGTCTTTGAACCACTGATCGACACCAGGAATACCCGGCATCGCATTTACCATTCCAAGAATGACAAAGAATACAGACAGCCCATAGACCAGCCGTCGCGCCAGACTTATCGAGGCCTGCGGGGCGTCATTCGTGTGTGCCATTGTGGTTCCCTCACCCGTCAAGTGTAAGACGGGCCGCATCACCGTGCGGCCCAATCAAAGCATTTAGTCGCGCAGTGTCAGGCCTAAGGTTTGGCGCAGTCGGGCACAGGAGTGCCTGCTTCTTCATAGGCCGCAACGGCACCGGGATGGTATTTGACCGGAACCGCACCACACATACCAAAGCCAACGACGCCTATATTTGTAGTCGCCATAAATGGCGTTTTGTTGAGGAAAGTGTCGGTGTTGGCGATAATGGCTGCTGTCAGAGCTTTAGCAGTGTCAAAGTCCATGCTTTTGTTCACGACTTCTGCGCCAACTGTTGTCGGGCTGCGCCAAATTCCATCTTCGCTAACGATGGTCAAACCTTCTTGAGGGGCCACATCAGCAAGATCAAAGACGACACCAGCAGTGCCAGGGCTTTTGATGTATTTCTGCATGCCTTCACTTTCCCAGATATCCTTTGGGACCGACCACAGGGTCATGTTACCCGCAGCCAAGGATCGCGTGATACGCGCGTCTGGGAATGTGATCGGCAGCATCATAGCGTCAGCGGAGCCGTCTGAGATTGTTTTGGGCATTTGGCCCCAATTGACCTGAAGGCCGGTGTAGTCTTTGCCGTCCTCAAACCCTGTTACGAACTGAAGGATTTGACGGTCATTCGTCAAAGCGGCGCCACGTGGTGGACCGTTCAGAATTGTTTTTCCAGCAACGTCGTCCCAGCCGGACAAGCCAGTGCTGTCATAGGCATAAAGGCCAAAGCCGCCATAGTTGAAGGTATGCAGTACTTGAACGTTGCTGATCAGGTCAGCACCGGCTTCTGCGCCAAGGTTCGCGTAAGGGCCTGCACCACGAGACATCAAGAACGTCAGGATCAATGGCGCGCTAGAGACGTCAGTTTTGCCCTCGGCCACGTTTTGCAGCGAGTTTGTCAGGGTCTGACCATCGGCCACCTGAAAATTCGCAATACCCTCGGCTGATGCGATTTCAGCAAGCGTGGTCAAGGCCGTAAAGGGCACTGTGCCCGCCGGACCTGTTTCGGCTGTCAGAACAGATTGCGCGGTAGCTGTGCTGGCCATAAGGCCCAGCGCGATGCCGGCTCCCAAAAGTTTTTTGATCATAGTTTCCTCCCATTTGATCAATTTCGTGATGTTTGGCTGTCCTTTTCTTCCGAAAGGTTAGCCGTTCTCCAATCCAGATGCGTAGTCCGGCATCTGGGCCGGTGGTTCGATGTCGTTTTCGTCCCAATACCCTATCAAAACGCCAAATTTGTCCTCAAGACCCACCATTTGGCCTGCCCGTTCTTCCGAGACTGTTTCCCGTTGCCGGTATTGAAGCGACCAGTCGGCCAGCGCGTAGTGCATCGTCTTGCGCGCATCCTCAAACTTTGGATCCCGGCCCAGATCGACAAACTCGTCCGGGTCATTCGTCAGATCAAACAGCATTGGCGAATACCCCGGCGCGTGAATGTATTTCCATTCGGAATTTGCGATCATGTACGTCCGGCACTCCAGCGGCACGCGCCCGGTTTTGGGGCTGAAAGGTTGCATGAAATAGTCGTATTCGCTGATCACATAGTCACGCCACGCCACATCTTCGCCGCGCAATAGCGGCATCAAAGACCGGCCATCGATAATATGTTCAGGCACCGTGCCGCCCGCGCGTTCGATAAAGGTTGGGACGATATCAATCGCCTCAACAAACCTATCGTTCACGGTGCCACGTGTTGCATCAAAGGCGGGATCGGGATCGGCGATGATCAAAGGCACTTTGACCGCTGGATTGTGGAAGAAATCCTTGTCGCCCATCCAGTGGTCGCCAAAGTAATCCCCATGATCCGAGGTGAACACGATCATCGTATTGTCCAACTGCCCACGCTCTTCCATGAACTTGAACAGAATACCAAGTTGATCATCGATTTGTTTGATCAACCCCATGTAGGCCGGAATGGTCGCCTCGCGGCGTTCGTCATTCGAAAAAGTACGCGCGCTAATGCGTTCCTGATAGAGCTTGGCCAGCGGGTTTGGATCCTCGCACTCGACCTCGGATCGGTGTACCGGTTGGACGTCTGACGGGCCATACATGTCATGATATGGCGCTGGTGCGATGTAGGGCCAATGCGGTTTGATATAGCTCAGATGCAACAGCCAGGGTGTTTCCCCGTCGTCCTCTGCCAAGAACTGCATTGCGCGCCTCGTCATATAGGGTGTCTCGGATTCTTCGTCCGTCACCCGCGCGGGCTGGTTTGCCACATCATTAAAAAAGCCAGATCGCGGGGCCTCAGCCCCCTCTGTAGCGTTTGCCGCCCAATGCCACGGGTTTTTGTGCCCGTCATAGCCGCGTTCTTTGAGGTATTCGTTATACTTTACCCCGGGCTTTAGGACCAAATCCGGGTGGATCCCGTCATCGCGTTCATAAGGTTCAAACCCTGCTTGAGCATGATGCACCCCTATTTCGCTGGTGGGATCGATCCCAAGCCGTTTCATGCCCTCTTGATCCGCGATCATATGGGTTTTGCCGACCAGCACCGGGCGCATGCCCAAAGGTTTCAAATGATCGCCGATGTTGTGTTCGCCCACACGCAGTGGGACAAAATTGCCCGTCGCACCGTGGGAGGACACATAACGGCCAGTGTAAAAGCTCATCCGGCTGGGGCCACAGATCGGGGACTGTACATAGGTGTTAGAAAATCGCACGCCGCGCGCCGCCAAGGCATCTATGTTTGGCGTTTGCAACGTCTTGTGACCGGCACACGACAAATAGTCATATCGCAGCTGGTCACACATGATGAAGAGGATATTTTTACGATCTGACATCTGATTGCATTCTAGGCCTTAATAGCCATGACGCCTGATCCAGAGGGGATCGCGCGGCGCCACAGTGAGTCATTTGAAGTGTCTCTGGTCACAAGATTAAAGGTTCACTTTCCCGCCATCTACATTCAAGGTCTGGCCCGTTACGAAATCACTGTCAGGCGTGATCAGATATAGCAGCGACCCCATAAGATCCTCTGGAACCATTTCGCGTTTGATCGAACGGCTGGCCACAGTTGGACCGCGCGCGGGATCAAAGCCTGCGTGACCTTGCAACGCTTCGCTTTCAGTCAGGCCTGGCGCAATCGCATTGATTTGGATGTTTTTGTCGCCCAGCTCACGGCCAAAACCACGGGTCAAGGCAATCACAGCGCCTTTAGACGCCGTGTAATGCGACAGACCGGGAGGGCCATAATAGAAGGTCCCCGATGCGATGTTGACGATCTTGCCGCCACCCGCGCGCAGCATCGCTGGCACCACCGCTTTGCAGGCCTGATGCACGCCGCGGGCGTTTACAGTCATTACCTTGTCAAATTCGTCGTTGTCGATTTGCATAAACGGCTTTGGCTGAAGCGCCGCAAAGATCGAGGCATTGTTGACGAGAATATCCAATGAGCCGAACTCTTTTTCGGTGGCCTCGACCATCGCCGCCAGGCTTTCGTCCGAAGTCACATCGACAGTCATGCCCATGGACGTGCCGCCTGCATCCGTAATGCTGGCAACTGTGCCTGCGGTGTCCAACACGTCGGTGACCACAACTTTGGCCCCTTCTTGCGCCATACGCAGGGCCATTGCCGCCCCAATACCACGTCCAGAACCTGTAATTACGGCTGTTTTCCCATCCAATCTTCCCATGGAAGCCTCCCTTTTTGTTTGCCTGCGAACCCCGTCGTCCGCGGGGCTGTCTTAGATTTCAATTTTCAGAATTTTTGCAACTTCGGGCCAGCTCATGGCGCCGTTGTCGCGCAGATCGTTTGTCAGATCTTCGGGCACCCAGTCGATGAAACTGGTTTTAAAGTGCGGATGCCTCTCGACAGCCTTGAACCAGCGATCCACATTAGGAAGACGCCCGCCTTCCCACATGCCCCGCATCGACATCATCGCCAAGCGGTTCACATAGGGCGTCAAAGCGATATCAGCGATCGAGAATTTGTTGCCGACCAGCCAGTCATTGCCGTCCAGCGCCGTATCCATTTTGGCCAGATAATTGTCATAGAGCCTGACCTTCTCAACGGCACCAGGGGCTTCGAAGCCGTAGCGCACAATGGAATCCTTGAAGCTTTTCCAATCAGACGTGACCGAGAATTCCGGGGTTGAGGCCAGGAACTTTTCCGCGCCCTCCTTACCCAGCTTGCGCAAAACCGTATGGCGATGCGAACACAGAAAGGTCATGGCCCCGCAGGCAGGATGCAGATCCTCGTCCACTGCTTTGGTCCAGTAACGCACCTGCGCGCGTTCCCATGGATCAGCGGGATGCACAGAATTTTCTGGCATAATATGATCAAGGTATTCAACAATAACCGTGCTGTCGGTGATGATCAGATCATCGTGCACCAAGGTTGGCACAACAGCCTTGGGATTGATCTTGAGATACTCCGGCTCAAATTGTTCGCCTGCCAAGATATCAATGTATTCGCCGTTCCAGTCGATGCCTTTTTCGGCCATTGCAAAGCGTACTTTGGCTGCACAAACAGACGATCCATGATGGTAAAGCGTAAAGGTCATAACTGCACTGTCACCCATTTGAGTTCGGTCATTGCCTCGAGGTCGGCGTCGGTGCCTTCTCGGCCCACGCCGCTTTCGCCATTGCCGCCAAAGGGCACATGGGCTTCGTCGTGGATTGTAGGGCCGTTGATGTGGCACATTCCGGCGTTAATGTTGCGGGCAAAGTGGAAGGCGCGGTCGATGTTTTTGGTAAAGATCGCCGAGGACAGACCGTATTCGCTGTCGTTGGCCTTCTCCAGACCTTCTTCATAACTATCAATAGGATAGATCGATGTGACCGGCCCAAAGGTTTCGGTTTTGCACACCGTCATTGTCTCGCTCACATCGGTCAGCAACGTCGGCTGACAGCGGTTGCCTTCAAAGGCACCGCCGGCTGCCACATGCGCGCCTTTGGCCACGGCATCGGCGATGTGATCTTTGACCCGCTGGCGCTGACGCTGGGAAATAATCGGTGCGATCACCGTTGCCGGATCGCGCAGATCACCCATGCCAACTTTGCCTGCAATCATCGAAAAACGCTTGACGAATTCATTGTAAATCGGCCGTTCCACATAGAACCGGCTGGAGCCGATACAGGCCTGACCGCCGAACATAAAGATCGAACGCGCAGCCAGCGGCATCACCGTGTCCAGATCCGCGTCGGCCATCACCAAGGTGGCGCTTTTGCCGCCCAACTCGAGGGTCGCTGGCGTCTTGTTTTTGGCGCAAATCTCGTTGATGTGCTGACCCACAACGGTCGAGCCAGTAAAAGTGACAAAATCCACATCCGCATGGCCGGTTAGGTCATCGCCGATCTCGACGCCAAGCCCTGTGACCACGTTGTAGGCCCCTGCTGGCACGCCTGCCTCTGCTACGATTTCCGCAAAAAGAATGCTCAGATGCGGGGCCATTTCCGATGGCAAATGCACCACTGTGTTGCCCACAGCCAGTGCGTTGGCCACCAGCCGCGTGGTTTTGATCAAAGGCACATTGAACGGCGTGATGACAGCGACGACGCCCAGAGGCTCGCGGATCGACATCGAGAACGTGCCGGGCCGGTCGGACGGAATTGTCTCGCCGCGCACATTGCGGCACATGCCTGCGGCGGCGCGCAGCATTGTCAGGCCTTTGGTAAATTCGAACATCGCCTTTTGCACAGGCGATCCGATCTCGTCTATCAAGCAATCGATCAGGTCTTTTTGGCGGGCCTCCATGATCTCTGCGATGCGCAAGAGCCAGCGCTCGCGCTCTGTTGGCGTGGTCTCTTTGTAATTGGTGAACGCCGCCTTCGCCGCAGCAACCGCTGCCCGAACATCCGCACCCGTTCCTTTGGCGGCATGCACGTAATGGCTGTCGTCCAACGGGTTCAAAACCTCGAACGTCTCCCCACCAGACGCCCCAACCCAAGCACCCCCAATGAAATGCTCTAGTGTTTTAATGTCTGTATGACCGTCCATTTCTGTGCCCCTCTGCAGTGTCTGGAAGACGCGCCTTCTGGCCACGCCAGAAACGTCAAAGTCGTATTTCGGCAATTCCGCGCGCGCCGCGCTTTGGGATCCCAAAATAGAAAACCGACGTGCGTACGCCCCGACTCCCTCATCATTTCATTCAATAAACACAGCTTGAGGATCCCAAATCAAGGAAAAATTTTCCTAAAGCCACTAGTCCAGTAGAATCTTTTATAGCTTTGGGATCCCAACATCCGAAGAAATGGGCTGAGATCATGCTTTGTCCACGTTCTTTCAGCAAGCTGTGAGACAAAGATCGCTTTGAGGATGGGACCCAACGGGTCACACTGCGCGTAACTTCGCGAAACCCAGTTGGGGATCAAGTATCACCTTGCCCGAACAGAAATAGAAGTCAGCAATAAAATCGTCATGCTGTTCCGCCTTTGTCTGGGCCAAGCATGACAGCCAAACCCAAAGCATCTGTCATATTGAACGCCCCCATGCCGCCGTCGATAGAAATATCGGCCCCTTTGAGCCAATGACTGTCCGGCGACAAAACGAAGGCCGCTATTTTCGCTACCTCTTCGGGTGTTCCGACACGCCCAGCCCGCTCGACGTTTTTGGCCATTTGCATGCCAAAGGCCTTCTTGAAATCGTCAAGAATGCCTGTCGCAATCCCCCCCGGGCTGAGGGAATTGACCCGAATGTCGCGGTGCACCATCTCCTCGGTCATCGACAGGGTCCAAAGTAAAACAGCCTCTTTTGACAGGTTATAGGCCCGCGTTGGATCAATGGCTTCATCGTCGACAAACCGCGCGATCTGTTCCAATTGCTGCAATCCAGCGAGGCGTTTGATCTGATCAAGGTTGTTGTGCCATTTATGGCCCGCACGGGACGCCATGTTCACAAGCGACGCGCCCGCATTTAGATGCGGCATCATTGCCTGCGTAAAGCCCCGCGTGCCAGTAAAATTCACTTGCAGAATTTTCGCTGCTTGATCCGCCACAGGTGGCAGACCCGCGTTGTTACACAACCCGTCCAACATCCAAGGTGTTGCCATAGCGGCGGAACGGATCGAAGCCTTATCAGCCAAATCCAGCGGGACAAAGTGATCGACATTCTCATACGTTTCGAGCAGATCATAGCCAACAACTCTGTTGCCTTGAGCCTTGAGGACTTGGGCCAAAGCCGCGCCAATGCCACTGGCCACACCGGTAATTCCATATGTTCGTGTCATGCGTTCCCCAAGTCTATGATCAATCAGCACCCTGCCCTAAAAGAGCAACCCATCCATTAGTTTGCGGGCCGTTCTGAGCACTTCTGCGCGTGTGACCATCCCGTTCTCCATATGCCCGACAACTGTCATTTCGCCCGTGGGATGCTCAATCGATAGTGCCTTGGGATCGCCTTCCGGCACTTGCGCAAGGTCGTGACCAACCGCCCCCAGCGTCAAACAGGCCGTCGCCACACTAACGGCCCCGAGCACGCCGATGGTCTTGTGGCAGCGGTGCGGGATAAAGGTTCGCGTGGAAATTGTACCACCTGCGCGGGGCGCGCTGACCAAGGTCATCTTGGGGACAGATTTCTGAGAAATATCGCCAAGGTTCATCATAGGGCCAGCCAATGTACGCAGTGTTTCCAGACGCTCGCGTAACGCGCTGTCGGCCTCTAGGGCGTCCGGCGCTTCGGCCCCTGTCAGGCCCAAATCAGCGGCGCGTATCACCACACAAGGCATGCCATTATCGATCAGCGTTACCTCTATGCCGTCTAAGGTATCACTTGGTGAACCCGTTGGAAAAAGGGCGCCACAAGTAGACCCCGCCGTGTCCCGAAATTCAATTGGCACGGCAGCCGCGCCGCCAGGCACGCCATCAATTTTCGCAGCCCCCTTGTAGCTGACCGCGCCATCAGGCGTCTGCACACGTGCTACGGCAATCTGCCCGGTATTTTCCATATAGATCGTAACAGGTGTTTCCCCATTGCGGGCCGCGACCAGCCCCCGCTCAATCGCAAATGGTCCAACCCCAGCAAGGATATTGCCGCAATTTTGCGCGTCCGTCACAAGCGGTTTGTCCACAAACACCTGCAAAAACAAGTAGTCGACATCAACGCCGGGCCTTTGGGATTTTTGGACAATGGCAGCTTTGGATGTCAGCGGATCCGCGCCCCCCATCCCATCGATTTGACGCGGGTCGGGGGACCCAAAAGCCTGCAACAAAAGACGATCGCGCTGCGTTGGATCCGTGGGCAAATCAGATGCTAGAAAATAGCCACCTTTAGAGGTTCCGCCGCGCATCCACATGACGCGCGTGCCGTCATTCATAGGTCAGGCCTTTTTTGGCAAGGACCGGCCGGAAATCATAGATGTCCAAACCCAACTCACCAGCCGCAAAACGGCGACGTTTTTCATCCTCTGCATCGAGGCGCTTTTGTGTGGCGTCCATCACAGCAGGTGCATTTTCGCGAGGCACGACGCAAACGCCATCATCATCCGCCACGACGATATCACCAGGATTAACGCCTACGCCTGCGCAAATAATCGGCACATTGACCGCGCCCAAAGTAGCCTTGATCGTGCCTTGGGCCGAGATAGCCGTCGACCAAACCGCAAAGCCCATCTTTCGCAGATCTCGGGTATCGCGGGTGCCTGCGTCGATGATCAAAGCCTTGCATCCGCGCGCCATCGCCGAGGTTGCCAGCAGATCGCCAAAATACCCCATATCGCAGGGCGATGTAGGGGCCAAAACAAGGATATCGCCCTCTTGCAATTGCTCAATCGCCACGTGGATCATCCAGTTGTCACCCGGCGGGGCTGAAATCGTCACAGCAGATCCAGCCGTGCCAAAATCCTGCTGAATGGGCCGCATCTTGGACGACATCAGGCCGGTGCGCCCTTGGGCCTCGTGCACTGTAGCAACCCCAGCTGACCCCAGCCTTTTGATGATGTCGGGGTCAGCACGTTCAATGTTTTGGACGACAACACCAGATCGCGTAGGGGGAATTGTCATACCAGCTCATCCACGGTTTGGGGAAAGACCATTTGGAAACCTTCGGCATGGGTGGCTTTGCGCCCCCCGGCCATTCCACCCGAATTTCTGCGGAAATGATTGCCCCGGTTTTCGGCGACATTGGTGTAATAATCCCAAAGGTGTTCTTGGCCTTGCATACATTCGATGGCAGCCCGCTTTTTATCCCAAACCTCGGAGATATCGAGAAAAACGTTTGGTTTCCATTCCATTTGCTCGGTTTGGTGGGGTTCAAACAAGTAAAGCTGCGGCGCGCCCAGCACTTTTTGACCGGGATTATGTCCCCATGCTTGGGCCATCATCCGACAGGTCAGCGCAAAGTCGGTCGTGTACATATGATCGGTATTATACGGGTCCCATTTCGAATGGCTCATCATCCACTTGGGCTGAACCGCGCGAATGACATCCACCATACGGTCTTGGGTCTCGCGCCCCAGATCCAAAGGGTAATCTCCTACATCAAAGAACTGTATGTCATGCACATCCAAGGCGCTTGCGGCAGCCTCCGCTTCCTTGCGGCGTTCAGTTTTGACCTTATCAAGGGTCATGCCCTTTTGCTTCCACAGCTTGGCGCTTTCGCCCCGTTCTCCATAACTGAGACAAACCACAGTCACTTCGACGCCTTTGGATTGATGCAGCGCAATCGCCCCGCCACAGCGCCAGACAAAATCGGCAGAATGGGCACTGATCACGAGGGCTGTTTGGGGGTCAGACATGGCGCTAGATCTCCGTCTTATGGGGCGGTTTGGGCACAGGCGGCGTCCCATGCGTGTGGAAGCTTTCGATGGTTTTCAGCCCCCACGCCTGCCCCTTTTTGCGTTCTGTTTCCGTCCAAGTAACGGTTTCCCAGTCGGGCGCGAGGATCAACCGCGCACCCGCATTGGCCAACTCTACCCGGTTGCCCGCAGGTTCCCACACATACAGGAAAAAAGTGCCTTGGATTGCGTGTTTGTGCGGACCCGTTTCGATATGGACCCCGTTTTCAAGAAAGATATCAGCGGCGCGTAGAATATCCTCACGCTGATCAACAGCATAGGTCACGTGATGAAAGCGGCCCTGCCCGCCACCGTGTTCTTCGGTACAAGCAAGATCATAGGTTTTGTTGTTGACCGTAAACCAACATCCCCCAAGGCGCCCGTTGTCCAACTGGATTTGCTCGGTGACGCGACTGCCAAGGCAGGTCACCATAAAATCGCGAAAAGCAGTGACATCGTCGGCCAGCAGGTTGAGGTGATCCAATCTGCGAGGACAGCAGCCACGCCCGTGATAGCGCTGTGCGAGGTTTTTCAGTGCCGGCGCTTCGTCCGGGGGGGCTTGATAGCGATTTGTGTCCCAATAAAGTTCAAAGATATGCCCAAAGGGATCTTCAAAACGAAACGCACGGCCATGCCCCAAATCGCCCTCAACCCAGCCATGGGTCGTATAGGGAGAGGCTTCAATCGCGGTCACTCGGCGATCAAGGGCCGCCTGTGAGGCCACACGGTAGCCTATGTGGCCAACGCCTGTGGTCTTTGCTGCTGTAAGTTTCAGGGTGTGATATTCGTAATCATCGAAGGCGCGTAGATAGGTGCTGTCCCCTTGCTGGCCACTGATCGTGAGGCCGTAGACACGGGTAAAGAAGTCCAAGCTTTCGTCGAACCGATCCGTCAGGACCTCAACATGGCCCAAATGGGCAACGTCCGCGCAGTATTCGTCCATATGTCCCCCAAACGATTCCCCTTGGGACAAATTATTTGGACAAAACAAACCTGTATACCGTGAAATTACCCAAAACCTAGCTGGCCTTATCAACACCGCGTTCAAGTTGATCGGCTTCGATGCTTTCAAAGAGAGCTTTGAACTTGCCTTCCCCAAAGCCATCGATGCCACCGATCGTGGGCACCTCCATGGTTTTGTCGGTGCCGGTGTAGGGTGTCGCCCCATTTTTAACCGCGTGATCATAGGCGTGTTTGGTATCCACAACACGCCATGCCATGGACGGCGCACAGGGTCTATGGTCCTCGACAAACCGCATGGCGTGGCTATCTGGCGCGCTGTTGATCACATATGTGATGTCGCCTTGCTGCCAAAATTCTATTTCCCGGTTAACCTGTCAGTTGTGCTGCTTTGCGCGCGCGAAATTGCAGCAAAATCACTGGGACCAACAACACGGCGCCAATGGCAAAGGTCAGCAATCCTGGTGCGATGAACAACAGCGACACCATGGCGATCCAATAGCGCTCGGGCTTGCCCATTGGTGCAATAAAGTAGCCAGAAAACGCAACGCCAAGCGATGCGATCCCCATCATGGCCCCAGCCAGTGTGATGGTGAAGGCGGCCCATGTGAACCCGTCTGCCACCAGCAACAGTGCAGGCGAATAAACAAAAACAAACGGCACCAGTGCCTTGGCGATGCCCAACCGGAACGCAGTGTTGCCTGTCTTGAACGGATTGGATCCAGCGATCCCAGCCGCGGCATAAGCAGCCAGTGCAACAGGCGGCGTGATATCGGCCAAAACCCCGTAGTAGAACACAAAGAAATGCGCGACCAAAGGTTCTACACCAAGGATCTGAAACGCCCCGCCCGTGACCGACACCAAGATGATATAGGTTGCCGTGGTTGGCACCCCTGCGCCCATCACGATGCAGGCAACAGCCACCAAGACCAGCGAGAAAAACAGCGCCCATTGCTGCAAGTCAAAGTAGTTGAACAAAGGAAGGGCCGCAAAGAACGCAGCAAAATCATTGGCTGTGGTGATGACAATTGCACCAATGCGGAACCCCGATCCAGACAGTGTGATGACACCAACGATGATCCCCACGCAGGCCGCCGCTGTCCCGATAGCAATTGTGTTACGCGCACCCGTGGCCAAGGCCTGATAGAGGTCTGGGAACGTGAGGCGATTGTTGGGTTTTAGAAAGCCGATAACGACGCAGGCGATGATTGCATAGACGCCCGCAAAATCAGGCGTGCGTCCCGAAAAAATCGCGTAGAGCAGGACAAACAACGGCACGACCGACATCCAGTGTTCCTTGAGCACCAGCAGTGCTTTGGGCAGTTCTTCGGCGCGCAGGCCGCGCAGGCCCAGCTTTTTGGCCTCTAGGTGGACCATCACGAAAATGCCAAAATAGTGCAGCAGCGCAGGAAACAGCGCCGCGGCCAGTACGTCGCGCAGGGGAATGTTCAGATAATCCACCATGATAAAAGCCGCAGCGCCCATGACCGGTGGGGTGATCTGACCGCCTGTTGAGGCCGTGGCCTCGACCGCGCCAGAGAAATGCGGCGGATAGCCCACGCGTTTCATCGCAGGGATAGTCAGCGATCCCGTGGTCACTGTGTTTGCAATAGACGAGCCCGAGATCGACCCCATAAAGGCCGAGGCGCAAATCGCCACTTTGGCAGGTCCACCTGAATAGCGACCGGCGATGGCCGTGGCCAAATCGATGAACAGCGCACCAAGGCCAATGCGCGTCGCAAGAACGCCAAAGACCACAAAAAGGAATACATATTTGGCCATCGCACCAATGGCGATACCGTAGATACCTTGAGATCCGTAAATCCCGTCGACAAAGCCTGCCCAAGACACACCGGCGTGGATCAAAGGCCCCGGCGCATAGCGGCCAAAGATAGCATAAAGCACGAAGATTAGCGCAATTGCAGGCAGCGTGGGCCCAATAGACCTGCGCGCCGCCTCAAGGGTGAACAGCAAAACAACAGACCCCATAAAGGTGTCCATCGTGTTGGGATTGCCCGCACGGGCAGCGGCCACATCCAAGGGCAACAGCGGCAGGTACATGGCGGCCGCAACCGCCAAAAGTGCCAAAACCAGATCGACGATATTCACACCGTCGTAACGATACCAAGTGTTTGCAGGCACCTCGAGGCTGCTGCTACGGCGCCATGAAAACAACAGAAACGTCAGGCCCAAAACAAAGGCCAAGTGCACGCCAAAGCGCATCAATTCATTCGTCGTGCCAAAGCCAGATTGATAAATGTGATAGAGGGTCATTGCCACCAAGGCCGCCGAAATCACCATGCCTGCCTTGGCCCCGGTGGGTCGGAATGCAGACTCGGAATCGTATTTGCGCTCAATGGCGGCAAGCTCTTCTTGACTTAGCTCTTGGTCGCTCATTTGCCCGGCCTTTGTGTTGCTTGGTGTTTAGTGAAAAGGGGCCCAACCCGTCTGACGGGGCCCCTTTTTGGGTAAGGTTGGCTTACTCAAGCAGACCTGCTTCGCGGTAGAAACGCTCGGCACCTGGGTGCAACGGCACACCGATACCAGCAAGGGCAGTTTCTGGTGTGATGCTTGCGCCTTTGGCATGGCCTACGTCCAGCAAACGACGGCTTTCGTCATTCCAAAGGGCTGCTGTGATGTTGTAGATCAGCTCTTCGTCCTCTTTGGCGGATGTGTACCACTGCGCGCCTACAGAGACAGTCGACACAGTGTCGATACCCTCATAAGTGCCGCCCGGAATGTCAGACTGGGCAAAGAAGCCATACTTACTGGTCAGTGCCTCGGCACCGGGGCCTGTGATTGGCACCAGTGTGATGTCTGCAGCGGAGGCCAATTCGACAATGCCACCTGTTGGGTAGCCTGCGACAACAAAGAACGCATCAATCTTGCCGTTGCGCAGCGCCTCGGAGGCAGCATTGCCTTTGAGGGCTTCGGCATTCACGTCCTCAATACTCAGGCCATTGGCCTCAAGGATCAGCGTAGCGTCTACGAAAGTGCCCGAACCCGGCTCGTCCAAAGATACGGTTTTGCCGGCCAGATCAGCCACAGAAGTGATCCCGCTGTCGGCCAAAGCAACGAGGTGAATGTGCTCTTCAAACAGGGCCGCAATTGTGCGCAGTTCTGTAGCAGGCTCTTCGCCTTCACGTGTGCCGGTGCCGGTATAGGACCAATAGGCCACATCGGATTGAGCAAAGCCCGAGTTCCGCAGACCAGACAAAATCGCGTTGATATTGTCGACAGAGCCACGCGAAGATACGGCAGAGGCAATCAGCCCGTCTACGCCACACGACCCGCCTTGCCCGCATTCGCGCGATCCCGGAGGCTTGGAAATCGCGTTGGCGATCACACCACCCACGGGATAGTATGTGAAAGATGTGCCGCCAGTCCCGATTGAGAAAAACTGAATGTCTTGTGCTACCGCACCGCCAGCAAGACCAAGTGCGAAGGCTGCACTGAGGGCCGCTGTTTTAAATCTAGAGATCATCATCTGATCCTCCCTTTTTAGTGTTGTTTATGTTTTTTGTTATGTCTGAGACCGGTGGTCTTGCGTGCCTCAAGGGACACTCAATATCTTGGTCATCCTCAACTATGGCACGAAGAATTGGGTTTGCAATTTGTTTCTGGGACGCAGGATTGGGTGCACTGGCCTGCATCAAGGTGCAACCTCACCGCCCAATTTAGGAAGGCGAATGTTTGTTCGTGATCAGCGGCGTTGTGAATTCTGCATCAATTCCTGCGTATTTTGGGCCAAAGATGGACAAGCCAGTTTGCGACAAAAATGGTGCAGGCGCAGGCAATATAACCACCGCGACATGCTGGCCGTTTTTGCAATCCGGATTTGCTATTGGGGCCCCAGTTTTCAGATCAAAAAGGCAGATCAGGTCTGGCACAGTGGCAATCACAGCACCGTCTTGCCAGCAAGCCATATTTTCGTTTTTGACGCTGACCCGAAGGGACGTGCCATCAAATCCTTCCAGATCAATTTGGCCAATCGTAAAACCTTGATCAGCTTTGTAGGAGACTGACACGACAGTCCCCTCAAAGACCACTGCGCCATTACCCGCGGATGCCACATCGGTTGCCGTCTGGCCCCCAGAAGCCAGACTCTCGCGCCATATCTCGCCCAAATGCATAGCTTTGGAAATTGTTCCCGGGATCAAAGCATCGCGCAGCACGCCCATAGGCAGGGCGTGATCGATTGCCGCGATATCATTGCGGCTGACTTGCGACAGGGCCCGCACCAGCGTTTCGGCGCGTTGGTCGTCTTTGACTTTGTCTATCAGGAACGACTCGCCAAATTGGTTCACCGCGTAAATGGGTGCAGCTGGCAGTCCTGCAAGATAATAGGTTGAATGCGTGATCTCTGGCACAGCGCGGCCTGCGGGATCTGCGTCGATAATCTTATGCCCGTTCATCGCAGCTGGAAAAAACGCAGCAGCCGTGTTTGATCCGCCCAATTCGCACGCCGTCGTGCCAAAAAACTCTTGGCCCAAGTGCGTTTGAAATTCTTCGTAGGCCTGCAACATTGGGTGACGGTCAGCCGTGGGCAGATCGGCATACAGCCTTTCTTCCTCAAATGTCATCGGGGAAATCGCGCCCAGCAAATAAGGTGTGCAGATCAGCGCGTCGTCGGGCACGTCATCGATGGATACCAAATCAAACGTCTTACCCGCCTCAAGACACTGATCAATGAGGGCCATGCCTTCGTCGATATCACCGCCGCCCCCCGCGCCAAGGATAACAGCACCGAGCAAAATGTCTTTGAGGTTTTGCCGCGTCAGTTCCGTCATATCATGCGTCCTTTGATGTTCCAAAAAGGGCGACCAAGTCTGTGACTTTTGACAAGATCAGCAACCCCACAACAGTGATGGCGACGAACAGCATCGAGGCCGCTGCGACAACCGGCGAATAGCCGTAGCGCACATTGTTGAAGATTTTGATCGGCAAGGTTTCTACGACAAAGCCCGAGATCATGTTGGCAATGAGGTATTCATTAACACTTATGATTGCGACAAGGGTAAAACCGGTCAGTACATAAGGTGCCAAAAGGGGTAAGACGACTGTGCGAAACACCTGTGTCGGGGTGGCTCCCATGGTTTTAGCCGCCTCAACAACCTCGTCAGTTAGGCTTGCAAAGCCACGTGCGATGATAACAAGCGGCAGCGTCACAAAGAAGACTCCATGAGATATGATCGTAGCCTCGATCCGACCATACCAGCCAACTTCGGCCCAAAATAGGCTTGCCCCAAGGGCCAGAATAATCGGCGGCAATAGAAACGGACCAAGACCCAGCGCGAAGGTCAACTTTGCAAAGCCTGATCCGGTGCGCCACAGGACATAGTTGATCGCCAAGGCAAGCACGGTCGCGATGAAGCCTGCACAAACAGCGATCAAAAGGGACCTGCCCAGCGCAAGCAGCCATTCTTTTTGGGTCAACAGTTCAGTGTACCATTGCGCCGAAAAACCGTCGGGCGGGAACGAGATGTTTTTGGACGCGCCGATTGAGACACCCAGAACAATCACAAACGGGGCGATAAGCAAGGCGGCGACGACCCACAGGAAAGTAGTGCGAAGTTGGGTCATGTCAGCCGCCTTCTGGTTGCCAAAGCAGAGACCAGCAAAACCACTACAGTTACGACCAACATCACCACAGCCAGCGCAGCCCCCAGTGGCAAGTTGGCATCCCCAAGCGCCTTGTCACTGATGATGACGGTCATCGTCCAGTCTTTAGGACGGCCCAACATCGTGGGCATAACAAAGACGCCAAGCAAGTAGACGAACATAGTCAGCGTGACCGATATCAAGGATGTGCGAAATGTCGGGATCAAGACTTTGAAAAATACCATGGCGGGCGGCGTGCCTAGGGTCACAGCGGCCTCTTCGATGGATCGATCCCGTCGTGCCACAGACGGAAACAGGATCAGCGAAACGATTGAAAACCCAAGGTAGACAAACCCCACCATCATCGCCCCGAAACTGGGGGACAAGGATCGCGGATTGGTCCATAGGCCCAGCCATTCCAAAAAGCGCGGCAGACCAGCGCTTTCGCTAAATAAGATGAGCCATGCAAAGCCAATGATGACCTCGCTAAAGCACATCAATGACAGCAGCAAGACGATCCAAAACAATTGCCATTTGCGGGCCAAATCGGACACGGCAAGAACCAACGGGAAAGCTAAAGCCACAACCAAAATCGCACCAAGACTGGCAGAATACAGCGAACGCCACGAGACCTTGTAATAAAAACTGGAAAAGAACTTGGCGTAGTTTTCCCAAACAAAATCAACTTTGTAGAACCCCATAGGGTCAGGTTGATAGAAACTGACGACGATCATAAAAAACAGTGGAATGACAAAGAAAACAGCCATTACGCAAAACGCCAAGCCGCCGATCAAATGTGGTCCTCGAGGCTGCCGGATACTCATGCCGGCAAAGCCCATGCCTGATCAGCAGACCACGACAGCACCACGCTGGCACCATCATCAAAACTGGGACCTTTGCCCGCAAATTCGCTTTGGAAAATGGTTTGCGCCCCCACGCTAATCTCGCGTTCCATCAAAGCACCTAATCGGCGCTGACGGGTGATGGTGCCGCGTGGGCCAGCGCCATCGGTAGCAAGGCCAATTGCCTCGGGACGGACCGCAATCGTTGGCTGACCCGCCACGTCAAAGAGGTTGTTGATCCCGATGAATTGCGCCACGAAACGTGACTTGGGTCGCGCATAAAGTTCATCTGGCGGGCCAGCTTGTTCGATCACACCGCCGTTCATCACGACAATCCGGTCGGCAAGTGCCATCGCCTCGCGCTGGTCGTGGGTGACGAAAACTGTGGTGACGCCAAGATCCCTTTGGATGCGCTTGACCTCTTCTTGCATCTGGTCACGCAGTCCGGCGTCCAAAGCCGAAAATGGCTCATCCATCAAAAAAACATCCGGCTGTAAAGCAAGGGCGCGGGCAATGGCAACCCGCTGACGTTGCCCGCCCGACAGGGCCGTGGCCGACCGATTTTCAAGACCTGACAGTCCTACCATATCCAGCAAGCTGGACACGCGGGCCGCGATATCTTCCTTTTGCACCCCAGCCAGCTTCATCCCATAGGCGACATTGCCCGCCACGTTCAAATGCGGAAACAAAGCGAGGGATTGGAACACCATACCGATGTTTCGTTTGTGACTGGGTACCTGCGTAAGATCTTTGCCTGCCAACAAAAGCGCGCCTTGGTCATGAGTCTCGAGCCCCGCGATCAGGCGCAACAGCGTGGTCTTGCCACAACCTGAGCCGCCCAAAAGGCAAATAAACTCGCCCGACTTCACATCAATCGAGATATCGCGCAGGGCCGTGTGGCTGCCAAAGGATTTGCTGAGGTTGGTGATGGTCAGATCGGACATAGGGCCCCCGTCAATGTGAGACCGGGACGTGCGCCGCCCCGGCGGTCAACCTACTTATTGAGCAATCATCTCTTGATACTTGGTTTCCAACCAGTCGCCTTCGCGCAGATGTATTTCTGTTTGCACGCGGATTGGTTCAATGTCGCTGCTAACAGCAGCAAAGTCTTCATCTGACAGGTCCAGTGCGTCACGCGGCACGATGGGCGCGACACCCATTTTCAAGGCCATCTGCGCTTGTACAGCTGGACGGCTCATGTAATCCAGAAATTGCTCAGCGGCAGCGACATTTTTCGAGGCCGCAGGCACAACCCAATAGGCGTCTGAGACAATTCCGCCCTCGGCTGGGAAGGTCGACGCCACCGGCAAACCATCCCAAATCGAAAGCATCGTGACATCATGATAGTAAAGGCCAGCATTCAATTCGCCGGATTCCAGCGATTGCTGAAATTGGCCTTCATCGCGGTACCACAGACTGACTTGTGGTTTGAGTTCAGCGATTTTGGCAATGACCTGCTCTAAACCTTCGCGGGTTTGCATGATGTCATAGCCGCCAAAGAACGTCTTGGCAGTGACTTCAAGCAGACCGGAATTGGGCGTTGTGACGATGCCCAGTTTGCCGTCCCATTTGGGCTCCCACAGGTCGGCCCAACTGGCAGGGGCCGTGGCGGCGTAATCCGTATTGGTGACAAACGTTGTATAAAAGGCCAAGGCGCCAACACCGTAAGCCAAACCACTGTCGTTGAGTTTGACATAGCCGTCCTTTAGCGCCTGTGTGCCAGTCATGTTGCCCGGATCCAATTCCGCCCACAGACCAACGGAATTTCCCCGAAAGAGCACTTCGTCGACGACCAACGATAGATCAGCAGGGGCTTGGCCTGCGCGATTGGCTGCCATCAGCTGGGTCATCCATGTGGAATCTTCGGGCTGTGCGATCGAGCGTACTTCGATGCCTGTTTCAGCCGTAAAGCCAGGGTAGATTTCGGCCGCAAGCGTTTCTTCGAAAAAGCCACCCCATGCGCTGATAGTCAGTTCTTGGGCTGCAAGCGCAGAGGCTGATGCAACCAAAATGCCTGTGGCGGCAACCAGTGACTTTATTCTTTTCATGAGTGGCTCCTAAGATGTTCTAAAAATTCATCGTTCTGGTCCAACGATAAAAAAGGGCATCTTTTATGGCTATATCTATTTGGTTATGACTGCATAATATCATCGACATGAGGAAAGCTTGCTGGTTGTTTAGGCGCATGGATCAGGCTGTGATCGGAGCATGGGCATGAAACTATCAGATATTGATCTGCGGCTCTTGCGCGTGTTTCAAGCGGTCGCGGAGGCAGGCGGATTTGCCAAGGCGCAAGGCAGTCTTGGGATCAGCCAGCCTGCGATTAGCGCCCAAATTGCGAAGTTAGAGGATCGGTTGGGTTTGCGATTGGCGGATCGGGGGCCGCAGGGGTTTGCCCTAACCAATGAAGGTAAGGCTGTTCTGGCAGAAACAAATGATTTGCTGTCAGTGGTGGATCAATCAGCACAAAGGCTGCACAGAATCCGCAAGGCCCCCGAAAAACGCATTCGGTTTGGGGTTGTCGATTGCATGGTGACGGATCTCAACAATCCTTTGGTGGGTAGCATTCGCAACCTTAAGGACAGATTTACCGATCTAAAGGTCCAGATCGGGATCTTTGATTTTTTGGAGTGCTTGACCGAACTCAGAGCCGATCAGTTAGATATCGCCATCGTCGGCATTGCGGGCGACGAGACCATTCCAACGGATTTGGACGCGATCCATCTTTATGAAGAAACCAGCGGCCTTTACTGCACGCCCGATCACCCCTGCGCCCAGATCGAAGATTTGGCGGTGTTAAAGCAGGCCTTGGCCCAGTCCGAGATTTCCGCTCACAGCTTTGTTTTCAATCCGATTGACCAAGACCTCGATCCCAAATTGCTGGATCAAAGCAAAGGTGTAGCGCAGGATACAATTGAGTTGTCGACCTATCTGGCCCTGTCCGGAACCCATGTGGGTCTCATCCCAGATCACTATGCCAAAGGCTGGACCGAAATCGGGAAGCTGGTGCACATCGCACCGGATCACTATTCAATTGCCTCCCAATTTCATGCGCTGAGACTGCGCTCGCGTCAGCCCAATCCCGTGGCCGATGCGGCATGGCGGCAATTGCAGCAACTTTGAATGACGGTAGCAACCGATCCTTGCTCAGATCAGTCGCTGGCCTAAAATTATCCCAGCTTGATCCAAGCGGCATCGCGTTGCGAAGATCTGACACAAGCGTCGATAAACTTCACCCCATCAAGCCCATCGTGAACCGTGGGCAAGTGATGCGCGGGCACGCGTCCATCGCGCGCCGCGACAAACAAGTCGGCAGCTTGGGAATAGATATTTGCGAAGCCTTCTAAGTAGCCTTCTGGATGGCCTGGCGGGATCCGCGATGCCGCTTGGTTGGCCTCATGGGCCCCTGACCCATTTCGCGTCAAAAGTTGCTTTGGTTGACCATGGGGCGTGAACCATAGGTAATTTGGATCTTCTTGAGACCATTCCAAACCACCTTTGTCCCCGTAGACCCGCAGTTTCAGGGCGTTCTCGTTTCCTGGGGCCACTTGGGAGGACCAGAGCATACCCTTGGCCCCACCCTCATAACGCAGCATCACATGCACATTGTCGTCGACACGTCGTCCAGGGACAAAGGCGGTCAGATCCGCGGCCAAACTCTGTAGCTTTAGGCCAGTCACAAAGGAAGCCAAATTATAGGCATGGGTTCCAATGTCGCCTACGCAACCACCGACACCCGAGCGTTCGGGATCTGTGCGCCATTCAGCCTGCTTGAGCCCCTCGCTTTCGAGCGGTGTGGTCAGCCAATCCTGAGGGTATTCCGCTTGCACGACGCGGATCTGCCCGATTGCCCCTTCCTCAACCATAGCCCGCGCTTGGCGGATCATTGGGTAGCCGGTGTAGTTGTGGGTCAGAATGAACATCGCGTCGGATTTTTCCGCGGCCGTGACCAGCTTTTTTGCGTCGGCCAATGTAGAGGTCAGCGGCTTGTCACAAATTACGTGAATTCCGCGTTTGAGGAACTCACGGGCTGCGGCGTAGTGCACGTGATTGGGGGTCACAATTGCGACTGCCTCAATCCCGTCTTTTAGCCGCGTCTCACGCTTGGCCATTTCGATAAAGTCGCCGTAGCACCGGTCAGGCGCGAGACCCAACGCAGCGCCCGAGGCCTTGGACTTTTCTTCGGTTGACGACAGAGCCCCTGCCACCAGATCAAACCGTCCGTCAATCCGCGAGGCAATCCGGTGCACCCCACCGATAAAGGCGTCATTGCCGCCCCCTACCATTCCAAGTTTGATCGGCGCCATCACGAGATCCCCATCATTTTGGCGTTCAGGGCCGTATCCGCGCCGCCGTCCGCAAAATCATCAAAGGCCCGTTCGGTCACACGAATGATGTGATCTTTGACAAACTGCGCCCCTTCACGTGCGCCGTCTTCGGGATGCTTGATCGCACATTCCCATTCAACCACAGCCCAACCGTCAAAATCATTGGCTGCCATTTTCGAAAACACTGCCCCAAAATCGACCTGCCCATCGCCAAGTGACCGAAAGCGCCCTGCCCGATCAACCCAAGACTGATAACCAGAATAGACGCCTTGGCGACCCGTTGGATTAAACTCGGCATCTTTGACATGGAACATACGAATACGGTCTTTGTAGATGTCGATGTTGTCGAGGTAATCGAGACACTGCAAAACATAGTGGCTGGGATCATAGAGCATGTTGGCCCGCGCATGATTGCCTGTGCGCTCCAAAAACATCTCGTAGGTCACGCCATCGTGCAAATCTTCGCCGGGGTGAATTTCGTAGCACACATCCACACCGCAGTCCTCTGCATGGTCCAGAATTGGCATCCAACGTTTTGCTAATTCATCAAAGGCCTGCTCAACCAACCCTGCGGGGCGTTGCGGCCAAGGATAGACATAAGGCCATGCCAGAGCGCCCGAAAACGTGGCATGGGCGCCGATGCCCAAATGCTTGGAGGCGGTTAAAGCCTTTTTGACCTGATCAACGGCCCATTCCTGACGCGCCTTAGGATTGCCCCGAACATGAGGGGCTGCAAAACCATCAAATGCATCATCATACGCAGGATGCACTGCAACCAGTTGCCCTTGTAAGTGCGTCGAAAATTCGGTGACTTCGACGCCGTTGTCACGCGCCTGCCCGGCCCAGTCTTCGCAATAGCCCTTCGATGAGGCAGCTTGATCAAGGTCGATGAGACGACCATCCCAACTGGGCACCTGAACGCCCTTATAGCCACAATCTGCAGCCCATTTGGTAATCGCATCCCAAGAGTTAAAGGGCGCGTCATCGCCTGCAAACTGCGCTAAAAATAGTGCGGGTCCTTTGATGGTCTTCATGTTGATCCTCCCCATAATGCCAACCGGTGTAGCAGCCGGTTGATGATCCTAGTCAATATCGTTTCAAAGTGAAAAGCGAGAGGGGCAACCATGCACCCCTCCCGCAGGCTTAATGCTGAGGTTCCGACGCCTTTAGAACGGGGAGTCCGGGAAGTAGAACGTTGCAGCATTTTCTTGAGTGATCAGCGTCGCGCCAAGAATATAGCGACCGGCCACTGGACCGTTGGATTTAAATGCCGCCACAGTAACGTCCATCGCAGTCGCAATCATTGATGGCGGGTACAGCACATCAACTGGCACCAATTCGTTGCCATCCATGATACCTTTGATAGTTTCTTTCATGCCAGCGCCGCCAACAACGAACATGCCATCACCTGTACGATCCGCCTGTTCGAGGGCTGCGACAACACCAATTGCGATATCATCGTCTTGAGCCCAAACCGCGTCGATATCAGGGAAACGGCTAAGGAAATCCTGCATGACTTCAAAGCCATCATCGCGATTCCAGTTGGCGTGTTTGTGGTCGAGAATGTTGATCCCAGAGCCTTCCATCTCGGCCATGAACGCATCAAAGCGCTCGTTGTCGATTAGGGTTGGGATACCGCGCAACACAACAATATTGTCGCCAGATTCCATGCGCCCCTTCATATATTGCGCCGACACGCGGCCAAGCTCTGGGTTGTTGCCAGCTACATAGATGTCTTCGATACCCGGCTGGGACAAACCACGGTCCACAACAGTAATCAAAGCGCCTGTGCTTTTGACGTTGATCACGGGATCTGTCAGCGGCTCGGATTCAAAAGGCAGAACCACGAGGGCATCAATTTGATGGATCGACACAAGATCCTCAAGTGCACTGGCCTGAGACGCCGGATCAGGCGAGTTGATCAAGATCAGGTCCACATCAGGATAAAGCGCTTCGAGGCGTTTTTCAGCCTGCTCTGCGTGCCAATTCATACCAGCAGCCCAAGCGTGGGTTGGTGTCGGATAGGAGACACCGATTTTGATGTCCTGTGCGCTGGCGGCACCGACAAAGGCCATAGCGCTGCCCAGTAGCCCCGCAATAAATGTTGTTTTGATAGTCATGTGTTCCTCCCTTGAAACTTTCTGGCCCTAATTGTCGGGCCGTTGGTATTGACACAGGCGAATGGCCTGCATGAATTCTAAGTGTTTTTGGATCCGCCCCATTCGGCACGCTGGAGCCAGACCGCGATAATAATGATCAAGCCTTGCATTGTGCCGTTGAGGTAGTTGGAAATGAGGTCGGTAAAATTCAGGATATTGCCGATAGTGGTCAGGATCAGCGCGCCCATGATCGTGCCTCCGATCCGGCCGTAGCCACCCTTCAATACGGTGCCGCCGATGATCACTGCAGCGATCGCCTCCAGTTCCCACAAAACCCCAGTGGAAGATGAGGCGGACCCCAAACGCGGCACATAAATTACGGTGGCGAGGGCCACGCAGACCCCTTGGATCATATAGGTCCAGGTCTTGATCCGATCGACTTTGATCGCTGAATAGCGCGCAACACTTTCGTTTGATCCGATGGCTGTGCAGTAGCGGCCAAAGGTGGTGCGGTTCATCAAGAACCAGCCTGCGATTGCCACGATAATAAAGACCCATACCGGGATCGGCACAAACAACAGGCTGTCGTAATACACGGGGCGGTATGTGTTACGGATCCCAAAATCCAACGACAACGTACCCCCGTCGGCAAAATAGGTGACCAAGGACCTGAAAATACCCATGGTGCCAAGGGTGACGATAAAGGCTTCAATCTTGCCCTTGGTGGTCAAGAACCCGTTGGCATAGCCCGCACCAAGGCCCAAGATAATCGCACTGATGGCCCCAATGATCACGGTCAGCGGACCAGTCCCCACCGTATCAACCAGTCCATTCATCAAAATGATCATCACGCCTGCAATAACCGCAGCCATAGACCCAACAGACAGATCAATGCCGCCTGCCGTGATGACAAATGTAGCCCCTACCGCAATGATCCCAATAAAGGCTGACCGTGTCAGAAGATTGGTCAGATTGCCTTCGCTGAGGAATGCAGGGTTCATCAAAAAGCCAATAATACACAGCAAAATCAGGGCAATCGCTGGGCCATAAAGCTTGAGATCGAATTTGCGTCTCGGGGCCTGTGCGGCTGCTGTGGCCTGTGCGTTAGGCATGTTGAACGTCCTCTCTGATACCGGCGGCATATCCGACGATCTCATTTTCATTGATAGCTTTGCCTGTCAGTTCGCCAGTGATCCGGCCTTCGCGCATGACAAGCACCCTGTGGCTGATCCCGATGATCTCGGGCATTTCAGATGAAATCACGACGACCGAGACACCATCCGCCGCAAGGGCTGCGATAAAGTGATAAATCTGCTGTTTGGTGCCTACGTCGATGCCTCGGGTCGGCTCATCGATGATGACAACCTTTGGATTGGATTCCATGACTTTGGCCAACAACAGCTTTTGCTGATTGCCGCCGGACATGTCTTTGGCCAACACTTGTGGATCACGGGCACGGATATCAAAACGTCGAATTGCGCGCGCAAGAGCCGCCTTTTCGGCACCACGGTCGATCACCATTCGATTGGCGAAGTTTGGCAAGGCGAGCAGGGTAAGATTGGCCTGCATATCGCGATCCAGCAACAGGCCATTGCCTTTGCGATCTTTGGTCAAATACACAACGCCTGCGTCGCGCGCTTCGGCGACATTCGCAAAAGGGGTGCTGTTTTCAAAGGCGCGCACACGGCCGCTATGGATTGGGCTAAGGCCGCAGAGCGCCTCAAACGTTTCAGTGCGCCCAGCGCCGACCAAACCCGCAAAGCCCAGTATTTCCCCTTTGCGCAACTGAAACGTCACGCCGTTTAAATTGGCCGTGTGCAGGTCCTGCACGTCCAACACAACGTCTGCATCAAAGTCGACTTCGTCCATCGGCGGATAGAGATCGGAAAGTTCGCGCCCAACCATCATTTGCGCCATTTCTTCCAGGGTCAGATCCCGGGTGGCACGGGTCGCAATCCACTGACCATCCCGCAAGATGGTGACGCGGTCCGAGATCTTTTGCACCTCTTGCAGCTTGTGACTTACAAACATGATCGCCACGCCCGCAGCACGCAAACGCTCGACCTGACGAAACAGAATATCGGTTTCAGCCTCGGTCAAAACAGCTGTGGGTTCGTCCATGATCAAAACGCGGGCATTGCGGCTCATGGCCTTGGCAATTTCAACCATTTGCTTTTGCGCAATCGACAGATCCGAGATCCGCGTATCCGGCGAAATGCTAAGCCCCATGTCCACCAACAGCTTCCCAACAATGCGGTTCATCTCGGCCAGATTAAGAATACCGCGGCGGCTAATTTCACGCCCGAGAAAGATATTTTCGGCAATGGTCATTTGCTCGGCTAGGTTCAGTTCCTGGTGGATCAGAACAATCCCAAGATCCTCGGCTTGGCCGTTTGGCGGCAGATCTATGGGCTTACCATCAAGGCTGAGGGTGCCCGAGGTTGGCGCATGAATGCCCGACAAAACTTTCATTAAGGTCGATTTGCCTGCGCCATTTTCGCCGATTAAAGCGTGGACTTCACCGGCCCTAATTTCGAAATTTACACTGAACAAAACTGGGACAGATCCAAAGGATTTGCTGACAGACTTGGCCGATAAAACATTGGTAGATTGATTGGCTATTGTCATCCTCCGCCTCCTCCCAAAGGCAGCGGGCATTTGCCCATAGAATCAAATGTAAACCTTTACATCAATTGATGTAAAGCTTTTCATTTAAGCAAAGCCCCAATACCATTGGGCAGGTTTGGAGCGTGACAAATGCCTGTCACGATGGGATTGCGTGCTGACGAGAAACAAAAAACCAGCAACAATTGAAGACGTTGCGCGATTGGCTGGTGTGTCGATTGCGACGGTCAGCCGTGCCATTTCAAAGCCCGACAAAGTTGCTGAAAGCACGCGAAAAAAAGTCACCGCTGCCATTGCCCGCACCGGGTACACCGCTAATGCTATGGCCCAGAACCTGCGGCGGCAGCGGTCACAAATGGTCTTGGTCCTTGCAGAGTCCATCTCCAATCCCAACTTCCCCGGCATCCTGACTGGCATCGAAAAAGTGGCCAACGAACGTGGCTATGGCGTGCTGATCGGAAACACCGAAGGCGACGTGGGGATTGAGGAAAAGTATCTGCGTTTTCTGTCAGCCGGAACCGCAGATGGCCTGATCCTGCTTACCGGCCATTTGCCTGTGGCGGGGTGGCCTGAAAACCAGAAAACCTTCATCCCACCAACGGTTGCTGCGGCAACACCAATCGATCACGACGGTATCATTTCGGTGAGTGTCGATGATCAATCCGCCGCCCGTGTTGCCACTGAATTTTTGATGTCGCTGGAACATGAAAAGATCGTCTATGTGTCCGGCCCCAAGGGTAACATCCTGTCTGAACGCCGCTTGAAAGGGTATTGTGATGCTCTGAGCCAAGCCTCCGATCAAATCTCGATCTGGAAGGTCGATAGCGATGGCACCAGCCTTGGCGGGCGGGCCGCGGTCGAACGGCTTTGTATTCGGGACACGATGCCCACTGCCTTCTTTTGCTTTAACGACGACACCGCCATTGGGGTCATAGGGGCGCTACAACAACGGGGCTATGATGTGCCCAACGAGATCTCTGTCGTGGGTTTCGACGACATTCCCTTTGCCAATAATATCACGCCAGCACTCACAACAATTCGACAGCCCCGCCGACAAATCGGCGAGCGCGCCATGAAGATATTGTTGGACCGGCTTGCGGGCCAAGAAACAGCATCTGAACCCGTTGAATTGCATGGCGATTTGATTGTGCGCGAGTCCTGTTCAACCGCAAAAAAACCCTTTCCAATCGGCTAAATCCGCCAAATTGGGAAGGCAAAACAGCTATATCTGCATATTCAGTTGCATTTAGATGTCTGCGCGATGCGCACTCAGACCGGGCGAAATGTTATCCAAACTACCCCGCCGCATTAATACGGACCTGAGTTTGCGGACCGCGCATCGCCAAAGTGACAAGCTGACCTTGGATTTGAAATCTGGCGCCGACGGGATGTATGATCTAGATAATGCCCCTGACGCGTTGACAAACCATAAGACGACCCAGCGGACACCGGAATGCTTGCAAACCTGACCAAAGCTCTAATGCCACGCCTCAACGATATGTGTCCTGTCAGGTACAGATCGGCATGGCTTAGCTCCAGAAAGAACACACCAGTGCCCGCAACTCTGCCCTTGCTCTTCCAATCATGGCGGCACCTATGACGGATACCAAAAGCGCATGCTGTTCTCCGGCACGAAGTGACCAAAGCGCCATTGAACCTGTCCCCACATCGCAAGCCAAGGAAGAACAAACGCCACTGCGCGTACTCATTCCCGGAGGGCGTGGCCTGATCGGGACCGATTTTCCAGAACTGCCAGTTGATGGTGAGGCCCCGTTGCGCCAAAAGCGCATAGCGTCTTTCCAGATGGATACGATCACTGTCACCAACGCGCGCTTTCGGACATTTGTGGACGCGACCGGTTATGTGACAGACGCTGAACGCCTTGGTGATTGCTTTGTGTTTGAAAATCTTTTGCCAAAGGATGCACCGGCCTCACGCGCTGTTGCAGCCGTTCCATGGTGGCGGGTGATCGACGGGGCATCATGGCACGAACCCCTCGGCCCCGGGTCCGCGGCGTCTTGCCTACCCGATCATCCGGTGGTGAATGTCAGTTGGAATGATGCCCAAGCCTTTGCCAAATGGGCGAACGGGCGCCTACCTACCGAGGCGGAATGGGAACACGCCAGTCGTGGAGGGCTCGGCGATGTACCTTTCCCATGGGGCGACCAAGTCCCCAATGACACAGATTTTTTCCCCTGCAACATCTGGCAGGGGCGCTTTCCCGACGCAGACTTTGGGCTTGATGGCCACCGGGGGACAGCCCCGGCGCAGTCGTTTGAGGCGAATGGGTATGGGCTCTACAATATGGTTGGCAATGTGTGGGAATACACATCCCAGCCCTTTGTGGTCAAATCCCTCAAGAAGTCGGTGAAACAGGCCCATTTGGGTAAAACAGGGTTCAAGCTGTCTAAAGGCGGCTCATTCCTGTGCCACGCAAGCTATTGCTATCGCTACAGAATTTCGGCCCGCACCGGTACATCGGCGGATAGTGCAACGTCGCATCAGGGGTTTCGTTTGGTTTACGATACCTAGGCCACAGCGTGCCGTCGCTGCACCCCTAGTCGCTGAGATATGCAATTTTCAGGCTATCGGTGCCGCCCGCTTGGCCATGGGTAGAGCCAGAGGTGACCACAACAGGCCGATTAGGCTGTATTAGCGTATCAGGCGCAAGTTTGGGTGGAATTCGCCCATCGCGACTTGCCGTGAACTCTTGGGTGTTGGTGTTGATAACCGGCGTGACCCCCCACACCAGACTAAGCGGTCGCGCTACGTTTTGGGATGGGCAGACTGCCACAATCGGCACATCGCTACGGGTTTTGGACACACGCAGTGCCGTGGCACCAGTTTCGGTATAGGTGGCGATACAACATGCATCCCGCAGCTCTGCCAAAACACCTGCTGCACTAGCGATTGATCCAGAATCGTCAGGTGCGTCAATGAACGGTGTCTCGAGGGTAGACTTGTCTGACCGCCCTGCGGTCTCGGTCGCAGATGCAATTGCGGCCATGGCTTTGACTGCCTCGACAGGGTACTCGCCAGCCGCACTTTCTGCAGACAACATGACCGCATCGGCCTTCTGAACCACGGCGTTAGAGACGTCAGATGTCTCGGCCCGTGTCGGCAATGGTGCGACAATCATGCTTTCCAACATTTGCGTAGCGACCACCACTGGCTTGCCCTGTGCACGGGCCTTGGCCACCAATGACGCTTGAATAGCCGGCAGTTCAAACCAGTCGCATTCCACTCCTAAATCTCCACGTGCGACCATGATCGCATCGGTTTCCTGCAAGATCGTATCGATGTTGGTCACTGCCACAGGCTTTTCAATTTTGGCGATGATCTTGGCCTGTGTCCCAACCAAAGCACGGAGGCGGGCAACATCATCAGCCCGCTGCACAAAGGACATAGCGATCCAATCAACCCCCAATTCCAGCGCACACATGAGATCCTTGTAGTCCTTGCCGGTTATTGCCTGAACATTCAGGGGGGTATCTGGAAAATTCACACCCTTACGGTCGCGCAATGTCGCCTTGTTCAGAACTTCAGCTGCAAAGACTTGGTCGCCAACCTCGACTACCTTCAATCGAATACGCCCATCATCGACTAAGATAAGCTGCCCCACCGCTATGGTTTCAAACACTTCGGCATGGGGCAAGGGAATGGTATCCGTGACCCCATCGCGGGGGCAAAACCATACAACATCACCAACATCAACGGGCTGAGCGCCGCCTGCAATCTGTCCGAGCCGCAGTTTTGGACCCTGCAAATCTGCCAGAATAGCAATCGACAGCCCCAGCTGCGCTTCAACCTCACGAATGGCAGCATGGACCTTGGCGTGGTCTTCGTGACTGCCATGACTAAAGTTCATACGAAATACGTTCGCCCCGCTTTGTGCCAAGGCTTTGATCTTGTCCGCAGTGTTGGACGCAGGGCCAAGGGTTGCAACAATCTTGGTTTGGCGGGGTTGTGGTTTTGTATTGGCAAGGGGCATGGATACTTCTTTCAGCTGTGTTTAATCATTAGGGCCAGATCCATCACATTTGTCCCAGTGGGACCGGTGATGATCTGATGGCCGGTACGCGCAAGGAATTGGGCCGAATTTGCGGTACTTAGCGCCTCGGCGGCCCCAGGCTGGCATTCAAATGTGTTGCCATCCAGATATCCACCAGCTGCATCGGTCGGGCCATCGGTTCCATCCGTACCAGCCACCAATCCGCTAATATCCAGGCGGTTGCGAAAACGTCGCGCCAGTTCTAAAGCCAAGGCCTGATTGCGCCCGCCTTTGCCCGGTTTCTTTGGCAAAATGACCGTAGGCTCGCCTCCATAAACATAAAGGCCGCGCGGCCCATCCATGACATCCTTGGCAATGTGTGACGCTACATCTGCCACATCCGCGTACATGGTTTCTTGGTTCACAACGATAGGCAAACCTCGGCCCGCCGCATCGCGCACAACCGCATCGCGCGCGAGTGCATTTGAAGCGATAACATGGGACCGGTACTGAAAATTAGCCGTGGAAGGGGCGGCAGCCAGACCAGAACCGATCACATCAATTCCATCGCCACAAACATCAGAGATTGCAAGTACCTGTACAGATTTGCCCGTAAAATTTCCCAGCAGTCCGCCACCTTTAATTTCCGACATTGTTTTGCGACGCGTGTTGACCTCAGCTATGTCAGCCCCTTCGCCAAGTGCCTTCTTGGTCAATGCAATTAGCTGAGAAAAGCGAACTTCCGGCTTTAAATGCTCGACCAGTGAAGACGCGCCGCCGGATAAAAGCACCAGCATACGACTGTCAGCAGCCGCACTGTTCACAAAGGACACTGCCCTTTCCCCTGCTATCAACGAGGCTTTGTCAGGAATAGGATGGCCGGCCTCAAAGGCCTGAACGTTCCGGCCCAAATCAGCAGCGCCTGTGTGTTCTGTTTTGGTCACCAACAAAGACGGCGTAAAGCTGCGCCATGCAGGCGGTAATCCTTCAAACATTGCAACAGCCGCCTTACCAGCCGCGAATATATGCGTGGGCTGATCAATACGGTTGTTGGCCAGCCAAGCCCGAACCGCCCGATCACCCTTTACCGCCGCAACACCCGAGCGAAACAAATGAAAAAGTGTCGTCCTGCAATCGGCTTGTATCATACGACTCTCTATATGGTTTTTTTTCATACCATTTAGTCATATACCAAATTTGACCTGCTACAAGTCTTTAATTTTTCATATTTTCGAATAGCACTCTTGGTCCTTTAAAGACTATCCTGAAGTATCGAACACATTTCCAGAACCTGTACCAACCTGATCCCTTTCCCAAAGATACAAGTGCCTATAGGGTCCAAAGTCATGCGCAGCCTCTCGATCAAGATCCCCAACGTGTCAGAAAGCCTCGAGACAAAGCTTGAGGCGCTGATCCTTGGTGGAGCGTTTTGGCCAGACATACCCATTGCCGCCGAACGCCGTTTGGCTAAAGAATTTGATGTTTCTCGCACATCATTGCGCAATGCGCTTTCCAGCCTTTTGCAGCGGGGTTTGCTCACTCAAATTGGCAAACGATATTTCGCGACCAATATAATGGCAGATTTGCTGGGCCCGGGCTTGACCCAGATTGCTGAAGACGATCCGATGTTCCTACTGAATTATTGGGTGCTGCTGTTTGAAGACGCTCTCGGCCTCGCCAACAAAAAGGCACAAGACAGCGATCGTGCTTTGATCAAAGACGCTGCAACAGCCTTGAAAAAAACCTTACTAGGGCCAGACGTTGCTGCACTCTCCAACAGCTTTGCCAGCCTGAGCCGCACTGTGTTTGATAGTTGCTACAATTTCTTTCTGAGCCAAACTCACCATTCCCTTATAAAGGCAATGCAGCCGCAGATACGGGCATCGCTGGCGCTGATGCTCTCCAACCCTGAGACGAAGCAGGCTTTTTTGCAATCAGTCACGGCGTTGAGTCATGGGGATTTTGAACGCACAGATTTTCATGCCGCATTGGCCAAGGGTTTTGTTCGGAGTGACGTACAAACGACATACGTCCGGCCAGACGTGCAAACCGTCAACGCCACGCCATTGGTTGACGTAGTGCTGCGCAATCCTTTGTTTCTGGAAGCGGTTTACGAGTTGCGCCTCATCACAGAACGCCATGCCGCCGTTGAAGCAGCCGAGCATGCAGATAGCAATCAACATAAACAGCTGCTGGCGCATCTAGACTATATGACCGCAATTGCGGACAGCGCGCCGTCCCAATATAGCAAGCTAGATACTGAGCTGCACCAATTGATCGCCGAGTGCACCCAGAACCCAGTGTTTTCTGTAGTCGACGCCGCCCTTGGCCCAGTGTTTTCAGGAACGACGAACCAGTGGCTTAAAAAACATCGTGAATTGCGCAGTGATCAATCAGCAATCCATGTGCAGCACACGCAGATCGTCAAAGCCATCGTGGCCCAAGACTTAGAGCGCGCGCACACTACAATGAACGAGCATCTCGCCTACGTGTTGCGCAACCTGCGCTATTTGAGAGAGCAAGATCAGCTTCACGAAATAGCCTTGGCAAGACGGCTTTTGCGCCAATAACTTCAAGGGTTTGCGCCCCAATTCAAGAAGTACAATGGTAGAGGTTTGTCAGCAAGAAACTCGAAAACTATGCCGCGATTTGGAAAGAGCCCCGTGCGCGTGGTTCTCCGCTGATTGTTCAGCTTTTTGGTTTGGGGGATGCAAAAAGGCCGCTCGGGTGGGAGCGGCCTTTGGGGTGGGATTGTGGTCCCAGATTTTCGTAGGTGGGGGCTTGGTGATCTTGCGATCACCTGTTCCTCACCTGTTGTCCGAAGATTACTCGGTGATCTTCGACACAACGCCAGCGCCGACGGTGCGGCCGCCTTCGCGGATCGCAAAGCGCAGGCCTTGTTCCATGGCGATTGGGGCGATCAGTTCTACGTCGAACTTCAGGTTGTCGCCTGGCATCACCATTTCTGTGCCCGATGGCAGCTCAACTGTGCCTGTCACGTCAGTCGTCCGGAAGTAGAACTGGGGACGGTAGTTGGCAAAGAACGGTGTGTGACGACCGCCTTCTTCTTTGGTCAAGATGTAGGCTTCGGCTTCGAACTTGGTGTGAGGCTTCACGGAACCCGGCTTACACAGAACCTGACCACGCTCAACGCCTTCACGGTCAACACCACGCAACAACGCACCGATGTTGTCGCCAGCTTCACCGCGATCCAGCAGCTTGCGGAACATTTCAACACCCGTACATGTGGTCTTGGATGTGTCACGGATACCAACGATTTCAATCTCTTCGCCAACGTTGATCACGCCGCGCTCAACACGACCGGTCACAACAGTACCACGACCAGAGATTGAGAACACGTCTTCGATCGGCATCAGGAACGGCTGATCCACAGCACGCTCTGGTGTCGGGATGTACTCGTCAACAGCGGCCATCAGCTCTTTGATTTTCTCTTCGCCGATCTCTGGTTTGTTGCCTTCCATGGCAGCCAAAGCCGAGCCTGCAACGATTGGAATATCGTCGCCTGGGTAGTCGTAGGAGCTCAGCAATTCGCGGATTTCCATTTCAACCAGTTCCAGCAGCTCTTCGTCGTCAACCTGGTCCACTTTGTTCATGAACACGACCATCTTCGGGATGCCAACCTGGCGGCCCAGCAAGATGTGCTCGCGGGTCTGAGGCATAGGGCCGTCAGCGGCGTTCACAACCAAGATCGCGCCGTCCATTTGAGCCGCGCCAGTGATCATGTTTTTGACGTAGTCAGCGTGGCCGGGGCAGTCAACGTGCGCGTAGTGGCGCGCTTCTGTTTCGTACTCTACGTGCGCTGTCGAGATGGTGATCCCGCGCGCTTTTTCTTCCGGTGCGCCGTCGATCTGGTCATAGGCTTTGAAGTCGCCAAAGTACTTCGTGATAGCCGCCGTCAACGTCGTCTTGCCGTGGTCAACGTGACCAATCGTGCCGATGTTTACGTGCGGTTTTGAACGTTCAAACTTTTCCTTAGCCATGGTGGCCTCCTAAGATATTCAATTTTGAGGGGATGGGTGCGCCCGAAAGCGCACCGCACATTAAGCGTGTTTTGCCTGAATTTCTTCAGAGATGTTCTGCGGCACCGGATCGTAGTGATCAAACTGCATCGAGAACTGCGCACGGCCCGAAGACATGGAACGCAGTGTGTTGATGTAGCCGAACATATTGGCCAAAGGCACCATGGCGTCGATTGCAATCGCGTTGCCGCGTGTATCTTGGCCCTGCACCTGCCCACGACGGGAGGTCAGATCGCCGATGATACCACCAGTATATTCGTCTGGTGTGATCACTTCGACCTTCATGATTGGCTCAAGCAACTTGGCCCCAGCCTTGCGCATACCTTCACGCATACACATACGTGCTGCGATCTCGAATGCCATGATGGACGAGTCAACGTCGTGGAACTTACCGTCGAGCAAGACCACTTTGAAGTCGATCACAGGGAAGCCGGCCAAAGGACCATTGTCCATAACGGACAGGATGCCTTTTTCAACGCCTGGGATGTATTCCTTAGGAACAGCACCACCAACGATTTTGCTCTCGAAGGAGTAGCCTTCGCCAGCTTCTGTTGGGGAAATGAGCATTTTCACTTCGCCGTACTGACCAGAACCACCAGATTGCTTCTTGTGCGTATATGTGTGCTCGACTTCGTGACCAATGGTCTCGCGATAGGCCACTTGCGGCGCACCGATATTCGCCTCGACTTTGAATTCACGCTTCATGCGATCAACAAGGATGTCGAGGTGAAGTTCGCCCATGCCTTTCATGATGGTCTGACCGGATTCCAGATCAGTTTCCACACGGAAGGAGGGGTCTTCGGCAGACAGACGCTGCAAGGCGATGCCCATTTTCTCTTGGTCGGCTTTTGTTTTGGGCTCAACGGCGATCTCGATCACGGGATCGGGGAAGGTCATCGTTTCCAGAACCACAGGTTCCTGAGGGGCACAGAGTGTGTCCCCAGTTGTTGTGTTTTTCAGACCACCCAGCGCGATGATGTCACCAGCAAATGCTTCGGTGATTTCTTCACGATCATTAGAGTGCATCATCATCATACGACCAACACGCTCTTTGCCACCTTTGGTGGAGTTGAGCAAGTTGTCACCTTTGGCCATTGTACCCGAATAGATCCGAGTGAACGTCAAAGAGCCCACAAATGGGTCGTTCATGATTTTAAACGCAAGGCCAGAGAACGCCATGCTGTCGTCTGCACGACGGGCGATGTTACGTGTTTCTGTCTCGTCGCCCGGCTTAAAGCCCATGTAGTCAACCACATCCAGCGGGCTGGGCAAGTAGTCAACAACAGCATTGAGCAAAGGCTGAACACCTTTGTTTTTGAACGCAGAACCACCCAGAACTGGAACGAAGGATAGCGACAGGCAGCCTTTACGGATCATCACACGCAATGCGGCTGCATCGGGTTCTGTCCCTTCAAGGTAGGCTTCCATTGCATCGTCGTCTTGCTCGACTGCAGCTTCAACCAGTTTTTCGCGCCATTCAGCGGCTTGATCAGCAAGGCTGTCACGGATCGGTGCTTTGATCCAAGACGCGCCAAGGTCCTCACCCTGCCACAGCCATTCTTCCATTGTCACCAAGTCTACCAAGCCTTCCAGCTCGGTTTCGGCACCAATTGGGAAGGCGATCGGGATAGCGCGCGCGCCAGTCCGGTCTTCGATCATCTCAACGCACTTGAAGAAGTCGGCGCCGATTTTGTCCATTTTGTTTACAAAGACCATCCGTGGAACTTTGTAACGGTCAGCCTGACGCCAAACTGTTTCTGTCTGCGGCTCAACACCAGCGTTGGCGTCCAGCACACAAACAGCCCCATCGAGAACAGCCAAGGAACGCTCAACTTCAATAGTGAAGTCAACGTGACCTGGGGTGTCGATGATGTTCATGCGGTGCTTGGGGCTGTCTGGGGTAGAACCGTCTTCGGTACGTTCCCAGAATGTCGTAGTCGCAGCGGAAGTAATGGTAATACCCCGTTCCTGCTCCTGCTCCATCCAGTCCATTGTCGCCGCACCATCATGTACTTCGCCAATGTTATGTTCTTTGCCTGTATAGTACAGGATACGCTCGGAACATGTGGTTTTACCCGCATCGATGTGCGCGATAATGCCAAAGTTCCGGTACAGTTCGAGAGGATACTCGCGTGCCATTTCAGTAGGCTCCTATTACCAACGGTAGTGGCTGAATGCTTTGTTCGCATCGGCCATTTTGTGAGTGTCTTCGCGTTTCTTCACCGCGGACCCACGGGAGTTAACGGCATCCAGCAATTCGCCAGCAAGACGTTCTTCCATGGTGTTCTCGTTGCGGGCACGAGAGGCTTTGATCAACCAACGGATGGCCAAGGCTTCGCGGCGCTCTGGACGCACTTCAACAGGCACCTGATAGGTGGCACCACCCACACGACGGGAACGAACCTCGACGGATGGTTTGATGTTGTCCAGCGCTTCGTGGAACACTTCCAAGGGCGCGCGTTTGATTTTAGTCTCAACCCGGTCCATCGCATTGTATACGATACGCTCGGCGGCAGATTTTTTGCCATCGATCATTAGGTTGTTCATGAATTTGGTCAGGACAGTGTCACCAAACTTGGCGTCTGGCAAAACTTGGCGCTTTTCAGCGGCGTGACGACGTGACATCTGATCTCTTCCTTACTTAGGACGCTTGGCGCCGTATTTCGAACGACGTTGTTTACGGTCTTTGACGCCTTGGGTATCCAACACACCGCGCAGGATGTGATAACGGACACCCGGAAGGTCTTTTACACGACCGCCGCGGATCAGAACCACAGAGTGTTCCTGAAGGTTGTGGCTTTCACCCGGGATGTACGAGATAACCTCGAAACCGTTGGTCAAGCGCACTTTGGCAACTTTCCGCATCGCCGAGTTCGGCTTTTTCGGTGTCGTTGTATAAACGCGTGTGCAAACGCCACGTTTTTGTGGGCATTGCTCCAAGTGCTGCGACTTGGAAATCTTACGTTTTGGCTGGCGCGGTTTGCGGATCAGCTGTTGGATTGTTGGCATTGGGCTTTGTTCCCCGTTCCTACACATGTGTTGCAAACCCTGAGGTCTGCGGTTTCGTTAAAGCCTTTGTGCGTCCACAAAAGCACAAAAATTCCGCAGTCATTCCCTTACCGGAGGAATGGTGCGGTGAGGTTACAGAGGAACAAGACAGCATTAGTCCGGTTCTTGATCACTTCGACTATGAATTACAGGTCCAAGACGCACTACGCCCTACCCGAGTGGGCGCTCTATACGGGGAGTCGGAATAGGTGTCAACAGCGCCACAAGGATTGCCCATTTGAGGGGGCGAGCAGCCATATGCCCAACACCCTGACCGCCGCGATCCCTGCAACCATCCCGCACTTTTTAAAGACGCCCCAATGATCCAAGGCGTTTGCCCCAGCAGGTTCTTAATTGACCGCTCCGTAGAACAGAAGGCATCATAGGATTAGACTGGCTGTCATTTTCGGCAGCATCTCTGGATGATCATTTGTATCATACCATAGGATCGCAAGGCTTTCTTCATCCAACACCGCCAAACTCCCCAAATCTGTCCAACGGGTGATGACGTCAAATACATTGGCTTTTGGCTTTCTTTTAACGACTCTTCTCAACCAATACAGCGCGCTATATTTGCGCTGGTTGCTGCTGAAAAGGATATGACCTAGCCTAGCCCCATGCAGATGATTGGTCTCATTCGGTTTTCGTACCCTGCCTTGGGCGGGTTCAAGATCAATCATCCGGACACGCAGGCCCGTATCGATTACCTGTACAGCCCCAAGCGGCTGGAAGAAAGGTTCAAGCACTTTGAACTGCTCACCCTGCCTGCTTTGCGGCTGCAAACGGATCCTGACTTTCGATTGGTGGTGGTGACGGGGGAGGCCTTGCCTGCGAACGCTTTCACCCGCTTGCAAAGCCTTTTAGCTAACATCCCCCAAGCCGTGATCGTTCAAATGCCCCCCATGCGCCACCGAACAGCGATGCATGAGGCAGTGCTGGCACAACTCCCTAATCCCGATGCGCCCTCGATCCAGTTCCGCCTCGACGATGATGACGCTGTTGCAGTGGATTTTGTCGAACGCACGCGGCTGGCGGCGTTAGCGGTGCAGCCTTTGACCCTCGTGCATCCCTATGTTGGCCTCGATTTCATGCAGGGCCATTATGTAGAGCTGTCGCCACAAGGCGTGCATCTGGCCCCTGCCCTGCGCCCTTGTCTTGGGGTGGCCCTGTCGATCATTGCGCCACCAAATCCCAAGCGCACAATCTTGACCTACGGCCATCACAAGCTGCCTGAAAAGATGCCTGTGCTCAGTTTCAGCGACAGCGCGATGTACCTCAATTCCAAACACGCCCATAACGATTCAATGCGCGGTGCGGCCCATGAGGCGGGCATGCCTTTGGCCTTAGAGGTCGAAGAAAAAATGCTACACCAGCGGTTTGGCGTGGATGCAAGTTCCGTGCGCCAGATTATGTCCGGTGCTCACGATAAAGCGTAAACAGACCCGTGGCGACCACGATCCCCGCACCAATCATCATCAACGCATCTGGGATTTCCCTGAAAAACACGGCCCCCAATATCAGCGCAACCAGTAGCGAGACATAGCGAAACGGTGCAACAAAACTAATTTCCCCATGGCGCATGGCCGCGATACTGAACACATAGCCCCCCAGAATGAAGGTGGCAGATCCCGCCAGCATGGTCCATGACGCCGGCTTGATCACAGCCCAGTTTTCTGTAAATGTCCCCAACCCCGCAAAGGCCAGAACCCCCGCGGATGTGACAAAGGCAATCAAAACCGATGGGATGTCCTTGCCGATTTTACGGGCCATGATGTCGCGCAATGTAACAAAAGCCACAGCGCCCAGCGCATAGATCGAGTAGCTGGAAAACCCGTCGGTGCCGGGGCGCACGATCAACATCACCCCAGCAAAGCCAATGCCAATGGCTAATAGTCGCCGCCAGCCAACGACTTCGCCCAAAAACACGGTGCCTGCCAACGTGACAGTCAGCGGCAGGGATTGCAGGATCGCCGATACGTTTGCAATGGGCATATTATAGAGTGCCTGAACAAAGCAATAAGCCGCCCCCAACTCGCCCAACATGCGCCACCGAATTAACTTCCAATCCTGCGCGCTGCCTGCCTTTTTGAAGTGGCCCATAGCCAGACACATCACCCCCAACATCGCTACAGTGCCAATGCTGCGCAAAAACAACGCTTGGAACAAGGGCACTTCACCTGCCAAACCTTTCAAACAGGCATCATTCAGTGTGAAGGCGGACATGGACAAAACCATGAATGCCGCCCCTTTGGTGTTTTCGGACATAGCTGGGTGACCTAGCCTTTCAGAAATTCTGGTACGTTGGCTGCCATCTTTTCGCGTTCAGCAGGGTCCAAAGGCTGCACCGGGCCACCATCCAAAACAAGCGGGGGCGGCATATGGGGACGAACCTCCCATTCAGCGGCACGGTAAATATCTTCTAACGTCACCCCCGAGCGTTGCAGGATATAATCCTCAGGCAACGGCAATTTAGGTCCAAAAGACCAGTAAAACGGCTTTTCGCCGGTGCCGTCTGCAATAAGTTCGTCGGCGGTAACGACCCCGCCCGCACTCGCAATCGCATCCCCGATCGAGACACTGGATCCATCTTCAGTGACGATCCGTGTGCCTAGCCGCAAGCGTCGCTTGTCCACGACGACAACAGAACCATCTTGGCCCATGGTGCCAGCAACTGCCCAAACAAACCCGTCTTCGACAGAGCCCACCTGACCACCTGTGGCCGCTCGAATATGCACACCATCAGAACGCTCCAGGATGCCATCGTCCCGCAAAACATCAATTAGCGCTTCAAATTTGCTTGGGCGTTTGCTGTCGGGGCGGTAATAGACGTGTCCGGGGGTGACACCTGTTCCAAAATAATCAAGTAATAGGATCGCCTTGTTGGTAAATATGCGTGAAACCTTGCCGGGGACGAGATTGCCCTCTGCGGTGAAGGACACAACGATGTCCGTTGGCACAATTTCTTCTATGGGTTTGGTCCAAATCAGCGGGATAACTGTTGCCAGATCGTAATGCCCTTCGGCGTTAGGTTCGAGGTCGAGATCCCGCGGCCACATATCGATCAATGTACCTGCGCTAAAGCACTTTTCTATCCCAACTTCAGCAAAAAACCGATCTAGCGCTTCTATCCTGCGTTCAGCAGACGGATTGAGCAACTCCAGCAAACCGATGAGCGGGATCAAGACTTGCTGCAAGGTACTTGGCTCGATTAAGGGATTAATGCCCGTATCATAGGCATGTAGATAGAGGTCCGTCAGCTGTTCGACGCTGAGGTCCGAAATATCACGGAATAAATCCGCAGGGCTGACCCTTAGGCTACCAGACGCATCCAAACTGCCCAGCACAAGACCTTGGCTCGCGCTGATATCGATTCCAACAGTGGCATTGGAACCAGAGGTTTCATTCCATTCAAAGAAATAGCCTGCTTGAACTCCCGCTGTTTGACCGACTGTCAAACCCAGCAGTTGCCCTTGCTCTCCCAAAATGATGTTCAGCCCTGAGAAGCCGTTCACCTCAGAGACAGAAAACCCTGTTGGGGAATTGGCATCCCGCACCAAGGTAATATCAAAACTGCCCCCGACAAACCCCGCTGCGATGCTTCCCGATAGCATGACCTGATTAACACTGGTGATTTGGCCGTCTTCGATATCGACTTGGGTTTCAAAGCCGATAGAGCCGCCGTTGATGCCATTGCCGCGCGTATATTCCGCCCCCAGACTTTGCGTCACGGAAAAAGGATCTAAACCAGCCCCAACCAATTGCGACCAGAGCGCCGGTTGCGACAGCGTGAAATCCAGCTGGGTGCTGAGGACACCATTGTCGGTAGAAATCAGCGTTTCAGAATTGTCTGCGATACCCCAAGTTGCGGCCATTACTCTGTATCCTTCTTATTACTCAAAACAAAATCGCCCGTTTTCTTTGCAAAATAGATCATCAGCCCCAAAAGCAGGGTCAAGACAGGCAGAAAAATCAGAACGTGCAGTGTCTGGCCAAGCAAGCCTGGCGCCATCAGCAAAATCAAAAGACATCCGATACACAGCGCTACACCTAAACACCCCTTCAACACCAAAACACGCGAAGGGCCCTTAGTGGCCTCTTTCCCAAATACCAACCGCTCTAGCCGGTTATCGAGCACATGGAATAATCCCGTTGCTATGGTCATCACTGTTCCCATGCCAAATGATGAAATCCCTTGCTTGGTTAACGTCTGACTTGAATACATTACCAACTTCCAAGACGACTTCAATCTTTGGTAACCTCGCCAGACCAATACACACGACCACCAGCCTTTGATTGTCTTTGGTCAGAACACCATGGGCGATTTGTCTGAAACCAACCGGAATTTGTCGATATTGATCCGCGCTGGGATGCGCCGTGTCACTAGGGTTAAACCGTCAAACACACTCCAAAGAGACCGCTATGAAAGCTGCTGTTCTTTACCGTCCCAATGCAAAGATTTTGATCGAGACCTTGCCGGATCCCGTTTGTCCCGGCGACGGCGTGATCGTGGAGGTGAAGGCATGCGGCGTGTGTCGTTCGGATCATCACACATGGGTTGGTGCGGATCCCGATTTGCGGCTGCCTCATGTAATGGGCCACGAATTTGCTGGCGTCGTTGCCGAAGTGGGGCCCGAGTGTACCAAGTTTCGCAAAGGCGACCGGGTCACGGCCCCGTTTATCTTGGGTTGCGGTCAGTGCGCTGACTGCACAACCGGTCAACCAACGATTTGTGATGACCAAAGGCTGATCGGTTTCACCCAGTGGGGCGCATTTGCTCAACGGGTGCCAGTACAGGCCGCAGATTTCAATCTGGTCCACTTGCCCGATCCAATTTCGTTTAACGAAGCGGCTGGCATGGGCTGCCGTGTAACCACCGCGTGGCGGGGCTTGAACGATCGTGCCGGATTGAAACCCGGGGAATGGGTGGTGATCCATGGCTGCGGGGGCGTTGGATTGTCGGCGGTCATGTTGGCCGTGGCGATTGGCGCGCAGATCGTGGCCGTCGACGTCTCGGCCGATGCGTTGACCCTCGCCAAAAACCTTGGGGCTGATATTTGCATCAACGCAGCCGAGGTCGCCGATGTATCCGAGGCCGTGCGCGATGCGACGGGCGGCGGGGCCCATGTGGCCGTGGATGCGCTGGGGGTCACGGCCACCTTTGACAATTCGCTGCGGTCCTTGCGCAAGCTTGGGCGACATGTGCAAATCGGCATGCCTGTGGGAATGCACGAAACCGTCTCCTTGCCCCTCCTCGATCTGGTCTATTCCCGTCAGCTTAGTCTTTACGGCATGCGTGGTCTTGGGGCTGATGGTTTCAAAACGCTGCTGGATATGGCGGTTTTGGGGCAATTGGATCTTGGCGCATTGGTCACCCAAACCATTCCTTTGTCTAAGGTCGGAGCGGCCCTACAGGCGATGGACCATAGCCAAGCCGCAGGCATCACAGTGATCGACAATTTTGTAAGTTAATGCCCGTAGAGCGCGGCATAAATCCCAAACGCACCTACAATGATCAGACTGATCGCCCAGATCAGGTCAAGGTTGAACCATGTCTTGGACAGGAATTTCAAACCCAACCAAACGTAAATGATCCACGCGATAATCCCGCCCGCTAAGGTCATCGCACCTGTGTGCGCAAGCGCCACAAGGAAAGCCACGGTGATGTTATTTTGCATCAAGGCCTCAGCTGCTAAATGGCCTGTGTCATCAGGTGCGATCGCGCAAATCCCAAGGTAGATCGGCACCAACATCAACCCTGCCCCATGGGCCATGGCCGCAAGGAAAGACCATAACGCCAAACGCGCCGGATGCACGCGGGCCAGGAATTTCGGATGTCGCCGGTTGATGACCAGATAAACGCCCATGGCGATGACCAGCAGGCCCGCGCCAACCCTTATTTCGGTCTCCCATTCGACCAGAAACATCATCATCGAAAACGGTAGAAGGATCGCAATCATGGCCATGAAATGCCCTGCCGCCAGCATGGCCAGCGCCTTGGGCAATGCCTTGGCGCGCTGTTCCATCAAAGCCGCCGAGACAGCCAGTGGCCAGCCCATCCCGGGGTTGATCCCATGATAGATGCCAGAAAAAATGACGGCCCCCCAAAGGGCCGCCATCGATGTCATGTCAATCGGCACTTAGACCGAAGGGTAGCAGAAGCTATCGGTGGAACAATCGCCGCCCTCTAGCCGGATCTGGTGCGACCGGTAGCCTTTCGGGAAATCGATGTAGAAATCCTTGTCCAGATGGAAGCCGTTTTCGTCGTTGTTGGCCATGACCATTTGTCCGCCTTCGTCATCGGGATAGAACTGATCATCCCATGTGGAATAGAGCGAGTTGGTCCAATAGACCCGCTTGCCATCGCGGCTGACCTCGACCATTTGCGGGCCATAGACAAAGGGCTTGCCGTTGGGGTGTGTCTCGCCTTTGGCGATACCACCGACTTCCACTTTGCCCACCAGTTTAGGGTTCATCGGGTCGGTCACATCGTATTGATGCATCTCGCCCAAGCCCCAGCACGCCACATAGAGGTACTTGTCATCAAGGCTGAGATCGATGTCGGTGACCAGTGGTGGCACGGCCTCAAACCCTTGCAACAAGGGCGGCAGGTTCTCGGGTTTTTCAGGCCGCGGATCGATTGTGATCACTTTTTTGGCCTGCCATGTGCCATCGTCATCGCGCCACCATGTAAAGATCGCGCCCTGCAGGTTGGTTGTATCCACCACGACACCACAGAACCCGTAGGACTTGGTTGGATCATGAGCAGGGCGGATTTCCAGAGCCATCTGGTAGTTCTCACCAAAGTCGATGGTTTGAATGTTCTTACGCGCCCGCAGATCCCAAAAGTGGATCGAGTGGCCGTATTTGTTAGACAGCAGATCCTCTGGCACCACACCGTTTTCAAACTGCGGTGGCAGGCCCCATTCGGAACTGACCATGTAATCCTGCGGTAGGTTCCACCAGAAATCATAGTGCTTGTCCTGCGGGCCACGATCCATCTCGTATTGGCCAATGATCTCGAAGGTCTCGCAATCCATGATAAAGATACCGGGAGGGCCATCTGTGCCGTCCTCGCCACCACCGCCAAGGGTCGAGACATAAATGCCTTCAGGACCGCAATGGATCGTATGTGGGCGGGAATATCCGGTCTTGGCGAAAATCTCTTCCGGTTCAATCGTCTTGTGAATATGGGCCTTCAGAGGGTCCTTCACATCAATCACATAGATGCGGGACGAGCGGATTCCGGGCACGATCAGATAACGGCGCTCTAGGAAAGCGTGGCCCGTCAAGGGCGATAAGGACGAAGAACAGGCGTTCCAGCCAAAGTGGTGAAATTCGTCGCCTTTGTTGGGCACGATGACTTGGTGCACGATCTGGCCGTATGTGTCAGAGCCCGGCTTGAGGTCTACAACCGCTATACCGTCAGACTGACTGCCATCGGGGCTAAGCATCACAGTGAAGGCATAGTTTTCGATAGGGGCTTGCATGGCAAGCTTGGGCGACGCGTGAAACGTCGGATCAGGTCTTAGGTTCATAATTTCCTCCCAGAATTTGAACAGAAGCGCCCCAGTTTGCCTGGGATCTATGTTTATAAGGCCGCATTGGGCCAATCGTCAGAGGCCAGTGTGCCTCGGGCATTGATGTCAGCAAAATAGCTGCGATGGGATGGTGATGTCTGCACAGAATCCGCAGACCATCCCTGAAGTAGTTTCATGATGCCCAAATGTCAGACATTTGGGAAGAGTTTTTTTGAACCGGCCTATTTCGGCTTAAATCGCCTGTTTCGAGGTGGGGTATTCCAGACCTTTGAGCGGTTTCTGAAGGCCCATACCCAATTTGGGAGATGCCAGTATTCGGACCCAACCCTAACGCTTGAACCACGCTATTTTAGGGAAGAAATTCATGTCGCTTATTGATCTGGCCTCCTACTACACCGCCCTCATCGCCATTGCCGTGGCCCCTGGTCCGATGTTGTTACTTTTGATGACCCGGGCTGCCAGTAACGACGTCACCGGGGCAATCGGGTTTTCCATTGGGGCCGCCTTGGGCAGCATCACAATCATCGCTTTGGTCTGTTTTGGACTGTCGGTCTGGATCACCGAAGTACCTGCCGTTTTGGACTACTCCAAGTACGTGATGCTAGCGTATATTCTATGGATTGCGCGGGATATGTGGGGCAAACGCGAGGCGCTTGGATCGGTTGAAGCGCCTGCTAGGTCGGGTTTGGGACTGGCTATTGTTGCAGGCTTTACCACCTGCATCACATCGCCCTATATGCTGGTCCTGTTCCCTCTGCTGTTGCCCGAAGTGATGGACATCACAGCCATCAAAATGCCCGGCTTTTTTATCATCAGCGCCACAACATTCTTGGCCGAGGCGACAGCCGCACTGATGATCGTCGGCCTTGCCGCTCAGTTACGTCGCCTGACGCGTTCGCCGCGCTCAGTGATGATGATGAACCGAAGCTTGGCCGCCATTTTGGTGGTCGGTGGCGGGTGGATGGCAGTGGCCTAAGTGAGGGACAAAGTAGCCCTGTGGTAAGGTAGCCCAGACTTCGTGAACGCCTCTGGGTCGATGGTGAACCCTAGCCCCCGGTAAAACGCCAATGCCGTCTGTCGGGCGTCACACCACAGCACTTCAATGCCGTTCTCTCGCAGGTGCGCTGCACCGGTTTGGACCAGTTGCCCCCCAATCCCTTTGCCCTGACACGATGGCTCGACAGCAAGTTTACGCAGACGCGCGCCTGCTCCATCAGTGTAGAAAGACCCCACACCGACGACAATCTGATCCTGAAACGCAGCCAAATGATAGGCTGCCGCATCCCCGTTAACGCGCACGGACTCCAGCGATTTTTCCGGCCATAAGACGCGCTGCCTGAGCTCTAGAACCTCATCAACAGGGACTGGCTTAATATGAAGTGACATCATTACCTTCCAACAAAAAAGGCCCCTACATTGCTGCAGGGGCCCTTTTCAAATCATATCATCAGACGCTTATTCACGGCTGTCGGGGGTTTCCATGATGATGTTATCGAACTCACCACCACCAACAACGTCGCTTTCAGGGGCCGGAGCTGCCAGCGCGGCGGCTTGTTCGGCCTCCTCACGGCGGGCTTCGATCACCACATTGTCACGATCAGACGCCACTTTGCGCACTTGCTGGGTTGCCCCGCCAGTACCTGCCGGGATCAAACGACCCACGATGACGTTCTCTTTCAGACCAACCAACTTGTCGCGCTTGCCCTGAACCGAGGCTTCCGTCAGAACCCGTGTGGTTTCTTGGAACGATGCCGCCGAAATGAACGAACGTGTCTGCAACGATGCTTTGGTGATACCCAACAGGATCGGGCCACCTTGGGCTGGACGTCCACCGCGCGCGATTGATTTGGCGTTTGCCTCGTCAAATTCGGCTTTGTCGACGTTTTCACCCTTAAGCAATGTCGTGTCACCACTGTCCGAGATTTCCCATTTCTGGAGCATCTGACGCACGATGACTTCGATGTGCTTGTCGTTGATTTTCACACCTTGCAAGCGGTACACGTCCTGCACTTCGTCGATCATGTAGTCGGCCAAAGCCTCGACCCCCATAATCGCCAAAATGTCGTGCGGCGCTGGGTTGCCGTCCATGATGTAGTCGCCCTTTTGAACGAAGTCACCTTCCTGAACTGGAATGTGCTTGCCCTTAGGCACCATGTATTCGACCTTGGTGTCGGCATCTTCCGAAGATTCAATCGCGATGCGACGCTTGTTCTTGTAGTCCTTGCCAAATCGCACATAGCCATCGATTTCTGCGATGATTGCGTGGTCTTTTGGACGACGGGCTTCGAACAATTCGGCCACACGTGGCAGACCACCAGTAATGTCCTTGGTTTTGGTGCCCTCACGCGGAATACGCGCCACAACATCACCTGGTTTCACTTCGGTGCCGTCCTCGATGGACAAAATCGCATCCACAGACATTGGGTATGTCACAGGATTGCCAGCTTCATTGCGCACAGGCTCGCCGTCTGGACCAGCGATCAAGATCTCTGGCTTCAACTCGTTGCCTTTTGGTGCAGCACGCCAATCGGTCACAATACGCTGTGTCATGCCTGTCGCATCATCGGTGTCTTCGCGCACAGCGATACCGTTGATCAGATCGACAAACTTCGCAGTACCGGCCATCTCGGCGATGATTGGCAATGTGAATGGGTCCCATTCAAACAGCTTGTCACCTCGGCCAACGTCCGCGCCCTCTTTGACCAACAACTTAGTGCCGTAGCCCACTTTGTGGCTGGCACGTTCGTCGCCATCAGGACCAACAATGGCCAGTTTCATGTTACGACCCATGACGATTTGCGCGCCTGCTTCGTTTTCAATCAACTGAGCATTCTCGAAGGTAACTTTGCCTTCCTGAGAAGCCTCCAAGAACGATTGTTGACCACCGCCCTGCGCAACCCCACCAATGTGGAAGGTCCGCATGGTCAGCTGTGTACCCGGCTCACCAATGGACTGGGCTGCGATAATACCGACAGCTTCGCCTTGGTTTACAAGTGTACCGCGGGCCAAGTCACGACCGTAGCACATTGCGCAAACGCCTTCTTCGGCCTCACAGGTCAGTGGGCTGCGCATCCGCATGGACACGACGCCTGCTTCCTCGATCGCGTCGGCTTTGCGCTCGTCGATCAACTCACCTTTGGAGACGATGATTTCATCCGTGCCCGGCTTGAACACGTCATCTGCGGCCACACGGCCCAGAACACGTTCGCCGATTGGGGCAACAACTTCACCATCGTTCACAGCGGTTTCAGCAGTGATCGCCATCTCGGTCCCACAGTCGTGCATGCGCACGATGCAGTCCTGAGCGACGTCAACCAAACGACGTGTCAGATAACCAGAGTTCGCAGTTTTCAACGCCGTATCCGACAGACCCTTACGGGCACCGTGGGTCGAGTTGAAGTACTCAAGAACGGACAAGCCTTCCTTAAAGTTCGAGATGATAGGCGTCTCGATGATCTCACCGTTTGGTTTGTTCATCAGGCCGCGCATACCGCCCAACTGCTTCATCTGCGTGACCGAACCACGGGCCTTACTGTCGGCCATCATAAAGACCGAGTTAGGTTCAGCTTCGACACCGTTCTCGTCAGTCTTAATGGCCGCAATTGTGCCCATCATCGCGTCAGTCACCTGGTCGTTACACTTGGACCACGCATCGACAACTTTGTTGTACTTTTCGCCCTGAGTGATCAGGCCGTCCATATACTGTTGTTCGAACTCTTTCACTTGGTCGCGAACGCCATCGACGATTTCCCATTTGTTGTCTGGGATCACCATGTCATCTTTACCAAACGAGATGCCCGCCTTGAACGCCTCACGGAAGCCCATGGTCATCACTTGGTCACAGAAAATCACGGATTCTTTCTGACCACAGTAACGATACACAGTATCAATGACTTGCTGCACTTCGCCCTTTTTGAGCAGGCGGTTGACCAACTCAAACGGGGCTTTTGCGTTCAACGGCAACAAGGCACCCAGACGCACACGACCGGGCGTGGTGTCAAAGATTTGCTGTACTTCGTTACCTTCATCGTCGATCTGCGGCACGCGGGCTTTGACCTTGGCATGCAGATGCACAGTGCCACTGTCCAGCGCGTGCTGTACTTCTTCGATGGAGCCAAAGACCATGCCTTCGCCCTTCATACCCGCGCGTTCCAGCGAGGTGTAATACAGGCCCAAGATCATATCCTGCGATGGCACAATGATCGGCGCACCGTTGGACGGCGACAGAACGTTGTTCGTGGACATCATCAGAACACGGGCTTCCAGCTGGGCTTCCAAAGACAGCGGTACGTGGACCGCCATTTGGTCACCGTCGAAGTCCGCGTTAAACGCAGAACACACCAATGGGTGCAGCTGGATCGCTTTGCCTTCGATCAGCACAGGTTCAAACGCTTGGATGCCAAGACGGTGCAATGTCGGCGCACGGTTCAGCATAACTGGGTGTTCGCGGATCACTTCGTCCAAGATATCCCAGACTTCGGGACGCTCTTTTTCCACCAATTTCTTGGCCTGTTTCACAGTGGAAGACAGACCTTTGGCCTCAAGTCGCGAGTAGATGAACGGTTTGAACAGCTCCAACGCCATCTTTTTCGGCAGACCACATTGGTGCAGCTTCAACTCGGGCCCCGTCACAATCACGGAACGGCCAGAAAAGTCGACGCGCTTGCCCAAAAGGTTTTGACGGAAGCGACCTTGCTTACCTTTCAGCATGTCAGACAGCGATTTCAACGGACGCTTGTTGGCGCCAGTGATCACGCGGCCACGACGACCGTTGTCGAACAGAGCATCTACAGATTCCTGCAACATCCGCTTTTCGTTACGCACGATGATATCAGGCGCGCGCAATTCGATCAGACGTTTCAGACGGTTGTTCCGGTTGATTACGCGACGGTAAAGATCGTTCAGATCGGACGTCGCAAAACGGCCCCCGTCCAGAGGCACAAGCGGGCGCAATTCCGGCGGGATCACAGGCACAACAGTCAGGATCATCCATTCAGGACGGTTCCCGGATTCAATAAAGCTTTCGACGATCTTCAAACGTTTGATGATCTTCTTGGGCTTCAATTCACCTGTGGCTTCTTTCAGATCCGCGCGCAACTGTTCTGCTTCGGCGTCCAAATCGATCGCTTGCAGCATTTCACGGATCGCTTCGGCACCAATGTTCGCAGTGAATGCGTCCATACCGTAGGCGTCTTGGGCATCCATGAACTCTTCTTCAGTCATCAACTGACCGTAAGTGAGATCTGTGAGGCCCGGTTCGATCACAACATAGTTTTCGAAGTACAAGATGCGTTCTAGATCGCGCAACGTCATGTCCAGCATCAGACCGATGCGGGATGGAAGCGATTTCAGGAACCAGATGTGGGCCACGGGTGCGGCCAGTTCGATGTGACCCATACGTTCACGACGCACCTTTTGCAGCGTGACTTCCACACCGCATTTCTCGCAGACAACGCCGCGATACTTCATGCGTTTGTATTTGCCACACAGACATTCGTAGTCTTTGATCGGGCCAAAGATACGTGCACAGAACAGGCCATCACGCTCGGGCTTGAACGTCCGGTAGTTGATGGTTTCTGGTTTCTTGATCTCACCGAATGACCACGACAAAATACGCTCTGGCGAGGCCAAAGATACCTTGATCTCGTCGAATTGCTTTTGTGGCGTCAACGGGTTGAACGGGTTGTTTGTCAGTTCCTGGTTCATTTTATGATCCTTAAATTAGGGGAAGGTTGGATGGGTGGGGCGCAAGGCGCCCTATTCATCCACCTCCGCATCCAGGAGTTCCATATTCAGGCCAAGGCCACGGACTTCTTTCACGAGAACGTTGAAGGATTCTGGCACGCCAGCTTCAAAGTTATCTTCGCCCTTCACGATGCTTTCATAGACTTTCGTCCGCCCTGCAACGTCGTCCGACTTCACAGTCAGCATCTCTTGCAAGGTGTAAGCAGCGCCGTAAGCTTCCAGTGCCCAGACTTCCATTTCCCCGAAACGCTGACCACCGAACTGGGCTTTACCACCCAGCGGTTGTTGCGTGACCAAGGAGTATGGACCTGTGGAACGGGCGTGAATTTTGTCGTCCACCAAGTGGTGCAGTTTGAGCAGGTATTTCACACCTACAGTGACCGGACGGGAGAATTGCTCACCCGTGCGACCGTCAAACAGCACCGACTGACCGCTTTCAGAGAAACCAGCACGGACCAGCGCGTCGTTCACGTCAGCCTCTTTCGCGCCGTCGAAAACTGGCGTCGCAATTGGCACACCGCGTGTGACATTGCTTGCCGCTTCGATCAACTCGTCCTCGTCCATACCGTCGATACCTTCGGCTGTGACGTTTTCACCATAGGCCAGAGCCATCGCTTCGCGCACTGGCGTAAGATCACCGGAACGTTTGTACTCGGAAATCGCCTCATCGACATTCAAGCCCAGACCGCGCGCGGCCCAGCCCATATGTGTCTCAAGGATCTGCCCGACGTTCATACGCGAAGGCACACCAAGCGGGTTCAAACAGAAGTCAACGGGTGTACCGTCAGCCAAGAATGGCATGTCTTCCATTGGAACAACTTTGGAAATCACACCTTTGTTGCCGTGACGACCAGCCATTTTATCGCCCGGTTGCAGCTTACGCTTCACCGCGACGAATACTTTGACCATTTTCATCACGCCGGGTGGCAGATCGTCGCCGCGACGCACTTTTTCAACTTTGTCTTCAAAGCGGGCATCCAAGGTGCGTTTCTGCGCCTCATACTGCTCGTTCAAAGCCTCGACGATTTGTGCGTCACTTTCGTCTTCCAATGCCAACTGCCACCACTGACCGCGGCTCAGAGATTCCAGCAGGTCCTGCGTAATCTCGACGTTTGATGGAATGCCTTTGGGGCCTTTGACGGCCTTTTTACCCAAGATCATACCAGACAGACGCGCGTAGATGTTCCGATCCAAAATGACCAATTCGTCATCACGGTCACGGGCCAGACGCTCGACTTCTTCACGTTCGATCTGCAAAGCACGTTCGTCTTTTTCCACACCGTGGCGGTTAAAGACGCGCACTTCAACGACTGTACCGAAGTCACCTGGTTTTACGCGCAAGGATGTGTCCCGCACGTCGCTGGCTTTTTCACCAAAGATGGCACGCAGAAGTTTTTCTTCTGGTGTCATCGGGCTTTCGCCTTTTGGTGTGATCTTACCGACCAAGATATCACCCGGTTCAACATCCGCGCCGATGTAAACGATGCCAGCCTCGTCGAGGTTGCGCAGCGCTTCTTCACCAACGTTTGGAATGTCGCGTGTGATTTCTTCTGGACCCAGTTTCGTGTCACGGGCCGCCACTTCGAATTCTTCGATGTGGATGGATGTGAACACGTCATCACGGGCGATACGCTCGGAAATCAGGATACTGTCTTCGTAGTTGTAGCCATTCCAAGGCATAAACGCGACGACCACGTTTTTACCCAAAGCCAATTCACCCATATCCGTGGATGGACCATCGGCGATAACTTGGCCTTTGGTCACACGCTCACCAACCCGCACCAAAGGACGCTGGTTGATACATGTGTTCTGGTTCGAGCGTTGGAACTTGCGCATACGGTAGATGTCTACGCCAGCATCACCCAACTCGAGATCTTCTGTGGCGCGCACAACGATACGTGTCGCGTCGACCTGATCGATGATACCACCACGTTTGGCCATGTAGGCCGCACCGGAATCGCGAGCCACAACTTCTTCGATGCCGGTGCCCACGAGTGGTGCTTCGGCTTGCAGAAGTGGAACAGCCTGACGTTGCATGTTCGAGCCCATCAAGGCGCGGTTCGCATCGTCATTCTCAAGGAACGGGATCAAAGACGCCGCAACCGAGACCAACTGCTTGGGCGAGACGTCGATCAAATCAACATGCTCGGGCGATTGCAGCAGATAGTCGCCGGATTGGCGTGTGCTGACCAGATCGTTGGCAAATTTGCCGTTCTCATCCAAAGCTGCGTTGGCCTGCGCCACTGTGTGACGCATTTCTTCTGTAGCGGACATGTAGTGCACTTCGTCAGTGACTTTGCTGTCCACAACGCGGCGGTAAGGTGTTTCGATAAAGCCGTATTTGTTCACACGGGCAAATGTAGCCAGCGAGTTGATCAGACCAATGTTCGGCCCTTCCGGCGTTTCAATCGGGCACATCCGACCGTAGTGTGTTGGGTGAACGTCACGAACCTCAAAGCCAGCACGTTCGCGGGTCAAACCACCTGGGCCCAGCGCAGACAAGCGACGCTTGTGTGTAACTTCGGACAATGGGTTGGTTTGGTCCATGAACTGAGACAGCTGCGAGGAGCCAAAGAATTCACGCACAGCGGCAGCAGCCGGTTTCGCGTTGATCAAATCCTGCGGCATCACTGTGTCGATCTCGACAGAACTCATACGCTCCTTGATCGCGCGCTCCATGCGAAGCAAGCCAACACGGTACTGGTTTTCCATCAGTTCGCCAACGGAACGCACACGACGGTTGCCCAAGTGGTCAATGTCGTCGATGTCGCCTTTGCCGTCACGCAGCTCAACCAGCGCTTTGATGCAGGATACGATGTCTTCTTTGCGCAGGGTGCGCACAGTGTCTTCTGCATCCAGTGCCAAACGCATGTTCATTTTCACACGACCCACGGCGGACAGATCGTACCGCTCGGAATCGAAGAACAACGTGTCGAACAGGGCGGATGCCGCATCAACGGTGGGCGGCTCGCCCGGACGCATAACGCGGTAAATATCCATCAACGCGCTTTCGCGGTTCATGTTCTTATCTGCAGCCATGGTGTTGCGCATATATGGACCGACATTGACGTTATCGATGTCCAGCACAGGAATGGTTGTGATGCCTGCATCCGCCAATTCCTGCAAAGACCCACCAATAACGGTGCCGTCCTTGTCCATCTCCAGTGTCAGCTCATCACCAGCTTCCACATAGATCGCGCCATTTTCTTCGTTGATGATGTCTTGAGCAACGAATTTGCCAACGATCTGCTCATACGGCAGCAGCAATTCAGTCACTTTGCCTTCGTCGATCAATTTCTTGACCGCCCGTGGGGTTACTTTCTTGCCAGCTTCTGCGATCACTTCGCCAGTGCCCGCGTCAACAAGATCATGCAGTGGACGGGTGCCGCGCACACGCTCTGGGAAGAACTTGGTGACCCAACCTTTGCCCTTCTTCAGCTTGTACTCAACGGTGTTGTAGTAAGCATTCATAATGCCTTCTTGGTCCAGACCCAGCGCATAAAGCAGTGTTGTCACGGGCAATTTACGACGACGGTCGATGCGCGCAAACACAAGGTCCTTGGCGTCAAATTCAAAGTCCAACCAGCTGCCGCGATAGGGAATAATGCGGCAAGCAAATAGCAATTTACCAGAAGAATGGGTTTTGCCTTTGTCGTGGTCAAAGAAAACACCAGGTGAACGGTGCATTTGGCTGACGATAACACGCTCGGTGCCGTTCACGACAAAAGTGCCGTTCGGTGTCATCAAAGGCATATCGCCCATGAACACGTCTTGCTCTTTGATGTCTTTCACAGACTTCGCGCCTGTATCTTCGTCGATATCAAACACGATCAGACGGAGGGTCACCTTCAGAGGAGCGCTGTAGGTCATGTCGCGCTGCTGACATTCCTCAACGTCGTATTTCGGTTTTTCCAACTCGTATTTCACGAATTCCAGCACAGCTGTTTCGTTGAAATCTTTGATGGGGAATACGGATTGGAAGACACCTTTGATGCCCTCGCCGTCCAATGGTTCCAATTGATCGCCAGATTTCAGGAACAGATCATATGATGATTTCTGGACTTCAATCAGGTTTGGCATATCCAATACTTCGCGGATTTTGCCGTAATATTTGCGCAAGCGTTTTTGACCTAGGAAGGACGTAGCCATGTGCGATGTCACCTTTCAAGTTTCTCATTCAGACACACCTACCGTCGGGCCACGGCGATGCACCCAGTTGAGACAGACGAAACAGTTCGGCCTATTCTAGATCGACGTCCCACCGACGATCACCCGACCATTGAACCGCGCCTTAGAAGAGGCTTTTTGCGGGCTCGACGAAAAGCCCCTTCTAAGACAGGTTCGGCTGGACCCGAATTTCTCCGGATCCAGCCTGAAAATTGCAGGGCTGCGCGCAACCCCTGAATAGCGACTTAGGCCAGTTCGACTTCTGCGCCAGCTGCTTCCAGCTTGGCTTTCACGTCTTCTGCTTCGGCTTTGTCGACGCCTTCTTTGATCTTGCCGCCAGCTTCGACCAAGTCTTTGGCTTCTTTCAGACCAAGACCAGTGATGCCGCGAACTTCTTTGATCACGTTGATTTTCGAGGCGCCGGCGTTCTTGAGAACAACGTCAAACTCGGTTTTTTCTTCAGCAGCACCGCCAGCGTCGCCAGCTGGGCCTGCCATCATAACTGCGCCACCGGCTGCAGGTTCGATGCCATACTCATCTTTGAGGATGGTTTTCAGTTCTTGTGCTTCGAGAAGGGTAAGACCAACAATCTCTTCTGCAAGTTTCTTCAGATCAGCCATTTGCTTTTTCCGTTCTATATTAAATGTGTTCCAACGTCGGATGTTCAACCCTAGTCAGACAGTCAAGTTGCTTACGCAGCCTTCTCTTCGATTGTCGAAAGAATGCTGGCGATATTCGAAGCAGGGGCGCCAATCGCACCGGCAATGTTGGAAGCTGGGGCACCAATACAACCCACGATGGAGGCAATAAGCTCCTCGCGGCTTGGCATTGCTGCAACGGCCTTCACACCGGCAACGTCCAGAGCATCCTCACCCATGGAACCACCAAGAATCTGAAGCTTGTCATTTTCTTTAGCGTAATCCACGACGACCTTGGCCGCAGCCACCGGGTCTTCGGAATAGGAAAGGACGGTCATGCCTGTCAGGTAGTCAGCAATGCTTGCGCAGGGCTGGCCTTCCAGGGCGATCTTTGCGAGCCTGTTCTTGGCGACACGCACAGACCCGTCTACTTCACGCATTTTCGCGCGCAGGTCCTGCATCTCGGCAACTGTCATGCCTTCGTAGTGGGCAACCACAACGACGCCAGAGCTTTCGAAGATTTGGCCGAGTTCCTCGACCACTTTCTCTTTTTGTGCTCTATCCACAGTTTTCTCCAGTTTTGGGGGGTTTATTCCCCGGCTCAGTCTACCGGATTACTCCGGCGGTTGGGTCCATCAACAACGGGACACCCGAACCGCCAAGGAGCAAAAAGAGAGCCCTCAGAATGTTTGGTCTGTTCCCGTCTCAGGCAGGAATTAAAGGGGTTTAAGGCCCCAACCCGCCGTCTCGGACGAAACGCAAAAGAGCGCGAGACGAATCACGCGCTCTAGAGCTGAGGATTAGTTAGTTCGAATGGTAGCAAATGTGAAGAGCCCATAAGCAGATAGCGCGGTATTTAAGCATCCTTGCCCACGCAATTTCACGTCGCTTTATCATATGGCAGCACCCACGACCCAGGCTAAGGGTTGTGAAGACCATTTTTGCTGCGATCTATCCCCCCCCGCCGACACCACGTGTTTCCCTTAGCACTGTAAGCACCTGCGAGGGACCAAAGGATACTATATCCCCGAAATAACCTTCCACAAATCACCGTTTCGCACCCAACGGGCTGATTTTGGAAAGACTATTACCGCTCACAGCGCGGGATTTTCGAACGGGACTCTACACACAAAGCGCCTGACCTAACCGCTCTGACTGCTTTCTTAGGTACTCAACGCCTTTTCTTGAATTCATCAAACAAGTGTCCGAGCTTTCCTCGCCCTTTTCAAATTCGCCAAAAACACTTTGCGAGCTTTTCTTACTGCCTTCGACGCGATGCTGCTCCCCCCGTCAAAAAACAGCAAAAAGAAAGTGCTGGTCAAGGGCAACAGTGATTGGGTTTTTCAATTCCGGATGGCGCAAACGGCCATTTGCCCGGCCGCAGCAAATGCGCCTATCGTCTGTCACGCGGATATTTGTGGATCCGCTCTAGACCACAACAACGGACCAAAGACGTGGTTGCATGAACCTTCCCAAAAAAGAAAGGCACCCCCGAAGGAGTGCCTTACACTATAGTTTAGACCGTAGGCTTAGTTGCCTGTGGCGTTGTCCACTGCAACAGAAACACCTGGGCCCATAGTCGAGCTTACAGCGATCTTTTTCATATAGGAGCCTTTGGAGCCTGCCGGTTTGGCTTTGGCAACGGCGTCTACAAATGCGCGGATGTTTTCAACCAGCTTGGCTTCGTCAAACGAGGCCTTGCCGACGCCTGCGTGGATAACACCGGCTTTTTCCACTTTGAACTGTACTTCGCCGCCTTTGGCCGCTTTGACAGCGTCGCCCACATCCATCGTCACTGTGCCAACCTTTGGGTTAGGCATCAGGTTGCGTGGACCCAGAACTTTACCCAGACGACCAACGATGGGCATCATGTCTGGTGTTGCAATGCAGCGATCAAAGTCGATTTTGCCGCCTTGAACGATTTCCATCAGGTCCTCGGCGCCAACGATATCCGCACCAGCGGCTTGGGCTTCTTCGGCCTTTGGACCACGGGCAAATACCGCAACGCGGACTGTTTTGCCTGTGCCGTTTGGCAGACCAACAACACCGCGGACCATTTGATCCGCGTGACGTGGATCAACACCAAGGTTCATCGAGATTTCAACAGTTTCGTCGAATTTCGCAGTTGCGTTGGATTTCACCAGTGCAACGGCTTCTTCAACTGTAACGTCTGCTTTGCCAGCAAATGCTTCGCGTGCAGCGCGGGTTCTTTTACCAAGTTTCGCCATGATACTACCCTTTCACCTCGATACCCATCGAACGGGCGGACCCGAGGATGATTTGCATTGCGCTTTCGATGTCGTTGGCGTTCAGGTCTTTCATTTTCGCTTCTGCGATTTCTTTGACCTGAGCTACGGACACTGTGCCGACCACTTGGCGGCTAGGTGTTGTGGCACCGGATTTTACCTTGGCGGCTTTCTTGAGGAAGTAGGACGCAGGAGGCGTCTTGATGTCCATCGAGAACGACTTGTCTTGGTAATATGTGATCACGGTTGGGCAAGGCGCACCTGGCTCAAGTTCCTGTGTCTTGGCGTTGAACGCCTTACAGAATTCCATGATGTTGATCCCGCGTTGACCCAATGCTGGACCGACGGGGGGGGATGGGTTGGCTTGACCCGCAGGAACCTGCAGTTTCATTGTGCCAGCTACTTTTTTAGCCATTTAGGCATCTCCATTTTTCAACAGCGCAGGATCGCGACCCTTTGCCTTTTCGTTGTCGTGGTACGGTTTGGCACACGCGTGCGCGTCCCCTCCCACGGCGAGCACTCAGATCAGATTTCCTTGGTAACCTGAGTGAATTCCAATTCCACTGGTGTCGCGCGGCCAAAGATCGAAACCGTTACCTTCAGGCGCTGGTTCTCGTCGTCCACTTCTTCCACCATGCCATCGAAGTCCTCGAACGGGCCTTCGTTGACTTTAACTTTCTCACCCACCTCAAAGCTGATGAGAGTACGCGGCGCTTCTTCGCCTTCCTGGACGCGGTTCAGAATCGCGTTCACTTCGGCGTCGCGCATCGGCATGGGCCGACCTTGCGGACCTAAGAAGCCTGTCACGCGGTTGATCGAGTTGATCAGGTGATACGCCTCATCGGACATTTCCATCCGCACCAAAACATAACCGGGCATAAAGCGACGTTCAGCCGTCACTTTCTTGCCACGACGGACTTCGATGACTTCTTCGGTCGGGACCAAAACCTCTTCGATTTCGCCCTCCAATTCAGCCTCAATCACGGAGGTTCTGATTTGTTCAGCGATTTTCTTTTCGAAGTTCGAAAGAACGCTCACTGAGTACCACCGTTTCGCCATGCTGTCAGAGCCCTCGTTTAGCCGGATCGTTGTGACCCGTTTCGTGTAAGTATTCCAAGCAGTTACCTGCTACCGTCCCAAATAAAAAGCGGCGTGCAACTCGAATCGAAGCACGCCATATCATTCACGGTGAGGTGGCAATACAACTCAGGTGAACTGTTTTCAAGGGGTTATGCCGGTGCAGCGCGTATTTCCCACGCGCCTGAGCACCGTCAAAAAGGGCTTAGAACGATGTCAGGATCAATGCCAAGCCAGACCGGATCAACCAATCGACAAAGAAAAAGAAGATTGCCGTAATGACGGCCATGACAAAGACCATCGCGGTCGTCAAAAGGACTTCACGACGCGAGGGCCATGTGACCTTGGAAACCTCAGCACGGACTTGCTGAATAAACTGGAGTGGATTTGCCGATGCCATGGCGCCCTCTTGAAACTGTTCATTGGCAGATACGCCGCATCCACGCGTTTTTCAAGCCGTCAAACTCAAACCCACAGAATTGTCACCTTGGGCATTGTGCTGATGACCTCTAGATCCTGCGCGTAGCGGGCTTTGCTGGCAGCAAGATCCGCTGCGTTCCAAATCGATATTTTGGGGAATTCTTCGCCCGCTGGGAATTTTGACGCAACTTCCGCTGCAATCTGGCGCTTGAGCTTTTTGTCAACGCGGCGGGCACCGCTGGCGGCTGGGGCGCCCAATTGCAACAACTCGGCTGCGGCGCGTTGCGATAACCCGCCATGGCGCACCGTATCATTCAATGTAATTTGCTTCGCTGCAACCTCGCCCAACAGGCTGCTTAAAATACGCGGCGCAACTGTGCGATAGTCCTCGTAGCGCCACAGGGTTAATGACGCAACATTAGGCAATGCGGTTAAGGCCCGAACAGGATCACACCACGTCATTGGTTCGTAGGCATGCGCAGCCATGTAATCCGGCAGCGAGATAAACTCGCCCCCATAGAACATCTGAGAGTAGAGCGATTGGTAGAACGGCGCGTAGTCCCGCACGGCCAAAAACAGATCAAACTGAACCTGCGGCGCGGTTTGCGCAAAATGGTCTAGATATTGTGTGGCCCGTGCATAAAGCGGCGCATCGGGCGGCAGAGACGGCGGATGGGCTTTGGCTATCCAGTTTTCATCAGAAAGCACCAGCCGTGCGGCATCACCCTTAAGGGCTGCAAACACCTTTGCGGGATCTTCGTCACTGGCGCGACCAATCCCCAAACGCCCCCTAACATCAAGTTTTGCGCTACGCAGATCCCTTGGTCCATAAAACGCTATCCCGTTGTCACGCAAAACGGATCTTTGCCGCCGTAGGTTGTGCTGAAGGTGGGTCGTCGCGGTTTTATGCGCCCCGATATGCAGCGAAATATTCTCGGACGCAGACGGGTTCAAAGGATCAGACATGGGTTAGGCCTGTAGCATGGGGTAACAGTAGCAAGTCCAGCATACACTTTGGCCCTAAATCAGCGACCGGATAAATGACGCCACATCGCGCGCATCCACCACCGCCTCGCGCACGAGCCAATCAAAATGACCCGTGAGGGATTTGACCCGCTCTGCCTCGCGAAAAGCCAAATAGCACTGCCCCACGTAGACAACCGCCAAATGCGGCCCAAAGACTGTCACTGGCGAGCTGAATACATGGTGGGCGTCGAATAGAAACAGTCGCAAACGCGGGAACATGGCCTCACATGTGTCAGCCAGAAAATGCAGCTGCTCCAAGCGGATCTGATCATCGATTTGCGAATAATAGGCACTGGCGGTGGCGAAGGCTTCGATCTCGTGCTGGGGCAAGGCGATTTCATAGTCGGACACGCCTGAGGTCAGCCAGTCCATCTGATCTTGCATCGCCGACACCGCTTGCGGCAAACGGCGTTCCCGAAAGGCCGCATATTCCCACTGCAACATTGCTTGGGTCTTGAGCATATCCGGCAGGGTGGCCGGTACATGACGCACTTTGTAACCCGCTGCCTCGCGATGCCATTCCAACAATTGCTCGTCTGCCGAAATACGCTCGGCAGGACTAAGCGACATCGCGGCTGCTACAATATCGCCAGGGGTCTCAGGCCGATGGGTCAGTCCTAGCAACCAATCCGCACTGACCCCTAGTACGGACGCCGCATCTGCCAGCAATTGCCCGTTGGGAAGGCGCGGCAGATCATCCTTTAGCAATTGACCGATGGTCGAGCGATCTACATGGGTCATCCGCGCCAAAGCACTGCGGCTCACACCAGCTTTGGCCATCGCATCCTCAAGACGTTTGCGAAACAGATCAGATCGATCTCGTTTGTCCATTTTAATCTCTTATGTTGTTTTAAATCTACTTTGTATAGTTAACGCAGCAAATTCACCTAATGTCCACATAAACCATTGATCGCTAAGCCTTGGCGCAAGACAAGAAATACCCAGAGGAACCCCATGGACAGTACGTTACGACTTTTTAGCAAAGCCATCACTTGGCAGGTGTTGGGGTTTGTGACGATGACAATTGTAGGGTTTTTGTTCACTGGATCTTTTGCCGCTGCCAGCGGGATCGCATTGGTCGGCGCAGCATCCGGATTTGTGGCCTATTTCCTGCATGAAATGGCATGGTCCAAAGTCAGATGGGGCCGCGCAGATCACATCGAACGACACGCTAACAAACGCTAACATTTTCAGGAAATCGGCTGGCAGGGGTTGAGAGACTCGAACTCACGACCCTCGGTTTTGGAGACCGATGCTCTACCAACTGAGCTAAACCCCTATGCCGGCCTTCGGGTTATGACAGCGCGGCTTTGGAATCAAGAGGGGTTTTTCGGTTTCCCCAGTTTTTATGGCTCTTAGGCAGCAGGGCGTTTGACCGCGTATGCCGGGCTCTGCACAATCCCCTGATCAAAGAGCTGGGCAATCTCCGTATCAGACATGCGCACAACATCGCATAAGACCTCTTCTGTGTGCAAACCCAGTGCCGGTGCGGGTTCTGCCCGTTTCGGGTCTTGGCCCTTAAACGAGACAGGCGAGCGTGGCGTCAGTATTTTGCCCAATCCAGGCTGTTGGACCCGTTCGAACATCGGATTGGCCTCGCTTAGGTCAGGGTCGTGCTGCATAGCCCCTTCAAAATCGCGAAACACAGACCATGTGACGCCGGACTGGTCGAAAAGATCTTCAAAATCGGAGACACGGCGTGCCGCAAACCACGGTGCAAGGATTGCTGTGATCCGGGCTCGCAGTTTCCAGCGCACACCTTCGTCGCGCAGATTTTGGCCGGTTTCAGAGGCCAGTGCCTCAATCTGGGCACCAGTTCCGGTCGCTTTAACAAGGCCGATCCATTGCCTGTCAGTCAGGCCGATCACCATGACCCGTTGACCATCGGCACAGACGAAATCCTGACCATAAGCCCCATAAAGGCTGTTGCCCGACTTTTCCCGGCGTGTGCCTCCCAATTCCGCATCGGCCAAAATCCCCAAATGCCCCAACATCGCCGCCGCCACGTCTTTTAAAGACAGCTCAACGTCGTGCCCCTGCCCTGTCCGCAACCTGTGCCGTTCTGCGGCCAGTAGCGACGCCACCACCAGATTTCCCGCGATACAGTCCCAAGCAGGCAGCGCATGTGCAACCGGATCAGAACTGCCCTGTGGCCCCGTGATCGCCGGAAACCCCAAGGACGGGTTCACAGTGTAATCAACAGCGGGCCTGCCATGGCGATCCCCCATCAAAGTGACCATGATCAGATCCTTACGAAACTGCGACAGTGTCTCGTGATCCATCCAGCCACGCACCCGCAAATTCGTCAGGAACATGCCTGCATCTTCTCCTGGGGCAGTGATGATCTGTGTGACCAATTCCTTTCCACGCGGCGACTTCATATCAACCGCAACAGACCGCTTACCTTTGTTCATGCCGTTCCAAAACAGGCTGCTGCCATTTGGTGCGAGCGGCCAACGCCCTGCATCTAAGCCACCACCGATCCGGTCAAATCGGATCACATCGGCCCCCATCTGGGCCAAAGTCATTCCAGCCAACGGAACAGCCACAAAGGCCGACCCTTCGACAACCCGCATTCCTGTCAAAATCCCTGTCATGGTGTTCCCTCCTCCCAAAGAGCCGTTGCTTGCAGTCCTTGATGTCCCTGCGGTGACGCCGTGCACAGGCTCAGCCCACCTTGGATCGATGTACCGATCAATCTAAGGTCTTCGAAATGGAACATCGGATGGATCCCGCGAAATTTGAAACTGTCCGGGGCGCATCCTTTCGCCCTAGTGGCCATGTCCATCAACAACGTGGCCTGCATCGGCCCATGCACGATCAAACCTGGGTATTTTTCGACCTGAGTGGCATAGGGCAAATCATAGTGGATCCGGTGGGCGTTAAATGTCAGCGCTGAATACCGAAATAGCAGCGTTTCGGTTACGGGATAGGTTTGTGCTAGTTCTGGTTCCGACGGTGCTGGCACTGGTTTTGGCGGCGAGAATGTGTCGGGAATTTGTAGGTAAACGATGTCTTGGGTTTCCTGAACAGCCAGCCCATCAGGGCCTTTAATGTCGTGGGCCACGGTCACAAAAACCATCGGCCCAGCAGATCCATGCTTTTCCACCACATTGGTGATTTTTGAATGGCGGGTGAGCAGATCCCCAACGTTCAACGGCTGAATAAATTTCAGCGTCCCCCCGGCCCACATCCGACGATCCAGACCGATTGGCGGCAAAAATCCCCCCAACTTTGGATGCCCATCCAAGGCCAAATCGGCAAGTGGCACAGTCTCGTTGAATGCGGCCCAATGCCACAAATGCGGCATGGTTTGTCCTATCTCTGGGGCCGGATCTGATGATTGCGTGACCGTTGCCTGCAACATCTGCGACATCGCCGGGGTCAAACAGCCTTCACTGATCTGGGATGTCCCGATCCACGCTGCGGCATTCACCTGATACATTGCGCAATTATCTTTCTAATTTGAATTATTTTACGTCATATAATTTCTCACCAGAATAAAAACAAATAAAAATAACGACTTAGCTGTGTGCGGCGGTATGCAATTGCATTGAAAACCTGCGATTTCGGGGGCTTAAGACCCTAAAGTCAGATTGCCGCAGTTACCGAAACTTGCAGCCCTTAGGTGTGGATACGTGTTTCCTATTTGCAAAAAAATCTAGTCACGCATCGAACAAAGCCAGATCGATGTAGATAATAAGTTGGTAAATCCTTTGCCCAGACATGGATCCTATCCAGAAACGTTTTTAGAAGCCGATTTAGACCAGTTGGCTAAGTGGTTTATTGATGGAACCCAAAACTAAAAACCCCGCCCTCTTAGCAAGGACGGGGTTATTTTTTTAGCGATATAAGAAGTGGCTTAGAGGCCAGTGCTCACGTCGATTGTGTTGCCCTCTTCGAGCGTCACGTAGGCTTTCTTGACGTCTTTACGCTTACCCATTTGGCCGCGGAAACGTTTGACTTTGCCTTTGGTGATTGTCGTGTTGACCGCTTTGACCTTAACACCAAAGAGGTTTTCAACCGCCTCTTTAATCTGGGGTTTGTTCGCGTCGATTGCCACTTCGAAAACCACTGCGCCATTTTCGGACGCCATTGTGGCTTTTTCAGTGATGATCGGCTTGCGGATCACGTCATAGAGTTCAGCTTTCACACTCATTTCAAACGAGCCTCCAGTGCTTCGACACCAGCCTTTGTGATCACGAGTGTGTCACGCTTGAGGATGTCATAGACGTTCGCGCCCATCGACGGCAGGATATCCAGACCTTCGATGTTGCGGGCGGCTTGGGCGAAGTTTTCGTCGACGCTTGCACCATCGATAACCAACGCACGCTTCCAGCCAAGGTTCTTGACTTGCTTGGCCAGCGTGGATGTTTTCACTTCGGCCATAGCTGCATCTTCGATCACGACCAGTTCGCCAGCAGTTGCTTTGGCGGACAATGCGTGACGCAGACCCAATTTGCGGAACTTCTTGGTCAATTCGTGACCGTGGCTGCGCGGTGTTGGGCCTTTGTAGATGCCACCCCCACGGAAGATCGGAGCAGAGCGTGCGCCGTGACGTGCGCCGCCGGTGCCTTTCTGACGATAGATCTTCTTGGTCGAGTATTTGACCTCGGAGCGTGTCTTGACCTTGTGTGTGCCAGCCTGCGCATTGTTGCGCTGCCAACGGACCACACGGTGCAGAATGTCGATGCGTGGCTCAAGGCCAAATACATCGTCACCCAAGTCTACGGAGCCGGCTTTTTTGCCGTCCAGTTTGATGACATCAAGTTTCATTCGTCACCTTCTTTCTTTGGGGCGTCAGCAGCTTCGTCGGCTTTGTCAGCCTCGATGCTGGCTTCGGCTTCGGCCAATGCGGCTTGTTCTGCTGCTGCGGCCTCGGCGGCGGCGGCTTCTGCTGCTGCGGCTTCTTCAGCGGCTGCGGCTGCAGCGGCTTCTTCAGCAGCTTTCGCAGCGGCGGCTGCGGCAGAGCGCAGGGCGGCAGGAACGATGGCATTCTCAGGGAACGGCTTTTTCACAGCGTCTTTGACTGTGACCCAACCGCCTTTGGAGCCTGGTACGGCCCCTTTAACCATGATCAAGCCACGCTCTGCGTCGGTTTTAACAACCTGCAGGTTTTGCGTGGTAACACGGGCAGCACCCATGTGACCGGCCATTTTCTTGCCTTTGAACACTTTGCCCGGATCCTGACACTGACCTGTTGAGCCGTGCGAACGGTGGGAGATGGACACACCGTGCGTCGCACGCAGACCACCAAAGTTCCAACGTTTCATCGCACCGGCAAAACCTTTACCGATCGATGTACCGGCAACGTCAACAAACTGACCTTCAAAGTAGTGATCAGCAGTGATTTCTTCACCAACGTCGATCATCGCATCTGGGGCCACGCGGAATTCCGCGATCTTGCGTTTTGGTTCAACCTTGGCAGCCGCAAAGTGACCGCGCATCGCTTGGGATGTGCGTTTTGCTTTGGCAGCACCGGCACCCAACTGAACAGCTGTGTAGCCATCCCGGTCGGTTGTGCGGTTGTCTACGACCTGCAGGTTATCGAGGTGAAGAACGGTTACAGGGATCTGCTTGCCGTCTTCCATGAACAAGCGGGTCATGCCCACTTTTTTAGCGATTACACCAGAGCGCAACATGATCTACGCTCCTTACACTGAAATCTGCACGTCAACACCAGCAGCCAAGTCGAGCTTCATCAGCGCGTCAACGGTCTGGGGTGTTGGATCAACGATGTCCAGCAGGCGCTTGTGCGTGCGGATTTCGAACTGATCGCGGGATTTCTTGTCTACGTGTGGACCACGCAAAACGGTGAATTTTTCGATTTTGTTCGGCAGCGGAATAGGACCGCGGACCGATGCGCCTGTGCGTTTCGCCGTGTTGACGATCTCTTGTGTGCTGGCGTCCAGAACACGATAGTCAAAGGCTTTGAGGCGGATGCGGATGTTTTGGCTAGAGGCCATGTGCATTACCCTTAAAGTCTCATGGCCCAATGCGGGACCATGGAGGGCCTAGATCGGAGAGGAGTGACTACGCTCATCGCAGCCCTTCATCGCGTCTTTATGTCGAACCAAAAAGGGCACGCCGTAGCGCACCCTGTTGTGGATTTGGGTCGTATAGGGGGAGTCGCGTAAGGTGGCAAGCAGTTTTGTTGCGGTTTGGTATAACGAATGTGGTTCATTTATTGGCGTTAATTCCTACCGCTATCATGTATCCCCGTACTGGAAGGACGGATCCAAAGTATAGATCGCCTCACCTTATTCCGGCACTTCGGATCATTCATAGGTTTTTGCCATCTCATCCAAAGGGATTGCCTTGATTTTCGAGGCCTGTGTGGCCGCGCCGAAGGCGATGAACCGATCTTCACAAACCTGACGCATTGCGGCGATTGCAGGGGCTAAGTATTTACGGGGGTCAAATTCGGATGGGCAGGTATTCAGACTGCGCCGGATGGCACCTGTCATGGCCAATCGCAGATCGGTATCCACGTTGACTTTGCGTACGCCAAACTTGATCCCGCGCTGAATTTCCGCGACGGGCACGCCCCAAGTTTCCGGAATAGCGCCACCGTGTTCATTGACGATTTCGCGCAATTCCGGCGGAACCGATGACGACCCGTGCATAACCAAGGGCACGTTGGGAATTTTCTCGTGGATTTGGCGCAGCTGGTCGATGGCCAAAATCTCACCATCTGGTTTGCGCGAAAATTTATAGGCCCCATGGGAGGTGCCGATAGCAACGGCCAGCGCGTCCACGCCGGTTTGATCAACAAAATCGCTGGCCTCCTGTGGATCTGTCAGTAACATCTCCCGCGACAGCGTGCCTTCAAAACCATGGCCGTCCTCGGCCTCGCCACGCCCGGTTTCCAAACTACCTAGATGCCCAATTTCACCTTCTACAGACACGCCAACCAAATGCGCCATGCCAACCACTTTGGCTGTGACTGCCACGTTTTGTTCAAAGGTCGTAGGCACCGCCCCACTTTCATCCAGCGAGCCGTCCATCATCACCGAGCTGAACCCATTTACGATAGCAGACATGCATGTCGCCGGTGAATTTCCGTGATCCTGATGCACGCAAACTGGGATGTGCGGGCACAACTCTATGGCCGATTTGATCAGATGTGACAGCACAACATCATTGGCAAACGCCCGCGCGCCACGGCTGGCCTGCATAATGACAGGGCTATCAACGGCATCTGCCGCCCCCATGATTGCCAGCATCTGTTCCATATTATTGACGTTAAATGCAGGAATAGCATAGCCGTGTAGGCATGCGTCATCCATCAGTTGCTTCAAAGAAACGAGTGCCACGGTCAGGCCTTTCGATGTGTCTAAAGGGTGAGGCTTTGAAAATGCTGAACTTCGTTTTGAGCCCCAAGGATCACGGAGGTGCGCTGATGCGGTGTCTCGGCGGACACATCCAGAATGTCGGCCTTGCCATTGGAGGCAGATCCGCCTGCCACTTCGGCAATCATCGCCATCGGAAAGGCCTCATAAAGCAGCCGCAGCTTGCCACCTAGGCCCGCGTTTTCAGCATCCATCGGATAGAGAAAAACGCCGCCTCTGATCAAAATACGGTGGATGTCAGCAACCATGGAGGCCGTCCAACGCATGTTGAACGCCTTGCCACGCGCACCGTCGGGGCCAGCCACGCATTGCTCGACATAACGGGCGGCGCGGGCGTCCCAGTGCGGGGCACAGGACATATTGATGGCAAACTCTGCCGTGTCTGCGGGGATCCGCATATCCGGGTGGGTCAGCACATAATCCTCACTGCCCATATCCAACGTGAACCCCACGACACGGGTGCCCAAGGTCAAAACAAGCATCGTTGACGGGCCGTAAATTGCGTAACCCGAACAGATCAGGGCACGGCCAGCTGGCAAAGGCTTTAGATCCTTGGCCAAACGAGACACGCCAAAGACCGATCCAACAGACAAATCCACGTCCAAATTCGACGACCCATCCAAAGGGTCATAGGCCACCACAAAATCACCCTGCTGGCTTGGTCTAAGTTGGGTGATCTCCTCGACTTCCTCAGAGATCAAAACCGAGGTCCTATCGTTTTGCTTGCAAGAGTGTCGGAAGATGTCATCGGCAAGCAAATCAATCGGCTTTTGTACCTCGCCTTGCGGGTTTATCGACTGCGCTTGCCCTTGATGCCCATTCAACGCTGCATCGCGCACCACCTGCGAGATTTTCCAGCAGGCACTTGCGATCCGATCAATCAAATCTACAAGGTCGGGGTCGCTTACCTCTTGTTCGAGGTAAGCGTTCAATGTCGTCCTGTTCATGGTCATTACGCTGCTAGATGTTCAAACAACCGGGCCACGGCTTCGGCCCCAGGATCGATGTGGCCCTCCAACTGCTCGGCGTTGATATAGCTCGCGCGCCCTGCCTTGGCTGAGGTCAGTGTGGCGGTGTAGTCGGCACCTTTACGTGCCGCCGTTGCTGCCGCCGCCATACTGGTGTTCAGCGCGTCCAGCGCGGGCAACAATGCATCCACCATTGTGCGGTCGCCCGGGTTTGCACCACCGATGACACGCATGCGATCAAGGCCTTTTCGCAACGCATCCGACATGGCCAAACCAGATGACGATGCGTCCCCTGCCGCTGCAAAGAAGATTGCCAACAAAACACCTGATGATCCGCCCATGGTCTGGCTCAACTCCAAACCAATGGCACGATAAAGCTGGGTGTGGTCCGCAAGCGGAAGTGTGTCCATGGCGCCGATCAACGCACGCGAGGCACCTGCCAAGGTCGACCCAGTGTCGCCATCACCGGACTTTGCATCCAATGTGTTTAAGTCGGCTTCTGAATCAATCAAAACCTGACAGCAGGATGTCAAAAATGCCTTGGTGGCCTCATGGGCCGAAGCCGGCGCGCGGATCGGGGATAGCCCGTCTGGTAATGGCAAAATGGAAGGCTGGCTTACTGCGTTTATGCCGGGCCATGCACTGGCCTCAACCGCTTGGGCCAAATGAGCCTCATCACCATTCGCAAGCTCCAGCAGCGAGATCGAAAAACCGTGCATATCTAGTGCTGTCATCATCGCGTCTGGGCCTACGACATGGCGAATGTACCTGCCAAGGTCCGAGTTCAACAAGCTGTTGGTCAGGATCGACATCTCGAGGCACGACGCGGCGCCTAGGTTATTGATCAGGGCCACATGCGGCGTCTTGGGCATGCCATCAATCAGCTTTTCCGCCATTTTGGCAATCGCATCTGCCGCACCGTTAGACGCAATCTGTTCAACACCCGCCTCGCCATGGATACCAAGGCCAAGTTCGGCCATGCCGTGAGGAATGCGATCCTCTTTGAGGGATCCCGGAACGGTGCAGGTGTCCAAAGACATACCTATCGTCCGTGTCGATTTGATCACCCGTTCGGCTGCTAAGGTGCAGGCCTCAAGGTTGGCGCCATTTTCAGCCATAGCCCCGCTGATTTTGTGAACAAACAACGTCCCCGCCACGCCGCGTGCCTGCGGCAGATGAGGTAAGGCCACGTCATCATCGACGATCACCATGCTGACCTTATGGCCAAAGGCACGCGCGCGTTCCGCAGCCAGACCAAAGTTTAGCCGGTCACCTGTGTAATTTTTGACAATCAACAGGCAACCAGCAGGGCCGGTAACGGCGAGGATGCCGGCCAGAACTGCGTCCACAGAGGGCGAGGCGAACACGTCGCCACAAACCGCCGCCGTCAACATTCCTTTTCCAACAAATCCTGCGTGGGCAGGCTCATGGCCCGAGCCGCCACCAGACACCAAAGCAACTTTGGATTTGTCCCAATCCGAGCGGACGACAACGCGAATATGTGGATAGCCATCAAGGCGGGTCAGCTTGCCACCAGACGCGGCAATCGTGCCATCGATTGCGTCGGTGACCATGTTCTCTTTTTCATTGATGAAGTGTTGCAAAACGTCTCTCCCCTTAGGCGACACGAGCGCCAGTGGCGTCGAAATAGTATGGATTGTTCGGGCGGATTTTGACGATGTCGCCGCCGTTCAGATTGGTATGGGCGTCGGTCACAGTGATGATGTCGTGATCTTTGAACACCAAATGCAAACGGGTCTGATCGCCTAAGCGTTCAACACGGGTCACCATGCTGTCCTCGCCTTCGCCTTGGATGATATGTTCAGGCCGCAAGCCGATGCTTTGTGCGTTGTATGGCGCACCGCCAAATACACCTGCAGGTAACACATTGATCCGGGGCTGGCCCAACCGGCTGGCCGCATAAACACTGACCGGGTCTTCATAGATCTCGCGTGGCGTGCCGAATTGGACCAGTTTGCCATTGTCCAAAACGCCTACATGGGTCGCCATGGTCATCGCTTCAATCTGGTCGTGGGTCACATAAAGCAGCGTTGCACCGGAATTGGCTTGGATGTTCTTCAACTCAACCCGCAGATCAGAGCGGAGCTTGGCATCCAGAGAACTTAGCGGTTCATCCATCAAATAGACCGAGGGCTGTCGTACCAAGGCCCGCCCAATCGAGACACGCTGCATTTCCCCCCCTGATAAAGCCGTGGCTTTGTTGTCCAGCTTGTGACTGATTTGCAGAACTTCGGCCACTTCGCCGACCTTCCTGTTAATCTCGGCCTGCGGAGTTTGCAGGATTGGGGATTTCAACGGAAATTCCAGATTTTGGCGCACCGTCAAATGCGGGTAAAGCGAATACTGTTGGAACACCATGGTCACGTCCCGTTGGGCCGGTGTCAGCCCGGCTGTATCGCGGCCCCCGATCATAACATTGCCAGCATCAGGCTTGTCTAACCCAGAGACCATACGCAACGTTGTGGTTTTGCCAGCACCCGTTGGGCCAAGCAAAACAACAAATGATCCGTCCGGCACTGTCATCGTGACATTGTCCAATGCGACATCATCACCATAGGATTTACTGATCCCGTTCAATACAACCTCAGCCATGGTTAAGAACCCCTTGGTTAGCTTCGCTTGTCAGCGCTTTGCCGTTTTCTGCATCAAAAATCGACACGGTCCGCGGATCAAACCGCAAGCCTGTCTTTTGACCCACTTTCACTGTATCTGACGAGGCCGTCCGGGCCTTTACCAACCCGTTGGCCGTATCCAGCGTGATAATTTGCGTGGTGCCTAAATACTCAACCGCTGCAACCTCACCGCGATAACTGGCCGCGTCATCCAAAGTGATATGTTCAGGACGGATCCCAAAAGTCAGCGCCCCGTTTGCCCCGTTCAACATTTTGGGGATCTCAAAAGAAGCACCGCCAAAATCCACATGGGTCTCGCCCGTTCCGACCATCCCGTGAAAATCCAGGAAGTTCATAGGCGGTGATCCAATGAACTGCGCCACGAACTTGGTCGCAGGCCAGTCATAGATGTCTTGTGGCACCCCAAACTGTTCGACCACGCCGTGGTTCATCACCACGATCTTGTCACCCATTTGCATGGCTTCTAACTGGTCATGCGTGACGTAAACCGTCGTTGCGTTCATCCGGTCGTGCAGGGCGCGCAATTCTTCTGACATGTGCTCCCGGAACTCAGCATCCAAAGCGCCCAGAGGCTCGTCCATAAAGAACGCTTTGGGATCGCGCACTATCGCACGGCCAAGGGCAACACGCTGCCGATCACCACCCGACAAACCGCCGACTGGACGGTTTAGAATGTCGGTGATGCCAAGGATCTCGGCGATCTCGTTCACTTTCTTTTTGACCTGCGCCTTGGGCATACCTTGGCTGATCAAAGGATAACTAATGTTTTTGCCCACGTTCAGATGCGGATAGAGCGCGAACATCTGAAAGACGAAAGCAATATCGCGCTGGCTGGCCGGTTTCATCCCAACCTCTTCGCCATCGATGTAAATCTCGCCCGCTGTGGGCAGTTCAAGCCCGGCCATCATCCGCAGTGTTGTGGTCTTGCCGCAGCCGGATGGGCCCAAAAGCATAAAGAATTCACCGTCCTCGATTGTGAAGGTTGATGACTTTACCGCGTTGAACGACCCAAAGTCCTTGCGCACGTTTTCAATTCTTATTTGTGCCATCAGGTTTACTCCGGAAAATGGCTGACGATGATGAACATCACTGTGCCAACAAGGGTGACAATGAACGAGTAGGTGTAGATCCCTAGGGCCACCGGCTGCATCAACATGATAACGCCCAGCGCAATCAGGATAGAGGCGACCATTTCCCACGGGCCACGGCGCAGCCGCACCAGCCCCGCAACGAATTCACGGATAAAATTGGTCATTTGCGTACCGCTCCGAATGTGATGCCGCGCAACAGGTGTTTGCGTAAAAGCACTGTGAACACCATGACAGGGACAAGGAAAATCGTCGCACCAGCGGCCACAGCGGGCCAGTCTTTGCCGTTCACCCCGATGATATTGGGAATGAAAGGCGGTGCGGTTTGGGCCGTGCCAGAGGTCAGCAGAACGGCAAAGGCGTATTCGTTCCATGCAAAAATCAGGCAGAAGATAGCCGTCGATGCGATGCCGGTTGCCGCTTGCGGCAGCACAACCTTGTAGAACGCTTGGAACCGAGTGTAGCCATCGATCAAGGCTGCCTCTTCGTATTCAATCGGGATTTCGTCGATGAACCCTTTGAGCAGCCAAACGGACAACGACAGATTCACAGCCGTGTAGAGCAATATCATCCCAAGATGGGTGTCGTTCAGGCCAAGATTGCGGAACATCAAGAAGATCGGGATCGCAACCGCAATGGGCGGCATCATCCTTGTGGACAAGATGAAGAACAGCAGATCGTCCTTCAGCGGCACCTTAAACCTGCTGAACGCATAGGCGGCCATCGTGCCAAGGATCATACACAGGGCCGTGGATCCAAACCCGATGATGACCGAGTTCAAGAACCGTTCACCATAGCGGGACGGGCCCGAGATGACGGTGCCCCGGTCGCGGGCAATTCTATCGTACCATGTGGTGGCAGGACCTGCCTCTTCAAGCATTTTATCTGTCGCACGTGTCCGGTCCGTAAACAAGTTTACGTAACCTTCCATCGTGGGCTCAAAGAAAACCTTTGGTGGATAAGCGATAGAGTCAGTCGGCGATTTAAAGCCGGTCGCGATGATCCAAAGCAACGGGATCAACGTGATGATGGCGTAAAGGACAACGGCAGCTCCAGCGAACCATTTCGTGCCTTTGGTGGGTTCTGTGACGGAAAAACTCATCTGTCTTTTACCTTATTGAGCGCTTTCACATAGATCGAAGCAAGGCCGAACACGGTGACAAACAGGATGACCGCATAGGCCGAAGAATACCCTGTGCGCCACTTCTCGAAGGCTTCGCGTTTCAGATCGATGGAGGTCAGGGTTGTGGTGTTTCCAGGGCCGCCGCCGGTGAGCTGAACCACCAGATCAAACATCTTGAAATTCTCGATCCCGCGGAACAAAACAGCCAACATCAGGAATGGCAGCGCCATGGGTATGGTGATGGTCCAGAATTGACGCCACTTGCTGGCACGGTCACATTCAGCGGCTTCATAGATGCTGTCGGGAATGGACCGAAGCCCCGCCAAACAAATCAACATCACGAAAGGCGTCCACATCCAAGTGTCGGCAATAATGATCGCCCATGGGGCCAAATGCACATCGCCAATCATCGAAAAACTGGCTGGATCGCCCCCGGTAAAGAAGGTCACTGCATAGTTGAACAGGCCAATTTGCGGCTGATACAGGAACGTCCAGAAGTTGCCGACCACTGCAGGCGATAGCATCATCGGAAAGACGATGATCGTCGTCCACAGGTCATTGCCCTTGAATTTCTTGTTGATCAGATAGGCCAGTGCGAACCCGATCAGAACCTGCAAAGCAATGGTCCAAATCAAGAAATGTGCTGTGGCCTGCATCGTGTTCCAGATGTCAGGATCGTTCAAAATGCGCTCGTAGTTGCGCAGACCTACCCACTCTACATCTTTGTTCGGACGGTTCACACGGAAGTTGGTAAAGCTCAGCCGGATCGTCCAGATCAGCGGGAAAATATTTACCGCCAACAAAAGGAAAATGGTCGGGGCCACGAAAATCCACGCAATGGTCCTGTCCGACAGGCCCCGTATCCGTTGCGCGACACCGTCGGGTGTCCCTTGCGCGACCCTATCAAGCGGGCTTTTTGTCATTGTCTTTGATCCTTAGGGTCAGGGGCCGCTTTGGCACCTGATGAAAACGCATTTTTTTGTTCGGAAAGCCCCCGGCCAGAAAACCCAGCCGGAGGAAATCATCAGTATGCCCTCAGGGCATTCCGACGGGGAGGCTCTTAGAGTTTGCCCTCGTCTTCGAACACTTCGATCCAATCGCGCACCAGACCGTCAAGTGCTTCTTGTGCAGTGCCCTCGCCAGCGATGACGTAGTTGTGCACACGCTCTTGCATCGGGATCAAAAGATCGGCGTAGGCTGGTTCTGCCCAGAAGTCTTTGACGATGGCCATGCTGTCCAAGAAGGTCTGCGCGTAAGGCTGGCTGGAAACAAAGCCGGGGTCTTCGACCACTGCTTTCAGCGCGGAATAACCGCCCAGTTCCCACCATTGTGCCTGTACTTCAGGCTGTGCAAACCACTGGATGTACTCCAGTGCTGCCGCTTGCTTTTCAGAATAGGCAACAACCGAAATACCCTGTCCACCAAGCTGTGCGAATTGACCAGATGGGCCAGCTGGGTTCGGGAAATACCCGGACTTGCCGCCACCTACGTTTTCATCGGCTTCGACGCCGGGCCAGATGAATGCAAAGTTCATCTGCATGGCAACCTGACCAGAACGGTAGGCGTCAATATTTTCGCCCATGTACCAGTTGGAAGAGCCGGGAGGTGTCGCCGTATCATACAGCTCTTTGTAGAACTCGAGACCTTCTGCGGCACTTGCAGAGTTCACAAAACCATCAATGTCGTATGGCTTGTCCGGGTTTTCATACAAAAAACCATAGTTATAAAGCGCGTTTGTGACGCCCATTGTGATGCCTTCGGATCCACGCTCGGTATAGATCGCAGCGCCGTATACTTTCGTCCCGTCGATGTCGCGGCCCTGAAAGAACTGCGCGATGTCTTTGAGTTCAGCCAATGACGCAGGCACATCCAGCGTGCGTCCATATTTTTCCATGAATTCCACTTGGATTTCAGGACGGTCGAACCAGTCTTTACGGTACGTCCAGCCCACAACGTCGCCGAAGGCTGGCAGCGCATAGTAGTTTGGCGTGTTCTTGGGCCATTCGGCATAGCCAGTCACAGTTGCCGGAATGAAATCGTCCATTGTGATGCCGTTTGCATCAAAAAAGTCGTTCAGTTTCACATAGTGACCGTTCTCAGCCCCAGCACCGATCCATTGGCTATCACCAATCATCAGATCGCAAAGCTGGCCGCCAGAATTCAATTCGTTCAGCATGCGGTCCGCAAAGCTAGGCCAAGGCACAAACTCAAAACTCATGTTGTGGCCAGATGCAGATTCAAAATCTTTGCTCAGTTCAATTAGGGCATTTGCAGGATCCCATGCGGCCCAGCAGAGGGTCAGGTCTTCTGCGACCGCCGCCGTTGTCAGGCCAGACGCTAGAATTGCGCCCGCTGCAACAGATGTCATCATCTTCGTTTTCATACGGAATATTCCTCCCATTCCAATTTTTGACCAAGCCCCCTCGCCGCGACTCAGCATATAACGGTAGTAATTGACGCACGTGCATCATTACAAGTATTTTTTGAGACACGTGCCTCAAAAACTGCTACAAATCTCGAACTAACCTCGATTAATGTCCGACTGTACCCTTGGTTGCAGCCCAACAAATGTTTGATAAGATGAACAAATCTGAAACAACTTCTTTCACAACGACCATGCTTAGACCGACCACAAAAGATCTTGCAAAAGAAGCTGGCGTTAGTCGGGCAACTGTTGATCGGGTTCTAAACGGACGTGACGGGGTCAAAGAAAAGACCGTGACCCGTGTGAATGAAGCCATCGCCAAACTGGGATTTGTGCGCAATATCCAAGCGGCCAATCTGGCTAAGTCCCAGAAATATCGTTTTGTGTTTGCTCTGCCGCGGTCAGGAGACCAATTCAAAGACGAAATCATTCGCCATATCGAAGAAGCAGGTGCCACATTCGCCGAGGATCTAGTGTGGTGTGACGTGCATCAAATTGATGAAAACGACCCTCATAGTATTGCGGCGTTTCTGACCAGCTTGGACCCTAAAACCACCAGTGGCGTGGCGATCATGGCGCCAGAGACCCCGCAGGTCCGCGACGCAATCTACCGGCTAGAACAACGCGGCGTTGCAGCCCTTCCGTTTATCTCTGACCAAACCACGATGAAAGATCACTGGGTCGGCATGAACAATCATTCAGCCGGGGCAACTGCCGCAAACCTCATTGGCCGGTTCAGCAATTGCGCAGGCGGCTCGATCATGATTATCGCTGAAAGCATGCAATCACGCGACAGTCTTGAACGGCGGTTGGGGTTTGATGCCGAGATAAATGAAAACTTTCCCAATCTGCGCGCCCTGCCCTCGCTGGAGACCTACGGCAACCCAGATCGCGCCCAAGACATTATCGAAAGTGCATTTCGCAACAATAGTGATCTGGTCGGGCTATACGTGCTATCGTCAGAAGCCCGCCCGCCTCTGTCCGTGGTTCAGGAATTGATCGGCACCACTGACCTGATCAAAATAGCCCACGAACGGACGCCCTTTACAGAATCCGCGCTAAAATCTGGTAATCTGGATGGTATCATTGCCCAAAACCCCGGCCATCTGGTGCGCAGTGCGGTTCGCAAGCTCAAAGCGAACGTGGACGGCAGGCAGGCCAAAGGCTCGCAAGAACGGATACGCGTCGAGGTTATTTTACGAACCAATCTTTAGCCCGCGCGAACCGGTTTAATCCTCGAATTTTCAGGCACGCCAAGGTACATATGCTAGGATAGAAATAGTATGATCGCTGCGGTGCCTTGAAAGTCGGATCTTCCATCAGTTGGACAATGGCGCAGCTTGGCGCGACGCTTGTGATCGAAATTGCCGGAATCGCGATCCTTGCACGTCTTTTGAGCCCCGCTGATTTCGGCGTCTTTGCTGCGGTGAGTGCTGTGTATATGTTTGGCCAGTTCTTGGGCCAATTTGGCAGCCACCCGTTGATTATTCGCGCCCCCACGCTGAGCCGCGAGATCATTGCAGAAATTAACGCTTTGGTTGGCACAGCAAGCGTGTCTATCGCGATTTTGCTCATGCTTCTGGCAGCAGGCCTTAAACAGATATTTCCGTCGCCGGAGGTTGCCAACGGGTTGCTTTGGCTGGCGGTCACGGTCCCATTGGCCAGTTTTGGTGGGATCGGCCATGCCATGCTCGAGCGGGACTTTCGGTTCGAGACCTTATTTTATATCCGTCTGACGGCCTCGATTACCTTTGTGGTGGTTGCAGGCAGTGGTGCTGTCGCAGGTCTAGGCCCAAGCGCGCTTTGCCTTGGTCTGGGGGCATCGGTGGTTGTGCATGCAGTGGCGGTTCTGTCTGCATCCCGGTGGCGCGTCCTTGTGCGGCCACGTTTCCACCAATTGGCACATTTCAAAGCGGCACGATTGATCTTTGGGGGGACGGCTTGCGAACACCTTGGATATGCCTTGCAACCGTTGCTCATTGGCCATGCGTTTGGTCCCGCGGCCGTCGGGCTCTATTCCCGCGCGGCTGATATTTTGCGTCAGGCAAACCGGCTGGTAAATGACACCATTCTGCCAGTGCTCATGCCCCATGCCGTGGAAATCGAAAAACGTGACCAAGGCTTTCGTGAACTGGTGGCAGAAACCCTGTCGCATATCACTGTTTTGTCATGGTCCGGTGGGGCTGTTTTGTTTGCTGTGGCCGCCCCCGTGACCAGCCTGCTTTTGGGAGGCCAGTGGGGGGAAATTGTCCCGCTTTTTCAAATTCTATCAGCTTTTTTGATCGTGATGCCCGTGACAAATGTGTGCCGTGTCTTTTTGTTGGCGCGCAAACGCGACGCCATCTTTTTCAAGCAGGCCCTTGCCGTTTTGATTGCCATAACAGCAGCCTTGGTCGTGGCCGGGGCGTTTGACATATATATGGCAGCGCGCCTTGTGGTGCTGGTCTATGGGTTTCAAGCATTGGTCTCTTTGATCGCGGCATGTTCTGTTGCAGGCGTTTCTTTCAAAACTGTTATGGGGGTTTTCGCCACCTCCGCCTTAGTTGCGGCACTGGCGTTTGTCGCAGCGACCCTGAGCCTGCAGTGGGTCAGTGGTGACGCGGCACAATTTGTTCTGGGCGCGTTCGCATCAGCAATCATTTGGATGATCTGCATTATCAGCCTGCGTCATCCAACATGGATGCGACTACGCGAATTTCTGTGGGATAGCCGACGATGAAGCCTGCGTTAAGCGTCATAATACCCTGCAGGAATGCCAGTGCTTTTGTCCGCGATGCGATCAACAGCGCCAAACACCAGACCCGCTGCGATATCGAGATTATTGTGATCGATGACGGCTCAACTGATGATACCGTCACTGTTATTCGCACCGAACTGAAGGATGGGCCGCCTGTTCGGCTGATCGAACAGGCGCCTCAAGGTGTCTCATCCGCCCGCAATGCAGGTGTCGCAGCAGCACAGGCCCCGTTGATTGGGTTTCTGGATGCCGATGATACGTGGCACCCGGAAATGGTGGACCGACACCTTCGTGCGATGGCGCAAAACCCATCGATCGATCTTAGTTTTTCGGGCTATCAACAGCTGCAAATCAATGGCTCAGACAGTTACATGTATCGCCCGCAAAACAGCGCGTATCGCTTTGACAGGCTGATGCAACGCAACCTGCTGCATACCTCTGGCGTTGTAATGCGCACAGCGACATTTCTGGAGCTAGGTGGGTTTGATACAACGCTTGAACTGGCCGAAGACTATGACCTTTGGTTGCGCGTTGCCGAACGGGGGCCTTCTGCGATTTGGGGGGTGCCCGAAGTTCTGTCGCAATACCGATCCCACTCTGCCCAAGCCACGCGCGACTGGCGGCAGATGCATGCGTGCTGGAAAGTTGTGACGGCACGGGTAGAGGCCCGGCACCCGCAGGCTTGGTCACAGATAAAGACACAAGCATGGCTGAACCAACTCGAATATGTAGCATCGCTGGCCCACAGTAACGGCGATTACAAAGACACTCGGAATTTGATGGCTTCTGCATGGAAACTTGCAGGCCTAAAGATGCTGCGCGACAGCAATACGCGGGTTATGACTGTGCTGGCTTTGGCCAGCTTACTGCCCCCTCGGGGTCAGCGCAGTGTTGGGCTGATGTTACAGGGGCTGCGGCGCCTGCGGCTGGCTTTAAAGCCTCCAGCGCACCGCTAACCGTTCCAGTCGACTAGCATAGGGACCGGCCGAAACCTTTGGATTTGCCCGCCCGGTACCATCGATAAAAGGAGCAGGATGGCGAAAGAACGTGCCTTTGCTGTAGTCCTTCATTTGCGGAACCCGCAAGGCATCTGCACGCTGGTAATGCATGAACAAAATGCAGCGATCGTTGGACTGGTTGGGCACCCCTGCGTGCCACGCTCGGGCGTCAAAAACAAAGAACTTTCCGTCGCCAAACCCCTGAGGTGACAGGATCTGTGCATCTGTCTTACCCTTGGTTCTGGCAGCTCGCAAAACGGCCTCGTCTTGGGCTTGATCCACAGCCTCTAGGGTCACGACAGGGATTGCTTGGCTGCCCGATATGACACGCGTCGCGTTTTCTTCGCGACATCCTTTAACGCCCACTGCAACAGTGATCGACGGCCAATGCACGCTTTCAATATCCACGTGCCACTGGTGCGCCTCATTGGGCGTGCCTATTCGAATGTTCGAGCCCCACATGACCCAATCAGAGCTGCCCAAAAGCGTTGTCATCACTTCGACCAATGCCGCATCATGGGCAACTGCACGGATCGCATCGGTGATCCGGTAGGGCACGGTACGGCGGCCTTGTGCACGCAGTGTAGCGACCTCCGCCTCGAACGCGGCACTATCTGCCACAAGACCTTCCATCGCAAAAGGGTTCGCCAAATCGAAACTCTGGCTCAAAAAACCCTGCGTTTCATAGGCTTGGCACAGATCTGATGTCACTCTGGTTATTCCTTGTGTTTAAGCGAGGCCGGGCATCCGCGTCGCACAAGCCTAGACTCTTTTTACAAATTACCATAGCGGGAACAGTGTAGGGGCACCGTGACGACACACCTATTTTGACAGGATCGCCCCAATTTTGTTTTGAGCCCATTTGAGGACTAGACTATGGCCGTACTTGGCTTCTTTCTTTATGCCGTGGTGATTGTCGCCATGATGTTTCTCAATTTTACCGCGCTCTACCAGTTGTTTCTTGTGCTGGCCTATCGCCGTCATCGCGGTGATGATCCAGCCCCTAAAAACGAATACAAACCGGCGGAATATCCCAAAGTCACAGTGCAATTACCGGTCTATAATGAGGGCCGCCTCGCGGAACAAATTCTGCGCCTAGCCGCAAATATCGACTACCCTGCAGACAAGCTACAAGTGCAATACATTGACGACAGTGACGATGGTGAGACCACCGAACTTGCACTCAAAACGCTTGAGGCGCTTAAACTATCCCATCCTGACATCGATTTTCAGTATCTGCGCCGTCTTGACCGGACAGGGTTCAAAGCTGGTGCGCTAAAACTTGGGACCGAACGAGCCTCGGGAGAGCTGCTGGCCATTTTTGACGCTGATTTTATAATTCCCACGGATTATCTGCAGCGCACAGTTCATTATTTCACCGACCCAAAAGTTGGCATTGTTCAGGCCCGCTGGGACTACACCAACGAAAACCATTCCTTGTTTACGCGGCTGCAGGCGAACAAGTTGGACGCCCACCAAATGTTTGAACAAACGGCCCGCGACCGTATGGGGCTGGTTGCGATTTTTCACGGGACCGCAGGCATGTGGCGCAAAGAGGCCTTGGATGCAGCTGGCGGCTGGACCTGCATCAGCGAGGTTGAGGATCTGGAGGCCACCATTCGTGCCAGCGAATTGGGCTGGCAACTGGTCTACCTTGATCACCTGCGCGTTCCTTCGGAATTGCCCGAGAACGTCAATGGCTACTTGCGCCAGCAAATGCGGTGGCGTCGCGGCTGGGTGCGGGTGATCCGCCACTACTCTGGCACAATCCTGCGCGGGAATCTGGATCTGAAAGTCCGGCTAGACCTTGTGATGCGCATTTTCCAAGCGTGGGGATCTATCGCCGCCTTAATCGCAACACTGGGTGTGCTTCCGGGTTTCATGTATGCGAAACAAAATGGCCTTCTTGGCTTTACTGTTGCGGTTTATTCGCTTTCGTTGGTCATGGGGCTGACACTACGTCATTTTGAAACAAAAACTCTGGGCGAAGACCGGCACGCCCGTGAACCTATGAAGGTCCACCCTTTTATCGGGCTGTTGCCACTGAATTATCTGCTGTTCAGCTTGGGCACTTTGTGGCCCATGACACAGTCAACACTGGAGGGGTTTGGCAAGGTCCAAACTTGGGAAGTTACCCCCAAAAGCGGCACGACGGATGGCTCTTCAGGGCATACAGCAAATAATCGGCAACGTGTCCCGATCTACGTCTATGGCACCTTGGGGCTCAGCGTGGTGAGCGCCATTTTGGCCCTTCTTAGCTTGCTCCAACTCAATGTTTTGCCGACTCTGTTTTACGGCTTTCTGTCTGTTGGCTGTGGATTAATCGGTTTGATGTTGCTGCAATTTTTTGGCTACAAAAACCGACTGACGGCCAAGCTGCTGAGTGCCTTTGTCGAATAGGTTTTCGCAGGCGCAGGCCACCTTAGGAAACCTCCAATTTGCATCGCCCCAAAGTGGTAGGTTGAGAGTGCCAGTATTTGGTACATTGCGACGCGGTGGCTGACAGCGAATTCCCCATGTCAATCATGGCTTTAGACGACGCATCAAGAGAAATTACGCGCAGACGGGGATTCATCGTGAATTCGTGCTCAACATCAGCTACCCTATGCCCTTAGTGCATTTTGAACTTTTAGCTTTGTCACGTAGACAGGATTGTTATGAAAGATTTTGACGACCGAAATGATCGGTCAGTGGTGATTGTGGGCGGCGGTCCCGCAGGGCTGACTGCGGCCTACCATTTGCAAAAACTCGACCCACATGCAGCACCCGTGGTCTACGAAGCCTCCGATGCGGTTGGTGGCATTTCACGTACCGAATTCCATAACGGAAACCGGTTCGACATTGGCGGCCATCGGTTCTTTACCAAATTGCCCGAGGTTGAGGCGATGTGGCACGAGGTGTTGGGCGATGATTTTATTTCGGTCGAGCGGCTCAGCCGGATATTCTACAAAGACCGTTACTACGACTATCCGTTAAAATTGTTCAACGCCCTCAAGAATATCGGTGTGTGGGAATCTGTGCGGATCATACTGTCCTATGCCAAATGGCGTTTGAGGCCCTCACCCGTAGAAGACTCGTTTGAAGAATGGGTCATGAACCGCTTTGGTGGGCGGCTTTATATGCATTTTTTCCGTAGCTACACGGAAAAGGTCTGGGGCATTGATCCAAAGGAAATCCGCGCGGATTGGGCTGCCCAGCGCATCAAAAATCTATCCTTGGGAAAGGCCGTTTGGAATGCAATTTCCGGTGCAAATGACACGACATCCCTGATCGAACGCTTCAATTATCCACGCCTTGGGCCGGGGATGATGTGGGAAAAGACCCGCGACTGTATCGAGACCAATGGCGGCTTGGTTCAGATGCAAAGCGAGGTAATATCCGTCAAGCGCGAAGAGCAACGGATAACCGGGATCGATGTTCGCACATGGGACTATGGAGGCAGTACTGAGGTCAAGCGCGTCAGCGGGGATCATTTCGTCAATACAATGGCCCTGCGCGATCTTATCAATGTGATGGACCCGCCGCCGCCAACCGAAGTGGTCGAGGCTGCAAACAGGCTCAAGTATCGGGACTTTCTTATTGTGTCGCTCTGCTTGCAAAACGCCGATCCATTCCCGGATAATTGGATCTACATTCACTCGCCCAAGGTAAACGTGGCCCGGATCCAGAATTTCCGCGCATGGTCAGACGAAATGGTCGCAGACAAAGACACAGCATCTATCGGCATGGAATATTTCTGCGATGACACCAGCGATCTTTGGCAGACTGACGACGCTGATTTGCGTGATTTGGCCGCCCGAGAGCTTGAACAGCTGGGACTGGGCAAAGCCGCAGAAGTCGTCGATTTCAAAGTGATACGACAGCGCAAGGCCTATCCTGTTTATGACAGCGCCTACCGCGAGGCTTTGGACGTAGTCTCGGGGTGGATCAAAAGCCTTGAGAACTTTCAAACCGTTGGCCGCAACGGGTTGCATCGCTACAATAACCAAGACCATTCGATGCTGTCAGCCATGCTGGCTGCCGAGAACATTCTGGGCGCCCATCACGACGTTTGGGATGTAAATGTCGAACGATCCTATCATGAGGAATTTGTCGTCGATCCGCCAAAACCCAAACCCGTTCTCGCGTTGGAGTGAGCTTGGATGACCCAGCCTCCCAAGCCCCTGCCCCGCATTTGTGTTGTTGTGCCCGCGTATCAGGCCGCAAACTATATTGCACGCAACATCGCCGCGCTGTTTGAGGCAGGATTTGACGCATCCGATATAACAGTTGTCGACGACGGATCCACCGACAATACCGGGGCGCTGGCATTGCAAACGGGCGTAACTGTCTTGCGCAATGAACGCCCCATGCGCCCTGCTGCTGCGCGCAATCGCGGAGTGCGCGAAACACATTCTGACATCGTGCTTTTTGTTGATGCAGATGTGGTCGTGCATGCTGACATCAAAACCCGTTTGCTGCACGCCTTTCAGGATCCTACACTGACAGCGGTGTTCGGCTCGTATGACACTACCCCTGATGCGCCTCGTTTGGTCAGCCGGTACCGGAACCTTTTGCATCACTATGTCCATCAGCAATCCGCCGGTTCTTCCAACACGTTCTGGACCGGTTTGGGTGCAGTGCGTCGCACCTCATTCGAGGCCGTCGGCGGGTTCGATATTACTATGGATTTCATGGAAGATGTGGAACTTGGCCAGCGCCTCAACGGCGGTCATATCGTGCTGGATCCAGCACTTTTGGGGACGCACCTAAAGGACTGGACGCTTTGGAACATGTTCAAGGTCGATTTGTGGCATCGCGCGGTGCCATGGACACGTTTAATTATGTCCGGGCGCGCATCACAGGGGGGGATGAACCTCAGCCGCCGACATCAGTTGAGTGCGGCCAGCGTCGGAATTTTCGCCCTATCGTTTCTGTTCGCCATTTGGTTTCCCCCGGCTTTCGGTGTCAGCGCCACCGCTTTTGCGACCTTTTTAGGCTTGAATGCAGGGTTGCTGCGTCTGCTTCTTAAAACAGGTGGATTGCAACTGATGGTTTCGGGGATCTTCTTTCATGCAGTGCACTATATCGCGGCGATGCTTGGGTATTTGAAGGTCCGGCTTTTCGAAAAAACCAGCCATAGCGCGGCAGCGACTTCGAAAAGCGGCGCAGACAAAAGCGGGACACGTCCAATATGAGCCTGCGCGACGATACGGTCCTGACGATCTGCAGTTTGCGCTGCCTCGTGGCGGTTGGCCTTATGGCCGTGTTTTTTACGTGGCCCTTGCTGTTGCACAGCGGCAATCCTTTCCTGTTATCCGACAGTTTTGTCTACATCGATCAGGGCGAACGGGTTTGGCAAACCTTGGGGCAGATTGCGTCGAATATCTTTGCCAGCAGTCCAGCGGTGGACGGCACAACGCCCGCACCATCAGGCGTCGGACAAAGCATTGCCGCCGCCGCCAAGGAGGCGGATTCGATCCGTTCGCTGCCCTATGTAGCCTTTGTCGGTGCCGTGGCACCGCTTGGCCTTTATGCCGTGATTTGGTCACAGATTTTTCTGGTGCTGGTCTTTGCGTACGCCATGTTCCAAGCCGTAAATGCAAAGGTGTCCGCCATAGCACTGGTTGGCGGGGCTGTGGTCATGGCGACACTCACCAGCCTGCCCTTTGCTGGATCCTTGTTGATGCCCGATGTTCTGGGGGCAATCATCGTTCTGTTTGGGTTGATCCTGGTCCACGGATTTGAGCGGTTCGATCTGAAAAGCCAGATTATCCTCTGTGCCGTGGCCGTTTTCGCCACGTTCACGCATTACGGTAACATTCCACTCGCTGCCGCGGTGATCCTTGGCGCCCTGATCTTGCGCGCCGCGCGGTCTAGAAGGGGGCGGCGTGGGATGCTGATGGGATTAGGGGCTTTAGCCATTGTCATTGGGGGAAATGTTGCAATCGGGGCAGCTATCTTTGGCGAGATCAGTGTGACCCCGCGCCGGTTTCCGATCCTTTTGGCGCGCTCTATCGAAGATGGTCCAGCCCTGTGGCACCTAGAGGAACACTGTGCGGAACGACAATACGCCGTCTGCACTTGGTTTGGGGATGACATCCCCAATAACGTCGGTGACGCGCTTTGGAACGAACGCGGCATGGAGCATGCACCGTCTGATTTGTACCAACAAATCCGGGATCAGGAGCTGAGCATTCTTTGGGCCGCCTTCAAGGAATATCCGTTGCAACAAATCGGCTCTCTTGGCCAGAATATGGTGACGCAACTGACGAAACTGGGCGTGAATTTCGCGCAACCCAAGACAACTGTGTTTGACAGCGCAGGGCGTCGGCGTGGCGTAGATTATGAACCCCAGCCGTTGCGGGCACGGTTTGACGTGATCAAACGCCTGCTTACCCTTTGCTTTGTGGTCTCGCTGGCGTATCTGCTTTTGCGCAGTTTCGGAAAACGATCCCCGGATAGGGAATTGGTGATCCTTATGGTGCTGGCGCTGATTTGCAACGCGGCCATTTTTGGCGGGCTTTCTGCGCCAGTGGACCGATATCAATCGCGGATCGCTTGGCTGGTTCCCCTTTTGGCGATGGCCTTGTATTTCAGCCGCAATCAGCCTGCCAAGCCACAGTAAGCTTGGCTCAAGACTGAATATTCCACGTTTGTGACCGGCCTATGTGTTCCAGTAGGAAATCCATAAACACCCGAACTTTGGCCGAGACCACGTTGCTCTTGGGGTAGATCAACCAAAGCGACGGGTTATCCGCCAGCTCATATTTTGGCAGGACACGTACGAGCGATCCGTCGGCCAGCTTTTCATGCACCAACCACAGAGAATTGATGGAAATCCCTGCCCCTTCAAGGGTGATTTTCTTTTGGCTCAAACCGTCGTTCAACAACAGCCGCTGTTCCGCCCGCTTTGGATCAAAAATGCCCTTGGCCCCGTTAGATGCCACAAGGCCGCGTGGCTCAAGATCGCGGAAGGCGATCAATCGGTGCGACTGTAATTCCGCGGGCGTCTGTGGGGTTCCAAAGCGTTCCAAATAGCTGGGCGATGCACATAAAAGACGTTTGTCATCGGCAAGCTTTCGGGCGGTCAGGGTGCTATCTGCCAGAACGGAATTGCGTAAAGCCAGATCGTAGCTGCCTTCAATAAGATCAAATTGCGCATCAGACAGGTGCAAATCCAAAGTGAGTTGCGGGTAAAGGTCGACAAATTTCGGCACCAAAGGCGCAATATAGAGCTGGGCAAAAGAACTAGGTGCAGCAAACCGCAACGTCCCATTGATGTTCGTACGCCCTTTGCCGAGGGCGGCGAGTGCGGCCTCTTCCTGCGCGATCATTTCGCGGGCATAGGGTAGAAAATCTTGCCCCTCCAGGGACAGCGACACCTTGCGGGTCGATCGGTGCAAAAGGTCTGCGCCCACAAAATGTTCTAGCTTTGCTATGCGTGTGCTGGCCACAGCCGGCGCCATGCCCAGTGCGCGCCCAGCGGCACTTATATTGAGTGTTTCGCAGGCCAGTACAAAAAGGCGGAGGCTTTGAGTATCCACATTTTATCCTTTTTCGGAACACTGTTATCCATTTCACCTCCTTTTTATATTTTTTCGGAGTGGTAAGTCAAAGGGCAAGACAAGCACAGGAGGCCGTAATGACCCAGACTGCAACCGTGAATTACCACGTGCACAAACCCGGACGCCAAGCGTTTGAACTGGACGCAGGCGGTATTTCGGGCAACCTTATTTCACCCGAACTTGCACCCACGTCGGTGCAGGTCATGGATGAACGCAGGATTGCGCCTGACACCACGTTTGACCAAGCCTCAGTCGGTTTTGCCACGTACCCTAGCAAAGTCAGCGCCTTTAACGAAACACAGGACTGGCACGGTAGCTACGACGCGGAACTGACGGACTTGTTGACGCGGGAAATAGACGCCAAAGAGGTGATCATTTTTGATCACACAGTGCGCAAGGATGATCCTGACGCCGTACGCAAACCTGCGCGCAACGTACACAGTGACTACAGTGTGGATGGCGCAAAGCAACGGCTGATCGACATCCTTGGCAATGACACAGCCGCTGAATGGTCTGCGGGCCACTACGCTTTTATCAACGTCTGGCGCCCTGTCGGCGCTCCGATCAACTCGGCCCCGCTTGGGTTTATTCTTCCGGATAGTGTGGCACAGCAAGATTGGATTTTGCTGGACCTGATTTATCCAGATCGCAAGGGACAGATTATGGGTTTGGCGGCGAACCCAGATCATCAATGGATTTACCGATCAAAAATGACACCGGATGAAGTGGCGTATTTCAACATTTTCGACAATCGCGGGAGGGCCTCCATTGGCCACAGCGCACTGGACATGGTCGAGGACCCCACCGTTCACTCAGTGCGCCACAGCATCGAAAGCCGGACACTGGTTCGTTACTGATATCACCGCAAAACTAGAGATCACTCTCCCAGCTCGGGAGCCATAGACAGAAAGACGATCACATGACCAAGACCATTCTTATCACAGGTGCCACCGATGGCATCGGCCTCCTAACAGCCCAAAAGATTGCCGCAGAAGGCCACACTGTTTTGCTGCACGGCCGCAGCGCCGAAAAACTGAAAGCCGCCGCAACCCAAGTGGGCGGCACGACCGAAACCTATTCCGCAGATCTGTCCAAAATGGACGACGTGCGCAAACTAGCCTCGGACATTCGTGCAAACCATAGCCAGTTGGATGTCATCATCAACAATGCGGGGGTACTCAAGGCGCCGAACACAGTCACGGCGGATGGCCACGACCTGCGTTTTATGGTCAACACATTCGCCCCTTATGCGCTAACCGAGGCGCTGATGCCGATCCTCGCTAAGGACGGGCGCGTTGTGAACCTGTCTTCGGCGGCCCAAGCTCCTGTGGATCTCGAGGCCCTGCACGGGCGCCGGTTCGTTGATGACATGGCCGCCTATGCGCAAAGCAAGCTCGCGATCACCATCTGGTCGCGCGAAATGGCAGCACAGCACAGTGACGGGCCAATCATTGTCGCCGTCAACCCCGGCTCACTTCTGGCTTCAAAAATGGTCAAAGAAGGCTTTGGCGTGGCTGGTAGCGATCTGAGCGTTGGTGCCAACATTCTGCGCGAAGCCGCCTTGGGGGCATCCTTTGCCGATGCCTCGGGCAAGTACTTCGACAATGACAGCAAGCGCTTTGCATCGCCTCACTCGGCCGCGATGGACGCAGGTCACGCCGCAGACGTGATGCGCGGCATCAACGAGGCCATAGCCAAACTGGGCTGACCCAATTCCATCCACGCTAGCCGCAACGCCAGCGCATACACAATAGGACGAAACACAATGTCTACTCAATCATTAGAACAGGCGCGGACAATCGCGCGCCCCACGCGGGAAGAGATGCTGCAACGCACGTATTCGGTGCATCAATTCTGGAGCCAAAACAACGATCTATTCAAGAACGCTTGGGCAGAATGGGAAACGGCCAGCGGTCTAACATCCGTTCTTGATAGCAGTCTTTACGATCCAAAGTTGCGCACCGCAGTCGAGCAAGCGTGGCAAGATCCATCGCAAGAAGCCGCAGTCAAAGACCTCTGGGAAGAAGTCTTTCCCGGTGTTTATAAAACCCAGTTTTTTGACCCCAAGAAGCTGAAAATTCTACGCGATTACCTTGAAGCAGTCTCGGAGGCTGAAATTCCTCTGCGCCCGCCCTATGGGATTTCCTTAAACCGTGGTGGTGCGATGCTTGACGAGCGCTCGGAAGGGCACCTTGGAGCGCCAAATTTCCAACAGTTCTACAAAGGCCTGATGGATGCCTATATGCGCCCTATCTCGCGGCTTTTGTTCCCTGATATCGTTGGATTTGATACCCAGACCTTTGGGTTTTCGATCCAGTGGCAGGCCGACACAGACACCTCTTTGCGCGCCCATACAGACGCGTCGTCTGTGACCCTGAACATCAACCTCAACCTGCCCGGTGAAGAATTTTCCGGTTCTGGCGTTCGCTTTTTTGATCACGAAACACGCCAAGTCAGCGAATTGACCTTTGCGCCCGGCACAGCCCTGATCCACCACGGCAGCGTTGCGCATGAATCGATGCCAATTACCGAAGGCGAGCGGTCGAACTTTGTTCTCTGGCTCTACGGTGATGGCGGTCAGGTGCCACGGTTTGGCGGGACAAAAACCCAGATTGATCCGCGCCAGCGTTGGTCTGTTCCAACGGCACCTAGCGATGGTTTCGCACCCTTTTAAGGCACCAGATCCAAAAGATTTACCAATGGTAAGGGCGATGAAAATCGTCCTTCCTTTTCTTGTACAGATACCCTGGTTTGCGGCGGCAACAGGTAGAGACCTTACCAATTCGACCCAACAGTAACTGTCGAAAACCCACTTTCCGATTATATACCAAACCGGAATACTGAACTTATTTTTCAGCCCATTTACCCCCTTTCTAGACGGTATATTTACAGCGGAGCATGCCGCAGTTTAGGAGCGAGCCAATGAAAGCCACGACCATCACCGCCTATGGCGCAACAGCAAAATTCGAAATCGCCGACCTGCCAAAACCGCAGGCCACACCGGGCCATGTAGTCGTTCGCGTCGCAGCAAGCAGTGTGAACACTGTAGATACCATGATCCGGGCCATGGGCCCTGATTTACCCCTGTCGCCAGCATTGCCTGCAGTACTGGGCATGGATTTTGCGGGCACTGTGGACGCGGTTGGCGAAGGTGTCACCGGATTTGCAGTGGGTGACGAAGTCTATGGCTGCGCCGGTGGATTGGCCGACTTACAAGGCGCGCTGGCGGAATTTATGCTGGCAGATGCAAAATTGATTGCCCACAAACCCAAGACGATTTCAATGCGCGATGCGGCTGCCCTGCCACTGGTCGGCATCACAGCCTATGAGGGCTTGGACCGTGCGGGTATCGCTGCTGGTCAAAACGTACTGGTCCAAGGGGGCGCAGGCGGCGTTGGGCACGTGGCAGTGCAATTGGCCAAACACTTTGGCGCAAATGTATTTGCCACTGTCTCCAAAGACCAGCAGACAGACATCGTGAAGGGCTACGGCGCCACGTCGATCAACTACATGTCTGAAGCGATTGAGGACTACGTTGCCAAGCACACCAACGGCACTGGCTTTGACGTCATTTTTGATACGGTCGGTGGCGAGAACATGATCGCCTCATTCGAGGCCGCTGCATTGAACGCCCATGTCGCGTCCACTGTTTCACTCCTCGAGATTGATCTGTCGCTTGCACATTTCAAAGGGTTGTCGTTGCACGTTGTCTTTATGTTGCTGCCCATGCTGCACGACGTCAAACGTGAAGATCACGGTGCGATCTTGGCAAAACTAGCACAGATTGTGGATGCTGGTGCGCTGAAGCCTTTGGTGGATGAGCAGCGCTTCAATCTGGACAACGTTGGGGCGGCCTACGATCGCCTCACCAGTGGGCAGGCCGTTGGCAAGGTTGTTGTCGACATCTAGGTAAGGCCGCTGGATGGACTAGGTGGTTTCGCAGGGCGTGAGCGGGCGGAACCACCGATTTTGGTGCGGCTAGTCCTGACCCGCTGGCTGCTTGGTCTGGGCCATGGGAAAGGTCGCCACAAAGCATGCGCCGTCCAGTTTGGACGAACGATAGACCAGATCACCCCCCAACATAAGAGCGCGACGCTTCGACAGATGAAGCCCCATACCACGCCGTTGTTGTCCGTCTTGGGCGGTATGGTTCAATGCAAAAAGGTTTGCGCGCTGTCTGCTAGAAACACCCGGACCGGAATCATGCACCGCAACCGTCACGACCCCCTCCGACCCGTTCGTTGTCGAAACTTGGATCTCTATGGCCCCGTCCGCAGGCACATGGCGCAGCGCATTATCGACCAACACGTCCAAAATATCCTGAATATCCTCGTCATTTGGCAGCAGTACCGGGGTTGGCGGCATGTCCACTTTGACGGACACGCCCAGTTCTGTGAAATCAAGTTTATGCACGGCCAGCATGCTTTGGATCATATGTTTGAGGTCTGTCATATCGGATCCCCCACCCAAGTGATTACGGCTTGTATTCAGTATAGATCCGATGCGTTGGGACAGCATTTCGTTTGTCTCAATTGCTGCCAGCAGCGCGAATTTCATCGCGTCCCGGTCCAAGAGCCCTTCACCCAGCATATGCATCAAAGTTCTTTGCATACCGGCGATAGCCTGTATCGGGCTTTGAAGGTCGTGCACTGCTAAGGCGGTTACTTCGTCTCGTTCACGCAGCAAGTAGCGGACGCGATGCGTGCGGCGCTCTAGACGGCTGGACAGATCCAGCTGGGCCACGCGCGCGACGTCTGCCACATGCACGATATAGCACAAAACAGCGCTCGCGATGGCAAGGCCAGTGCCCAAAAAAGGCGACACTGACACCCAAATCGACACCAGAGCCAATGACAACCCAAGGGCGGCCAACATCGCCAAAGCGTTCTGAGCCTTACGGATCAAAGCCACCACCAAAAGCAGCGATACCGTACAGGCCACCAACGTCGCCAAGGCAGGCTCACCCAGCATCAACAGTCGGGCCAAGACAGGCAAAGCAAAACAAAAAGCCACGCCCCAACAGGCACCGGGCGAGATGGACACCGATCGCCCCTCGTACCACGACATAACAAAAGGAAGTGTCAAAAGGCCCAGCGCAAGTGGCGTGACCCAAACCAAACCAGCCACCATTAGGCACAGCCCGAATTGGGCCCAAAGGCGAGCGGGGATTTTGGTCATTTTGCCCGCGAGGCGGTCAAGCTGCGCGCCAAAAGCGTGATCAATTCGTTGCTATTTGCACAGCTCAGTTTGGTGCGCAAATTATCCCGATGTATCGCTACTGTCTTTTTGGAAATGTTCAAATCCATCGCAATCTCGGATGTTGTTAATCCTTGCGACAAGGCGCGACCAACCTCGCTTTCTCGCGGGGTCAGCGACACACCGTCAACCACCAAAGGGGCGGCGGCCACGGCTTCACTTTGCGCTGAAACCGCAGCAAGTTTCACTGGGGGCTGTTCGATAATCGCGCTGAGTGCTTCGACCAACTCATGCGGCGACGTGGATTTAGGAACATAGCGGTCTGCCCCTGCCGCAAGACATTTGGCTGCATAGGCATCGACGGGCAGTGATGAAAAGGCCACCAAATGAGCGTCAGGCGCAATTTCTCGGTATTGCGTAAGACAACTCAGGTCCAAGTCACCATCGATCACCAAATCAGACAGGATCACATCAGGCTGCAAGGCCTCAACACGGTCCAGGGCACGGTCATGGCTGGCTTCTGTCCCGATCAAAACAAATTTGTCGCCCAAACCAAAGCCCAGCTTTAGCCCCGCCTCAACGATTGGATGGTCATCAATCAGGAACACACGTTTTGCTTGGTTGCTCAAATTGAAAACCTCTTGGCTTTTGATCCACGCAGGGTCGGGTCGATCCTGACAATACGATGATACACAGTAAAAATCTTGGCGATAGGTCTCTGACCTATGGGGGCATCTTGGTTTACGTCCTACACTGGACGTCAAATGGAACGTGTTCGGAGGCCCAAAGGTGTTTAAGCCTGCTCTTTTTCCTTCTCCCTTGCTCTGTCAAGGGTGGCCGCCGCTATGGCGGGTTGGGAGACATCTGATGGGCCAGAACAGCGCCAAGGCAAAGGTACACGAAAATGAGGCAGCACTCTCCCTGTGGTCTTGTTTTGCTCAGGTCGGTGGCTTTGGCTGCCGGCCTGTAGGTAGCCTTATGCACCCGTCGGGTTTTAATGTTTTGAGTTTGAAGGTTGTGTGATGAAACAAAGCTCGTTTTCAGTATCGGTGACACTGGCACCCCATCTTGATCAAATGCAGATCGTTCGGGATGCATTGGACAGTTTGATGCGCGCCAATGGGATCTCTGCGACCGCGACGGCACGAATGCAAATCGTCTTGGACGAGTTACTGAGCAACGTCATCAACCACGGTTTTGCGGATCTATCTGCCGAGACGACTGGGGATCCCATTAGTGTTTCAATGCGCATTAAGGATGCAGTGTTTTCTTTGACCATTCAGGACCAAGGCACCCCCTTTGACCCAACAAACAGCCCAAAGATGGATGACAAAACGCGCCCCCGGATCGGTGGGCGTGGCTTGGATATGGTGCGCGCACTGACTGACAGCTTTTCGCATCACCACGATGATGGCTCCAACCACACCGTCGTCACCAAAACCGTTCAACAAGATGAAAAGGGAAATGCACCGATGATCGCCGGATTAGAAATTCAAGAGACCCGTCAAGCCGGAGCAGCCAATGTTCAGTTGATCGGACGGATCGATAGCGGCAACGCAGCGCAATTGACGGATCACTTGATCGCGTTGGTCGCTGCTGGTCACAAAGAGGTTACGCTGGACATGAGCAAGCTCAGCTATCTGACAAGCGCAGGGTTTCGCACGCTTTTGGTTGTCAGCGACGCCGCCGAAGAGGCCAAAGGCGAACTTATCCTGGCGTTCCTCACTGAAGAGGTGAAAGAGCTTTTTGATCTCTCAGGTTTGACCCCTGCCTTTATCATTCGTAGCGCAATCTAAGCTGCGCCGGGAAGGCCGCTTGGCCAAACAACGAATTCTCCGCCTCCGATGCCGCAGGTCACGATTAGGCCGACAACGCAGTTTCAGACATCTCATTTGCCCCCTGCGCCGCGCGTTCGCTGACAATTGTTTTGCGTAGCATATCAAGGGCCCAGAAAATCCGTTCGGCAGTGACCGTCAGTTGGACCAGGCGCATCCGTTCCTGCCGATCCTCGACGACATGCTGCGTTAGATAAGCTTGGCGCATGCGCCCAAGCACTTCGCTACGATCCCCTACCATGCCTGCCAAACGTTCTAGGTCGCGACCATGCCCACCAAGGTATGCACTTTGGGCCGTCATCATGGTGGTTTCCAATGCAGTGCGCAAAAGGTTCACAAACCGCGTCATCCCAGCGGATCCTTCGGCTAGACCCAGTTGCGCGACAAGATCGCTCAAGGTGCCCAGCAATCCGTCAAGAACCTGCTGTCGGTAGACCACGCGATTGAGCCGGTCAAACTGGGCAGGCGACAAGTCTTGGTGGCCCAGATCCTCGAGGTAATACTGGATCTCGGTACTCAGGGTCGCAAAGGACGCAGCCAAACCAGACACCTTATTGGCGCTGGCCTGATCCTGATCAGCCTCAAGGAATTGGCACAGATAATCGACCAAACGGTTTTGATCCAACTGTGCGGCATCCAGTGCAGCATCTACATCCGCGACAGGCACGTAAATGATGTGTTGTGGTTGGCCGTCCCGTTCTGTTTGGGTCGGTGGGGACACACGTGCCAAGCTACGCTCGACCCAGGTCAACGCAACCACGCTGCTGACGATTGGAACACACAACACAAGGTACAAAAAGGCCATCTGCCCCGGCAAGTCATTGGCTAAAATGCCTAGGAGTGCTTTGACCAAAGGCACCCCAAAGAAGGTTTCTGCGATCCAAAGTCCAACAAACAAAGTTGTGCCAAAAACGTTGGTTGAAATGATTTGATACATCGCGATTTGGCGGATCGACCCACGCAGGCTGACGCTGAGGATATAGGTCACAACACCGGATCCAAACTGGGCCCCGTAAATGGCAAGGATGGTCATATCCACTGTCAAAACACCTGCTTGGCCAAGTGAGATCGCCAAAATTGTCACCGCTCCCATGGACTGGGCGAGGATACACATCAAAGCGCCTAACAAGAATACCGTTACAAAGGACCCACCAGATCCGGTAAAGTATCCAGCGATCCACGGCTGTTCGGCCAGAGGCGCTGCATTCGTTTGAATAAAGCTGATCCCAAGGAACAAAAGCCCCAGCCCGAACAAGCCATGCATCATCGGGCGCAACCAGTCTTTGTTGAAAAGGGTCATCACGATCCCGCTAACGCCCAACAAAATCAGAACGGCGACGTCTAGGTTGATCGTGGACAAGAAAACCAACAGCGATGATCCAACGTTGGCCCCAGCAAGGATGGGAATTGCCACGCGCATGCTGAGGATCCCCGCAGAAATCATACCCACCAAAATGAATACCATCGCAGACAAGCTTTGCGCCATTGCTCCAGCGATCGCGCCCCAAAACAGGCCTTGGATCGGGCGTCGTGTATATTTCAGAACGGCTTGGCGTAGCCTGCGGCCAGACAGTTGTTTGAGGCTTTCGGTCAGGGTCCAGACACCAACAAAGAACAAACCAAATCCGGCAAGAAGCCCTGCTATCGTAGATATATCCATGTCGCTGCCTTTCAAAATTCTCTGTAACGCAGCCTACGATTGGTCGGTTACCTCGCCCATAGGCTCCCAACCTATGACCAGCAAAGTAATGTCATCAAATTGCTTGGCCTCGCCAACGAATGCCGCCAAAGGGGTGCGAATATTTCCCACGAGTGCGCCAATGTCGGGACCGGCTGACGCCTTTATCGCGTGGCACAGTCGATCAAGGCCGAAAAATGCGCCCGTACTGTTTTCGGCTTCGGTAATGCCGTCTGTATACAACACCACCTTGTCACTAGGACTTAGCTGAATGCTGGCGTCGCTGTATTTGATGTTGGCATGGACACCCAGTGGCAAACCCGGCCTGCTTTTGGTGATCGCTGTGACACCAGTGCGGCTGGCCAAAAGCGGGCTCATGTGACCCGCATTACCGTACGTGAGCAGGCCAGACTTTGGGTCAAGGATCCCCAAGAACACAGTCGCAAACATCCGTGTGCCGTTGTTTTTGCACAGCTCGGTGTTGACCTCCTCAAGGACGCGGGCAGGATCAGGGGGCGCTTTGGTCAAGTCGTGCATTTGTTGCGCGGCAAACCGCAAAAGGCTCACGGTGCGCGACATAAACAAAGCCGAGGCCGTCCCTTTGTCCGAAACATCCCCGATCAACAAGACCACAGTCCCGTCATCTAGGGCAAAGCTGTCATAAAAGTCGCCACCCACCTCGCGAGCGGGCTCCATCAAACCCAAGGAGGTGACATTATCAGTCAAGCGCACCATTTTGCGGCTTGGCGGCACCATGCTTAGTTGCAACGTCCGGGCTGCGTTCATTTCGTCATTCAATCGATCAAGGTTCTTGCGCAGGGTACGACGGGTATCATCCAAGTCTGTGTTGCGGGCCTCTAGCAACTGATTGGTTTCTGTCAGCTCCTCTGTGGTTTGGTCCAGCAATTCGAACACCGCTGCAAGCTCACCAATTTCGTCGTGGCCGGTTCGTTGCTTGAGACGGGTACGCAGGTTTTCACCGCCAAATTTCAGGTTTGCCATAGCACGCGCGTCACTGGTCAGTTTCTGGATAGGCGCGGTTACGCGGGCTGTGAAAATTAGCGTCCCTACAAGGCCCGCCACAATAGCCCCCAACCCGATCAAGGCCGAAAACAGGGCAAGAGTGCGCACAGGTGCTTCGATATCTCGCCGTGCAGCCACCCCCAAAACAGAAATCGGACTGTCCGGAACCGCTTGGCGTTCGACAAGATAGTCAGCATTGCTCAGACTTTGGTTTGTACTGTTTACCGGCGGAAGATCACGCAGCCCCTCGGGCAGAGGGATGACGGTGACGTTGCGATTGGTCTCAATGGTGACAAACCCTGACGAGCTGGGGCTGGCATTCGCCAATAGCGACTCTTGGATCACAGTGAGATCCATAAGCAAAATCACATAAACACCCGGTAGCGGCTGACCGCGATCCCTCGCCTGGCGACGGATCGCAATATGCCATTGGGGACTATCGACCAAGCGTACCAATTGGGTGGATGCTAAACTGGGGTCCGTCAGTGACACCAGTGATATGGGGTCCGCGATCACCTGTGAACGTCCAGATAACGAAAAGATTGGCAACCGGTCCTCAATCAGCAGGACATCGGTGATCCATGGCTCTTGCTCGGCAAAACTGGACACGTACCGGGAGAGCCCCGGCATAAAGACAGCGCGCAAGCCCGGATCCTGCGCGACTGACAACAGTACAGTGTCCGTCGCCCAAAGATCCACGGTCCGCTCGCGCGCTGCCATGAAGTCCCGCAGTGCGCGCGCGCCTTGGCTGGTCAGTTGCGTCAGTTGAGTTGTTGTTTGCGCGACAAACAAACGGGTGGCGTTACGCGACAACAGCGAAGTCAGACCAATGACCACCAATGCCAACAACAATACGGTCCAAACGATCAACCTGACCCGAATAGACTTGTTAAAAGCGATTATGCCGCGCGACTGTTCCTTCATCGTATCATTACTCAGGCGCATCGCTTCCCGGGAGGCTTTCGATCAGCCGTTCGAATTCTGCAATGTTGACGCCCAGATGCGTCTCCCAAGCTTGGTTTAAGGCCGAGCGCGGCGTTAAGCGCTGCCGCGTGAAAAAACGTTCGATTTGCTCAATCAGTTCGGTGCTATTTGGATCAACGCCCCAGCCCAACATCTGCAGCGGCCCTACCGCAAAAGCAGGCACCAAACTGTCGCCATAGGCGCGCATAGTCAGCACCGCGATATCCGCATCAGTCAATGTAAAATCTGCCGCCCCTTTAAGAACGTCTTCAAAACTGTCGCTTTCTTGATCAAAGATGATGTCCACTGGGTTTTGCGCGAACACATCTTGGTTTCGTGCCAAAAGCCAGCTGTGAAATGACGAATTTTCTACAGAGGCCACGCGCATACCCGCAAAATCCTGTAGGGTCTCGAATTCGGAAACCCTGTCTGCGCGAACGATCGCAATCATACGGCTTTCATAGAGCGGAATGATTTGTAGTTTGGACATGCGCCACGGCAGACGCGCCAAATTCGAAGCATAAAGATCACATGTGCCATCGGCCAAAAGTTCAGGCAAATAGCTTTGATCCAAGGTAACATTGCCTTCGGCGTCGGCAAATTGCGCGCTCCACTCGACAATTTTTGGATCAACAGACAGTCCACCCAGTTGATCTGCAAAGATCTGAACTTGATCAACCAAAAGACCGGAGACCTGACAGTCTTGTATGCATCCGGCAGGCTGAACATTGATCAAAACTGGATCAATTTCGGCGAAACAGGCCCGCAAAGTGCCCCGCGCCTGAAGCTCTTGTAACGAGGACGCCTGTGCAAAAGTCGCCCCCAACAGGGCGACCCCGATTGCGCTAAAACTGCGAAATACCTTGGGCCACCGCGCTCTCATTCGATTGCACTTACAAGGCGGATAAAGTCAGAGAACGACATACCATAGTACGTGTTCCACAGCTCGTTCAGTTCAGACGATGGCTCGATGGTTTGCTCGGCGAAAAAGCTTTTGATCTGGGCACCCATTTCCGTGTCGCCAGACCGATAGCCCCAGCATCCCTCGTTAAACGGTCCCACTGCAAAAGCTGCAACCGCATCTGGTGAAGTGCGGCGAGTTTGATAGAGCGCATCCAGAACGGACACCACAGTAAAATCCGCGTCGCCTTTTTCGACAGTAGGGATGGTCTGGTCATAGGGACGGAACAAAATTTCAATCGGTTTGTCTTTTAGAGCCCCTTCGTTTTGCTCTTCGATCCATGTGTGCAGGTACATGCTTTGCTCGACCGCCACTGTGCGCCCGGCCAAATCATCCAACGTGGTAAATTCAGCCTGCCGATCCCGATGGGACACAACCATCATCCTGCTGGGTAGAAAGCACTCCATATCCATCTTTTTGAGACGCCAATCCAAGGATACCATTACGGCCCCGATCATGTCACACTGCAGGGTTTCAAGCGCGACCGGTGTGTAAGTGTCTTCCTTTACGGTGACGCCTTTTGCATTTTGAAACAACTCATCCCAGCTTTGCACATAGTATTCCGGCGTTAGCTCCATATCGGCAGCAAATGTTTCAACAAGATCGCCAATGATCCCTTCGTATTGGCAATAGCCTTTGCAGCCAGCGGGGATAACTTCACCATCGGGTGGATTTGCTGTCGGGACACAAGCGCGCAACACACCGGATGCCAAAATTTCATCTAGGGAACGAGCTGCGGCGGAATGTGCTGAAAACATAAGCCCCATTAGTGCGGCTAAGGCGACAGTTTTGCGAAGACCAATTTCAAACATCAATTTTGTCCTTTAGGTTATCGTCGCTAAGCCTGAAATAAACGGCCACGACGTCCAGTATGGCGCAACTCTAGAGTCACAGTGATCCGCGACACACTAGGCAAAAAACCTAAACAGGGCGATTTTTCAGTTTTTGATTAAGAAACATACAAAGATGAAACGGCGCAGAACGCCGGATCGTGTCGTACTTTCAACGCGTTGAGCAGCTATTTAGCCCTGTCGAAGATCCCGGCGAAGACCCCGGCGCAGGGCCATCAAAGCGGTGCCATAACGCCTGTTCTGCCGCTATTTTCTGCTTTCCCAGCCATGGAAACCTACAACCGGCGCAACCAATTGCCGTCACGCCCGGCGAGACACCGCGCAAAGCAAGGCATGTACCGGTTCGGCTGTGCCCGGACCAAATATCCCTCAGTAGGCGCGGGGCACGGGTCGCATTTTGCCAAAGGCCTTCCAATGCTTGCTTTATTCCGCGGCCATCAGAACGACGGTTTCTTCAGATGTTTTGGATGTAGTATCCGCCACTTTTGCCGAAGCTTTTTTGCTCGCGTAGACAAGAACAAAGGCCGCTGGGGTAAAACAAAATGAGATCACCGAAGACAGCAAAACACCGCCCGCGATCGCCACAGCAAAGGGCGGCCAGAAGCCACCGCCAGCCAAGATCAGTGGCAAAAAGCCCCCAAAGGTAGTGATTGTAGTGGATATGATATGGCGACTGGATCCGGTTACGACCCGTGCAATGGCGCGTGTGTCGCCAGATGCTGCATCTGGATCAGCCTTAAGGCCCGTTAAGATGATGATCGCTGCGTTAATGGAAACTCCGATTGAGCCGATCACACCAATGATTGCGTTGATACCAAACGGGAATTGCATCACGGCAAGCGACAGCATCGACAGACCTGCCGACAATACGCACACAATCAATGCAATTGCCGTGAGGCGGAACGAGTTGAACGTCAGCACAATCGTTGCAATGGTCAAGGTCACGATCAGACCAACGGAGGCCAGCAAATTACCCAATGTGTCGGACCGTGCATCGCTGTCGCCGCCCAACTCAATCCGGTAGCCTGGAGGCACTTCAAACCCATTGGCTTCCAATGCTGAAAGCGTGTCCTGAAGCGCTTCTTCTGGCAATACACCGGGCACAATGAACGCTTGGACCGTGTTTATCCGCTCGCCGTTGCGGCGGGTGATAACGCTTTCAGCAGGTTCCAGCACTGGGGTCGCAAGCTCTGAAAAAGGGACTGTGGGCAAGGCACCAGTCGCCGCAACCGCACCTGCATTTGGGATCAGGATCGGCAGATCAGCAATGCCTTCTACATTGCTGCGCAAATCCGCGCCAAAGCGGACGCGCACGGGCAATTGATCCGTACCTTCAACAAGGCTACCGCCCGTGACACCGACCAAGCCTGCCTCGAGTTGTGCCGCCACATCCGTAAGGTTCATGCCCAAAAGGCGGACTGCGGATTCGTCGATCTCATAGCGAATTTGAGGTGCGCCCCCAACGACGCCTGCCCGAACTTGTGTGATCAACGGCAGATCGGCCATAACGGCCCGTGCCTCATCGCCCAGATCGCGCAGCAGTCTCAGGTCAGGACCCACGAGGCGAACCTCAATCGGGGCCGCAACGGGGGGGCCTTGGACCAGATCACGCACGATGATGCGGGCTTGTGCGAACTCTGCATCCAACTGGGCCTGCAACTGTGGAACAATGCGGGCGGCATCCTCTGCCGTTACGGTTTTGATCATCGCCTGTGCGTAGCCCGGTTCAGCCGAGCGGCCGCCAGTGATGTTGTAGTAAAAAGCGGGGCCCGATTGACCGATGGACCAGTACACCCGGTCGACCCCTTCATAGGCTGCAAGCAACGTATCGATCTCTTGCGCCACAGCTGCGGTTTTGTTGATTGATGTACCGGGGGGCATATCGACCTCAACATAGAATTGATCCCGCTCCACCCCCGGAAAGAACTGTGCCGTCAGGGTCGGGAAGGCGGCAAAGCCCAGCACCGGTAGGATCAATGCGAAGGCAATAGAGCGAACGGGATTGCGGACTGATAGGGCAATCAGGGCCTCAAACCCACGTCCCAAAGCAGGCAGCCGGATGCCAGACGGCGTGCCGGTCTTCAACAGCCATCCAGCCAGCGCGGGTGTCACGGTGAGGGCAATCAGTAACGACCAGATCAGCATCAAAACCACAGCGATTGCGATTGAACCTACGAAATCACCAGCAGGTCCCGGTAACAGGATCATCGGAGTAAAGGATAGCGCCGTTGTAACGGTTGACGCCAAAAGCGGTGCCGCAAGGCGTTTGGTGGCGTCGCCCACGGCGTCGATGCGGTCCAGTCCACGGCCAAGGCGTTGTCGCACTTCGTCCACCATTACAATTGCAGCATCAACGAGCAGACCCAAGGCAACAATCAGGCCAGTGACAGACATTTGATGAATGGGCAGACCAAGAAAATTCATACTTGCCAATGTGGCCAGCGACACGACAGGCAAAACAACGGCAACAATAGCAGCGGCGCGCAAACCCAAGGTGATGAACAAAACGGCCACAACCAAGGCCACGCCAATGGCCATATTGGTGCCCACTTCGGACAATCGGTCAGCGGTGTAGGTGCTTTGATCGAACATTAGGGTCTCGGACAGACCGACAGGGATCGTCGCCTGACCGGCGGCCAGTTCGCCTCTCACAAAGGACATCCAGCGGTCTATTTGCACGCCATCTTGCGCCAGAACTCCAACAAGGACAGCACGTTTGCCATTGGCCATTGCCATTTCCGAGGCAGGCGTGCGCATGCCTCGTGTAATCGTCGCAATATCGGCCAGCGTGACAGTGGTGGCATTGGCATTTTGCCGTAAAACCACATCCCCAATGCGATCCAAGGCCTCGATTGCACCAGAAATGTTGATCGTCAAATCCATATCGGTGCTTTGAAACCGACCTGATTGAACCTTGCCATCTGCCGCAGTGATCAACCTCGAGATTTCTTGCGCTGTCAGGCCCAAGGCCGCAGCGGCCTGCGTATCAACCGACACCAGAACTTCGTCCTCGGGCTCTCCGAACAGATCTACGGCGCGGGTTGACGGGATCGAGCGTAGCCGGTCCGCGAGGGCGTCAGCATGAGCGTTAACGATAGAATGAGGGACCCCTTCGTGTTCGGCGGTCACCGCAACGACGGCGGAATAGGCAGAAATGCCTTCTGCATTGAAATCTGGCGGTTGCACGCCAGCGGGAAATGCCCGCCGCGCCGCTTCAACCGCGTCGCGTGCTTCGGACCAGACCTGCTCAATCGTGGCATCATCCAACGTTTGCAACAACTCGATTGAGACAACCGAAACCCCAGAACGGGAAACAGAGGTTATCGTGTCGACTTCTGGAATAGACTGAAGCTCTTCCTCGATCTCAGCTGTGACCAAAGTCTCAACGCGGGCGGGATCTGCACCCGGAAACTGGGTGGTGACCGTCGCAAAGAGGTTTGTGATCGTTGGATCCTCTTGACGACCAAGCGACAAAAAGGACGACAAACCGGCGGAAATCAAGACAAGTAAAATGAGTGCCACAAGACGTGGTTGGCGGAAGGTCAGCGTGTTCATGATCTTAGCCCTCGCCTGCGAGGATCTGTACCTGCTGACCGGGCACAACGCGGTGCGCCCCAGATTGGATCATCTGCGTGCCTTGGGCAAAGCTCCCCCGGACAAAGGCCTGCTCGTCTTGTAGATACAAGACTTCAACTGCCGCGGTGCGCACAATTCCGTCTTCCACCACTAAAACCGTCCAAATACTGCCCGAACCTTGCTGGAGGGCGTCTAGCCCGATCCAAGTGCCTGTGGCCTGAACAGTGGTTTCAAGCGACAGCGTCGCAGATTGGCCAAAGGCAAATGTGGCGTCGCTTTGCAGCGAGAACAAGGCGGTCCGGGTCCGGGTGGCAGGGTCAATGTCCGGGCGCAATTGGTCTAGTGTTGCGGGATAGTCGATCCCGTTAACAACAATTGAAACCTGACCAATATCTTCTGCGGACAGGTGCAGGGGCAAGCCCACACGCACTTGCGGGGTGCTGGTTTCAATAAGCGTCAAGACGGATTGGCCTGCCGTCAGGGTTTCCATTTCTTCGACATCCTGCGCACCGACACGACCTGCAAAAGGCGCATATAGCACTGATTTTTCGCTGTTGATATCAAGCGTCAGAAGGGCTGCGTCGATTTCGCTGATGCGGCTGGTCAATTCGTCAAAGGTTGCTTGGGCTTGGTCCAGCGTCTCTTGACTGGAGAACCCTTCGGCCTGCAAATCTTGCGCCCGAGCAAGGCGCGTTTTCGCAAAGGTCAGCTGCGCACGGGTCGCATTCTGCGAGGCGAGAAGGCGTTTGCGTTCCGCATCCAGCAGGGATGTATCAAGCCGCGCCACAAGTTCCCCTTTTGCGACGCTATCGCCTTCGCCTACCAACAACTTGGACAGCCTACCGTTCAGTTCAAACGACAAAAGGGCCTCAGTGGCCGGTTCGATCTGTCCCAGAAAGCGGCGCTGGGTCGTATATTCGTGGGCCAACGTAATCGGAGCGACAGACACTGGGACCGTTTTGGCAGCGTCCGGTGTCGGGGCACTTGCTGCGCGGTTCGCCAGCGCCTCAGAACCGAACGTGATGGCCACGCCAGCGGTTGCGATGACAACAACCGTGCCAGTTACAATGACCAGACGTTTCACTATCTGCTTGAGTATTGAATGTGCCATAACCTGTCCTCTCGCAATGTTAGAGACTCTAACTTATATGTTAGAACTTCTTACTTTGACAAGTGTTACGGCCCATGAAATGAATTGGATCATGAATAAATCACCCGAACCCAAAAAACGCGGCACGTATCATCATGGCGATTTGCGATCTCAATTGATCGAAGCAACGCGCCAGTTGGTCGAGGAAAAAGGACCCGATAATTTCTCGGTATCCGAGGCGTGTCGGCGCGCGGGCGTCTCAACCGCAGCACCGTATAAGCACTTCACAGATAAGACAGAAATGCTGCGCGAAGTTGCCGCTGCTGGGATGGTGCGTCAGTCGGAACAGATGATGGCAGAACTGATGCCGCATCCAGACGGAAGTCGGGCCCGCATCGTGGCGCTGGGCCGGGTCTACGTTCGGTTTGCTATAGCTGAACCGGGGGTTTTTCGCCTGATGTTTACGTGGTCAGGGGAAACCGAGGAAGATCAACAGCTTGAGGCGTTAGGCGATTCAAAATACGCAGTTGTCCAAATGGAAGTCGCGAAATGTCATGGCCGAAGCGAGATTGAAGAAACGGACCGCGAGAAGGCTTTTATGCTGTGGAGTTTTGTCCACGGATTATCCTTTCTGACAATCGATGGAAAACTGGCAGACGACAAAATGCCCCGAGGCTTGGACTCTATTTTAGAGGAAATAGCATCGCGGATTGTTCCTGCAGCAAGCTAGCACATCTCGCAGCGTCCAGCAGGGTCAGTCAGGCGGGCCGCCCTGAGATTGGGCGGCTAAAGATTTTTTTGCGATCGGGGCTAGGCGTCTAAAGTCGCGGCTTTAATCGCCGCTTCCAGTACAGATTGATCACCGATGTGGTTGGCCAAAACAAGAATGAGCCGCGCATTTAAGGCATGCATATCCTCGACAGTCAGGCCATCATGGGCCTTCAGCAAGGCGGCATAAAAGTCGTCTGGCGCGTCAAAATTCGCGTCGAGCGTCAATTCGGTCATTGAAGAGCCCCTCCCAATGTACGCGTTACTGCACTGGCGACTGCGACGGCATCAAATTCGACCCACCGGGCCGCCACGTGTTGGTCTGGACGGATCAGATAAACGCCACTTTCATGCCCCCCAAGATAGCGCGTGGCCACGGCCTTTGTGGGGGTTGCATCCGCTGTAACATGCACAACGTCCAAGGCGCCGCATTGCGCGATTATGGTCTCAGGGACCTCTGTATTAATCGCCAGCAGTGTGAATCTGTCACCCAATTGATCAAGTAAAAACCCATTTGTCAGGGGCGCATCACAGCAAGGCGCACCGGGGCGTGTGCGTTGAGGTCCATCAGGCAAAGCGTCATCTGAGTTCAGCAGAGATCCGTCATAGGTGCAGGGCACTGACAAACGGCCCGAATTCACCAGACTTTGGGCAAAACCGTGCTGTTCAACCAGATCGAGAACCGCATCGCGAAACAGGGTATGGGCCGGATTGCGCGGCGTCAGAAAATCGGCTGTTCGGCTGGAATTTTTGATGTTCTCGAGCCCGCCATATTTGCGTTCGGAATGATAACTGTCCAGCAGCGCGTCACCTGCCTGCCCTTTGATCACAGCCGCCAATTTCCAGCCAAGGTTATCTACATCCTGCATACCGCCATTGGCACCACGCGCGCCAAAGGGGCTGACCTGATGGGCGCTGTCACCTGCAAAAAACACGCGCCCATGACGGTATTTGTCCATGGTGCAGCAGCGGAAGGTGTAAATCGACGTCCATTCCAGCTCGAACGCGACGTCGTCGCCGATCATCCCGGCAACCCGTTCGCGGATCTTTTCTGGTTTCAGCTCTGCCTCTCGATCAATGTCCCAGCCAAGCTGAAAGTCCAGACGCCAGATGTCATCGGGCTGTTTGTGCAGCAACGCCGTTTCGCCCCGATTGAACGGGGGATTGAACCAAAACCGACGCTCGGTTGGGAAATCGGCCGCCATTTTAATATCCGCAATAAGGAAGTTGTCCTCAAACACACGTCCTTCAAAATCCAGCCCCATCATCGACCGGATCGGCGAGTTCGCACCGTCCCCAGCGACAAGGTAATCTGCCTCAACCTGATAGGGTCCGTCCGGGGTATCTATATCCAAGACAACATAATCGTCGTGTTGGGTGACCCCCGTCACACAGTTGCGCCCCCGGATTTCAATGGGTGCGCCCAGCGCTTGTTGGCGACGAATTTCTTCGACGAGGAATTGTTCAAAATAGGGCTGTTGCAAATTGATAAAGGCGGGGCGTTTGTGCCCGTCTTCGGGCAGCAGGTTGAAACTATACGCTTCCTTTTCGTCGCGAAACACGCGGCCCACATTCCACACGACACCTTTGTTCACCATCGGATCACCGCATCCCAGACGGTCGCAAATCTCGAGCGTCCGTTTGGCAAAACAAATCGCGCGACTGCCCTTGCCCACACCATCATGATCGTCCAGCACAAGACAGGGCACATCTTTGCGCCCAAGGTCCAGCGCGAGGCCCATGCCAATCGGCCCACCACCTACAATGACAACGGGGTGGCGCACGGGTGCCGTTGCATCCTGATCCGCGACCTTGCTGTAAGGGTACAGCTGAAGGACAGTTTCGTACCTGACTGCAACCATGCCACTTACCCCTGTAGGGCCTCCCACATTTCGATATCACGTTTATCGGTCCAAATGCGCGGGTGGGCGATGCCGCGAGCCTCGTCATAGGCGCGCGACACGTTGAACGGCAGACAGTGTTCGTAAATCGCGTAGTCCGCAAACTTTGGGTCGCATTCCGCCCGTACTGCGTCCCATGCGTCTTTAAGGCTGCCACCTTTGACCGCTACGCGGGCTGCTGGTGCATAGGTGGAATTTACGAAATCCCGGGTGCTTTCGATGGCGCGGTCTACGGCCTGCTGACCGATCAATGCGCCGCCGCGTCCCGGCGCAATCGCATCTACATCATAGGCTTTGATCTTGTCCAGCGTCGCGCCCCAATCGGCAAAATGCCCATCACCACAGTAACACGCCGAGTGATCTTCAACGATATCACCTGTGAACATGACGTTCTGATCCGGCACGTGGATCACCGTGTCACCAGCCGTATGAGCCCGACCGATTTGTTTGATATCGACGCGGCGATTGCCCAAATACACTGTCATGCTGTCACTGAATGTGGTGGTGGGCCACGTCAGGCCCGGGATGCTTTCATGGCCTTCGAACAAACGTGGAAAGCGCTGAAATTCACTGTCCCAGTCTTCTTGGCCACGCTCTACCACCATGGACCGCGCAACGTCTGACATGATGACTTGGGACGCCCCAAAGGCCGAAGCGCCCAAAACCCGCACCGCGTGATAGTGGGTCGTGACCAAGTGGCTGATGGGCTTGTCTGTGACCTCACGCACCTTTTCGATGACTTTGTTGGCCAGCCGCGGGGTGGCTTGGGCCTCGACGATCATGACACTGTCGTCACCGATGATCACCCCTGAATTGGGATCCCCTTCGGCGGTAAAGGCATAGAGCCCGTCACCGATTTCATCAAAAGTAATTTTCTTTTCAGACATATCCCCTTGGGATGCGAATGCTTTTGCCATTTCCTTGGTCCTTATTTGGGGAATTTACGAGCGGGCTGGATCGTGCCGGAACACATGCCAAAGCCAATTTTGTAACCGTCGCCAAGCGCCGCTCCTCGTAGGGTCAGTGTATCGCCGTCTTCGATAAAGCTGCGTATTTCGCCACTGTCGAGGGTCATCGGTTCCTTACCGCCCCACGTCAGTTCCAGCAACGATCCACGTTGGGATTTTTCGGGGCCCGAGATCGTACCAGACCCGATCAGATCGCCAGTATTCATCGCGCAACCTGATGTCGCATGATGCGCCAACTGTTGGGCAGCGGAATAATACATCTGATTGTAGTTGGTGCGCGCAATGGTTGTTTCAGGCTGACCTGCCGGGGCCATGGTTACTTCGAGATCAATATCATAAAGCATGGGCCCCGGTTCATGCAGATGCGGCAACAGATCCTTTTCGCGCGCTGGTGTGCTGGTGCGGAAAGGGTCAAGGGCGGCCTTTGTCACAATCCAAGGGCTGATCGAGGTTGCAAAGGCCTTGGCCTGAAACGGTCCGAGCGGCTGATACTCCCACGCCTGAATATCGCGCGCGGACCAATCGTTGAGCAGCACATAACCAAAGATCATGTCGTCTGCCTGTTGCACGGATACAGGATCGCCCATGGTGTTTGCGCCGCCAACAATCGCCCCCATTTCCAATTCAATATCCAGCCGTTTGCATGGGCCAAAGCTGGGCATTTGGGCATCTGGCGCTTTGGTTTGCCCGTTGGGCCGGACAATATCCGTGCCGGACACAACGACAGTCGATGCGCGTCCGTTGTAGCCAATGGGAATATGCAGCCAATTGGGCGGCAAGGCATTGTCCGGACCACGAAACATTGTACCGACATTCGTCGCGTGGTGTTTGCCCGCGTAAAAGTCGGTGAACTCTGCCACGTTGAAAGGCATGTGCATCACAGCATCTGCTTGCGCCACGAGGGTGTCTGGCATGGTCGCGGCCCCCTCTGCCAAAAGCTCCATCAGCCGTGTGCGCAACGCATCCCAGATCCGGGGGCTGTGCCCCATTACTGCATTCCAGCTTGGCGCGGCAAACAGCGACGTGCCAAGATCGATAAATCCGTCGATTTCAGCGCGGTGCACATCAAAAATCATGTCACCAATGGCCACGCCGCAACGCGGCGCAAGGTCTGGCGTCGAAAACACACCGTACGGAAGGTTGTTCAAAGGAAAGAGCGTATCTGCGCTGTTTGCACTTTCAACCCAAGATTTGAGCAACGTCATGTTATGTCTTTCGCGTCTGGTTGGCCATCTGGATAGGCATCGCGGCCTGCGCAGGGTGGAACGGGGTCAAGCGAAAGGAGCTATATCGTTTCATTTCTTACCCGGCGTGCCATCGAATTTCTTTTCCATATCCGCCCAGCAATCAATGTAGTCGTCTTGCAGCGGCGCCTCAGTGCCCGCAAACCGGGTCAGGTGCTGGGGAAAGCGCGTCTCAAACATGAACGACATTGTGTTATCCAGCTTTGCTGGCTGAAGCCGGGCGTTTGACGCGCCTTCAAACGCATTCCGATCCGGCCCATGGGGCAGCATCATGTTGTGCAGGCTCATTCCGCCAGGGATAAACCCTTTGGGTTTGGCGTCATATTGACCGTAAATATTGCCCATCAGTTCAGACATGATGTTCTTGTGGTACCATGGCGGACGGAATGTATCCTCGGCCACCATCCAGCGTTCGCGAAACAGAACAAAGTCGATGTTCGCGGTGCCCTCTTGGCCCGACGGAGCAGTCAGCACCGTGAAGATTGACGGGTCAGGATGATCAAACAGAACAGCGCCAACCGGGCAATATGTGGTCAGATCGTATTTGCAGGGCGCGTAATTGCCATGCCAAGCAACAACGTCCAACGGGCTTTGGTTGATCTGCGTTTCGTGGAATTGGCCGCACCATTTGATTGTCACGGTTGAAGGCACCTCACGATCCTCAAACGCCGCCACAGGCGTTTTGAAATCACGCGGGTTGGCCATGCAATTGGCACCAATGGGCCCCCGGCCCGGCAGTTCAAACTTCTGACCGTAGTTTTCACACACGAACCCACGGCAAGGCCCGTCAATCACTTCGACACGGTAGACCAATCCGCGGGGGATGATCGCGATCTCTTGTGGTGCGACCTCCATCACGCCAAGTTCCGTACAGAACCGTAATCGCCCTTCTTGCGGCACAATCAGCATTTCTGAATCAGCCGAGTAGAAATAGGCATCCACCATGCTTTGCGTCACCAAATACACATGGCTTGCCATACCGATCTGGGTATTCACATCACCCGCCGTGGTCATCGTACGCATGCCAGTCAGCCAAGTCAGCGGCGCGCTGGAATGGGGCACTGGATCCCAGCGGTATTGCCCCAGCGAGGTTACATCCGGCACAACATTGGGCGCGGTTTTCCAATAGGGCAAATCAATGCGGTTGTAGCGCTGCGCATGTTTGACCGACGGGCGGATACGGTAGCACCACGTGCGTTCGTTTTGATGGCTCGGTGCGGTAAATGCAGTTCCTGACAATTGCTCGCCATACAGCCCGTAGTTGCATTTCTGCGGCGAGTTCATGCCCTGCGGCAGCGCACCCGGCAGTGCTTCGGTTTCAAAGTCATTGCCAAAGCCCGGCATATAGCCCGGATGGGTGCCAGCCGGTGTTGATGCCTGCTGCAAACCGTGCGGGGTATGGGTCGTATCCATGATGCATCTTCCTTGACTGTTTTATCCGGGGTATTTGTTACATTTGTAACCATCAACATCTATTTTTTCAAAAAGGCGACAATATCGGCTTTTCATTCTAGCGCTTTCATTGCTGATGACCCTGCCAGCCCAAAGGCGAGGTTGGCGCTTAACCTGCCACGATCCCTCTGGCCCGCCAATCGTCAAAAATCTCAAGCGCCTTGTCGGCGAAGGCAGGATCGTTGATATGCGCGTCGATGCTGTGCTGAATTACGTTGTCCGGTAAGGTCGCCCGAAGTTCGGACAAAAACGCGGAAAGCCCCGCCGCATCGCATAAATCAGCACCGGCACGGTCCCATTCGCCGCAGCCTCGTTCGGGCAGGATAAAGGCCACAGGGCCCTGCGCCGATGCCAATTGATCTGAATGCGCCCGTGCAACCGCGCGTCGTTCTTCATCATTCAACACGATGGAGGTGATCAGGCGGTTGTGGGCGTGGGTCGGGTGGTCTTTCCATTTGTCCGGCAAATCCTGCCAGCCCACTACATCAACCAGATCGTAACACCCACCCGACACAATCTGCGGCGTGCCGACCAGCCCGGCATTAGTCAGGCGACCGGCCCCCGCCGAAATATTAGAGCCATGGATGTGATTGCCCAACTCTTGTGTGCAAAAATCAAAGACGCAGGCAAAGGCACCTTGGGCCGCAAGGCTTTCGAACGCGCGCCCACCCATGCCTGTGGCGTGAAAGACAGCGACCTCATAACCCCGGTCTTCCAAGGCGGGTTTGAGCGACACCATATAGCGCAGCGCCGTTTTGCCCAGCGACGTCATGCCAATCATCGGCTTGGTGCGGTCGGGCTTTTCGACCGCGCGTGCAGCACCCAAAACCGCCCCAGCGGCCTGACTTAGCGCCGCTTTGCACACGCCATTCAGGCCATAAAGCCCCCCAGCCCAGAGGATCATCTGCACATCTGCGGCCAAACGCTCCGGCGGGATCAGGGGCGAAAAGGACACAGTGGACACGATGTATTTCGGCACGCCCAAGGGCAGGGCTGCGGTGACATCTAGGGCAAGATCCGTACCCATCGATCCGCCCAACACCAACACACCATCAAAGCGTCCTTCATGATAGAGACGGGTCGTCAAAGCCGCGCATCCCTGCGCCATGATCTGCATCGCAGTGTTTTCATCGCCTGACGCAATCGCGGCCTCAATGCTGCTGCCGCCTTCGGATGCAACCTCATGTTTGGAATACTGCGTGGGCTTTGACGGATCCCCCAAGACCGAGACATCCATCGTCAAAACACGTCCACCTTGGGCTCTTATGACATCGGCCAGATAGCCAAGCTCGTCATCTTTGGTGTCGTAAGTTCCAACAAGCAGGATGGTGCGATCGGTCATAAGGCGCCTTTAGAGTTTGATCCAAGCGGTCTTGAGATTGATATATTTTTCAATGGCATGAAGGGATTTGTCATGCCCGTTACCAGATTGACCAACGCCCCCCAAAGGCACGGTGCCGTCAGCCCCACCATAGGTATTCACGTGCATGACACCCGTGCGCACAGATTTCACCATGCGATGCGCGCGCCCCAGATTGGACGTCCATACGCCACCCGCCAGCCCATAAACAGTCCCATTGGCTAGGCGAATGGCCTCGGCCTCATCCTTGAATGCGCTCACCCCAAGAACCGGACCAAAGACTTCCTTCTGGGTCAGGGTCGCATCTGCTGTCACATCAGTGACAACTGTTGGCGCCATATAATAGCCGCCGGTTTCCTGCAGGATTTGGGTTCCACCGGTTACAACAGCGCCCCCTTCCTTTTGCGCCGTTGCGACATATCCAAGGTTCGCGGCCAGTTGCGTTTCGGAGTTTACCGCCCCAATAGTGGTCCGCACATCAAGCGGATCCCCAACCTGCATGGCCTCAGCGGCCTTAACAACGGCGGCGACAAAATCATGGTGGATCGCATCCTCAACCAGCAATCGCGATCCAGCGACACAGACTTGGCCCGCGTTGCGAAAGATGCTTGCAGCAGCGACCTTGGCGGCCTCATCAAGGTTAGGCGCATCGGCAAAAATGATATTGGGGGATTTGCCACCCAGTTCCAGATAGACCCGTTTCATGTTGGATTGCGCACTATATTCCATCAACCGGCGCCCTGTTGCACCCGATCCGGTAAACACCAGCACGTCCACATCCATCGATTTGCCCAGCGCGGCACCCACAACGGCCCCTTCGCCGGTGACCGCGTTCAATACACCTTCGGGCAGGCCTGCCTCATGGGCCAACTCAACCATTCGCATCAAGGACAGTGAGGCGGTTTCAGCGGGTTTAAGAACGACTGAATTGCCCATCGCCAAAGCGGGCCCCAGCTTCCATGCGCCAATCATCATTGGGAAATTCCACGGTATGATCGCCCCGACCACGCCCACAGGTTCCTTATGGATCAGCCCCAATGTGCCCTCTGCAGTAGGGGCAATTTCACCATAAATCTTGTCTAGCGCCTCGGCGTAGTACCGGATCGTTCCTGCAGCAGAACCCGGTTCCGCCTTCAGCGCCATCGCGATTTCTGTTCCATTGTCGCGCACCCCAAGAACCGCAAGCTCCAGCGCGTTGGCCTCTATCAAATCCGCCCATTTCAGTAGCACCTTCTTGCGTGCGCCGGGCGGTTGGCCGGCCCAACGGCCATCGTCAAAAGACGAACGTGCAGAGGCAATAGCACGTTCCATATCCGCGCTGGTGCCACGCGCGATCTGGGTCAAAACCCTACCGTCAATGGGAGAGACCACATCCATCACCCCGCCATCTGAGGCTGGAACGTTTTGCCCCTCTATCAAATGTCTACATGGGGCCACAGGCAAACTGCGCAGCGCGTCGATATGGGTTTGATCCATTTTGAACCTTTTGTCACAAGCCTTCATCGGTTCATATATCAAACCGAAGGTTTAAAAATATCTTGCCTTGCCAAAATGGCCGTGTCAAACCGTTTTAAGACGCAACAAAACGGTGCCTGACTCATGTCCTCTGCTACCAAAGCGCTCCAACTTTTGTCCCACTTCTCGACCTCCCGCCCCGAGATCGGGTTGTCGGACCTGTCTCGCACTGCCAAACGGGACAAGGCCACAACGCATCGCTACCTCCAATCCCTAGAGGAGGTCGGTTTTGTTGAACAAAGCCCGATGACACGGCAATACCGGTTGGGGCCCGCATTGTTACAACTGGCACAGACCCGCGAAAAGACCGTTCCGCGCAAAGCAAGTGCAGAGCCAATTCTGGCCGCTTTAGCAGATGCGACGGGCGAGACGGCCCATGTGTCCGTTCTGTCCGGCAGCACAGTCTATTCGCTGGCCTCCAGCACATCAGCACGGCACAGCACTCGCGTGGTAATCGATTTGGACCAGTTTCCACTGCATGCAACGGCGTCTGGCCACTGCACATTGGCCTTTGGCCCAAGCGCACTGATGGATGCCATCGATAATGACCTTGAAGCCTTTACCGACCACACGATTTCATCGCCGCATGCATTGAAAACAGCCATTGCCGAGGTGAGGAAAACTGGCCTTGGCCGTGCGATTGGCAGTTTTGAAGCAGAAGTGTCCAGCCTTGCTGCACCGTTGTTTGACAAAGCAGGCGGTTTTGCCGGGGCCATTTCTGTGGCCTGTGTGGCCACGCGGTTTTCCCCAGCACAGGAACGCATCATCCAACAGCACCTGATCAAAGCCAGCCGAACTCTTTCGACACATTGGGGCGGCACGATCCCGCCAGAAGTCGAATCCGCCTGGGCCACAACACTTTCAAACGCCAAAACACTGGAACCATCCCCATGAAAGATTCCAATTTCCTGAAAGAGAACAATGGGCGCCTGATGTGGCATCCGATGACTTCACCAAAAGACAGTCACGACAACCCGCCCAAGATCATCACCGGTGCATCTGGCGTCAGTATCACAGATTTGGACGGCCACACTGTTGTTGATGCGGTTGGTGGGCTTTGGAACGTGAACCTTGGCTATTCGTGCCAGCCCGTCAAAGACGCCATCGCGCACCAGCTTGATACCCTGCCCTACTATTCCACCTTCCGCGGCACGACCAACGACGCAGCCATTGAATTATCTTATGAACTGGCACAGTTTTTCGGTCCCGATGGGATGCAACGCGCATTCTTTACTTCTGGCGGATCGGACTCGGTGGAAACCGCCCTGCGCCTTGCCCGGCAGTATCACAAGCTGCGCGGTGAAAGCGGGCGGACCAAGTTCCTCAGCCTCAAAAAAGGCTATCACGGCACACACATCGGTGGCGCAAGCGTCAACGGTAATGCAAATTTTCGCACGGCCTATGAACCACTGCTGTCAGGCTGTTTTCACATTCCTGCCCCCTACACCTACCGCAATCCGTTCAATGAAACGGACCCCGAGAAGTTGGCACAGCTCTGCGTTCAGGCCCTCGAAGACGAAATTGCATTCCAAGGTGCTGGCACCATTGCCGCGATGATAATGGAGCCGATTTTGGGCGCTGGCGGAGTGATCCCGCCGCATAAATCCTTCGCGCCAATGGTGCAGGATATTTGTAACCGCCACGGCATATTACTGATTACCGACGAAGTGATCACCGCCTACGGTCGCACTGGTGCGTGGTCTGGTGCGCGATTGTGGGGGATTCAGCCCGATATGATGGCAACAGCCAAAGCGATCACCAATGGGTATTTCCCCTTTGGCGCAGTGATGCTGGGCGGGCGGATGGTTGACGCGTTCGAAGGGGATCCTAACGCCAAAATTGGCCACGGATACACCTATTCTGGCCATCCCGTGGGCGCGGCGGCCGCACTGGCCTGCCTTGCGGAAACCAAACGGCTGAACGTGATCGAAAACGCCGCAGCGCGAGGCACGCAATTGTTTGAGGGCTGCAAGGCGCTGATGGATAAATATGACATCATTGGGGATGTGCGTGGCGGGCACGGTTTGATGACGGCGATCGAAATGGTCAGTGACCGTGCGACTAAAAAGCCGATTGATGCCAACACCGCCAATACGGTTTTTGAGACAACTTATACCGCCGGAGCGATGGTCCGGGTCTCTGGGCCAAATTTGATCCTATCGCCGCCATTGGTCCTGACAGAGCAAGACGCAAACACTCTTCTTAGCGCGCTTGATGCTGGTTTCGCTGCTGCATAGGGGACGCTTGATTGGCGTGAAATCCTGCCAACGCAAAAACTGCATTCGGTTAGTGGCCGCTGATATTCGAGCCAAATCAGCGCGTTGCCGCCGCGACGTTGCGCGTCGTGCCAATTGCTCTGGGTGGCTTCGTCATGGGCCGCGGTTGGGTAAGTTTGACACGGGACCACCGCGGCGCTGGCTACTGCCATTTCTGCTTGCGGACGGAACATAACGACGTGCTGGCAAAGTCCCGGAACATGCGCACAACGCACAGACGTTGGGCAACCCGGATGCCGCAAGTGCAGCGATTATTGATGCCATGCGGTACAATAAGGGTATCCATAAAAAAAGCGGGCCATTTAGGCCCGCCCTCTTGGGTGTGTGAGATTATCTTTAAGACAGGGCTGCGATGTTCTTGAGCCCCAGTTCGTAGGTTTTGCCAAGCATACGGTCCATGAAGAGGCCAAAGACCCGAAAGATGGGGTTGTAGCCCATGTCCGAGGTCACGGTCCACGTCACGCTGGCACCAGTTTTTGTCGCCTTGGCTTCGATTGTCTGCACAGGCTTGCCCATGGCACCGAGATCGATGAGATGCGTGACGCGGGTGCCTGTTACTTCGGTCACGGTTTGGGTGCCTTTGCCTTCTTTGCCTTCAAACCGGAAGCCTGAACCGACGCCCTCAGCAGGGCCAAATGGCGTGATGTTCAGATCAGGGTCGGTTGTGCAGTAGGGGTTGAAGGTTTGGAATCCTTCGGTGCTGGCAACACGAGCGATGACGTCTTCGGGGCGCATAGCTACATCTGCCGTGCGTGTCACTACGACTTTGCGGGGCAACAGCAATGCGATCAGGGCGATTGCGGCGATAATTGCGACGATTGTGTAAATAATGGTCATTGGTCTGTTCCTTTTCTCATGTTGAATGGGAGCGTTTTTGTTCCCCTATGCCCACACGACGAAGACCGATGCCGCCAATCGACACCTCATGACATTTTTTTTCGCAAACCTTCGATTTTTTTCTCAAGCCACAGTCTTGAGGGGCGATCCATGCACAATGAAAGGGCTTGTGCGTAGGCCTCGGCTGCATCTGCGGTCTGACCCAACGCGGCCAGACAATGGGCGCGCACAGCGTGGAACGGCTGATAGGTGTTCAATCCGTCGAATTCGATCACGTCCAGCATCCTCAGCCCTTCTGCAGGGCCTGCATCCTCGGCCACAACTGCCGCACGGCTGACCGCCCCGCCGATAGACGGATAGGCGTGCATCAATCCCGCATAGAGTTGCGACAACGCCCGCCAATCCGTCTGCCCCGTGACAGATCGGGCGGCATGAACGGATTGAATGGCAGCCTCAAGTTGGAACCGTCCCGGCACGCTTTGGGGAGTACGCTTCAGGGAGGCTTGGGTGAGGAGACTGGCAGAATGCTCGATAAGCTGCGTATCCCATAAATCGACATCCTGTTCTGGCACAGGCACCAAGACACCTTGGCTCAAACGGGCCTCCCGTCTTGCCTCAATAAAACCAATCAGGGCGGTAAGCCCAAGCGCTTCAGGATTATCTGGCGCCAGCTCCGCCAGAATGTTGGATAAAAAGTAGGCCTCGTGGCTAAGATCGCCATCCCCTTCCAGCCAATCGACTGAATACGCACCGTAGACCGCTTCAAGCACGGCGATCATACGCTCTGGATAGGCCTCTGGTTCTGGCACGACAAAAGGAATACCGGCGGATTTGATCTTTTTCTTGGCCCGCACAAGGCGCTGCGCCATAGCAGAAGGGGACACAAGAAACGCCTTTGCGATCTGGTCGGCCTCAAGGCCCAAAACCGTCTGTAGCATCAGCGGCGTGCGTATACCTTCATCCAGGGCGGGGTGGGCGCAGACGAAAAGCAGCTTCAGCCGGTCGTCCAACTGCGCTTCTTCGGGTTCGATTGCTTGAGCGTCGGCCATATCGTTTGCCTCATCTGTGATGACCAAACGGGCATCTTTGCGCGCCTGATCGATGCGTCTGTTTTTGGCCACAGTCAAAAGCCAGGCCTCGGGTTTGTCTGGAATGCCACGTTCGGGCCACGTCTTGAGGGCAGCCACAAAAGCATCGGCAAGTGCGTCTTCCGCGGCGATAATGTCGCCAGTTTTACTGGCCAGCATCGCAATCAGTTTGCCGTAGGCGGCGCGGGCGACATCTTCCGCCCGCGCCTGTGCGTCGCTTTTGCTCACACGCTGCCCATCGCAGAGGCGCGGATTTCAAGCTTGCCATAGTGGACATGTGGGCATTTCTCGGCCCATTTCATCGCTTCATCGAGGTCTGGGACATCAATGGCAAAGTAGCCGCCCAGTGTCTCTTTTGTCTCGGCGAATGGGCCATCTTGAACCCGCTTCTCGCCGCCTGCCAGCGTGACCGTGGTGGCGGTATCAGCAGGGTGCAGCCAATCGGTTTCGATAAACACTCCAGCCTCCTGAAGCGCGCCAATATACTGGCCGTAGATCTCTTTGGATTTCGCCCAATCCTCCTCGGTCATGCCAGCGGCCATTGCGGGGTCGGAATAAAGAAGAAATGTGTAACGCATTGTTTTGTTTCCTTGTTGGTTCGTTTTTAAGTATGATTAAGCCGCAACGTCAGCGATGTTGGCAAGGCCAAGCTCAAAGTTTGGCCCGATCATGCCATCCATGAAAAGCCCCATGACGCGGAACACAGGGTTCATGCCCAGATCCATGTCCATGGTCCAAGTCACCTTAGTCGCGCCATCAACAGCAACCGCAGAAATCGCCTGCGTCGGCTGACCCAATGGCCCCAGATCAAGATCGAATGTCACCTGATCAGTGGTGACAGACGCCACCGTTTGCTGACCTGCCCCGTCCTTGCTTTCAAATGAAAAGCCGGATCCTACGCCCGATATGGGGCCAAACATTTCAACCGACAGGTTTGGGTCGAGGTCCTTGTAAGGGTTAAAGCTTTGGTAGCCCGTGTTGGACGCTGCCAATTTGATCACGGCCTCTGGGGCGGCATCTATGACCGCTGTGCGTTCGATGTTCACTTGGCGCGGCAAGGCCAAGGCTGCGACGGCCAATGCGGCAACGCCGCATGCTGTGTAGGTTGCGATTTTCTTGATGTTCATGGGTCTATCCTCTCGTTTGTGTTTGAGAAGGGCGTTTTTGCCTCTTCACCCACACGACGGTTATAAACTGCGCTAATCGACACCGATCAGAAAAAAGTTTGAAAAAAGTTTTGAACGGCCCTCACCGGTTGTTTGTTCAGGGCGTCAGATGCTTTAGCGCCGCCCGTCAAAGAAGGTCTTCGTTGCACAAGCAGTATACAGGACCAGTTAAACTCGCAGTCTGCAGGTGACCGGAGTTTTGCGGATGCGGGTCTTGCTGACATGACGTTCTTCGCATGTTCAATTCTTGGCCGACAGCAGGTGAATTAGGATGTTAGTACATGCTGCCATACACCAGAAATCGGAACAGAACCTTCGCTATCCGCTGAAGCTACTTGTTTGACACAACCCGCTCTAACATCGCCGACTACAACCACATCATGCAACGAAGCCTCGTATTGTGATCGTCCTCCTAGCCCGGCAAAAAAAGCCGCTGCGGTCAAGTGTGATAGTGCCCACAAGCCAATCGGTATTTGGGGCGGCAAGGACCAAAGGTCGAATTCACAGATTGCAGGACATAGTGAGCTTTCGCTGCGGCTTCATCAATGGCTGCTTTCATTCTTGGTGGAACGGCTTCGGCAAAACCGTATTTCCGACTAAATTTGTCAGATTGACATTTCCGACTACTTCACTCAGGATTAAGTCAAGTCAAGCCACCCCGAATCCAAGCTGGGAAGCCCGACACGTAATCATGTGAGGACTTACCAATGCAGTCGACCCAAGGCGCAGTCAGGCGATCCGCCGATGCACGTGCACTACGCCACACTCCCCGCATCAAGCAGGCAGACAGGTTTGAGATATTTGTTTCTGCATCAGAAGCAGAAAACATCTGCCCGATCTGGATCACAGACCGTTTGTCCGAGCGTGAACAGGTGTCACCATGAACTTTCATTCGACCCCGCCAAAACAAACGCATGCACCGACACTTCCGACATATGCAGCCCGCGATCTCAGCGAAGGGGGCGATCTGGCCCAAATCGTGTTGGACCAGCAAACCTACACCCTGCGGATAACGCGGGCTGGCAAGTTGATCCTGACCAAATGACCATTCCTAATCATAATCGTGGCGGTGCGCCCGTCGGCTTCATTACAGAACTGGATGGTATCGAAGCCGCATCCGTCATCTATCTGCGCCTTTGGTGCGAAGGTGCCGATGCGCAAGCACAGGTCTGGAATGACTTCGCATCTGGTCTTGGCCCTGATCAGGGGCGAAAGGCGCTGAAGTCGTTTGAAGACCTTTGTGCACTTTGCACCCGACATGGGCGTCGTCCGCTGATGCGTCATTCGGTTCAGTGTAAATGCTTAGGCGCCGACGAATCCTGTTTTGCCAATTTCATCGCCGCAGCGGCAATGGGGGAACGCGAAGATGCCATGTTGATCGCGACGCTTCTTGTTCGCCCTGACGTGGCCCCGCTGATCGCATCCCTCGCCGCTGAAGTCGGCCACGCCTTTATGCGCATGCGACTGAGCGCACCAAGGGATATCACAACACAATCACTCGAAATTCCAAAAACACTTCACTAAAGGGACACCCTCATGAAACGCTACCTTCTTACGACTGCCATTGCAGTTGGCCTCGCCACACCCGCACTTGCGGTTGAAACCAAGGACGTGCTCGACACCTACGCCGACATCGCCGCTGCCAATTATGGCGACAGCCTGATCACAGCCAAGCGGTTGCAGACCGCCGTGAACGCACTGGTCGCCGATCCGTCCGCTGAAAACCTGACCGCGGCCCGTGCTGCATGGTTGGCCGCCCGTGTGCCATACCAGCAAACCGAGGTGTTCCGCTTCGGCAATTCAATCGTTGATGACTGGGAAGGTAAAGTGAACGCTTGGCCTCTGGATGAGGGCCTGATTGATTACGTGGATGCATCCTATGGCGGCCCGTCCGATGAAAACACCTTTGCCGCTTTGAATGTCATTGCGAACCCGACCTTTACCCTGTCGGGTCAGGAGATTGACGCAACATCAATCACGCCTGCGTTGCTCGAAGACACCTTGCAAGAAGCGGATGGCGTCGAAGCCAATGTAGCCACAGGTTACCATGCGATTGAGTTCTTGCTTTGGGGGCAAGACCTTAATGGTCACGGCACGGGTGCGGGGAACCGTCCGTGGACGGATTACGCTATGGATGATGACTGCACGAACGGCAATTGTGTTCGCCGTGGTGAATACCTCACTGCAGCCACAGACCTGTTGATTTCCGATCTGGAATACATGGCGGGTGCTTGGGCTGAGGGCGGCGAGGCCCGATCTGAGCTGATGTCTGATACCGACGCAGGTATCTCTGCCATTCTGACAGGCATGGGATCATTGTCTTACGGTGAAACCGCGGGGGAGCGGATGCGTCTGGGCGTGATGCTCAACGATCCTGAAGAAGAGCATTCCTGCTTCGCCGACAACACCCATAATGATCACTATTACAACGGTGTTGGCATCCAGAACGTATACCTTGGTGAATACATCCGCGTCGATGGAACATTGGTAACGGGACCTTCGTTGTCTGATCTAGTGGCCGAAACGGACGCGGCAATCGACGCTGAAATGCAAGCCAAGCTCGGCGATGCCGTGATGGCCTTGGGCCGCATCAAGATCGCAGCAGAGGCAGGATTTGCCTATGACCAAATGTTGGAACGCGGCAATAAAGCGGGCGAGGCCCTGATCATGGGCGGCGTGAACGGTTTGATTGACCAGACACGTTCTATTGAGCGGGTAATTTCCGCCCTTGGCGTTGATGGCGTTGGGATCGAAGGGTCAGACTCCTTGGACGATCCGAACGCTGTCTTTCAATAAGCACGATCTGACTTAAGTGATGGGGCGGGCCTGCGATGGTCCGCCTCAAGCCATTTTCCCAGCCTAGCCAGCAAGGTTTTACCAAGATGCCAAAGACGCCAAGCCCCTGCATTGATGTATGCAAGTTCAAACGCGAGGGCCATTGCATCGGATGTTCCATGACCAAGGCGCAAAAAGCGCTGTTCAAACAGCTGAAAAAGAACACGCACCGCGACGGTTTCATTGAAATGCTGATGGCACAACAAAATCAGATGGGTGCCTACGGTGGCTGGCGCATTGCCTACGCGCGAAAGTGCAGCAAAAAGGGCGCAAAAGCGCCCTTTGAGTTGGATAAACTGTAAGCGACCTAGGCCAGATGCGCCCGTAGAAACCACGCAAATTTTTCGTGCTCCTGCCCGCGGGCGATACACAGATCTTCTGTCAGAGTATCGCCATGCTTTGCCGCCAGCTCCCCCGCTCCGGCAAGGGTCTGCGCCAGCGTTTCTTGCGCATCTTGCATCACCGCAATCATCTCACGGTCGGTGGCGTGGCCATCATGCTCGGATACTTTTGAGCGTTTCAGCATACTGGCCAACATCCCTTCGGCATGCTTGTCCAGCGCTCGGATGCGTTCGGCCAGATCGTCCTGCGCGATGAAATGATCTTCGTAAATCTTCTGAAACAGATCATGGAGCGGACCAAAGGCCATGCCTTTAACGTTCCAGTGGAAATTCTGGGCCAGCATCGTTGTCACAGCGGTTTCGGCCACCGCTTGGTTCAGGGCTTCGGCGATAGCGATTTGAGCGTCCTCGCTCAGGGCAACGGCAGTTTCTGTCATCGGTCTCTCCGGAATGAAAGTATGTGGATTGGCTGGCGTTTGCTGGCTTAGACACAAATCTAACGCGCCAATCCGCCCTTGCAAGAGTTTTTTAGAATAATTCTAAAGTTTGCCAAATCTGTCGGAAATTCCGTGGATCAGAAACGCAAGGTTTCTTAGATGCTGGGGTGCCACACGCGACCGGATCAGAAATTCGAAACTTGGCCAGTCTTTGGCGCGACTGCACTGGACTGCGCGAATGAGCCACGCTTCGTCAAAGGATACGTCGACTTCGCCGGGTCGATAAAACGTGGGCCGCACGCCCAAAGCCTGACGCAAACAGCGGACCAAGGCACGTGCATGGGCGTCTTGGGCAACGCAGCTTTGGTTGGAAATCAGGGCGCAGGCCTCAAACAATTCGGCCCGTCCATGCGTACGACATTCCATCGCGATCATGCGCAACGCGTTCAAAACGCCGCGCGCCTGTGCAGGGATTTGCCAAGCAGGAATCTGGTCCGCCCGGTGCCGATCATTTTGGAAAGCATGTAACGCCATTATGGCATCCTTCGTCGGGTATGCGGCGAATAGTGACTCGCCAATCTGAATACCTGAGTATAATTATAAGATATTGTCAAAATGTAAAAGGTCTACCCATGCCATCTGCGACAAAATCTCTGACGCTGTGCTTCCTTGCCGCGGCGCCACTAGCGTTGGCGGATCAGGCCGCGCGCGAGGATTATGCAGACTTGGGCGATCCGCACCTGAACGCCGTGCCGAGAACCAAGGCCGAAGCCACGCGCATCGCCACAGTGACCGCCACCGCGACAGACTTCACAATCGCCCAGCCGTTCGAAGAACGCCTTGCTGGCGCCGCGACGGTGCGTGTTCTGCCTGATGCCAACGCCTTCTCGCAACCATCAGGCAACATCACGTTTGAGGATGAGCTTGAGTTCAGGTTAGGCAATGGGTTGTTCCGCAAGCTCTGGGTATCTTCACCTTCATCGACATTGGCATCTGATGGTTTGGGGCCGTTATTCAACGCACGGTCCTGCCAGCGGTGCCACATCAAGGATGGCCGTGGTCACCCGCCAGAGAACGCAGAAGACAACCGTGTTTCGATGTTCTTGCGTGTGTCGATCATGGACCCCGACGGTGTGCCAGATGACGCAAGAATCGCCGAGATCGCCGATTATATCGCGACCCTTCCTGATCCAACCTATGGTCAGCAGTTGCAGGACTTCGCAGTGCAGGGGCATGCCTCCGAGTATGCGCTTGGGGTCACCTATGAAGAAGAGATTGTAACGCTTGCCGATGGCACCCAAGCCTCCCTGCGCCACCCAACCTACACTGCAGAGAACCTCGGCTATGGTCCCTTGGCCGAAGGTGCGATGCTCTCCCCACGTGTTGCCCCTCAGATGATCGGGCTGGGCCTGTTAGAGGCGATCCCCGCCGCCGACATCCTGACCAATGCAGACCCAGAAGATTTGGACAACGACGGTATCTCTGGCCGCCCCAATATCGTTTGGTCTGTTGAGTTCGATCAACCCATGCTGGGCCGCTTTGGCCTCAAGGCTGGCAACCCAACTGTCATGCAGCAATCTGCCGAAGCATTTGCGGGTGACATCGGTATTTCTAATCCGCTTTTCCCAGCGGGTGCGGGAGAATGCACTGTCAACCAAACCCACTGTCAGAATGCTATCCATGGCGATGATGACGCCCGTGGCACCGAGATCGACGCGATGGGCATGGACCTTGTGACCTTCTACAGCCGCAATCTGGGCGTGCCTGCAAGGCGTGATGTCGATGACAGCCAAGTGCTGCGTGGCAAGGAAGTGTTCTACAGAACGGGCTGTACAGCCTGCCACACGCCTAGCTTTGTCACCCACCGCCTTGAAAACCAGCCCGAACAGAGCTTCCAACTGATCTGGCCCTACACGGACATGCTGCTGCATGACATGGGGCCTGCCTTGGCCGACAACCGCCCCGAAGCACGAGCCACGGGCAGCGAATGGCGCACCCCGCCCCTCTGGGGGATCGGCCTGACGGAACAAGTTAGCGGCCACACCTATTTCCTACACGATGGTCGGGCACGGTCGCTGCTTGAGGCCGTGTTGTGGCATGGTGGCGAAGCACAGGCGCAACGGGATGCAGTCGTAAATATGCCCACTGCGGATCGTGAAGCCCTGTTAAGATTTTTGGAGAGCCTATGAAACGTTTCTTACTGGCCGCTACTGTTGTCTGCACCCCACTCACCGCCACAGCGAACCCTTCCATCCCCACTATCATAGACGACCATATCCTGCCACGGTTCGAGACCCTCGCTGATACATCTGCGGCCCTCTCCCAAGCCGCGATCCAAAACTGTGACCCGTCATCCGAAGCTCTGCGCAAGGCGTATGGCACCGCGTTTGATGCATGGGTGTCCGCATCCCATCTTCGGTTCGGTCCAACAGAAGTAGATGATCGTGCCTTTGCATTGGCGTTCTGGCCAGACAGTCGCGGGGCCACGCCTAGGGCACTGGCTACGCTCATAGCCGACAAAGACCCAATCGGCCTTGGCGCCGAAGGCTACAGCGAGGTCTCCATCGCCGCCCGAGGCTTTTATGCGTTGGAGTTTCTGCTGTATGACGAGCCCCTGATGCAGCCCAGCGATTACCACTGCACCCTCGTGCAAACCGTGACCGCGGATATCGCTGCCACATCATCAGCGATCTATAATGACTGGGAAGCCAGCTATGTGGACGTTCTCCTGTCACCAGCCCCCGATGCTACCTACCGCAGCGAAGAAGAAGTCCTGCAAGAAATGCTCAGGGCACTGACCACTGGGCTACAATTTACTCAAGAGAGCCGCCTTGGCCGACCCCTTGGCACCTTTGATCGTCCCCGACCGACAAGGGCAGAGGTCCGAAGGTCTGGTCGATCCGCCCAACATGTCGTGCTAAGCTTGACATCCTTGCAAGACTTGGCGTCGCATCTTGCGGTGTCTGATGAGACCCTGTCAGACAAACTCAACCATCAATTCAAAGATGCCCTTGGCAAGCTGGCAACCCTGAACGATCCTGTCTTTGCAGGGGTTGCGGACCCACAATCCCGCCTCAAGGTCGAGGTCATAAGCCAATCCGTTGGAACGATCCGCAGCACTGTCCAAACAGAGCTTGGCCGCACACTGGGTGTCGCCGCCGGGTTCAATTCGCTGGACGGAGACTAGGATGGAAGCGGGGCGTCGTCAGTTTATAGCGGGCCTGCTGGCCTCGGGACTTGTCCCCAAGCCTACGTGGGCGGATGCGGGATCACCGTCATTCCTCTCCGCCGCTGCCCTGCCTGATGGGGCCTATGTGCTGTGCGGGATCGATGCTGACCTGAACATTACGTTCCAACTCCCGCTGCCCGCCCGAGGTCATGCAGCGGCAGCACATCCGCTCAAACCCGAAGCCGTTGCTTTTGCAAGACGACCGGGCACCTTCGCAGTCGTCATAGACTGTGCAACGGGCGTTCAGAAGGCGGTCCTAACCGCACTCGCTGGCCGCCATTTCTACGGTCATGGCGCATTCTCAGGGGATGGCAGTCTGCTTTTCACAACCGAGAACGATTATGAGGCAGGTCGTGGCCGCATAGGCGTCTGGGATGTCGCGTCAGGCTACACTCGCATCGACGAATGGGACAGCGGCGGCATCGGCCCCCATGACATCAAACGTTTGCCGAACTCTGATGTGCTGGTCGTCGCCAACGGTGGCATCGACACGCATCCAGACACAGGCCGCACCAAGTTGAACATTGCGACGATGCAACCGAACTTGTCCTACATCCAAAATGGCACGGTGATTGACACTGTCGAATTGCCCCCTGAAATGCACAAGAACTCAATCAGGCACCTCGCAGTTTCCAATGAGGGACAGGTTGCCTTCGGGATGCAGTGGCAGGGCGATGGTGTTCCGATTAGCCTAGTAGGCCATCACAGTATTGGGCGGGAGGTCGTCCTTATGCGAGCCAGTCCAGACCGGATACGAGACATGCAAGGATACGTGGGAAGCATCGCTTATGCTTTCGATGGAACCACAATCGTGGTCACATCTCCACGGGGTAACAGTGTCCAACACTACGATGCAGCTTCCGCCCAAATCGTCGCGGCGGATTCTGTCAGTGACGTCTGTGGAGTTGCAACAACTGTCGATGGCTTCATGCTGACAGCAGGCACTGGTGAGCTGGCGTTCTCAACATGGACTTGCAAAGTGGTTTCCAAATTCGAAGCCGTTCAATGGGACAACCATCTAATTTCAATTTGACCAGTTACCATCAATAAACTTTGACGCAACATCGGTAAAACTGGGAATTTGCGAGCAGTGCAACTGATTTATCGCCACACAAAGATCGATAGAACTGTTTGGCACTTGGGCGTCGAAGTCGAAGATACCCTAAACATTGCCGAGAAGATCGACATTTGAACTTTAGGCGAACGGCAGAGGAAATCCGGCATTCATCGGTCGCTATACTCTGAGTGATAGCGGTTTTCGGCGCTTTCGGCACAAAAGTGGTTAATGCACAGTCAAAGCACGCACGGCGCTACGGGCATGTTCTGATTTCTCAAATCCGCGTCGGTTCGGAAAACTCTGTGATGCTACCCAAGCCGTCGCCCTTTTCAGCGCAATCGAGGCGGGGTGCAAATCAACACAACAGCAAGGTTAAAGCGCAAAAGACGCGAGATGGGACTCTCTTGTATGGACAAATGTTTGGATTGTCGCGGTCCCGTTTGGTTTTGACACGGGACCGCTTTCGCATTCTGTTCTATCCAGCCTTGATAAGTGCAGCGATGCGCTCTGCTACCATAATGGTTGGTGCCATCGTGTGGCCAGATACCAGCTCGGGTACCGAAGACGCATCCACGACGCGCAAGCCTTCGAGGCCCTTAACGCGGCATTGTGTATCCAGCGCGGCGGTCTCATCACCATCCTGCCCCATACGACATGACCCACACGGATGATAGATTGACTCTACCGTTGTCCGAATAAGTGTTTCGATCTCCTCATCAGTCGCATCGGGTGCCAGCTGCAACGTGTCCATATCCGTATATGGGCTTAGTGCGTCGGTCCCGACATGCGCAAGAGCCACGCGCATACCCTTGATGTATGTCGCCATATCTTCCGGGTTCGACAAATAGGCTGGATCATAGATCGGCGCATGCAACGGGTCCGCTGAGGCAAGCCGCACTTCACCTGCGGATTTCGGTTGCACCAAGCCGACCATGATGTACCAGCCTGCGCGGCTCATATCCTCGCGCATATCCATCGGCGGGTTTATTGCATACATCAGTTCGATGTCTGGATGCGGAACGGATGGGTCTGACTTCACGAAAGCAGAGCTGGAATTTTCAGCCACTGACAGGGGCCCATACCCTGTTTCCCGCCACTCGCTTAGCTGTGCGGCGTCCGACGCGTCTGCGTAGACCGTTTCACCTGTACCTAGGGGCGTTAAGGCACCGAATTGGACACGTAGATGGTCTTTGAGGTTTTGCCCGACGGCAGGCAGGTTCTCCACAACGTTGATACCGTGCTCGCGCAGATGTTCTGCGGGACCAACCCCGGACAGCATTAGGATTTGCGGCGTATTGATCGCGCCCGCACAAAGCAAGATCTCCTTGTCCGCTGTGATTTCCTCTCCTTTGCCATTTCGGGTAAATGACACCGACACCGCGCGTTTGCCGTCAAAATTAATCTTAGTGACATGCACCTCGGTCAAGACAGTCAAGTTCGCGCGTTTGCGTGCTGGATTCAGATAGCCGGCTTCGGTATTCCAACGACGTCCGTCTGGGAATATTGTCTCCCAGATATCAAATCCAATAGGGTTTCCAGCATTCCGATCTTCGGTGACGCCAACGCCCGATTGGATCGCGGCTTCCCGCAAAACATCTGTCATCACATTGCCTCGAGGAGAGTCTTCTAGGCGCATCGGTCCGGACTTACCACGCAAAGTGGTATCGTCCTTTTTGCTGCTTTCGATCTTCTTATAAGTCTCGAGAACCGTGTCCCAGTCCCATCCCGGCAGATCCCAGCTTTCGTAGTTTTCCATTGTGCCACGCGACCAGGACCCAACATTGATCGCCGCACAACCGCCAACCACTTTACCCCGAGGTTGCATAATCTTTCGACCGTTCAGTTCAGGTTGAGGCGCGGAGTTATATCCCCAATTGGTCTGAGGCCCCCACATACCGCCAACGCCAGCTGCATAGGAGCCTGTTTCAAATGTATTCTCCGGACCTGCCTCGAGGACCACGACGCTTGTATTCGGATTTTCGGTCAGCCGCCCAGCCAGAACCAGCCCAGCAGTTCCACCCCCAATAATGACGTAATCGTAGTTTGGTGCTTCCATCGATGTTTTGCTCCTAGCTTAGTTCAGTTTAAAAAGTATCGAAAATCCCGGTGACCCGGATATGTGTTGGCCAGCATGACAAAAGACAAAGCGATAACCGTACTACGCAATCGCGCGCGAACGTCGTCCAAAAATTGTGACCCAAAATCAGGAAGACCACGTCGAACCAGATTTTTTGCTATCACAATGTCCATCTTTCCGTTTCTTTTGATGATTGTATTTGTGGTTTCGCATAAATGGGGAATTCGGCTTGATCCCAATCCGTTTTCAGCCCTCCCTCGAACCACGGATTAACACTTGATCAATTCTTCCACGCGCTCAGCTGCTAGAATGGCGGGTGCCATCTTGTGTTCGGGTCCAGCTCGAGGATCTGGGTGACGTCAACGACACGTTTTGGGCAATATTTCATGTTTTCGGGTCATGATTTAAAGCCAACCTTGGCATGCGTTCCGTCACAGAAAGGCTTGTTGCTCGAATGGCCACAGCGGCAAAGGAATGTCTTGGTGGTGCGATCAATCGTGTGGCCAGTTCCTGCGCAAATCTCGACATTCCCTGCTACCATCAAAGGACCATCTTGGGTTGGCGTTACATTTAGCGGACCGTTTCGTGTCTCAAGTGGCTCTGATTCATTGTCCGCGCATTCGCCGGTAGCATTGAACCCTTCGGAGGCATGAGAACCGTCGCAAAACGGTTTGTTCTTTGACAAACCGCAGCGACAAAGGGTGCGACGGGTGAGCGGCTCTTCGCCTGGAATTCGTATATCCGCGGCGACTGCGTACGGTCCATTTTCGCGAACATGGATTGTGTTGACAGGTGGCGGCGTCTCTTCCGATGTACCATCGGTCATAGCGTACGTGATAGCACCAGACGGGCAATTGTGAGCCAAAGCGACGAGTGCCGACGCAGGCGCATTGTCAGGTTGGATCCAGTCGCCAGGCGTATTTGCCAAGAACACACCCGGTTCCCTTAGAACGCAGTTTCGAGAGTGGATACACTTCGTTCCATCAAAGTGGATGGTTATGTCCTTACCCTTGTAGCTCTCCTTGGTCATGTCTTCTCCCTAGAATTTTGTGTTCTTTTGGACAAATCGACCTGCGGGCATCGGTTGATCCGCCTGTCTGCGCTCTGTCGATTGAGCGGTGGAAAATTCGTCGGTCCGGCATGCGTGATAAAGCTTCTGTCGTGCCAAAAACTGCATGCATTAGGTCTTAATTCGCTTTGGCCGCGCGATAGCTCAACCAAAGCGAAGCGAGCTCAAGGCAAATGAATGGAATGAAACCTATCACCATGCCCATTTCCAAGACGGGAGCGGACATGACCTCAATCAAATCGCTGGTTTCCTTGAAAACAGCGCATGTGAAAACGATCAGATACCCAACTTGGCTCCGGTAGGCTATGGCCAGAATACTGCCAACGGCGATACCGAGTTGACGCCCACCCCATCCAATCGTCTGAGTTTCCATGAGCCCATGACCCAACATGGCTGGCGCGCCAAAGCCAATCCCAAACAATATAATAAGGCACAAAAACAAGGTGACCCAAAGAGGGATACCTTCGGCTTTTATTCTATCCATCACTTTTCATAGCCCCCAGACTGTTTCTAAAGATTGCCGTGATATGCTTGGCTCACGGCGAAGCTATCTTCGAACCAATGCCACAGCACCAGCTGGCCATTCCGGACCTTGGCACGCAGGGCAAAGGTAAAGTCCCCTGTTGACTGACCGGTCTTGGTCGCAGTCGCTGCCATAGTTCCGAACACAGCGACGGTATCACCATTGGCAAAAGCGTCGCCATTTTCCCACTTGGTTGTCTGCAGGTTTGCCGAGAATACAGGCAAAAACTCAAAGATCGCTTCTTTGCCTTTGATGTCACCATGGATCCAAGGCAGTGTTTTGTCACCCTCGTTGTGCCAAACCATGTCATCGGCCATGAGGCTGCCCATTGTGTCCATGTCGCCTGAACCCATCGCATTCATATATGCCATAACGGTGTCAAAAGACGCTTGTGAAGTCTCGTCCAAGTCTTGCGCTCCTAGTTTGCTTGCAAGTGAAGCCGCCAGCGCGGCTGCAATTGATGTTTTGATAACTGTTCTACGGTGCATTGATGTCTTTCTCCCTTTGACGCCGTTCAAAACGTGATGCGGCGTCGTCAAAATTTTTCAGCTTCATTATTCTTCAGATCAGGCATGGCATCGTCGCATTTACGTTCCATTGCTCCGACTATCAGAGCCATTTCCAAACGGAGGCAATCGTCGATTGATTTCACAAGCATCTGCCCCTCGTTTGAGCATCAGTAATTCTCAGCGGGCACTTCAGCGCGCCTGACTGAGAAGGAACAGATGCAGAGTCGCACTGAGACTATAGCTATGTAATAATGCTGTTAATTGGCTATAAATGTATAAATCTCTTACGGAAATCGGAACAATGATCGACTACCTTAGGCATATGGCGATCTTCTCTCTCGTTGCCGAGAAGGGGTCGTTTAGTGAAGCTGCGAAAACCTTAGGAATTGCCCCATCTCGTGTAAGCGAAGCTGTGTCCAAGCTGGAACATTTTCTTGATGCCAAGCTGCTTCATCGAACAACAAGAAAGGTTACGCTTACAAGCGAAGGACGCCAGTTTTACACCCACACATCGGCAATCATCGAAGGTGCGGAAAAAGGCATAAATGCTCTGATGTACGCGGAATCTGATCCGTCCGGAACTTTGAAAATATCGGTTCCGTCTTTCCTTACGTCTTCACCCATATTGAAGACCGCTGGGATATTTGCAGACACTTACTCCAAAGTGCACATATCTATAGCGTTCACCGATGCACATGTGGATCCGATAAAGGACGCGTTCGATCTGTGTATCCGCGCAGGCAAGAGTGAGGACAAAGGCCTAGAAAGCCAAAAGTTGGGCGAAGTAGAGCGTGTGATCGTCGTGGGCCGAGGCTACTATGCCAAGAACACCGCTCCTCAACATCCTAATGACCTTGAGAACTGGGACTGGATTACATACCGCCACAAGAAACGAAAATTCAGTCTCGTGTCACGCGAGCGCAAGAGGGCGCAGCTTTTGATTGACGAACAATCAAAACTTCAAACTGACAACTTCGATGGACTTTGTTTTTTGACAAAACAAAACCTTGGGGTGTCAATCATGCCAATTGATTGCTGTCGCGGCGATATTGAAGATGGCGCACTCGTTCGCCTGCTTGAAGATTGGAGCTTGGCTAAGTTCGCCTTGTACGCGGTTTGGCCGGGGTCAGCGAAGCGAACAAACCTAGCGTCGCTATTCGCGGAATTTTTGACGAGCAATCTCAAAAACGCTGACACCTAGATCATTTTGCTAAGGTCTAATGTCTGCACTGATCTGCTCCCCTCAAATTCCAGCATAATGTTTTTCATATGAATTTCGCACCGATCGCAGGGAGCAGTCACATATCAGAGCATGCCTCTACAGCGCTCAAGAGTGAAAACGATATCTGCATAGGATTTCTCATTGAACAGCTCCCCGATGAACGGAGGTGTCTGTGTCAATTGGCATCGTTCTGTCACGCGACAGCACCGTCCGATATCTCGGTGTAGAGTTAGAAGATGCTCTGGCAATTGCGGGGGCAATCGAAATCTAAGTGATGTGGACCGCCTTTACGGGCGGCCCAAGCGGACCTTTACTTACTACCGGTCATTTTGCAGCCCGGCCGGTCAGACCAGCCATTCGCAGCAAGCGCGCAAACCTGCGGTGAATAAGTTCAAACTTAGCTTGGTAAAGTTGTAAGAGCCTCGCTCCATTGGCGCGGGGTTTGGCCATAAAGGCGCTTAAACTCTCGACTAAATTGGGACGGACTTAAGTAGCCGACATCCATTGCAGCTTGGCTGATTGTTGCACCCTCAGATATTTTCATCGCTGCTGTATTCAGACGCATGGTTTTGACGAATTGGATTGGTGACATGGCTGTAGCACTTTTGAATTTACGGTGGAAAACCGCGCGGCTCATACCTGCGCGTTCAGCTAGATCATCGATGGCCAGGGGCTCGCCCAGATTTTCGGACACATAGGCGATGGCCCGTGAAATGGCATTTCCCACACCAAAAGCGTTTCGCGCAAAGGCCCCAATTTCGCCTCTCAATATAGTATAGTAAAGTTCGCGCAGTCGCGCGTCTGCGAGGACCGATTTGTCTACCGGTGCATCGACCAGCTGCAGCAAGCGTAGCAATGCCTCTGCAAAGGGATCATCCCAATCAGCAAGTCGGATAGCCAGAGAATTGGAGCCTTCGTCGGATTTTCGGAGCGCACTTCCGTGGTTTTCGATCTCGACAGCAAGCTCAGTCATTTTTCGCGGGTTCAGCGATATATAGACACCATAGAGCGGATTTTCCGCCGAGGCCGTCGAGGTGCCTGCCTGTATGGGCATCGACAGGGGGCAACAAAGGTATTGCTTGCTTGAGTAAACGTGACGTGTGCCATCCAAAGCCACTTCTTTAGCGCCGCTCGCCAGCGCGATCAGGCATGGCTCATAAACAACCGGTTGGCAGGGGACCGAGTCCACCGCGCGAAAAAGTTTCACGCCCTCGATCCCGGTTTCCGTTAGCCCGTCTGCGTCGGTATGCCGTTCGATTAACAGAGTGATTGTATCAATATGTGTCATGCCAAAGCCATATGGACGCAAATGCGCCTGAGCAAGCCACCTGATACAAATGGGCAAGTATTCGCGAGGATTGCACTCTATTTAACGCGACTTAATGAGATTAGGTATTTTCTCAAAGCGGTAGAATGTCATTTGGATCGGCCGCACAACTCATTTACCTAAGGACGAGAACATTGCCAGATACAACTTTTGGGCCAAACGGTTGGACCCCCGAACGGATAGGCAATCAGACAGGCAAGACATATCTGATCACCGGCGCGAATGCAGGCACAGGGTTTCAAGCGGCGCGCATCTTGGTTTCCAAGGGCGCAAAGGTCGTCATGTTGAATCGGAACGCCGAAAAGTCGGCGGCTGCGGTCAATGATCTTAAGGCGGAATTCGGTGCGAAAGCTGATGTCAGCTTTGTCCGTATGGATCTTTCCGAACTCGCAAGCGTGCGCCGTGCGGCCAAAGACGTCCTTGAAACGGTTCCAAAAATTGACGCGCTGATCTGCAATGCGGCGATTGCCCAAGTGCCCACACAACAGTTGACGGTGGATGGGTTTGAAAGCCAATTGGGGACGAACCATTACGGTCACTTCGTCCTTTGCGGTATGTTGTTTGATCGCATCGAGGCATCAAGCGGGCGGATCGTTGTTGTTGCAAGCCTTGGCTACAACATGGGGATCAAAACGATCCAGTTTGATGACCTGAACTGGGATAAGAATTACAGCGCAAACCCCGTCTACAGCCAATCAAAACTGGCCCAGATGATGTTTGCTTACGAATTGCAGGATCGCCTAAAAACTGCTGGCAAAAACACAGGCGTCTATGTTTGTCATCCGGGTTCTTCTGCGACATCCTTGATCTCAACGAGCGGGAGCCGCATGTCGCGCTTCGTCTTCTGGTTGATGACCAAGTCACCAATGGTTCAGACGGCGCAAAAAGGGGCCTACCCAGAACTCATGTGCGCAACTGAAGATGGACTGGAACAGCGTGCTCTTTACGGTCCAACAGGCCGCATGGGTTTTGTTGGTCCTGTTGGCAAAGGCACACTGCACGCCCACGCCTATGACAAGCCAGTAATGTCGAAGCTTTGGGATGTTTCGGAAAAAGCGACCGGATTCAGCTGGTCACTCTAAAGAGAGGTGGCGGAATGGATATTCTGAAGACTGCAGTTGATTGGACAAAAGCAGAGATGCTTTCGTCCAGCTTCTTTATTCTGTTCGGGATAGGTTTTATGGCCGCTAGTCTTGGCTTTTGGCAGGTCGGAAAGACTGAGATTGCAAAGGCCTATGTTATACCGCTGCTGATAGCCGGTGTCTTATTATTGATCATCGGCTTGGGTATTTTCATTCCCGCCAAAGCGCGAGTCACAGGATTTGCGGAAGCTTACGCTATGGATGCACAGGCGTTTATCTCGGCGGAGCTCGCCAAGGCAGAGCGGATATTGGGTGAATACCGGATCGCCGTTTACCGCGTCATTCCTTTGATCGTTGCCCTTTGTGCGGTTCTGTTTGTGGTCTTTAGTGGCCCCGTTTGGCGGGCGAGCTTTGTCACAACGATCAGTATGATGGCAGTGATCATGATGATCGACACCAATGCGAACACGCGCCTCGAAGCCTACAAGATAGCGTTAGCCGAGGCAGACGCACAAATAGGCAAGTAATAGAGACATTCAGGCAAGCGAGCGGATTTCAAAGCGCTTAGCCTTGTCGTGAGCTCAGTGCCTTTCGCGAAGGTCAATGCCACCCAATCCCAAAGAGAGGATGCGCCATGAAAACCTACATCAACGGCAATTCGTTTGAATTCGAACCCCGACATGACGAAACGGCCATTGACGTATTGCGGGACCGGGTGGGGCTGACCGGTACAAAGATGGCCTGCGGTGGCGGGGTTTGCGGGGCTTGTACCGTGCGTGTTGATGGGGTGCCAAAATGCAGCTGCCTTATGCCGGCAACGCATATGGAAGGCGCAGACATCCGCACAATCGAAGACCATGGGCAAGATAATTTGCACCCTGTCCAACGCGCGTTCATGTCGAATGAAGGCTTGCAATGCGGGTTCTGTACACCGGGGTTTGTGAACGAAGGCATCGCCTTTTACGACAAATGGCGCGCGGAACATGGTACGTCAGAGCCGTCGAAAAATGAGGTGGCGCTGGCGATGGGCGGGCATCTGTGTCGCTGTGCGGCTTATGTCGGCATTTATGCCGCAATCCAAAAGGCCTGCGCTGGCGAATATGATGACGTGACAGACGCGCCCATCTTTCGCGTAGACGCACCGCTAAAGGTGACCGGCGCGGCGAAGTACACCGTTGATATGATGTTTGAGGGGCAGATGGAGGGCAAGATCCTGCGCTCCAAACATGCCCACGCGAACATCAGGTCAATCGAATGGTCCGAAGCTGAAAAACTAGATGGGGTTGGCGGAATTGTTGACCTTTTGGGTGATGAGAAAAAGGTACGTTGGTTCGGCCAGCCGATTGCAGCAGTTGCCGCTATTGATGAACAGACCGCGTTGACCGCACTGAAACTGATCAAAGTCGACTACGAGATATTGCCTGCGGCCATCGGAACAGAGGCCGCGCAAAAAGAGGCCGCCCCAACCGTTTGGGAAAAGGACGCCCGCAATGGCATTCCTTCCGCGGCCGAAGGGATCGACCTGCCGTATCGCTGGACGAACAACTTTGGCCACGTGCCATCTGATATCGCGATTTCAACCTTCTGTGGCAAAGCCAAACGCGCATTGGAAACTAAGCGCAAAAATGCGCCCCAGACGGTCGTTGAGCGGTCCTATTTCAGCAATCAACAGGCCCATTCCGCACTGGAGCCCCGCGCTGCGGTCGCAAAATGGGACGGCGAGACAAAACTGCACGTTGAGGCCTCGTCTCAAAGCGTTCTTTTGGTGAAGCTTGAGCTGGCAGAGCACTATGATCTGGACCCAGACGACGTCACCGTGAACGGAAAGTACATCGGCGGTGCATTCGGTGCCAAAGGCGGGTTGTATCAAGAAATCACCGTCGCTGTTGAGCTTGCTCGCGCAGCAAAGGCCCCCGTGCGTGTGGTCAACAGCCGCGTCGAAGAACTGTCCTATGCCGGTGCACGGACAGGGTCACGGGTTGAAATGGCCCTCACCGTCAAAGACGACGGATCGCCAGACGCCATGAAATTCCATTCCTTTGGGGATGCAGGTGTTGCGGCGGGCGCGGCCCCAGCGGCCTTTTACTGGATGATGTCCCCCAGCGGTTTGAAACGGGATTTTTCCGACAACATCATCGTCAATAACACACCGCCGACCATGCCTATGCGCGCGCCCGACGCGCCGCAGAAACGTTGGGCCGTTGAATCCGCAATCGACGAGGCGGCGGTTTTGAATGACCTGGATCCTGTCGCATTGCGCCGCAAATGGGCAGGAGATCACAAAATTCAGCATCGGTTGCTTGATTGGGTTGAGGACATCCCCCAATGGCGCGACCGCAATCGCAACGCAGGCAGTGACAGCAGCCGTTTCAAACGAGGGATTGGGCTGGCTCAGGCGAAATGGATGTTCCTCTATCACCCGCACACAGAGATTAGGATCACGTCATCCCCAGATGGATTTACTGCCTTTAACGCGACCCAAGACGTCGGGAACGGTATCCGCTCTGCGATTGCCAAAGCGATGGAAGACACCCTTGGCATCAGTCGTCATGACGTCACAGTTGAAATCGGCGATTCAGATCTTCCACCCGGGTGCATGTCTACGGGTAGCCAAGGCACAGTTTCCACCTATCCGACCACCGTGAAGGCCTGTGAAATGGTGATTGAACATCTGGTGAAAGAGGCTGGTGCGAAAATGGGGCTGAACAATGTGCGCGCAGCCAAGGGCGGTGTTGATCACGTCGGCGGCTTCACCCCATGGTCGGAAATCCAGAAGGTTGCTGAGCCCTTTGAACATACCGACAAACGCGGCGCAGAGCCAATGTACATGGGCCTGCGCCTGCCTATGTCTATGATGGGTCTTACTATGCCCGCCATGGGCCAAAACATGAGCCAATCCGCGCTGGTCGCGGAGGTTGAAGTGGACACAAACCTTGGCAAGATCCGTCCGTTGAACATCTGGACCGGCATGGCGTGTGGCAAGATCCATCACAAAGAACTGGCCGATAGTCAGATGTATGGCGGTGTCATTCAGGGGCTTGGCTTTGCCCTTTATGAAGAGAAAGTCATTGATCCTGCGTCCGGCGCAACTCTGTCATCGAACATGAATGATTATCGTATTCCCGGCATCGGCGATATCCCCGACATTCATATTCACTATGACGAAGAGGGGTTCGAATTCGTGCGTGGTGGTGGCATCGGCTTGGCCGAACACGCAACGGTTCCGATTGCAGCAGCGATTGGGAATGCCGTTTATCACGCGACGGGCTGGCGTCCGACGCAGACGCCAATCACTCCCGACGCTGTCCTTAAAGGCTTGGAGGCGCAGCAATGATTACAGTTTTGAAGAACGCCGCCGATATCAAAGACGCAAACGGTGAAATCCGCGCTGGCGGGACGGACCTGCACGATCGGTATCGCCTCGGCGTATCGGAAGGGCCGATCATCGACATCCACAAGCTGAATTTCGGCGGGATCGAAACGCTGAAGAACGGCTCACTGAAAATAGGCGCAAATGTTACGATTGATGAAGTCGGGCAGAGCCCTGTGGTTCAAACCGGCTATGGCGCCTTGGCCAAAGCCGCGAATGGATTGGCGACGCCTCAAATCCGTTGGGCCGCCAGCTTGGGCGGAAGCCTGTTGCAAAAGACCCGTTGCGCCTATTTCAGACACCCAGACCTACAGTGCACGAAAAAGGGCGATGCAGCTTGCGGCGGTCGTGAAGGGATCCATGCGAATGGCGTCATCTTTGATAATGGCGGTTGCGCTCACCCGCACCCTTCAACTTTGGCTACAGCTCTGCTTGCCTATGACGCAACCCTCGTCACGACTGATCGGGAAATACCCGTTGCAGACCTTTACGGAGATGGATCGATCCATGATCGTGATCATCTTTTGAACACCAACGAAATCTTAACGCATGTCATCCTGCCGCCAGCAGTGGACGGCGAAAAGACAGCTTATTTCCGGTCGATCAGTAGGTTTGAGGCCGAATGGCCCATTGTCGAATGTTCTGTTCGCCTAGTGATCGTAAATGATCACATCACGGCTGCTGGCATTGGTGTTGGCGGAGTTGCCAACGTGCCTATTCGCCTCGAAGCAGTTGAAACCGTCTTGATAGGCCAGAAGGCCAATCCGGAGACATTGCAAAAATCGGCTCAGGTGGCGTCAGAAGGCGCTATGCCGCTTCCACAATCCGCTTGGAAGGTCGATGTGATGGAAAACACACTCTTGCATACGTTGGAGCTGGCTTTGGCGGAATAACCGCTAATCGAGGCGATAGTACCCGGTGTTATACTGCGCTCTTTTGAAAACGTCATGTCAAGCACACACCACATGTGGAACGTTTGAGTTATCAATTCATACACCAGTGCCAACTGCATGAAGTCCGCTTCACAAATCAGCGGGTCGAGTGTTTTTTGATGTCGCAAACGGAAAAACCTGCCGAAAAGCACGCATGGCAGCAGCAATAACCTTGCATCCATCCGCCGCGAGCGCAGCGATTGTTCAAATGGGCTCTTGGACGCAATTACCCTTCTGCCACATCACCAGACTGTAACGAGCGATTCATATCGGCCCAGCCTGCGTCGTAGGAACGTCTTTGAGCGTAGCGGCCATCTGCCTACACCTGATTTGTGCAATTTCGACGGGCTTTGGCGGCAACTAAGGTGCTGTTAAACCAGATAAGTACGCGTGGTCTTGGGGCTGCCGATGGATCAATCAGGCGCCTTCGACGTCATACTCCGGCTGTGTCTTTGCACCCGTGATGTAAGCCACGACATCCTGTCCGTCAGTCTCTTCCTTCTTCAGGTTGGCAACAATGCGCCCCCGCCGAAAGACAACAATGCGATCCACCAGGTCCATGACTTGCCGCATATTGTGACTCACCAGGATCAAAGGCTCGCCCTGCGATTTCAGCGTTTGAATGATCTTTTCCACCTGCGCCGTTTCCTGAACACCCAAGGCGGCGGTCGGTTCATCCATGATGGTCAGCTTGGAAGCAAAACTGGCCGTCCGCGCGATGGCAACGCATTGACGCTGCCCGCCGGACATCCGTTCAATTGTGTTCCGGATGTTGGGAATTTTCACACCGGTGCGTTCCAGCGCATTCAAAGTGTCCTGACGCATGGCCTTGTAGTCAAGCAAACGGAACGGACCAAGCCAATCAAATTTGGTCTTCTCCCGCCCCAGGAACAAGTTGTCTGGAACATCCAGATGATCGGCCAAAGCCAGCGTCTGGAACACAGTTTCGATACCGGCTTCGCGTGCATCGATCGGACCCGTGAAATTCACCGACTTCCCGTCGAAGATGACATCGCCACTGGTGCGCTGTTCGACGCCGGTGATCTGGCGAACAAAGGTGGATTTCCCCGCCCCGTTGTCCCCCATGATCGCAACATGTTCGCCTTTGTGCAGGACGAAATTGGCATCGTTTAGGGCATGGACCCCGCCGTAATGCTTCGTCAGGCCTTTGGTTTCGAGAACGATTTCGGTGTTCATTATCTGGCCCTCCTTACGCGCGGTTGCGCTGTCTGTATTGGTCTAGGATGACAGCAGCGACGATGATCGCCCCCATCGCCATCAGCTGATAGGACCCATCAAGTTTGACGTAGGTAAACCCAGACCTGATCACACCCAGTACCATCGCGCCCAAGACGGTACCAATGATGGAACCACGTCCGCCCTGAAGGCTGATACCGCCGATCACGGCCATCGCGATGGCAAAAAGTTCATAGAACTCGCCCATCCCGGCCTGTGCCGTCACAGCCTTTGAACTTAGCACGATCCCCGCAAAGGCCGCCAGCATTGATGCGATCATATAGACCAGCACTTTGTGGCGCTTGACGTTGATGCCTGACATCCGGGCGGCTTCCTCGTTCGACCCGATGGCATAAGTATGCTTGCCGTACACTGTATAGGTCATGATGAAATGGAAGATAATCGCCAAGAGGATGAACCACACCACGGGCATCATGCCGGACCCAATCCAGGCATACGCCTCAGTCGGGAATGAAACCGGGTTTCCACCTGACCACCACAACGCGACGCCGCGGCAGAACAGGAACATGCCAAGCGTGGCAATGAAGGGCGGAATGCGAAAATAAGCGATAAAGGTCCCGTTGATGATGCCGATAAAGGCGCCGAACGAAAGCCCGACCAAGACAGGTATGATCACCGGCAAATCCATTGCCCATGAACCAAACAGGGCCTTGGGGTTCGGAAAGCCGTTGACTTCTGCCACCTGCGCAAAACTCATCGCGATCATGGCCGTCGCGGCCACCAACGGCCCGGACGAAAGGTCAATCCCAGCCGTAATGATCACCTGCGTCACACCTAATGCGATAATCCCGATAATCGCCACCTGCAGGATGATGATCTTCAACCGCGCTTCATTGAAAATACTGTCAAAGCGATCCCTTGTATCAAACAAGAAGCTTTGGCCGTTCATATAGGGTGCAACCTGGCCGATAATCTCAAACACGGCAACGATGATGATCAATGCCAAAAGAATATTCAGTTCGTTCGGCCAGGATCTTTTTGACTTATCAAAAGTCAGACCACCTGTGCCTTGGCTTGTGTCAGCCATGCTCGCCTCCCCGTTTCTGGCTGCAAATACCATGAACGGCGCGTCTCAGCGCCGTTCATGCCTTACGGTCGAAAAGTCTTAGTTCTTGTCTAGGAAATCACCCATGTTTTCTGGTGTGACCAGAACAAACGGGATATAGACCTTGGACTGAACGTCTTCGCCTGCGATCAACTTCAGCGCCGCGTCGATGGACCCGGTGCCTTGGCCAACGGAGTCCTGAAAGACCGTGACGTCATAGTCGCCACCCGCCATAACAAGCAGTGCGTCCTGTGATGCGTCAACACCACCGACTTGAACGTCAGCCATGTCCATACCGGCAGCCTTCATTGCCTGAATTGCGCCGATCGCCATTTCGTCGTTGTTGGCCAGAACAAAATCAAAAGGCTCACCGGATGACATCCAGTTTGTCATCAAGTCTTGCGCTTCATCACGCGACCAGTTTGCAGGTGCTTCGTCAATGATTTCCATGAAGTTACACATGTCCATGCCGATCACGTCGTGAACATCCTTGGAACGCTGAACTGCAGCTTGGTTCGAAAGCTGGCCGTTCATCAGGTAACCGCGTGCACCGTTGCCTTTGCCTTCTGCGCGTAGGTTCTTGCAAACTTCGAACGCTGAAAGTGTTCCAGACTCAATCTCGTTGGACGCAACAAAAGCCTGTGTCGGAGGCAGTTCGTTTACGTTGTCGGGCTCGCGGTTAACGTAAACAAGTGGCGTATCCCCAGCGGCCGCAGAAACAGCTGCACCGGCGGAGGTATCAACAATGTTCACGATAATCGCATCAACGCCCTGAGCCACAAAGTTCTTCACTTGGTCGATCTGCTTGGCAAGATCGTCTGAGGCGTCTTCCTGCTGGTAAGACAGGCCATCAATGGTGCCAGCATATTCAACCATACCGGTCCGCAAAACTGTCAGCCAGTTGTCATCAAAACGCGAGAACGTCGCGCCAATTTCTTGTGCCATTGCAGATGTCGTCATCATTGCAGTGACAGTTGTTGCAATCATTAATTTTTTCATGGTTCCTCCCAAAGGCGTGCCCGTATCACGCAAGTTCGCACCGGGGCATCTTGCGCCGCTTCGGCGGCAAGATGCTGTCTCCTCCCATTGTGCCCCGCAGCAGCGTCTGCAGAGCCAGAACGCGGATCACAAATTGTCACTCCGCGCAGCTTCACAGTACTCAAGTTTGGCAGAATTGCAACCGGTTGCAATTTTCTTCAGGGGATTTCGCTTTGTCCCAACAAAAACACGTATTTGCTCAATGGTTGTGACTTCACGCAATCGGAACAGATCTTGCGCAACGGATGTCCAAACCCTGATTCTCCTCAAATCCTAATCTTGGGAGAGCTGACGTAACTGCTGAACAAAGACGCTCATCCTCGGCTGCGCCTGTGGGCCGCACCAACCCAGTCGAATTAGGTTGCCTCGCCCCCTCCCGCGTTCGCCACGTGGCAGATTCGCAGGAGCAGGCGGCTTCGCCGTCTGACCTTCAAATCAGCCCTGATTTTCGGAAACGGAAGTCAGCACAACGCAACAGGCCCACAATCGACGGGATACGGAATCAGTTCAGTTTATGACGCAAAGGTCAAAGTCATGTGACGTCTTACATGTTTAGAGTGGCGGACCGAGGAGGATTCGAACCCCCGACCCCCTGATTCGTAGTCAGGTACTCTATCCAGCTGAGCTATCGGTCCACTGACGGCGGGTTTAGTCTTTGGCTTGGGGCTTTGCAACCCAGAAAATCAACTGGCGGTCTCATGTTGCTGTGGGACGTCTTGCGGCAGGCATATGGAAAAAGTGGTGCCTGTTTCATCGCTTTTTGCCAAACCGATTGAACCACCATGGCCACGGATGAGTTCTTGTGCAATGGCAAGGCCCAGACCTGTGCCACCTTTGCGTACACCGCCTTGGAACGGGGCAAAAAGATGCTCACGGGCTTTGGGAGGCAAGCCGGGGCCGGTATCGCTGATCTCAATGATCATATCGCCGTTTTCACTGGTGGCCGAGATCGCGATTTCACCCGGTTTTCCTGTACCTATAATGGCTTGTCGCGCATTGCGCACAAGGTTCGAAACGACACGGTACAGTTGCTCGGCGTCGGCTTTAACAATGGTGCCTGTAGGGATGTCTTCGGCAAAGCTGAGGTCGTACTCGCCGACTGACAAACGTTCGCTTTCAACTACATCTTCGATGATTGCGTTCAGCAAAATCTCTTCGATGTTCGGCGCAGCCTCTTCGGCTTTGCCAAATTTCAAGGTGCCTTCGCACAGGTTAACCGCCCGCGTGATCGAGTTGACCAGCTTGGGCGCCATACGTTTCACACCGGGATCCTCAGAGGCCTCAATCCGGTCCGTAAACAATTGGGCCGAGGTCAAAATGTTGCGCAGGTCATGGCTGATTTTGCTGACAGCCTGCCCCAGTTGGGCAAGCCTGTCTTTTTGTTTGAGGGCGCCGGTGAGTTGGGTTTGCAGACTGTTCAGGGCCTCTTCAGACTCGCGCAATTCAGTGATGGAAGAGGCTGGCAGAACGATATTGCGCGCGTCCTCGGGGGCGGCGGCATAGCGTTGCATGTTCGCACCAAGCTGACGAACCGGACGAACAAAAAGCCGTTGCACTGCAATAAACAAAAGCACTGCCGTAAAGATCGAAATAATTGCCGACAGCCGCAGAATATTCAGGCCGTAGCCAATCATTGCCTCACGCAGTTTTTCCGTAGACAGTGTCACCTCGATCAACAGCCCTGCTTCTTTGACCGGATCACCGATGACGCGGATTGTGCGCGGGGTTGTGTCCCAAAGCCGCATAATAGCATCGCCAATCAGTTCTGTGGCCGCCGGTTCGCGCAAGTCATAGGTGTCGTAAATTGGTGTCGGCATGTCGGCGGCCAAGATCAACTGCCGAACCTCGTCACGACGCAAAACCACGTTGAACACGTCAGCATTTTTCAGCAACTCGGCCTCAAGGCTTTCGTCGATCATATCTTCAGCCAAAAGCACCAGTGAAGCAATCTGAGCTCGCTCAAGACGGGCCAGCAAATAGTCCTCGCGAAACCGCGCGATGGAAGGCACAAAGATCAACACTTCTGCTATCATCACAAAGATGATCGTCAGGATCAGAAACCGGCCTGATAGCGTGTTGAACATGATCCCTCCCCTTGTCCGTACTTACGGGATGTAGCGCTGTACAAAACCGACGACACGTTTGACCATCGGGCTATCGAACAGCTTGGGCGTGAAATAAGCCCCGGCTGCGCGTTTGTTAACCTCTGAAAGGGTCGGATAGGGCAAAACAGTCGAAGAAATCGCAGAAAGCTTCATTTTGTTTGCGATGGCCATGGCCCACATCGAGATTAATTCACCGGCCTGTGCGCCTGCGATGCTGGCGCCAACCGGTTTGCCTTTGACGATCATCAGTTTGATCAGGCCAGTGGTTTTGCCTTCAGCTATGGCGCGGTCGTTTTCGGCATAGGGGAACCGCGTGACTGTCAGCTTGGATCCGTATTTCTTGCGGGCTTGGGCCTCGGTCAGGCCAACTTGGGCCAGTTCGGGATCCGTATAAGTCGCCCACGGGATGTGGTCCGTGCGCTGCTTGCTGGGAAGACCTAACAGAATAGACCGGATGATAACGCCTGCATGGTAGCCCGCCACATGGGTGAACTGGAACCCGCCTGCCACATCGCCAATCGCATAGACCTTCTTGTTGGTCGAGCGCATATCGTCGGTGACTTTTACGCCTGAGCGATCGTGTTTGACACCTGCGGCATCCAAGTTCAGCTTGTCGATATTCACTTTACGACCTACGGCCATCAACAGGTGCGAGCCTTTAAAGATGCGCCCGTCCTTTGTTTCGATCTCGATCCCATCTTTGGCGTTACGAATCTCCGAGGCTAACGCGTCTTCTGCGATCTCGATCCCTTCGGCGCGTAGTTTGTTCAAGACCACTTCTGCCATTTCGGGGTCATCTTTGCCCAGCGCCTTGGCACCTTCGATGACAGTCACTTTGCTGCCAAGCCGTATATGGGCCTGCGCCATCTCCATGCCGATGGGACCACCGCCAACCACCAGCAAATGATCAGGCCGATCTCGCAAATCAAAGATGTTTTCATTGGTATAGTAAGTCACGTCCTCGATCCCAGGGATCGGCGGTACAAACGGACCCGAGCCCGTGGCTATCACAAAGCGGCGCGCTTCGATCACTGTGTCACCTGCTTGGACCTCGGTTGGGCTGATGAACGTGCCGAACTCACGGATCACATTAATGCCAAAGCCCTCAAACCGTTCTTGGCTGTCGTGCGGTTCAATTGTCGCGATCACCTTATGAACGTGATCTTTGGCTTGGGCATAATCGACTGTGGGCTGCACATTGGCCACGCCAAATTCAGCGCCATGGTTCAAGGCATAGGCCTGCTTGCCTGCCGCGATCAGCGCCTTGGACGGAACACAGCCAAAGTTCAGGCAATCGCCGCCCATCTTGTGGCCTTCCAGCAGGACCACATCGGCGCCCATCTGGGCCGCACCCGCTGCGACAGACAATCCGCCAGAACCTGCGCCGATGATGCACACGTCGGTTTTGATACGCTTGGTCATGATTAGAGACCTTTCTTGCCAGTAATGGCTTTGATTGCGATGGGCATGGCAGCCAGTGCGCAGAGGCCAAGGATTGGAAACAGGATGTGCGGTTCGAAGATGATCCCAAGGTTCGGGGTCTCACCGCGGTCAAAGACTTCCGACAGACCTGCGCCCACAGATGTATAAACCAGTGAGCCGGGGATGATCCCCACAAAGGTCGAGATCACAAAGCGGCGCAGCGGGACCTCTAGGAACGCAGGGATCAGGTTTGCAATAAAGAACGGAACCGCAGGCACCAACCGGATCAAGAACAGCATCGACCATTGGTTTTCATCGATGCCATCTTTGATCTTTTTGACGGGGCCTTCACTGGCTTCTATTTTTGCGCCAAGTTTCGCGCCAAAACCGGTTCGAGCGGCCAAAAAGATCGCCGTCGCCCCTAACGTGGCCCCCGTGATGTTAAACAAGACGCCAGGGAAGGTCGCAAACAAGAAGCCCCCGGTTAAGGTGGCGATCGCTGCCCCTGGGAGGGAGAAGGCAACAATCACCACATAGACCGCGATAAAGGCAAGGGCCGTCATCAGGTAATTGGCGTCTCGAAAGGCAATCAAAGCTTCGCGATTGTCCCGCAAGGCGTCAAAGCTGAGGTAATCCCTGAGCGTAAACGCCCCAACCACAGCCACGCAAAGGATTATGATTAAAGGCAATTTCTGCATCGCCGCACTTTTGGGGGTTTCGGTCATATCGCTCATCGCTCTGGGTCCATCTATCTAAACTTGACCCTACATGCCTGCAACTGCCCCCGTCTGGATACCCCGATCACGCCCCCTTGATGTTTGGTGAGGCTTTGTTTCAGTATTAGGGCCGTTCCCCGCCTTGGCTGCAACAATTCATCGGATTGAAAGCGTATTTTGTTGCAGAAAATCTGGGTTTGACGAATTGACTTATAGCCACCCCCCCTCTATCAGCAGGGCTTCGAATGACATTGGTGCTCGAATCTATCCGGTTCGCACCACCTTAACGGAGAGACTGGGCGATGAAACGCACCTATCAGCCAAGCAACCTTGTTCGCAAACGGCGTCACGGTTTCCGCTCGCGCATGGCCACCAAGGCTGGCCGCAAGATCCTGAACGCACGTCGTGCCAAAGGACGTAAGTCGCTGAGCGCATAAAGGACGCGGGACCCATGCAAGTGTCCCCGCCTGATACATCTGATCAAACCGCCGAAGCCTTACCGCTTGCGGCGGTTTTGTCGTGTCCACAGGTCTTGACCAAGCGGCGCGATTTCATCGCAGCCTCCAAAGCGCGACGTCAGGGCACCAAAGGGTTAATGCTGCAGGGGCGCGCACGAGGTGATGATGACCCTCAGATCCGCGTTGGCTTTACCTGTTCCAAAAAGGTTGGCAATGCCGTCGCGCGTAATCGTGCCAAGCGGCGTTTGCGCGCCATTGCGTTTGAAATTTTGCCCCGCGAGGCACAATCGGGCTGGGATTATGTCCTCATCGGTCGGCATCAGGCCACCGCCCAGCGCGACTTTACCGATCTAAAGTCTGATCTGTCCTATGCTCTGACCAAAGTTCACGGATGAGCCCGCTTGCCCATATCGCGGCTCTGCCTGTGCGGGCCTATCGTCTGGTGTTTTCCCCTTGGGTCGGACACAATTGCCGATATCAGCCCACCTGCTCAGCTTACGCGTTGGAGGCTCTGGAAAAACACGGCGGGATCAAGGGCAGCTACCTCGCGGCCCGACGCATCGCACGATGCCACCCTCTGGGCAAAAGCGGATATGACCCTGTCCCAGACAACGATTAGCGTTTCTCGAAGGTGATAATCACCTGACCAATATCCACGCCATACCGTTTCATGTAGGCGATGTTCAGCAACCGGTCCTCGCTAAGTTGCCACATCCAATCATCAAACCGAACGCGCATTGTGCCATCGGGCACCGGCAGATCAATAAGATACTGCCAATTGAAGGTATCACCACGCTCAACCCCTGTTGCAACGCCGATAACTCCCGGCGCGGTCCCTTCCCAGCTATCCGGGCCCGTTTTTTGCAGATTCCAGATGCGCTGCTCCGTTGTTCCATCCGCATAGGCAAAATCTTCGACCAAGGTCAGGGTCTTACCGTCCCACGTGCCTTGGATCGCGACTTCAAAGCGACGGCGCACGGTACCGAAAACATCCTGAAACTGCCCGTAGGCAATCAGATCGCCAACGAAAAACTCCTCCAGTGCAAACTGTCGTTGGGACAACACATCATCTGTGGGGTTGGGCTTACCGGTGCAGGCGGCAAGCCCCAGAAAGGCCACAAAAAGCAAAACACGCATATCTAAATCCTTTATGAGGATACGGCACGCGGTCGATTTTGGATGCAATATCACGTAGGCTTTGGCATAGGGACAGCATGCTTGATGACCTGAACGATATTCACCCGCTGTTCCACAACGCACCACGCACCACCGAGTTCAAGAAGCTGCGCAAACGGATTGTGCGCATGGCACGCGAAGCCATCGATCAATACGGCATGATCCAGCGTGACGCGAAATGGCTGGTCTGTTTGTCCGGTGGCAAGGACAGCTACACGCTGCTTGCGGTACTTTACGAATTGAAGTGGCGCGGTTTACTGCCTGTAGAACTGCTCGCATGTAATTTAGACCAAGGGCAGCCGAATTTTCCAGCAACTGTCCTGCCAGAGTTTTTGGAAAAAATGCAGGTTCCGCACCGGATTGAATACCAAGATACATATTCCATCGTGATGGATAAAATCCCGGCAGGACGCACGTTTTGTGCACTCTGTTCGCGTCTGCGACGCGGGAATCTCTATAGAATTGCCCGCGAGGAAGGGTGTAGTGCGGTCGTTTTAGGCCATCACCGCGACGATATCCTCGAGACCTTCTTAATGAACCTTTTTCATGGGGGTCGTCTTGCGACAATGCCGCCCAAACTGGTGAATGAGGAGGGGGATTTGCTGTTGTTGCGCCCGTTGGCGCATGTGGCAGAGGCCGATTGCGAAAAATTCTCAACCGCTATGAATTACCCCATAATTCCTTGTGATTTATGCGGCTCGCAAGATGGCCTGCAGCGGCAACAGGTCAAACAGATTTTGGATGGTTGGGAAGCCAATCACCCAGGTCGTCGTCAGGTGATGTTTCGGGCACTGATGAACGCGCGTCCATCCCATTTGCTGGATCCCAAACTGTTTGATTTCGCGGGCTTAATGGCCGGTTCGTCAGAAACAGATTAAAATTTGAGGCAAAAGGTCAGTCCGCATTAACGGGCCTGTCAGAGATGCGGATTATCCCTTCCCCATGACTTGATCTGAGTTCTGGAAGGATGGCCTCTATGGCAGATATGGGGAAATTTTCAGTATCCCGCGTGCCCACCGCTATTGTCGATGGTTTTAAATCACCCGGCGCGCCTGCCTTTATACCTGCTATTAGCCTTGCCGGCTATTGGTTGTTTGGAGAGGCTGGACTGCTTGTCGCAGCACTTTTACTGCCTGCCCTTTACTGTTTTGGGGTCACTTTCAGCAATTATTCACCGCCCACCCATTCGTTTTATGGAAAGAACGCGTTGCATTTGCGCGATACGTTGATCGCTACACTGGAAACCGCACTGAAGGACTGTGTTGGTAACGGGCGCAAAACGGCCTGTTTTGTTATTGAACTGGATGATTACGGCACGCTGTCCAAACGCTTGGCAGCCCGCGAACAGGATGCATTGATGCGCAAGTGTGGCGAACGTTTACGCTCTACATTGCGGGATATGGATGTCATTGCCCGCTTGGATGGCGCTGTGTTCTCGGTTGCCTTGGCCCCAGCGCATCGGTTGGATCTGGAAAGCGCTATCCAATTGGCTGGCCGCCTTCAATCTGTGTTGGAAGAACCCATTTTGATGGACACAGCCACCTATCACGTCACAGCGTCAATTGGGTTTGCTTTGCCCGAGGCCCTGAAAAAGAAAACCGGCCAGAATCTGTTGGATTCGGCGGAATTGGCTTTGGGTCAGGCGCGTGGGATTGGACAGGGCACGATCCGCGCCTTTTCCCCTGACATGCTAGAGACAAAAATCAGCAAACATGCCTTACAGGATCGCGTTGCAGAAGCTTTGGAAAGTGGCCAGATCACTGCATGGTTCCAACCGCAGGTTTGCACAAATACTGGCAGAATATCAGGTTTCGAGGCCTTAGCCCGGTGGATCCACCCGCAAAAGGGAACAATCCCTCCGTCAGATTTTTTACCCGCTTTGGAAACGGCAGGCTTACTTGAACGATTGGGCGAAGTGATCTTGTTCGACGCGTTGTCTGCTCTTCGAAAGTGGGATGCAGAGGGACTAGATGTCCCCACGGTGGGGATTAATTTTTGCACCCCTGAGTTATGCAATCCAAAGTTAGTCGAAAAAATCAAATGGGAACTTGATCGCTACGAGCTTGCACCAGAAAGACTGACAGTTGAGGTGCTTGAAACCGTTGTCTCACAATCCGAGAACGACATGATCTCGCGCAACATTGAGGGATTGGCAGAGTTGGGATGCGCGATTGATCTAGATGACTTCGGTACGGGACATGCCTCGATTTCAAATATAAGACGGTTCGCAGTGGGCAGGATCAAGATTGACCGCTCGTTCGTCACACGTATTGACGAAGATCCTAAACAGCAAAAGATGGTGGCAGCGATTTTGACCATGGCCGAACAGCTGGAATTGGACACGCTTGCAGAAGGCGTCGAAACCGTCGGTGAACATACGCTTTTGGCGCAATTGGGCTGCGGTCATATCCAAGGTTTTGGATTGGCGCGCCCAATGCCGTTTGAAGATAGTTTGGCCTGGATCCAAGCCCATACCGCGAAAATTGCCCAGCCACCGGAAATTAGCCAAGGTTTCAAATAAAAAAAGGCAGATGCGGCTATCTGCACACTGCTTGGATCCCGTTTCCTACTTGACCTTTTGGGCGTGGCTCTGTTGAACCTGTTCAACATGTTTTGCAATCTGGATTGGCTGGTATGACCGACGAAAATAGGAACCTTATCTTGGCATGCGCCTTGAGCCTGCTGGTGATTATCGCTTGGCCATTTTTGTTTCCACCCGCAGAACCACCGTTGACACCGGAAACGCCCCAGACCCAGGCGCAGTCGGAAACAACAACCGGCCCCGCTGTCGCGCCATCCGTCGAAAACGCAGCCGAGCTATCCACAACAGATGCCTCGCAGGACACTGCTGCCAGTGATGCACCGCGCATCGATATCCAAACCGGTGAATTGTCAGGCTCGATTTCGTTGTTAGGTGGTCGGATTGATGACCTTTTGTTGACCCAGTACCGCGAAACCCAGGAAGAAGGCAGCGAAAACGTCCGTCTGTTAACCCCCGTGGGTCAGGCCAACGCATATTACGCTCTATACGGTTGGGCCCCGGGTGCAGGCCTCGCGCCAACAGATGTACCAGGACCCAATACCCTGTGGGCCCAAAAGGGCTCCGGAAACTTAACACTCGAAAGCCCGGTTACGCTGACGTGGACCAACGACGCAGGCCTAACGTTCGAGCGCGAAATCTCTGTCGACGCCGACTTTATGTTCAACATCCGCCAAACCGTTATTAACAGCGGCAGTGCGTCGGTAACACTTGCCCCTTACGGCGTAATCGCGCGACATGGCGAACCAGATACGATTGGCTTTTTCATCCTGCACGAAGGTGTTGTACGGATGTCCGATGGCCAACTCAAAGAGATTGACTACTCTGACCTACCAGATTTGGACATCAACGAACGCGAACGCGCACGCGCCGACGTAGTTGATGTGGCCGAAGACGGCTGGATTGGCTTCACGGACAAATATTGGATGACGACCCTGATCCCCTCCCCGGGCAGCGCGTTCAAATCGGTTACGAAATACGACACCAGCCGCGACATCTACCAAGTCGAATCCGTCCTTCCAACCAAGACAGTGGCGGCCGGCCAAAGCGCCACTGCAGAAACCCAATTGTTCGCGGGTGCCAAGGAATGGGAGGCCATTCGTGCCTATCAAAACGAAGGCGGCGTGAAGGGCTTTTTGGATAGTATTGACTGGGGTTGGTTCTATTTCTTGACCAAGCCAATTTTTGCAGCGTTGCACTGGCTAAACGCATGGATCGGCAACATGGGCTGGGCGATTATCGCGCTGACCTTAGGGATTAAAGCAATCCTTTTGCCACTGGCCTACAAATCCTATGTCTCGATGGCCAAAATGAAAGAGCTCCAGCCAGAAATGGAGAAGCTTAAGGAAAGCGCAGGCGACGACAAACAAAAGATGCAGCAAGGCATGATGGAGCTTTATAAGAAGAATAAAGTGAACCCAGCGTCGGGCTGCTTGCCGATCTTGCTGCAAATTCCGATCTTTTTCTCGCTCTACAAAGTGATCTTTGTGACCTTGGAATTGCGTCACGCCGCATGGTTTGGCCCCTTCCAAGACTTGTCGGCACCAGATCCAACATCCATGTTAAATCTGTTTGGCCTGCTGCCGTTTGATGGCCCCGAGGTGGGTAGCATCTTGGCCCTGATCTTTATCGGTATTCTGCCGCTGCTGTTGGGTATCTCCATGTGGCTGCAACAAAAGCTGAACCCAGCACCGACAGATGCGACACAAGCCATGATTTTTGCGTGGATGCCTTGGGTGTTTATGTTCATGCTGGGCGGCTTTGCAAGCGGTCTGGTCGTCTACTGGATTGCGAACAACACGATCACCTTTACCCAACAATATCTGATCATGCGCAGCCAAGGCATCAAACCAGACGTCTTTGGCAACATTAAATCCAGCTTTAAACGCAAACCAAAGGCAGATGGGTAATGGCCCAAATCACCAATATCTGGCGACACCCGCTAAAATCGCACGGCCGCGAGAGCCTTCAAACCGTGACCTTGCAGGCGGGCCAGACGATGCCATGGGATCGGAAATGGGCTGTTGCCCATGAGGCTGCGAAAACGGATGGCACCGAATGGGCGCCCTGCGCAAATTTCTCACGCGGCGCAAAGGCCTCGCAGCTGATGGCGATTACATCACAGGTGAATGAGGCGACTGGTGATCTGACCCTCGATCATCCGGACCGCCCGTCGATCACTTTTGATCCTGATGGAGATCCTGACGCATTTCTGGACTGGGTGGCCCCACTTATGCCAGCCGATCGCGCACAGTCGGCAAGAATTGTTCGGGTTGATGGCAGAGGAATGACCGACACGCCATTTGCGTCTGTCAGTCTAAACAGCGTGTCGTCCATGAACGATCTGCAAAGCAGACTAGCGCAGCCTATTGATCAGCGGCGCTGGCGCGGTAACTTTTGGATCAGCGGGACAAAGCCATGGGCCGAGTTCGATTGGATCGGCAAACAAGTCCAAATCGGCAGCGCCATTTTGGATGTATGTGAACCGATTGGTCGCTGCCTTGCCACCGCAGCGAATCCAGACACTGGTGAACGCGACGCCGACACTTTGGGTGTCTTGCAGCAAAACTGGGGCCACAAAAACTTTGGTGTTTACGCTACGGTTGCCCAATCCGGTGTAATTACAATTGGCGACACGGCGCAGGTGCTATGATGCAAATTGCCTTTCCCCTTGCAGACGCCCCTGATCCGGAGGCCCGCGAAGCCGGGCGCAAACTCTTTGCTGGAACCACCGACTTCCTTAAGGGTGTCGTGGCGATGAACGGCCTGCCCGATCCAGACCGGATGGAGGTATGTTTTGCTGGCCGGTCAAACGTTGGCAAATCAACCTTGATCAACGCGTTGACGGGTCGCAAAGGCCTTGCGCGCGCATCCAACACACCTGGCCGCACCCAAGAAATCAACTTTTTCACCGTGGCTGAAAGTCACTATTTGGTCGACCTTCCGGGCTACGGATATGCAAATGCGCCCTTGGCCGTGGTCGAAAAATGGCAGCGCTTGCTCAAGAATTATTTGTCCGGACGCGCCACCTTGCGCCGGGCTTTTGTACTGATCGATGCGCGTCACGGTGTCAAAGACGTAGACGAAGAGATCATGAAATTGCTCGACCGCGCTGCGGTGACGTTCCAATGCGTTTTGACCAAGGCGGACAAAGTAAAACTGCAAGATCGCGAAAAGGTCCTGGACCAAACCCGAAAAGCTTTGTCAAAACACCCGGCCGCGTATCCAGAATTGGTGCTAACCAGCTCAGAAAAAGGGGACGGGATCGAAACGCTGCGGTCGATTATTTACGGTCTGGAATAGCGCCTAGACGTGCTGGCCCGCGTTAACCTCGATTTCGGTGCCCGTGACATAGCTGGATTGATTGGTGCATAGGAACCAGATCACATCCGCCACTTCACTGGGTTGACCCAAGCGACGCAGCGGCAATCCATCAACAATTTTATCTGTCCCCGGCGATAGAATCGAGGTTTCTACCTCACCTGGAGCGATGGCGTTTACGCGAACGCCAAGGGGGCCAAAGTCGTGCGCCATCTCGCGGGTCAGGGCCGCAAGCGCTGCCTTGGATGTGGAATAGGCAGCACCGGCAAAGGGATGCACCCGTGCGCCTGCGATCGAGGTCACATTCACCACGGATCCGCCAGCAGCAGTTAATTCGTCCTTCAGGCCCCGCGCCAACACCACGGATGCAAAGAAGTTCACATGAAACACATGTCCCCAAGTGCGCAAATCTGTGTCCAACGTGTTGAGCCGCGCGCCATCTTCGCCTTTAGGGGAAATGCCCGCGTTGTTAACCAGCGCATCGAGCTTTCCATCAAGGCGTGACCGGATGTCTTCGATCGCTTCAATCGTATTCTTGGGATCGGCCAGATCTATTTGTACGTGATTTTCCGCCCCGCCCCCCCAAGGGCATTCCTCAGGAAACGGATGGCGTGAACAGGTCAGCACCCGCCAGCCTTCGGCATTAAAACGTTGAACTGTGGCGTGCCCGATCCCGCGGCTGGCTCCAGTAAGAAGTAAGTTTTTGCGACGCTCTGCCATGGCAAAATTCCTTGTTACCGATAGCGACACACTAGCAGGCCGCAAGCGATGCGCAACGCCCCCTTGGCACGGAAGGATGCACAGGGTATCTGCGGGGTCAGAGGATCACAGATGAAGAAACAAACTGCTATGCAAAGCGATTGGATCGCCACCGCCGGAACTCTCTCACGCGCCCTGCCCTATATGCAGCGCTATGATGGTGCGACTGTCGTGGTTAAATTTGGCGGTCACGCCATGGGCAGCGACGAGGCGATGGAGAGCTTTGCGCGCGATGTGGTGTTGTTGCAGCAGGTTGGTGTGAACCCTGTGATCGTGCATGGCGGTGGTCCCATGATCAACGAAATGTTGGATCGGTTGGATATCAAATCAGACTTCGTGAACGGCAAACGCGTGACCGATCAGGCCACGGTCGAAGTGGTCGAGATGGTTCTGGCGGGCCGCGTAAACAAACGCATTGTGCAGGCGATAACGGCCCAAGGAGGGCGTGCTGTTGGGCTGTCGGGCAAGGACGGCGGCATGATCAAGTGCACACAGACCAATCCTGATCTGGGCTTTGTTGGGACGCCATCCGAAATTGACCCAAGTCTTTTGCGCACATTGAACGAGGCCAATACGATCCCTGTGATTGCACCTTTAGGATTTGGCGAGGATGGCGAGACCTATAACATCAATGGCGATACCGTTGCCGGTGCTATTGCGGCGGCCCTGACGGCTGACCGGCTGTTGCTATTGACTGATGTGGCGGGCGTAAAGGACGACACGGGCGAAGTTGTTACCGATCTGACAGCCACTCAAATCCGCACGCTGACGACCAATGGTGTGATCGCTGGCGGCATGATCCCCAAGACGGAAACAGCCCTAGCCGCGATTGATGGTGGAGTGCGTGCAGCGGTGATCCTTGACGGGCGTGCGCCCAATGCGATCTTGCTGGAGCTGTTTACCGACCACGGTGCTGGGTCGATCATTCGTGCTGATTGACGCGCTTGTGTTGCAGGGTGGCTTGATCCAGCGGGCTTTGCAGTTACTTTAAACCCATGGAAAACGAAGCCCTTCTCCGCCTATCTGTCTTTATCGGTCTATTTGGCCTCTTTGCCTTGATGGAATGGGCCCTGCCACGGCGCGCACGGCGTACCTCGCAAACCCGGCGTTGGGCCACCAATTGGGCTATTGTGGTGCTGGATACATTGACACTGCGCGTCTTTGCGTTGGTCCTGCCGCTGTTGGCTGTGGGCGCCGCAATTGATGCAGGGGCTAAGGGCTGGGGCCTGCTTAATCAATTTGACTTGCCCTTTGTCGTGAACCTGATCCTGACGATCCTGATCTTTGATTTTGTGATCTGGCTCCAGCATGTGGCCAGCCATAAGATCCCCCTGTTGTGGCGGATCCACCGTGTGCATCACGCCGACCGCGATATGGATGTGACCACAGCGATCCGGTTCCATCCTGTGGAAATTGTCCTATCGATGTTATTGAAAATAGGCTTGGTTTACGCAATCGGGCCTGCGGCTTGGGCCGTTGTGATTTTTGAAGTGATCCTGAACGGATCGGCCATGTTCAATCATGCAAATATCAAACTGCCCTTGGGCTTGGACCGTGCTTTGCGGTTGTTCATGATTACACCAGACATGCACCGCATCCACCATTCGGTGCAGCGCGCGGAACATGACACAAACTACGGCTTTGCCCTATCGTGGTGGGATCGCTTGTTTGGCACTTACACCGTTGAACCAGCAAAGGGCCATGACGCGATGGATGTGGGTCTTCATTGGCAGGACGAGCGCCCGAATAAGCTGGGTTGGTCACTGGCCCTGCCTTTCCGAAAATGAAGTATGACGACCTCCAGCAGGCGGCGGCGGCACTTGATTTGGAGGTCTCAGGTGGCTTTCACCCAACGGGTGAAGATGGCTGTCCGCCGGATACCCAAACACTGATTTTGCTTAGCCCACGCGAGCCGGACTTTTGGGGCAGGGTCACAGCGCAACCCGAGTTTAGAGAGGATGCCAAAGACCCGCTGGATCGATGGTCACAAAGGGTGATTTCACAATTGGCGCTGGCCACTGGGGCTACGGCCCTATTTCCCTTCAGTGGCCCGCCATATCAGCCCTTCATCGCATGGGCCAAACGCAGCGGCCGGGCGTGGGCATCGCCCGTGGGCATTTTGGTCCATGATCAGGCAGGTCTTTTTGCGTCGTATCGGGGGGCGCTGGCGTTGCCCTATCACGTGGAACTCCCTGCACTGCCGGCCTGCCCCTGCGATACCTGTGCAGGCCAACCCTGCCTGAACGCCTGCCCAGTGGATGCCATGGGCGCGCATCCCTACGATGTGCCGATCTGCAAAGACTACCTGCGCCAGCCGGATCAGACCTGTATAACACAGGGCTGCGCGGTGCGCCGCATCTGCCCTGTCAGCCAATCTTATGGCCGCAACCCTGACCAATCGGGCTACCATATGAAAGTGTTCCTCGGATGAAACGATTGATCCTGATGCGGCATGCGAAATCCGATTGGGACCACCCCGATCTAGAGGATCACGAACGGCCTTTGAACGAACGCGGGCAACGCTCGGCCAAGGCTTTGGGCGATTGGCTGCGGGCTAAGGGCTACGTGCCGGATCAGGCGTTGGTGTCCTTTGCCCAACGCACGCTGGAAACCTTTGCACGGCTCAATCTAGATCTGGAAGCAGAGGTGAAGGAACGGCTGTATCTGGCCAGTCCGGACATGATGTATGATCATCTGCTGCAAGCAAAAGGCGACGTTGTTTTGATGATCGCCCACAACCCCGGTTCTGCCTATTTTGCAGATGGGCTGGTGGCTAAGGCCCCGGATCACCCACGATTTGACGATTATCCAACCTGCGCCACTTTGGTGGCCGACTTCGATATCAACCACTGGATTGAGCTGGAACCAAAAACCGGTGTGACAGTGGATTTCACCGTTCCCAGAGACCTACTAAAATAGAAAAAGGCCGCAGCGGATGCTACGGCCTTCTCCTTATTCATACTGGTCTTAATGCCCCAAAATCTGGCTGAGGAACAATTGTGTCCGCTCGGATTGTGGGTTGTTAAAGAACGCTTCAGGCTCGTTTTGTTCCACAATCTGACCTGCATCCATAAAGATCACGCGGTTGGCCACCTGACGGGCAAAGCCCATTTCATGGGTCACACACAGCATGGTCATGCCTTCCTCGGCCAGTTCGATCATGGTGTCGAGCACCTCTTTGATCATCTCTGGATCGAGGGCCGATGTCGGTTCATCGAACAACATAATGCGTGGCTTCATGCACAAGGATCGCGCGATTGCCACACGTTGTTGCTGACCACCGGACAATTGGCCGGGATACTTGTTCGCCTGATCGGGGATTTTCACCTTTTCAAGGAAATGCATCGCAATTTCTTCGGCTTCTTTCTTGGGTGTTTTACGCACCCAGATCGGGGCCAATGTGCAGTTCTCAAGGATCGTCAGATGCGGGAACAAGTTGAAGTGCTGAAAGCACATGCCAACTTCTGAGCGGATCTTGTCGATGTTCTTGAGGTCTGAGGACAACAGCGTGCCGTCCACTTCGATGCTGCCTTTCTGGTGCTCTTCCAATGCGTTGATGCAGCGGATCAGCGTGGATTTACCCGAGCCTGACGGCCCACAGATCACGATGCGCTCGCCTCGGTTCACTGTCAGGTCGATGTCGCGCAGCACGTGAAAAGTGCCATACCATTTATTCATGTTTTGAATAGTGATTGCGATTTCGTCGGATACTTGCATTTGAGCTTCGGCCATATCTAAAGCCTCCTCTTAACGGTGACCGGTTGCGAGCTGACGCTCCAACCATTGTGAGTATTGTGAAATGCCGTAGCACACGATGAAAAACAGAACGGATGCTGCGAGCCAAAGCTCCCAGTAAACGCCGTTCCAATCAGTCGAGGCCAAGATTGGACCACGGATCATCCCCACCAGATCGAACATCGAAATGACCGATACCAATGTGGTGTCTTTGAACAAACCGACCGAGACGTTCACGATCCCCGGGATCGAGATTTTCAACGCTTGCGGCAGGATGATCAGACGCATGGCTTGCGAATAATCCAACCCCAAGCTGTCGCCTGCTTCGTACTGGCCTTTTGGCAAAGCGGCCAGACCGCCACGGATCACCTCGGCGATATAGGCCGAGGAGAAGATGGTGATCATGATCACAACCCGCAAGAACAAGTCGACTGTCGCTTCCGGTGGGAAGAAGTAGGACAACATCACGGAAGCTACGAACAGCAATGTGATCAACGGCACACCACGAATGAATTCAATGAACACAACGCAGACGTATTTGATCAACGGCATGCTGGATTGACGGCCCAGCGCCAATGCGATCCCGATCGGCAAGGACAGGGACACACAGGTTACACCCAACATCATGTTCAACATGAAGCCACCCAGATCACGGGATGGAACAGACCGCATCGCGCCTTCAGTGATTTCCACATCCGGCAAAATGTAACCGCCAATGATCCACACTGCGAAGGCTGCGGCGATGCCACCAAAGAAACCGGTTGCGAAGCTGCCAGTCACAAAGCGTGCATAGACAAGGTAGCCTGCAACAACACCAGCCAAAGCCAGAATAGGTGTAAAGATCGAGCCGCCCCAGATCAGGTAATAGGCGATGAAGGGGAACAGACCCGTGATGATCAGCATTTTACGCGGCAGTTTGAAGAACAACACAGGAGCCGCTGCAAAGAAGAACAGCACACAGGCAATAGACGGACGCCAATACAGGTCGGCCGGATATTTGAAGCCAAAGATCAGCTGGTTCCAGCGTTCGGACAAAACCGCAAAACAGGCACCGGTTTCACCCTGCAGGATTTCCCGACATTCGGCCAAGCTGTTGCTGTTCCAAATCCCGTTCAGCATCCAAGGCAATGTGCCCGCAAGAACCTTGTAGATCACCAGAAGCGACACAATGGTCAGGATCGAATTGCCGACACTTGCGAACAGGTTGTCTTTGATCCATTTTACAGGTCCTGTCGCCGTTGATGGCGGAGCAGATGCAGGCACCTCTTCGGTACGTACAAAAGCGACTGAGTTTGTTGATTGATCAGACATTCTTACCGCTCCTTCAGTTTGATTGCGTTGTTGTAGACGTTGATCACAGCGGAAATCGTCAGCGAGATGATGAGGTAGAACAGCATCAACAGCAGAACGCATTCAATAGCCCGACCGGTTTGGTTCAGGGTAATGCCCCCCAAGGTCGCGGTGACGTCTGCGTAGCCCACTAGGATAGCCAGTGACGAGTTTTTGGTGATGTTGAGGTAATTTGAAATCAACGGCGGGATGATGATGCGCAGCGCTTGCGGCAATACGATCAGGCTAGTGATCCGCCCAGAACGCAGGCCCAAGGCCCCCGCAGCTTCGGTCTGACCTTTCGAGATCGCTTGGATGCCAGCACGCACGTTTTCGGCAATAAACGCGCCTGTGTAGATCGACAAGGCAAACCAGATGGCAATCAAAGGCGCGCCGATCTTGATACCGCCAGCAAAGTTAAAGCCCTTCAGCTCGGGGTAATCCAAGCTGACCGGCTGGCCCATGATAAAGAACATGATCAGTGTGGGCACAAAAAAGATCGCAATGCTGGGCCATGTCATTGGCAACAACTTACCAGTCGCAAACAACAGGTTCGTGGCATAGCGGCGATAGGCAAAAACGCCAATGACTGAGGCAATGAATGTTGCCACAACCACCATAGATCCAGCGCCCCAAACCGGTGCCGGAATATAGATACCGCGGTTGGTGAAAGCGAAGGCGTCAAAAAGCATGCTCGACGTCGCGTTGTCGCCTCGGAACGCTCGTGGCCCCGGCAAAACCGCCGTCATGATGGTAAAGATAATGATGATCCAGATCAGCACTGGAATATTGCGGAAGATTTCCACGTAGAAGGCCATCAGTTTGCTGACCAACCAGTTGTTAGACAATCGCAAGACCCCAGCAAGCACCCCAAAAACCGTCGCCATCAAACACGCAAGAAACGCGACCAGCAACGTGTTCAGGATGCCGACAAAGGCCGCCCTAATATTGGTCGACTGGCTGGTATATTCGATCAAGGTCTGGTTGATGTCGTACCCCGCAGGCGCACCTAGGAAACTAAAATCAATCCTTAGGCCTTGTGCGGCCAAGTTGGTGGCAAGGTTGTTTGCGAGATATGCAATGGATGCGGCCAGTATGATGGCGGCAATCGCTTGAAGGGTGATGGACCGATAGCGTGTGTCGCTTAGCAACATACCTATCTGGAACGAGCCCTTTGGGGGGTCGGTCAGTGCTGTCATGATGTGACTTCCCTGGCTGCCCTGAACATCTGTTGGTGGGTTATCCCACTCTGCACGGTTCAGGCATAAGAATTATTGGTGGTGGTCGGTAGAAAGGAAAAGGGCGCGGAAGTATCCGCGCCCTTTGCCGTAGAGTTTTTAGCGGAATGGTGGGGAGTAGATCAGGCCACCGTCAGTCCACTGAGCGTTCAGGCCACGGGCCAGACCGATCGGAGTGTTCTCACCGATGTTCTTTTCAAAGATCTCACCGTAGTTGCCGGAGACCGCAATAGCGTTTTTCGCCCAGTCTGCGGACAGACCCAGCATTTCGCCCAGTGTACCTTCGGTACCCAACAGACGGTTGATTTCTGGGTTCTTGCCAGCTTCCATGGACATCTCAGAGATGTTTGCGGATGTGACGCCCAGCTCTTCAGCTGTGATCAATGCGTTCAGAGTCCAGCGCACAACGTCGCCCCACTCGTTGTCGCCGTGACGTACCAATGGGCCGAGTGGCTCTTTAGATACGATTTCTGGCAACAGAACGTGATCGCCTGGGTTCTCAAAAGTCGCACGTGTCGCGGCCAGGCCGGATGCGTCAGTTGTGAACACGTCGCATGCACCGGCAAGATACTGCTGCTGTGCTTCTGCGCTTGTCTCAATCGGCACTGGCTCGTAAGAGATGCCGTTCGAGCGGAAGAAATCAGCCAAGTTCAGCTCGGTTGTTGTACCCGTTTGGATACATACTGTTGCGCCGTCCAGGTCTTTTGCAGATGCAACGCCCAGTTCCTTTGGTGCCATAAAGCCCTGACCATCGTAGTAGTTAACACCTACGAAAGTGAACTTCAGGTCAACGTCACGGGAGAATGTCCATGTTGTGTTACGTGCCAACATGTCGATTTCGCCGGATGCCAAAGCAGTAAAACGTGTTTTACCTGTTGTTGGCACAAATTCTACGGCCATGCCGTCGCCAAGGACAGCAGCAGCAACAGCGCGACATACGGAAACGTCAAAGCCGTTCCAAACGCCGTTTGCGTCCGGTGCGGCAAAGCCCACCAGACCAGTTGTCACACCACAGTTCAGCTTGCCGCGTGCTTTTACGTCGTCCAACGTACCCGCAGCAGCAGCGCCGGCAGCAAGGCCCGCAACTGTTAGTGCTCCAAGAAATACGGATTTTTTCATAGTTACCTCTTCCTGATTTTCCACCGTTTATGGTGGTTCTTTGATCTTTTGATCAAAGGTTTGAGTGTGTGCCACCCCGTGGGCACCAACAAAAAATGTAACATCGTCTCAAAAGTTTCAAGCGAAATCCTGCGTCACTCGGGTTCGGCGTGAAAAGGCAAATTAGGTAAGCATCTCTGATGTAAGTGGCGACTTTTTGGGCAGTTTCACAAAATGCCTAGGGCCAATTCACCGATAACTTCGCTCTAAACGCGTATTGCATTTAGAGCTTCGGGCTGATTCCCGCCAGTTTCAGCGCTAGATATAGGGCAAATGAATAAAATTATGGCAACTCACGGATAAAGGTCATGAAGGTTGACCCTTTCGTGCTGTCGTTCCGACGTAGCATCGATTTGGGTTCATTTGGCTGTGCGGAAAAAAGTTAGTTAACGTTCATTCTTTGAGCAAATTGAGAAACCGTTGGGCGTCAAAAAACGCTAATTGTTTGGTTTGCGCCATCGATTCGGCTTCTTCGTCATGACCCCATTGCTCGATTTGCCATGTTTCATCGATGCGGCTGAGATCCCATGCAGATTGCGCGGTGATGTGATCCTCAACAACGGCAAAAGCCAAAATCAAAGATCCGGACAAAGCGACCAGATCGTGAAAACCAGTCAGTTCAAACGGATCAAACTGATGAACCCGCTTTGCAAGGGTCGTCAGACTTTCAGCCGGTTGATCAATGTGCATCACGCCTTGGCCGGTGTTCAAAGGCGCCGAAAGCGTCTGCGCAGACCACGATAACAGTGGATCCCATCCCTCGGACTGACGCTGGGCCAGCTCAACGGGGCTGTTGGCGCGATAACACAACAGATCCGTGCCACCGTATTCGGACAACATGTCGGCCACAGCGGCCCGTTGGTGTTGCACCTTATCAATCGCCGCATTTGCCGCACGCGTGATCGGCATGCTGCCGGGATCAATGGTGGTTTCTTGGGCGTCCCATTCTGCCGCGATTTCAGCGGCCATGGACTGCGTCGGCACAATCAATCCGGCTTTGGCAGGGGTCTTAATCGCACGATCATCCAGTAAGATCCCAAAACCTGCATCGGTCCGAGTTGTACTGGCACTGGTCCAAAACCGCTTTTGCTTCCAATCGCTCACGTCTAGGCCCCCAAAAGCTCGTCTATTAATGAAGGGATTTGCGCAAACTCAGTTGCGATTTTATGGGCGCCCGAGGCCAACAGATCCTCAACAGCGTGGTAGCCCCAAGCGACACCAATTGTCTTGACACCCGCAGCGCAGCCCATCTCGATATCATAGGTTGTATCGCCGATCATCACGGCTTGGGCCGCATCAACACCGGCCTCGTCCAGTGCTTGAAGAACCATTGATGGGCTTGGTTTGGAGGGGTGGAAATCTGCCGCTTGCAGCGTGACGAAGTGTTTTTCCAAGCCATATGAGGCGATCAAGATATCCAAACCGCGTTTGGATTTCCCTGTAGCCACCCCCAACAAGGTTTCCGGTTGGCCGTTCAATGTCGTCAACGTCTCCAGTGCACCGGGATAAAGCGGGCTGGATTTGGTGGGCCCTGCGGCCTCGCGTTCAAGTCGGTATGCCCGACGATATCCTTCTGCCAAATCGGCGTGTTGCTGCGGGGTTCCGCCCGGAACCAACAGTTCGGCGGCCTCTGGCAGCGACAGCCCCACGATACTGAGAATTTTCTCACGCGACAGCGGCGCAAGGCCTGCATGCTTTAGACCAGCGTTCATTGCCAAAACAATTGTGCCTTGGCTGTCGACCAAGGTGCCATCAACATCAAAAATGACCAGCCGCAGATCGCCCATCAAACCTCATCCTCAAAAGGATCAACAGGCACATCACCAACTTGCCATCCGAATGTATCCCAACTGTTTTGCATATGATCGGGCAGCGGGGCGGTTAGGTGCATCACGGCCTTGGAATAGGGGTGTTCAAAACTGAGGGATCGGGCATGCAGATGCAGCTTTTTGCTGATATCGCCACCCAATTGTGACCCCCATCCGTCGCCCATATTTTCCTGACCAGAGCCTCCATATTTGCCATCGCCAATAATCGGGTGGCCCATCTCGGCCATATGGGCGCGCAATTGATGGGTGCGGCCTGTGACAGGGATCAGCGCCATCCACGCCGCCCGCTGTGCCAAGGGGCTAAGAACGGCATAATCCGTCGTGGCGCGCTTGGCGCCTTCGGTGCTATCCACATCGCGTGGATGCAGGCAAATCATCTTTTCGCCTTCACCGCTGCGACCATGGCCCGGGGCCTTCATCAATCCATATTTGATTGTCCCCATTTTGGGATGGGGAACGCCTGCAACGATGGCCCAGTAAATTTTGCGCGTACCATGGTGGCGCAGTGCCTTTGTCAATTCGGCAGCTGCATGACGGGTCCGCGCCAAAAGCAAAACCCCAGAGGTATCCTTGTCCAGGCGATGCACCAGTTTTGGTCGGTCCTCCAGACCGAACTTCAATGCCTCCGACAGGGCATCCACATGGCGGGTTATTTTGCTACCACCTTGGCTTGCCAATCCGGGGGGTTTGTTGAGGGCAATGATATGATCGTCCCGGTAAATGACGCAGGATTGGATGAACTTTGCGTCCTCATCCGAGATCGAAGTCTTCGCCTGCGCGGTGATCTGGCCCGGTTCAGGGATTGGCGGTACGCGCACCATTTGACCTGCCACGACACGGGTCGAGGACTTCACCCGCCCGCCATCGAGGCGCAATTCACCCTTGCGGCACATCTTTTCGATCCGGCTTTGAGCCAGATGCGGGAAGCGTTTGCGCAGCCACCGATCAATCCGCTGATCGGTCTCGTCTGATGTGACTTCCAGTGTTTGTACGCGGCTCATGCCCCTGCCCCTCGTGCCAGCATCACGCCCGCAAATACTGCCATCAAGGACAGAACAACTGACCCTGTGACATAAAGGGCCGCTGTTCCCAGCCGCCCGGTTTCAACCAATTTTAGAGTGTCCAATGAGAACGCACTGAAGGTGGTAAAGCCACCCAGCAGCCCCGTCATGACCAAAGGGGACCATTTGACATGATGCGCGACCCAGACCAACGCCAGCCCCATGACAAAACTGCCCAGCACATTGACAACCATCGTGCCCATGGGAAAGGCAACGGCCATTCCAACAAGGTAGCGCAGCACGGCACCAGCCGCACCGCCAAGGGCGATCAATAGATAGGTCATGCGCGCTCTGTCACTGCTGCGGCGCGGCTTGTCAACTGTTCCGCTTTGCGCGCAGTTTGACAAAGTAGTCGAGGCGGCGTTTCAACTCGCGTTCAAACCCCCGTTCGACCGGCTGGTAATAGACCGGGCGTTTCATATCATCAGGGAAATAGTTTTGACCGGAAAATCCGTCTTCGGCATCATGGTCGTAATCGTATCCATCGCCATAACCTTGATCCTTCATCAGCGATGTCGGCGCATTGAGGATATGTTTGGGCGGCAGGGATGACCCGGTTTGCTTTGCTGCATTGCGGGCCGCTTTGTAGGCCACGTAGTTGGCGTTAGATTTGGGGGCCAACGCCAAATACGCCACGGCTTGCGATAGGGCCAGTTCGCCTTCGGGACTGCCAAGGCGCTCGTAAGTCTCCCAACTTTGCAGGCAAATCGCTTGGGCTTGCGGATCAGCCAGACCGATGTCTTCCACAGCCATACGTGTGATCCGGCGGGCCAGAAAGCGCGGATCCTCGCCCCCCTCCAACATGCGTGCAAACCAATAGAGCGCTGCATCGGGATCCGAGCCGCGCACAGATTTATGAAGCGCACTGATCAGATTGTAATGGGCATCGCCGGATTTGTCGTATTGCGCAGCGCGGCGCATCAGGCGTTGACCCAGTGTTTTGGTGTCGAGTTTTGCGTCCGTTTTCCAGCCAGCCACCTGTTCGATCAGATTGAGCAAGGCCCGCCCATCACCATCGGCCATTTCCAACAGGGCCTCGCGCGCAGGACCATCAAGGGGAAGCGGCTTGTCCAACGCCTTTTCAGAGCGTTGTGCAAGTCGTTCCAAATCAGCCAATTCAAGCCGGTTCAATACCATAACCTGCGCGCGGCTCAGGACCGCAGCATTCAACTCGAATGATGGGTTTTCTGTGGTCGCCCCCACAAGCAGGATCGTTCCATCCTCCATATGGGGCAGAAAACCGTCCTGTTGAGCTTTGTTAAATCGGTGGATTTCGTCGACAAACAGCAACGTGCCTTTGCCATTGGCGCGGCGCATTTTGGCGGCTTCAAAGACTTTGCGCAGATCCGGCACGCCTGTAAAGATCGCGCTGATCTGGACAAAATGCAGATCTGTTTGATCCGCCAACAGCCGTGCGATGGTGGTTTTGCCGACACCTGGCGGCCCCCACAGGATCAGCGAAGACAAGTGACCACTGGCAAGCATCGCGCCCAAGGGACCCTCGGGGCCTAAAACGTGATCTTGGCCAATAACCTCGGCCAATGTTTGCGGACGCAACACGTCAGCCAAGGGGCGCGGCCCGGTATCCGTCGCAACTGGGCCAGTATCAAATAGATCCGCCATTACAAACCGAACCGCAAGGTCAGTCGCTGATTGCCCCGTTGCGCCGAAATTTTTACCCTACGCCCACTGCTATTCAGTGTATCCGCTACATCCTGCAAAGCGACGATTGGTGTATTGTTGATCTCGCGCAAAACATCGCCTGGACGAAGACCAATTCGCCCGGCTGTTGGGCCGGGGTTCAACACCACAACCCCTTGGACCGAGGGCGGCAGGCGCAATTCAGTGCGCACGGCTGCATCAGCCAAGGCAACACTAAGGCCTGCCAAGGGCCCATCCACAGGCATTTGCAAAACAGTGCTTTGTTGAATTTTCGGAGGGGCAAGCATGGGCACGGCGACAGTTTTTTCTTGGCCATTCAGGATCACGTCAAAGTCGACCAGATCCCCTTGTCCCCGCAGGGACATGCGAAACAGCATCTCGGCTGGGGTATTTACTGGCAAGCCATCCACACGCAGGATTACATCGCCCACGGCAAGTCCCGCCTTGGCAAAAGGACTGTCAGGATTTATCTGCGAAATCACAACGCCCTCAGGGCGCGGCAGACCCAATCCCTCGGACAAGGCTTGATCGACGGATTGGCCCGTGATGCCGGCCCAAGGGCGAATAAATTCGGTATTGCCTGCCTTGGCTTGGCTGACAAATTGCGCCACCAAATCCGCAGGGATCGCAAACCCAATGCCGTTTGAGCCGCCTGAACGGGTCAGGATCGATGTGTTCACGCCGATCAAATTGCCTTGCACATCAATAAGCGCGCCACCCGAATTGCCCGGGTTGATCGGCGCATCGGTTTGGATGAAATAGCCGCGCGCGTTTCCCGTCGCCGTGCCGGATCGCGCAAGGCCCGACACGATGCCGCTGGATACGGTTTGACCCACACCAAAAGGGTTCCCAATGGCCAGCACCAGTTCGCCGACCTCAACACTTTGCGACGCGCGAAACGGCAGGTAGGGCAGTGCCTCGTCTGTCTCAATTTGCAGGATGGCGATGTCTGCATCTTGATCCCCCAACAAAACCTTGGCTGAATATTCTCGCCGGTCGTTGAGCACCACTCGGATGTCTGTGGCCATCCCAACCACATGGTAATTAGAAACCAAAATGCCGTCTTCCGACAGGATCACACCCGAGCCGAGCGAGTTCTGCACTTTGGGGCGCGATTGGCGCATGTCACGGAAAAGATTGTCAAAAAACGGATCGCCCGCAAAGGGGCTGGTTTGGGTTTGCACCACGCGACGGGCGTAGATGTTGACCACAGCGGGGGCTGCTTGTTTGACCAAGGGTGCAAAGCCCAGTTGAATTTCGATCTGGCTGTCGGGCACTTTGGTTTGTGCCATAGCGGGTGAGACGTGGGGAAAGGTCGCGAGGACCAACAGGGCGGATGTAAGCAAGTGTTTCATGTCAGTTAGATGGGTCTGCCCATCATTCATTTCAATTGCGCGACAGCAAGACTGCGACGATGGCCAAGGTCGCCGGAACCGATTGCACAAAGAGGATGCGGGTCGATACCGTTGCCGCGCCATAGACACCCGCCACCAGAACAAATCCTAGAAAACAAAGGGCGATGTTTTTGGCCCAAATCGGGTCGCGGATCAGCAGGGACCATACCAAGCCTACCGCGAGGAACGCGTTGTACAGCCCCTGATTGGCGGCCATTGCTTTGGTTGGGGCAAAGAGGTCTTTGGGGAAATTTTGGAAGACCATCGGACCACGGCTTTCCCACGCGAACATCTCGAACCACGCGATGTAGAAATGTAATAACACAATCAATGCGATCAGGATGGTTGCGACGATATGCATGGGGTTTCCTTTTGGCGATACAGCGCAAGCGTAACACGTGTCTCAAAAAACAAGAAACCCCCGCTGCGGACAGCGAGGGTTTCAAAAATTTCTAGGCTAGAGAAGCAGCTTATTCAGCGGCAGCTTCTTCCGCAGCGAGGCGAGCTTTGTCGCCAGCGCCTTTGGCGTCACGGTCGCGGTCTACGAATTCGATGATCGCCATTGGCGCCATGTCACCGTAGCGGAAGCCAGCCTTGAGAACGCGCACGTAACCACCTTGGCGGTCTTTGTAGCGTGGGCCGAGAACTTCGAAAAGTTTGGCAACGTAGGCGTCTTGCTTGAGACGGCTGGCGGCCTGACGACGGGCGTGCAAATCGCCACGCTTGCCAAGGGTCACGAGTTTTTCGATGACGCGCTTCAGCTCTTTGGCTTTTGGCAATGTTGTTTTAATCTGTTCATGTTCGATCAGCGAGCCTGCCATGTTGGCAAACAGAGCTTTACGGTGTTCATGCGTCCGGTTCAGACGACGGTATCCACGGGCGTGGCGCATTTTGATAGTCCTTCTTTATACTTTGTAGCGAGAGTCTGATGCGTGTCAGCTCTTCAAATTGGGGCGTGAATGCCCAAGGTGGAACAGAAGCGTTCCGGTGGTTGGTTGGCCCAATACGATCAGGCCAACCGAAGTCTTTAGAAGTTGTCTTCGAATTTCTTGGCCAGATCTTCGATGTTGTCCGGTGGCCAGTCCTCAACATCCATGCCAAGGTGCAGACCCATGCCCGACAGCACTTCTTTGATCTCGTTCAAAGATTTGCGGCCAAAGTTCGGTGTGCGCAGCATTTCTGCTTCGGTCTTTTGGATCAGATCGCCAATATACACTATATTGTCGTTCTTCAGGCAGTTCGCCGAACGTACGGACAATTCCAACTCGTCGACCTTTTTCAAGAGCAGCGGGTTGAATTCCAAACCATCGTCTTCTGCCGCAGCAGAGGCAGACTCGGGCTCGTCAAAGTTCACGAAGATCGACAGTTGATCCTGCAAGATGCGGGCTGCAAAAGCCACGGCGTCATCTGGCGTGATTGAGCCATCTGTTTCCAGCTTCAGTGTCAGTTTGTCATAGTCCAGAACCTGACCTTCACGGGTCGGCTGAACATCATAGCTGACTTTTTTCACTGGCGAGTAGATCGCATCGATTGGGATAAGACCAATTGGCGCATCTTCTGGCTTGTTCTTTTCAGCCGCGACATAGCCCTTGCCTGTGTTCACAGTCAGTTCCATGTAGACGTCAGCGCCGTCGTCGAGGTGACAGATCACGTGATCTTTGTTCAACACATCGATGCCCGCTGTTTCAGTGATGTCAGCAGCTGTGACAACGCCGGGACCCTTGGCTTGGATCGACAGACGCTTGGGTCCGTCAACCTCCATGCGCAAGGAGACGCCTTTGAGGTTCAAGATGATGTCAGTCACATCTTCACGGACACCAGCCACGCTGGAGAATTCGTGCAGCACGTTGTCGATCTGCACGGATGTGATGGCCGCACCTTGCAGCGAGCTCATCAAAATGCGGCGCAGGGCGTTGCCCAATGTCAGACCAAAGCCGCGCTCCAGCGGTTCTGCGATGACTGTCGCTTGACGTGCAGGTTCGTTACCTGGTTTGATCTCCAACTGTGTTGGTTTGATCAGTTCTGCCCAGTTCTTGTGGATCATGCGTCCCTCCATTCTTGCTGCCTTTCCATGTCCCAAAAAGGCAAGCGCCCGAGGTTAAAATGACGGAGTGGGGCCATGCGAAAACCGCAGGCCCCAAACGTAGGTGTAGACTTATACGCGGCGGCGTTTTGGTGGACGGCAGCCGTTGTGCGCCATGGGTGTCACGTCACGGATCGATGTGATGTTGAACCCGATAGCTGCCAAAGCGCGCAATGCACTTTCGCGCCCGCCACCTGGACCCTGCACTTCGACTTCCAACGTTTTCACGCCGTGATCCTGTGCTTTTTTGCCAGCGTCCTCTGCAGCCATCTGAGCCGCATAGGGTGTGGATTTCCGCGAGCCTTTGAAGCCCATAGTCCCAGCAGAGGACCAAGCGATCGCATTGCCTTGAACATCGGAAATCAGGATTTTTGTGTTGTTGAAAGAAGAGTTTACGTGAGCAACGCCTGCGGCGATATTCTTGCGCTCTTTTTTCTTCATACGTGTCTTATCGCGTGCCATTGGATCAGACCCCCTTATTTCTTCTTACCAGCAATGGCCTTTGCAGGACCTTTGCGAGTACGAGCGTTGGTGTGGGTACGCTGACCGCGAACGGGCAGGTTACGACGGTGACGCAGGCCGCGGTAGCAACCAAGGTCCATCAGGCGTTTGATGTTCATCTGAACTTCGCGGCGCAAGTCGCCTTCAACCATGTGGTTGGCATCGATGTGCTCGCGGATGGCCAAAACTTCGGCATCGGACAGTTCGTTGACGCGACGTGTGCGGTCGATACCGACAGCTTCGCAGATGGATTCAGCAGATGTGTTGCCAATTCCGGTGATGTAAGTGAGGGCGATTGGGACCCGCTTTGCAGTCGGGATGTTTACGCCGGCGATACGTGCCACGTGTGCAATTCCTTTTCGTTGCGGGTCCGTGATACCAGACCCTTTTTTCACAACTGAGGCCCGAAGGTTTTTACACCACGGGCCGCTGTCATATCAGGTAGTCTGTGACGTCAGGAGCGACCCTAGCCACATATGATTCTTCGCTAGAAGATGGCAGTAACTATGACCCTTCGGACGGATCGTCAAGAGGGGATTAACGGGTTTTCTACAACCCTGTTACCGCCCACAAAAAACGCAGCAATGAGCTGCATCTTTTCAGTCTTACTTGTGAGGGTGTTTAGCCCAGAACTTTGGCCAAATCCGATGCCACTGCGTCCATGGTTCCCAGCCCATCAATCGAGGTGAGGTCGCCTTTAGCATAGTAATAGCCCAGCAGGGGGGACGTCTTTTTGTAGTATTCCATCAGACGGATCTTCAGGCTTTCTGCGTTGTCGTCAGCACGGGCGGTGCCGCCTGCGGCAACGGCTTCTGCTGCGCGACCGACGATGCGCTCTACTAGGATATCGTCATTGACTTGTAGCTCTACAACGTGATCCAGCGTCTGGCCCGTTTCAGCCAACAAATCACCCAGCGCATCAGCCTGCGCCAAGGTCCGTGGGAAGCCATCAAAGATAAAGCCGCCGTGGTCGCCGCCTTCTTCCAACTTTTCACGGATCAGACCAATCACGATCTCATCTGTGACCAACTCGCCGCGTTCCATGACGCCCGCTACGATCTTGCCCATTTCGGTTCCGCTGTCTTTTGCGGCGCGGAGCATATCACCCGTAGAAAGTTGCATCATGTTACGCTCGGCGACCAAACGGCCAGCTTGCGTGCCTTTACCGGCCCCTGGAGGGCCTAAAAGTATTATATTCATCGACGTGCAGGTCCCTTCTTACGCTTTCTTCCGCGCAACTGAGACTTCTCAATGAGTCCTTCATATTGGTGCGCGAGCAGATGGCTTTGTATCTGTTGCACCGTATCCATGCCAACGGACACGATGATCAAGATCGATGTCCCGCCAAAATATGCCGTGATCGACAGATTCGCGCGAACGATCTCTGGCAGCAGACATACCACAGCCAAATAGACTGACCCTACGACAAGAAGCCGCGTCACCACATAATCCAGATACTCGGCGGTTTTCTTGCCCGGACGGATGCCAGGAACAAAGCCATTCTGGTTCTTGAGGTTATCGGCCACGTCATCGGTCTTGAACGACACGTTGAAGGTATAAAAGAACGTAAAGAAGATAATCATCGCTGCAAAGAACAGCAGATAGAGCGGCTGACCAGGGCCAAAATAGGCAAGGATCGTCGCCATAACAGGACCGGTCTCCGAACCACTGAACGTGGCCAAAGTGGTCGGCAGCAACAACAGGGATGATGCAAAGATCGCAGGGATCACGCCCGCCGGGTTCACTTTGACCGGCAAGTGGCTGGAACCACCGTCATAGACTTTCATACCCACTTGGCGACGCGGGTACTGGATATGGATTTTGCGCAGAGCGCGCTCCATGAACACAACGAAGGTCAGCGTGCCCAAGAGCATGATAATCACACCCAGGATCATTGGCGTGGACAGAGCGCCAGAGCGGCCTTGTTCAAAGAACTGCGCCAAAGCAGCAGGTAGTTCAGCGATAATGCCAACGAAGATGATCAGTGAGATACCGTTACCAATACCCCGCGCCGTGATCTGTTCACCCAGCCACATCAGGAACATGGTGCCGCCCACGAGGGTGATCACACAGGTCGCCATAAAGAACCAACCCGGGTTGGTCGCCAGATCACCGGCTTGCAGGGACGCGGCCAGACCGTAGGCTTGGAACGTGGCCAGAACCACGGTGCCGTAACGGGTGTATTGGTTGATCTTTTTGCGGCCCTGTTCGCCTTCTTTCTTGAGCTGCTCAAGGGCAGGCACCATGGCGGTCATAAGCTGCACAATGATCGAGGCCGAAATATACGGCATAATCCCCAGCGCAAATATGCCCATCCGCGAGATCGCGCCGCCGGTGAACATGTTCAAAACGCCACCCAGACCCGCCTGTGCTTGGTCCATAAAGGCGCGCAATTGGTTCGCATCGATGCCCGGAACGGGGATATATGTCCCCAAACGGTAAACGATCAAAAGCCCGAGGGTGAACAGGATCCGTTGGCGCAATTCTGTGGCTTTCCCGAAGGCGCCCCAGCTCATGTTTGCGGCCATTTGCTCTGCTGCAGATGCCATATGTGGTCTCTTTCATCAAAAAACGCCGCCCTACGGTTCCCCGTTGAGGCGGCGCTGGAAAACTCTGATAGATATGTAGGGGCGCGTGCGCCCTGCTACAACCTATTATTCGGCTGCTGTCGCAGCTGTGACCGTCAGCGAGCCGCCTGCCTTTTCAACTGCCTCGATGGCGCCTTTGGAGGCCCCAGTGACAGCGATTTTGGCTTTGGCTGTGATTTCACCTTTGGCCAGCACACGAATGCCGTCCAATTTGCGACGGACAAGGCCGGATGCGACCAATGCGTCTTCGGTGATGTCCGCTTTGGCGTCCAGTTTCTTTTCGTCGATGAACTTCTGGATCAAGCCAAGGTTAACGACTGCAAATTTCTTGCGGTTCGGTTTGTTGAAGCCACGCTTTGGCAGACGTTGGTACAAAGGCATCTGACCGCCTTCGTAGCCTTTGATCGCCACACCGGAACGGGATTTCTGACCTTTGATACCACGGCCACCGGTCTTACCAGTGCCGGAACCGGGACCACGGCCAACGCGCTTGCGTGGCTTGGTTGCACCGGGATTGTCGTGCAGTTCGTTCAAACGTACCATTTTGCTCTCTCCTTGCCGGAAGCACCCCCGAGCAAATGGGGCGAACACGGCGTTACAGTTGATTCGAGTGGCCATGGATACGGCCACTGGGCGCGTATAAACGCGACAACTGCTTGGCGCAAGGGCCTTACTTGTAAGACTTGCGCAGGTATTCGGTCCAGCATTCGCAGGGCTCGGATTTCAGAGCGGTTTTGATCTGGGCGAAGGAGCGTTTGATAAAGGTCATGGGGCTATCTTTCATGCGTGTGTTGTTGGTTGTGGTCTACGGGAAACTGCGTAGATCGAGAACTGGCCAAGTGTGTAACCCCGCTATGCGCTGAGTGCATAGAGATTGTTGTTTAAAATGCATGGCAAAGGTCATTGTGCGGCCCTAGTTCAAATTTTCCACACCTTACAGAAGGACAGCGCCCAAGCCTGGCTGGGTGCGAATGCGCCTTCTGGAGGGAGGGTTGGGCGTGGCTCTAGCTTGCAGTCAGTCAGCATTGTACTCGCTCGCAGTACTTGTAATCACCAATTTGAAACCCACTTACTCAATCCTTATTTGAAAGGGAGAAAGAGAGAGCATCTTGTTAGACGCTTTTTTGAACTCCCCGATCTTGACGCACTGAGGTGGTATACTCAGTGAAGCACCTTGTTAGGGATGAATTGGTGAGAATTCGAAATTGTCAGGCGCTCTGATACCACATAGTGCCCCGCCAAATCGTGTAGACGTCGTAGCCCAAGAACCTTTTGCAGTGCAGAAGGCAATCGTGGGCATGGATGTCTTGGTTCACTACCCTGCGGATAAGAATTGAGACGCTGTGTTAGGGTGCTTGTGGAATTGGTGATTGGCCGGACGAGGTCCGATAACTTTGAGCCCATTTTGTCACTAAAGGACACTGTGTCGTGCCTAGCCGGTCAGGAAACTGACCGGCTTTCCTTTTTCAACAAGAGTACAGCGCCCGACCCTTGGGGCGGAGACCGTCTTGCAAAGGCTCCTGCGGAGCCATTGAGGTCGAAGCGTGCGGCAGCACAAGGAAGCCCGAAGGGCGCCCTTCCCACGGGGAAGGGTCGGGCGCTGCACGGGCCCCTATTCGGGACCCGTGCGAAGGATAACAGTGCTAGATAAGCAAAACGCCCCACGATCACTCGCGGGGCGTTCTAGATTTTCCAACGTAAGGCGCGTTAGGCGTCTTAGCCGCGCTCTTCGATGATTTCTACGAGGTGCGGGATGCTGTTGACCATGCCGCGGACGGAAGGTGTGTCTTCCAGCTCGCGGGTCTTGTGCATCTTGTTCAGGCCCAGACCCACCAGTGTCGCGCGCTGTTTTTGCGGGCGGCGGATGGGGGAGCCGATTTGTTTTACAACGATGGTTTTAGCCATGGATCAAATCCTCCTTACGCGTCTGCTGCTTCAGCAGCAGCTTCGGCAGGTGCAGCAGCAGGGGCTGCATCTTTTTGCAAGATGTCGGCCACTTTCTTACCACGACGCTGTGCGACCATACGGGGGCTGCTTTCTTTTTGCAGACCATCGATTGTGGCGCGGATCATGTTGTAGGGGTTTTGCGAACCGATAGATTTCGCAACAACATCCTGAACACCCAGCATCTCGAATACGGCACGCATTGGACCACCAGCGATGATCCCAGTACCCTGAGGGGCTGTGCGCATGGTGACTTTGCCCGCGCCGTGACGGCCGGCCATGTCGTGATGCAACGTCCGACCTTCGCGCAAAGGCACGCGGATCATTTGACGTTTGGCTTGTTCAGTTGCCTTGCGGATCGCTTCAGGCACCTCTTTGGCTTTCCCTTTGCCGAAGCCAACGCGACCTTTTTGGTCACCGACTACAACCAGGGCTGCAAAGCCAAAGCGTTTACCACCTTTAACGGTTTTCGATACGCGGTTGATCGCTACGAGACGATCGGCGAATTCGGGGGTTTCTTCGCGGTCGCGACCTTTTCCCCGACGGTTTTCACGTTCTGCCATTATCCGTCTCCTAGAATTTCATGCCACCTTCACGAGCAGCATCGGCCAAAGCCTTTACCTTCCCGTGAAAGAGGAAACCGCCACGATCGAAATAACATTCGGTCACTTTGGCTTTTTTGGCGCGCTCGGCGATGGCTGCCCCGACTTTCGTCGCAGCTTCGATGTTGTTTTTGCCAACCACACCCAACGATTTCTCAAGGGAAGAGGCCGACGCAACAGTTACACCGTTTACATCGTCGATCAGCTGCACGCTGATGTTTTTGTTGCTGCGGTGAACGGAAAGGCGCATGCCACCCGGATTCCGTTTGCGCAATTTGTTCCGAACGCGCAGGCGGCGCTTCACGAACAGGTCTCGTTTGCTGTTTGCCATTGTTTGCGTCCTTACTTCTTCTTGCCTTCTTTGCGGAAGATGTATTCGTCCACATACTTGATGCCTTTGCCCTTATAGGGCTCGGGTTTACGCCAGGCGCGAATATTCGCAGCAACCTGACCAACAAGCTGTTCGTCGATACCTTCAACAAAGATTTGCGTTTGCTTTGGGGCTGTGACGGTTACACCTTCAGGGGCCTCAAAGTTCACTTCGTGGCTCAGACCCAAGGACAGTTTCAGGGTGTTGCCCTGCATCTGTGCCCGGTACCCCACACCGTTGATCTCAAGCTCTTTCTTGAAGCCATCGGTCACGCCAGTCACCAAGTTTGCGATCATTGTGCGGCTCATGCCCCACTGCTGACGCGCGCGCTTGGATTTGCCGCGGGGGTCAATGCTGACCACGTTATCTTCTACAGTGATTGTCACATCATCTGTGGCGGTAAAGCTGCGGGTCCCTTTGGGGCCTTTCACTTCTACAGTCTGACCGGAAACCGAGGCAGTTACGCCTGCGGGCAGATCAACTGGTTTTTTACCAATACGGCTCATCTGCGGTTCCTTAGAAGACTGTGCAAAGCACTTCGCCGCCAACGTTCTGGCTGCGCGCGTTTGCATCCGACATCACACCCTTGGGCGTGCTGACAATCGACACGCCGAGGCCCTGACGGACTGTTGGGATGTCTTTAGCGCCCAAGTACACGCGACGACCGGGTTTGGAGACCCGCTTGACTTCGCGAATAACAGGAGTGCCTTCGTAGTATTTCAGGCTGATTTCAAACGCCGGGTGGCCGTCGTTACCAGATTTGCTTTCGTAGCCACGGATGTAGCCTTCGTCTGCCAATACATCGAGAACCCAAGCGCGCAATTTGGACGCAGGAGTGTCTACAGTGGATTTGCCGCGAAGCTGACCGTTACGGATACGGGTGAGCATATCGCCGATAGGATCGTTCATATCGTTCTCTCCCTTACCAGCTTGACTTAACCATACCGGGGATCTGGCCGTTCGAGCCAAGTTCCCGCAGCGCGATCCGGCTGATCTTCAGCTTACGGTAGTAAGCGTGAGGACGGCCAGTGAGCTGACAACGGTTGTGGAGACGAGTAGCCGAGCTGTTGCGCGGCAGTTTTGCAAGCTTAAGACGCGCTTTGAAACGCTCTTCCATAGGCTTGCTTTCATCGGCTGCGATTTCTTTCAGCTCGGCACGTTTGGTTGCGTATTTCGCTACCAGACGTTCGCGCTTTTTCTCGCGTTCGATCATTGATTTTTTAGCCATATCTAAGTTCCCCGCGATCAGCTGTTGAAGGGCATGTTGAAATGCTTCAACAGTGCCTTCGCTTCTGCGTCAGTTGCCGCAGTGGTACAAATTACGATGTCCATGCCCCAGTTTTCGTCGACTTTATCAAAATCGATTTCAGGGAACACGATGTGCTCTTTCAGGCCCATGGCGTAGTTGCCACGACCATCAAAGCTTTTGCCGGATACGCCGCGGAAGTCGCGGATACGAGGCATCGCAATCGTTGTCAGACGATCCAGGAATTCATACATCCGGTCAGCGCGCAATGTGACTTTGGTGCCCAAGGGCATGTCTTCACGAACGCGGAAACCAGCGATGGATTTCTTGGCTTTGTTTACAACGGCCTTTTGACCAGCAATCGCTGTCAGATCTTCTTGCGCAGATTTGACTTTCTTGCTGTCTTTAACGGCTTCGGCGCCAGCGCCGATGTTGATCACGATCTTATCCAGACGCGGGATCATCATATCGTTTTTATAGCCGAACTCTTCCTTCATGGCCGGGCGGATGGTGTCCGCATAGGCGACCTTGAGGCGAGGTGTGTAGTTTGCAGTATCAAGCATCGATCACATCCCCTGTAGATTTGGCTACGCGCACTTTCTTGTCGCCTTCAGTTTTGAAACCAACGCGTGTCGCTTTGCCGTTTTTGTCAACATAGGCCAGGTTGCTTAGCTGGATTGGCATCGCTTGCGGGATGCGACCACCTTGGGCTTGCTGGGATTGCTTGGTGTGGCGGATGGCCATGTTGACCCCGTCCACAACTGCCTTGCCAGTCGATGGGCTTACCGAGGTGATTGTCCCCTCTTTGCCCTTGTCCTTACCGGCAAGTACGACGACCTTATCGCCTTTTTTCAACTTAGCAGCCATCTTACAGCACCTCCGGCGCAAGTGAGATGATTTTCATAAAGTTCTTGCCACGCAACTCACGCACAACTGGGCCAAAGATACGTGTACCCATTGGTTCGTTGTTGTTGTTGAGGATCACGGCGGCGTTGCGATCAAAACGGATCGCTGTGCCATCGTCACGGCGTACTTCTTTGGCTGTGCGAACAACAACGGCCTTACGGACGTCGCCTTTCTTTACACGGCCACGTGGAATGGCTTCCTTAACCGAGACGACAATGATGTCACCCACGGATGCGTATTTACGCTTGGAACCACCCAGAACCTTGATGCACTGAACTCGGCGAGCGCCGGAGTTGTCAGCTACATCCAGATTTGTCTGCATCTGGATCATATGGTTTCTCCCGACCTATAGAGACCGCGATGCGCGGGCCCCTAGGGTTTCGTGAAACTGAAAAGTCGTGCCTTAGTCGGCAATAACTTCCCAGCGCTTGGTTTTAGAGCGAGGCGCACATTCGATGATGCGGACTTTGTCGCCCACGCCATATGCGTTCTTCTCATCATGAGCCCGGTATTTTTTGGACTTACGAATAGTTTTCTGAAGCAGAGGGTGCTTGTAACGGCGCTCGACGGAAACTGTGACAGTTTGCTCGTTTTGGTTCGATGTTACGACACCGGCAAGGATACGCTTTGGCATGGGATTAAGCCTCCGATGCTGCTGCAGCAGCCTTTTCGTTCAGAATTGTTTTCACACGGGCTGCGTCACGTTTTACGGTGCGCATACGTGCAGTGTTCTCGAGTTGACCAGTGGCCTGCTGGAAACGCAGGTTAAAGGCCTCTTTTTTGAGGTTGGACAGCTCGTTCTTCAGCTCGTCCGGCGTTTTATCACGCAGTTCTTGGGCGTTCATAGCCGCTTTCCTTTCAACATCACTGGCAGGCCGCCCGCAGGCGTCACCCGATTCCCAGTGGAGTGGATGATGAAGCGTGTCTATAGGAGGCTTTGAGACATGGCGCAACCCCTGTCTTACAAGGGAAATTTGCGACTGATCTTCGCGCTTAGATGCAATCAATCCGATATTAACCAAGGCCTGTCAGATAGGGGGTCCGTTTCGATACCTAAGTGAGGCCAGAATGGCGCTATTGTTTCTTACGCTCTACTCGATTGCAACTGTGTCATTGCTCGGGGATTTTATCGATAGGGTCGGCTCTGACGACGATGACGACGCACCTGACGATGATGTCGCTACCCCAACAGAGGCCGCGCCGCCCGAGGATCTTTTGGAGCTTACCGAACCGGGCACTTACACGACCGGGCCTGCGGATGACACAGTGATCAATGACGTCCCGATCCCCGGTGGTGTGGCCCTATCGACGGCAGATGGGGACGACACTATTGATCTGACGGTTGATGATTCCGCAATCGATGCGGGCCTCGGCGACGATACCATCACCGTCGAGGGGGCCAACAATGCGATCAAAGGACGTGCTGGTTTGGATACCATTGTGGTTCAAGATCAGGGAAATTCGGATATCGATTCCGGCTTTGACGACGATGTGGTGACTGTGACGCGCACCGACAGCGGGGCTGAGGCCAGCAGCGTGGATTTGGGCAAAGGCGATGATAGCGTGACATGGCAGCAAGACGTCGAAGAACAAGATGGCACACCCCCCGAGGCCAGTGTTTTGTTGGGCGGCGATGGGGCTGACACGTTTCGGATCGAATTGGATGTAGGCTTGTATGCCGGGGATGGTAGTGCCGTTGGTCCTGGTGAAATCATCAAGATTCAGGATTTTGAAAAGGGCGAAGATGTGTTGGTGATTGACGTCTCTGGCACAAAAGATCCGGATGATGATCTGGATCGCCCGTTTGAAAGCGTGGAGATCGTAGAAAACGATGCAGGAACCGACACGTCACTGGTGATCCGCTACTCCGCCACGGATGATGCCCCCGCCCTAGAGGCCGAGATCGGATTGAAAGGTGTCACAGGGCTGACATTGGACGATATTTCGATTTTGGAACCGGCGTAGGCAAGCCTCGCCAAGGGAGGGTGAGTGGGGTATGAGACCCCATGCCTCAGATCGACTCTCTCTTTGTGACCCGCCTCTATCGTGCTGCTTTGTCAGAGCACGCACCGAAAATCGATGCAACCGAGCTGGAGACATCCTGCCTTGTTATCGCCGAAGATGACGAAGCAGGCCAAGACTGGTGCGAGGCCAACGCATTTCCGGGCTATACCAGCTACGCGTCCCTGTCGGATTTACCTTGGCGGTTTCCGATCTTTGCGGATCTGGTCAAAGTTCTGGATTTACATGTTGCTGCCTTTGCCAAGGACTTGGCCCTTGATCTGGGCGACAAGGCGTTGGTGTTAGAAGACATCTGGATCAACATATTGCCCGAGGGTGGTATTCACACCAGCCATATCCACCCCCATTCGGTGATCAGCGGGACCACATATGTAGCCATGCCCGAGGGCACCAGTGCTCTAAAGTTGGAGGACCCACGGTCACAAATGATGATGGCCTCGCCGCCCCGCTTGGTCGATGCACCGCGTGAGATGCGGGGGTTTGTATATGAAGCGCCTTCTGTAGGCGATGTACTGTTGTGGGAAAGCTGGTTACGCCACGAAGTGCCAATGAATATGGCCGAAGACGATAGAATTTCAGTCAGCTTCAACTACAAGTGGGAATAGACCATTTCGCTGCGGTGTAGCGATCTTTCGCAGATAAATCGCGGGCAGGCACCACGTTGCGGCCTGTCCCCATTTCACGGGACAACCACTGCTTTCCCTTCCTTGCGCACGAACTGAGGGGTAGACGCAAAGCGCCCGCCCCGTGGGGGCGGTCCGGACGCTGCCACATCATGGATTTGGCATATTCACCTAGATTGTCCTAACTTCGGGAATCCCCGCGTTTTGTGATCCTAAATATTGGGTCATCTGTTGGGTCTGGCGCATTTTTCACGCTGCAAAATCGCATATTTGCCCGGATTTATTAATTTCATCAACGACACAAGCCCCGATGCAAATTCACAATTATAGGTTGATTTTCAGCAGAGGTTACGCAAATCAGGGATGAATTCCTGGGAGGTAAGCTTGGAAATACTTGTAGTGATACTTGTTGTTGCGGTGGTGATCGCCTGTTTTATCGACAAACCAGACGCTCGTCCGCCGGACCACACTCGCACCATGCGCGACATGCCACCAACGGCGGCAGATCGAAGTCAGAAACCAACGTTTCCCGCTAAGCCATCCCAAAAACCAAATCGGCAACCCGTTGACCTCAACAACCAGCAAGAGCCTAAACCAAGACATGCGCCACCGCCTCCAATTCCTTCCTCGCGCAAGCTTAAGGGAAAAGCCTATATCATCGACGGTGACACGATTGTCATTCACAAGATAAAGATCCGGCTTGCTGGGATCGACGCGCCCGAACTTGATCAACCGTGGGGTCAAAAGTCCAAATGGGAAATGGTCAAGATTTGCAAAGGCCAAGTCATTGATGTGGAGCTCACCGGAGAGACGTCCTACGACCGCCTTGTCGGCACGTGCTTCCTGCCAGATGGCCGTGATATAGGAGCCGAAATTATCAAAGCAGGGCTTGCGCTGGACGGGGGCCATTTTTCAAAGGGCAAATATCGACATCTTGAACCGGACGGCGTGCGTCAAAGGCTTAAGCGGTATGGGCACTGGCGAAAATAGTAAAACCCCCGCCTGCTTCCAGACGGGGGTTACTTTATTCTTAGTCAGCTAGATGCCAAATTTTGCGAGAGCAAAATTTACCAGTCTTCACGCATGATTGTGCGAGTTTTCACTGGCAATTTCATCGCAGCGAGGCGCAGGGCTTCGCGGGCGACTGCATCGGACACGCCATCGATTTCGAACATCACGCGGCCTGGTTTGACCTTGCATGCCCAATAATCGACAGAGCCTTTACCTTTACCCATACGAACTTCTACGGGCTTGGAGGTAACTGGCAAGTCTGGAAAGATGCGGATCCAAACACGACCTTGACGTTTCATGTGACGTGTCATGGCGCGGCGGGCTGCCTCGATCTGACGGGCTGTCACACGCTCGGGCGTGGTTGCCTTAAGGCCATATGTGCCGAAGTTCAGAGTGGACCCACCCTTGGCTTCGCCGTGGATGCGGCCTTTGTGCATCTTGCGAAATTTTGTGCGCTTTGGTTGAAGCATTGATCAATCCCCTCTTAGCGACGACCGCCACCTGCACCGCGAGGTGCTGGGCCGTCTTGGAGTTCTTGGGCTTTACGATCACGTGCTGCTGGATCGTGCTCCATGATCTCACCTTTGAAGATGAAGACCTTGATGCCGATGATCCCATAGGCTGTGAGGCCTTCAGCGTGGGCGTAATCGATGTCAGCACGCAATGTGTGCAATGGAACGCGACCTTCGCGGTACCATTCTGTCCGCGCGATCTCGGCACCGCCAAGACGACCAGCAACGTTTACACGGATGCCCAAGGCACCCATACGCATAGCGTTTTGAACAGCGCGCTTCATCGCACGACGGAAGGACACACGACGCTCGAGCTGCTGCGCGATGCTTTCGGCAACCAAGGCTGCGTCCAGTTCGGGCTTGCGCACTTCTACGACGTTCAGGTGCAACTCACTGTCTGTCATCGCAGCCAGCTTCTTGCGAAGTGTCTCGATGTCAGCGCCTTTTTTACCGATGATCACACCGGGGCGGGCTGTGTGGATTGTCACGCGGCACTTTTTGTGCGGACGCTCGATGATCACACGGCTGATGCCGGCTTGCTTGCATTCGTCTTTGATGAACGCGCGCATGGCCAGATCTTCTAGCAGCAAATCACCATAGTCTTTGGTGTTGGCATACCAGCGGCTGTCCCATGTACGGTTCACCTGAAGGCGCATGCCTACGGGGTTTACTTTGTTACCCATTATGCTTGCTCCTCGATTTGACGAACTTTGATTGTCAGTTCGGAAAATGGCTTGATGATCTTACCGAAACGACCACGGGCCCGAGGGCGACCGCGCTTCATTGTCAGGTTCTTACCAACGTAAGCCTCTGCAACGATCAGCTCGTCCACATCCAGATTGTGGTTGTTTTCAGCATTGGCGATGGCGGACTGAAGACATTTCTTCACGTCATCCGAGATACGCTTTTTGGAGAACGTCAAATCGGACAGAGCCTTTTCGACTTTCTTGCCGCGGATCATACCAGCAACCAAGTTCAGTTTCTGCGGGCTTGTACGGAGCATGCGCGTTTTCGCCATTGCTTCGTTATCGGCCACGCGGCGGGGGTTTTTATCCTTGCCCATGACTTACTTCCGCTTCGCTTTTTTGTCAGCAGCGTGACCGTAATAGGTGCGAGTTGGCGAATATTCACCGAACTTCTGACCAATCATGTCTTCTGTGACGTTGACTGTGATGTGCTTCTGACCGTTGTATACGCCAAACGTCAAACCCACGAATTGGGGCAAGATCGTCGAGCGACGGGACCAGATTTTGATAACTTCGTTGCGGCCGCTTTCGCGTGTCGCTTCGGCCTTTTTCAACACATAGGCGTCGACAAAAGGACCTTTCCAGACGGAACGAGACATTACTTAACGCCCCTTCTTCTTGGCGTGCCGTGACCGTACGATCAAGCGGCTAGACGCTTTGTTTTTGTTGCGAGTGCGGGCACCCTTTGTTGGCTTACCCCAAGGGGACACTGGGTGACGACCACCCGATGTGCGCCCCTCACCACCACCGTGCGGGTGATCGACAGGGTTCATAACCACACCACGAACACTTGGGCGGATGCCCTTGTGACGATTGCGGCCAGCCTTACCAAAGTTTTGGTTCGAGTTGTCGGGGTTCGACACAGCGCCAACTGTCGCGCGGCATTCCTGACGCACCAGACGCAGTTCGCCCGAAGACAAACGGATCTGAGCATACCCGCCATCACGGCCAACGAACTGGGCATATGTGCCAGCAGCACGGGCGATCTGACCGCCTTTGCCCTGCTTGAGTTCGATGTTGTGAATGATTGTACCGATTGGCATGCCCGAGAAAGGCATTGTGTTGCCCGGTTTGATGTCGGCTTTGGCGCTAGAGATCACTGTGTCACCAATAGCCAAACGCTGTGGTGCAAGGATGTAGGCCTGCTCGCCATCTTGATATTTGATCAGCGCGATAAACGCAGTCCGGTTGGGGTCATATTCGATCCGCTCAACCGTCGCTGGGACGTCCACTTTGTTACGCTTGAAATCTACGATCCGGTAAAGGCGCTTGGCACCCCCACCTTTGCGACGCATTGTGATCCGTCCGGTGTTGTTCCGTCCGCCGTTTTTCGTCAAACCTTCTGTGAGGGATTTGACGGGGCGACCTTTCCAAAGCTCCGAACGGTCGATCAGTACCAACCCACGTTGGCCTGGCGTCGTCGGTTTATACGACTTGAGTGCCATGCTTTCTGTCTTCCGTTTGCTTGGCGACACATGTGTGTGCCGCGGTTAAAGGGCCCCTATGACAGGTCCCCAAATTTGCGTTCTTGCGAACAACAGCAAAGCCCCAGACGAATCTGGGGCTTGCCGATGGGTGTGTTTAGGAGAGGTCGGTGTTGGGGTCAAGCGGTCAGGGGCAGAATTATCCCTTTGTTTTATGCACCGCCACCAGCCGAGCAATCGACTGGCCGGGGGCTGGCGCTGAGACATTCAAACGGCGTGCTTTATGGCGGCCAAATACATCCCCAGATTAGATCTGGCAGCGCCCCCCCTCAAAGCGCAAAACCGCCGGACGGCCTGCCGCTCGCAAAGCGCCTTCGGCTTGATTCCGTGCAGAATTGATTCACACCCATCTAGCTGTACTCTCACTGTTTATTGCTTCCGTGTAAGCTGGAAATGACGTGCCCAAGACAGGATAGTCCCAGCAATGAAATTCTTGAAACGGCTTTTCAGAATACAAATTGCAGTGCCACAAATCAATGAAACGCAAGTTAGATGACAACCCAAATTACTAGGTCAGCCTATCCCCAAAGAACTGAAGAATTGCTCATTTCCTGAAATCAACAAATGGGTACAATGGAAGCCAACTGGCTGGATAAGGGTTGTCGGCTCGTCGTTTAATCGGGAGAACGCAGAGCAGACCGTGAAATACGGAAAAGAAAACGAATTGATGAGGCTCACAAGGAACTCTTACAATCCCCATGATAGCAATGCAATCGAGGACCATTGGCGAAGGATGTTAGTTGGACATATTCCAAGCCGAAATAGTGGAGCGATTGACGAAAATTGTAATGAGCTAGTGCCAATTAGAGCGCTTTACCGACGTGGGTCTTTGGGTCGAACTGGAGCGATCACTAAAGATATTGTCTGTCAGATGCCATCGTCTGCTGAGCGTATTCGTTACCTCAAATAGTAGTGCGTGGCGGCCTCATTACCCCTCAATCATCCCAACCCTTACCGCATGGCGACCACCTTCGAACTCGGCATCCAGAAATGCGTCGACGATCTCTAGGGCTAGACCTTCACCGATCACGCGTACCCCCATGGACAGCATATTTGCGTCGTTGTGGGCGCGGATCATTTTGGCGGAGAACGTGTCGTGGCACACGCCGCAGCGGATGCCTGCAACTTTGTTCGCGGCCATCATGATCCCCTGCCCCGTGCCGCACAAGATGATCCCCAGATCGCAATCGCCCGAGGCCACACGTTCAGCCGCCGCCTTGCCGTGCTTGGGGTAGTGCGTGCTTTCAGTGGTGACTGGGCCAATGTCCACGACCTCGTAACCTTTGGTACTGACATGGGCCGCGACGGCCGCCCGCAAATCAAGGCCTGCGTGATCACTGGATAGGACAATACGTTTGGACTGGGTCATGGGGATCTCTTTCAAGCTAAACTGGCGCGTGATCTTGCCTATGCAAAATGCAGCCCTCTTTTGCAAGGTGCTGGCACGGCTTTGCCTGTTGGTCGTCCTCTTGTTAGGTTTGCAGTGACACCAAAGGGGGGACGTCATGGCCATCAAACGTATCGTCTTGGACATCGCAACGGATCGCGTGGCCGAGGTCCAAGTGTTCTATGCAGACCTCTTTGAGTTAGACACGGCGATGGACCAAGGCTGGATCGTGACCATGGCCACTGGGGGATCGGGACCTGTTCAGGTGAGTATTGCCTCTGAAGGCGGCTCCGGCGCGCCTGTGCCAAATGCCTCCATCGAAGTGGATAATCTGGATGAGGTCTATGCCAAGGCGCAAAGTCTGGGGTGCCCAATTGTCTTGCCGCTGACGGCAGAGCCTTGGGGCGTGCGGCGATTTTTTCTGGAAGACCCCGCAGGGACCGTACTGAATATCATGGCGCATGACTGAGTGGTGCTGGGGCAATTTAAAACCGCCGCGGGCAATGCGGACTACACGGTGATCGGGCCGACCTTTGGCACCTGTACAGGAAACAGCCAGCGCAGTGGCCAAACCACAATGCGCTGCGATACGGGGTTTCGCATCGTCATGGACACCCCAGATCAAAGGGCCAAAATGTGATGCCTGAGCACCCATTCAGGGGTTCATCTGGGTGTTGGCTATGTCTCTGCCTCGGGGTGGGGCAAGCAGGCCGATGAAGCCATGGTGCGCGCAGCTGTGGCAGCCGGGTCTTAACCCGCCTTGCGCAGTTTGCGCGTGGTGGCCCGCAAGGCCATGCGCACAAATGGCACGGTAAATTCGGATTTCTTGATAACGGACATAACGCCTGCTTTGTCCGCTTTGTCCCACATAAAGGGTGTGGGCCAATCACTGACCATGATGATTGGGATATGGTTCAATTTTGGGTCAGTGGCGAGGTTCAGCGCAAATTCGACGCCGGTGCCGTCAGGCAGATTATTGTCCAGAAAGATCATTGAAATGTCTTCGCTGGCCAGCTGCATGCGTGCAGCCCGCAGCGTGGTAGCCAATTTAATCACCACATTCGATTGCGCGCGATCGATCACGCGCGTCATCATTTTGTGATCAAAATGACTGTCCTCAATAATCAAACAGGTCGGCCCACCCTGAACGTCGTGCGGGCGCCAAGTCAAAGCGTTGTTAGGCATGAACTTCCCTTTGTGCGTAACACTGCGCACAACATGAAGATAAGGCCTTAAAATTTTATGAGTATTGTTCAGCTTTTTGGTTTGGGGGATGCAAAAAGGCCGCTCGGGTGGGAGCGGCCTTTGGGGTGGGATTGTGGTCCCAGATTTTCGTAGGTGGGGGCTTGGTGATCTTGCGATCACCTGTTCCTCACCTGTTGTCCGAAGATTACTCGGTGATCTTCGACACAACGCCAGCGCCGACGGTGCGGCCGCCTTCGCGGATCGCAAAGCGCAGGCCTTGTTCCATGGCGATTGGGGCGATCAGTTCTACGTCGAACTTCAGGTTGTCGCCTGGCATCACCATTTCTGTGCCCGATGGCAGCTCAACTGTGCCTGTCACGTCAGTCGTCCGGAAGTAGAACTGGGGACGGTAGTTGGCAAAGAACGGTGTGTGACGACCGCCTTCTTCTTTGGTCAAGATGTAGGCTTCGGCTTCGAACTTGGTGTGAGGCTTCACGGAACCCGGCTTACACAGAACCTGACCACGCTCAACGCCTTCACGGTCAACACCACGCAACAACGCACCGATGTTGTCGCCAGCTTCACCGCGATCCAGCAGCTTGCGGAACATTTCAACACCCGTACATGTGGTCTTGGATGTGTCACGGATACCAACGATTTCAATCTCTTCGCCAACGTTGATCACGCCGCGCTCAACACGACCGGTCACAACAGTACCACGACCAGAGATTGAGAACACGTCTTCGATCGGCATCAGGAACGGCTGATCCACAGCACGCTCTGGTGTCGGGATGTACTCGTCAACAGCGGCCATCAGCTCTTTGATTTTCTCTTCGCCGATCTCTGGTTTGTTGCCTTCCATGGCAGCCAAAGCCGAGCCTGCAACGATTGGAATATCGTCGCCTGGGTAGTCGTAGGAGCTCAGCAATTCGCGGATTTCCATTTCAACCAGTTCCAGCAGCTCTTCGTCGTCAACCTGGTCCACTTTGTTCATGAACACGACCATCTTCGGGATGCCAACCTGGCGGCCCAGCAAGATGTGCTCGCGGGTCTGAGGCATAGGGCCGTCAGCGGCGTTCACAACCAAGATCGCGCCGTCCATTTGAGCCGCGCCAGTGATCATGTTTTTGACGTAGTCAGCGTGGCCGGGGCAGTCAACGTGCGCGTAGTGGCGCGCTTCTGTTTCGTACTCTACGTGCGCTGTCGAGATGGTGATCCCGCGCGCTTTTTCTTCCGGTGCGCCGTCGATCTGGTCATAGGCTTTGAAGTCGCCAAAGTACTTCGTGATAGCCGCCGTCAACGTCGTCTTGCCGTGGTCAACGTGACCAATCGTGCCGATGTTTACGTGCGGTTTTGAACGTTCAAACTTTTCCTTAGCCATATCGTAGCTGCCTTTGTGCAAAACGGGGCATCCTGCCCCAAATGATTATTGCGGGGCAAATAGGGGGTTCTGGATCAAAAATCAAGACACAGATGTCGTGACACGGATCAGGCTGCCTTATTGAAACCACGCATTGTTTTGGACCATCCATTTTTCAATGGAAAAGGCGGCGTTTTTGACAAGGTTTTCGATCTGGTCTTCTTTGCTTTGTGTCAGACCAGAGCCTGTGACGGTTTTGGTCGATAGGCTTTCGAAAATGACGATCTGTTCGACCTCTTCGTTCAGTTTGGTTTGCGTGGCATTATCCCACACGGTCACCGAGACCACCAAAGCCGATTTGGGCGACAGCACGATCGGGATACCGGGGATTGCCAGCGTGTAGGCATCGACGCTGACCCCAAAGTGATACAGTTTTTCGCCATCGTAGCGCGAAAAACGGTCATCCATGGCCGCTGTCAGCGCCGTTTTCCATTCTTCGGCTGTGGCCCCGCGCGAGGGGGGCATTTGGCGTGCTGTTTCGCCCACAACAATATTGTGGCCCATCCGGAAGTTACCCAAATCAACCAGTGGCCGCGTCGCTAAGTCTTCCTTAGGCGCACCACATCCCGCAAGGGCCAGCAGACCCAAAACCATCAACAATCGATACATCACTTGAATTTCCCCACCCAAAGCTGTGACATCTTTACTACCCTAGCCTGCGACATCACGCAATCGGTGGCCCGCTTGCCGTTGATTTGGAAAAGCCTATCTTTGAACCATGCAATTTTGGAGCAGCTAATGACCCAAGCTTACCCTGTTCGCGTGCCTTTAGTGACCGAACCCATGAGTGTTTGGCAAAGCCTTGTGGCCGCACGGCGCAACGTATTGGAGATCATTCCAGACATCGCAACCAAACAACCGATGGTGTCGGGCAAAACCGCAATCGTGCGCTGGCATATGGTGATGGATCCCGGCGCCTTGAAGCGGATTTTGCGTGACGAGGTCGATAATTACCCGAAATCAGATGTGACCAAGAACATTCTGGAACCGGCAATCGGCAACAGTCTGTTTATTGCTGAAGGGGCGCATTGGCGCTGGCAGCGTCGGGCGGCGACCCCTGTGTTCACCCATCGCAATGTGGCCAACCTTGCCCCGATCATGAGCCATGCCGCGGGCCGGTCAATCGAACGTTTGGCGCAGGCCTCGGGCAGGGCAGCGGATGTGTTTCAGGAGATGGTGGATACGACATTTGACGTGATCTCTGACGTTACGTTTTCTGGCGACGAAGGCTTTGATCGCGACGGGGTGCATAACGCGATTGAGGCCTATGTGGGCCAAACAGCCAAACTGTCGCTGATGGATATTCTTGGCGTGCCCACATGGGTGCCGCGCCCGGGACGTTTGATTTCCAGCAATTCGATGAAAGAGATGCGCGCGATTGCAGACGGTGCCATTGATCGGCGACGCGAGGTTGGACCGCGACCTGTGCCTGATCTGTTGGACCTGCTGTTGGAAGGCGAGGATCCCAAGACAAAGCGCCAGATGAACACCGCCGAATTACGTGACAACCTGCTAACGTTCATTGTGGCAGGCCATGAAACGACAGCTCTGACATTGGCGTGGTCGCTGTATTTATGTGCCTTTGATCCGGCCGTGCAGGACAAAGCCCGCGCGGAGGCGCAATCTGTTTTGCAAGGGCGCGATGTGGCGACGATGGAGGATGTGCCCAAGCTGAAATACATCCGCCAGATCGTTGATGAGGCCCTGCGCCTGTACCCGCCTGCGGGATTTTTGTCGCGCACCGCCCAAGCACCGGATACGCTGTGTGACCGCGAGGTGCGTAAGGGCGATACGGTGACTTTGCCGATCTACGCTCTGCATCGCAATGCGCTGTTGTGGGAAAATCCTGATGCTTTTGACCCGGACCGTTTTGCAGATCCAAAAGCGATTGATCGGTTCGCCTATCTGCCGTTTGGCGACGGGCCACGCATTTGCATCGGGGCGAGCTTTGCCTTGCAAGAGGCGGTAATTATTCTGGCCAGTCTCTTGGGACGTTTCAAATTCACTGCCATAAAAGGCCATGACCCAAAGCCAGTGATGATTGTAACCCTGCGACCCGAAGGGGGGTTGTGGCTGGATATTGAGGATCTTAAGGCAGGCAAAGCTGCGGCCTAGACGCCGTCGCAAATCCCTTTAAGGGCCTGCCATTCAGTCGCGCTAAGAACTTTGTCAAATCGTTGATCCAACCGCATTTGCAAGCGTGCTGCATCCGCACGTCCTGCCAGATCGGGATGGCTGGCAAACAGCGCCAAGGCCTTGGGCGTGTCGCCGTATTCCGCCCGCAATTTGTCAAAGAACCCCGCAAAGGCCTCGGGCGAGATATTGGCCTCGGACATGCGTTCGAGGGCAAAGACATCTGCGTCGGCTTCGGCATCGCGGGTGTGGCTGGCGCTCACCAATTGATCAGCCATGATCGCAATTGCAGCCCCGCCGGTGGCGTCCCCCAACACCAGGCTCAGGATGCCCGCGGAACCCGCCGCGCGCAGGGCAAGGCGCATCGGATCACGGTTTGCCACATGGCCCAGTTCATGGGCCAGAACGCCGGCGACCTCTTCGGCGGCATCGGCTTTGTCCAAGAGGCCTGACATGATCACAACGTGCCCGCCCGGTAAGGCAAACGCGTTGATCATATCGTGTTTGACCACGGCAACCTTCAGATCATAGGGGATCTCGAAACTGCCAAGCATACGCTGTGTCATGGTCTCAAGGGCGGCTTGCCCGTCAGGCGTTTCGCAGGTCCAATCGCCACCCTCTACATCCGTGCTCCAGAACCGTTCGATCTGGGCCAAAACGGTTTTGCCGATCGCCTCTTCGCGGGCGGGAGGAATGGTTGCGGCCAGTTGGTTCGACAGGCTTGGAATGATGACAAAAATCATCAGCACGACCGCAGCGACGGCCGCCCCTGTCCATAGGGCAATTTTGCGAAATTGGGGCCATGCAGAGGGGCGCGCGTCCAACTGTCTGGCGTGGGTTTTAAGGGCAACCACGTCTTCGATGCGGGGCAAACTGAGGCGCGCCTCGCGATCATCGTTGAGCAGATACAAAACCGTTGCACGCCGAGTGCCAGTGTCACGCACGCGGCGCAGTTTGGTCAGCGGCCAGGCCTCGATCAAACCGCCATCAACGTCGCTTATCTCAAGATCCTGACCCCGCACAGTCAAGACAACGTCCTGTTTTAGCGCGGTTTCGCCATCAAAAAATGTCGCCGGAGCATCCCGAAGATCCATGAATTAGAACGCCCCGCCAATATCCAAAGCATCGGCGAACCCTTCCGCATCTGGCATCTGATCATTTGCCCGTTGTGCGACTTCGTCTAGGTGAGTGCCGTTCAGCAGGGTCGTTGTCTCGACAAAATGGGCCAAGATAGGCTGGCTGATAAAGACCAGTCGGAAGGCATTGCTCAGCAACAACAGCACAAAGTACATGACAACGATCATGATGATACCGGCGAACCAGACCGGGGTCAGTTCAAAGCTGCTGGGGTCGTTCATGACAGCGTCAAACTCCAAACCCATTGTGATAATCACGATGGGCAAAGAGGCGACAACGAGCAAGACAAAGGAAGCAATGCCGCCCTTGATCAAGGTTGTGACCACGTTACCTGTTGCGGCGTCGGCCTCGAACGTCATCACATCATCTACGATTTTGTTGCGGGCCATGCGGCGGAAGCTGTCAACGCGGTAATAAATAATGCCAACCAACAGCCAAATCCCTGCAATGATACTCAGCAGGCCGTAGCCATTATCACCCGTCACGGCAACAAGCGCGCCGATAGCAACAAAGGCCAGAATGGGCAGGATCACATGGATGGCCGAGCGATAAAGCTCGGTCCAGCTGCCTTCTTGTTCAAATTGCGCATCGCCATACCATGTTCGGTCGGTCATGTATTTTTCCAGCTTGAACGTCATCAATGGGATCAGCAAACCCAATGAGACCACCGACAAAGCCCCATAAAGCACGCCGCGCAACGCATACCCCACAGCGCCTTGATCCATACCGAACCGCAGGCCACGCCAGCGGGTGCGCGACATCATATAACGACGGCCGCGATATTGGGCGAACAGGATCAGCGGCGTCAGTGCTGCAAAGGAAACAAGACCACCAACACCTTGGGCAATCTGGGCCTGCGTCGATTCAGGATCCAATCCCAAAGTGTCCCAAACGGCGAAGCCGCCGAAACTTAGTAAAACCTGGATGATCCCAAGGTACACGGCCAAAAACACCAGCGCGATCAAAAAGCCGATCAGCTTTTCCGTGCCAGTGCCCGTATATTCCATCGCATCGCCGTTGGGGGCTGTGGCGGACCAAATGTAGCGTCTGATGCGGGATTTGGCCCAGAACCGGTAAATACCCAGTGTCAAAATTGTCAGAAGACCCGTGATCATAGACAGCATGAAAAGGCTGGGGCCTTCCCCGTTGTAGTCACCTTGGATACGTTTTGCGGCTCGGCTCATATAAATGGCTTTCGGTTACGAACATTTGCTTTTCAGTTGTTTTGTACGCAACTTAGACGGAACTAAGGCAAAGCTTTACTCCTTTTTGGGCACTACCCCATGTTTAAGTAAAGGTGTTGTCCCTTGGAAACCCTCTGGGGGCCATTCGGCCGGTGCCCGCACGTTTGCCGACCCATTCCGCCAGCTCTGTTTCGGTTCTGGTGCGTCCAGCAGGGTCTTTCCATGACAAACCGTCGGCCATGGTAAATGTCGTGGCATCAGAGAGGCCGCCGTCTTTGTATTTTTGCAAACGCACGCCTTTGCCGCGCCCCATTTCGGGTAACTCTTCTAATGCAAACAACAGCACTTTGCGATTTTCACCGACGCAGGCCACATGATCGCCATCCACAGGACGGCAGACTTTGGCCACGACTTGATCACGCACGTTCAGAACCTGTTTGCCGGACCGGGTCTGCGCAATCACATCATTCTCAGGCACAACAAACCCATCGCCTGCTGAACTGGCCAATAGCAATTTGCGATCTGGCTGATGGATAAAGAGATCCACGATGCCTGCTTCATTGGGCAAATCCACCATCAAACGCAGGGGTTCACCCATGCCGCGCCCGCCCGGCAGATTGCTGGCCGATATCGTGTAAAACCGCCCATTGCTGCCCAAGGTCAGCAGCCGATCAGTGGTTTCGGCGTGGAACATAAAGCGCGGGCCGTCACCGTCTTTGAATTTCAGCTCGCGGGTCAGATCAATATGGCCGGTCATGGCGCGGATCCAGCCCATTTGTGAACAGACCACCGTGATTGGCTCACGTTCGATCATCGCCTCAAGCGGCACGTCCTCGACGACGCCCGCTTCGGCAAATTGGCTGCGCCGCGCCCCACCCTCGTAGTCACGACCAAACTTTTTGCGGGTCTCGCGCAACTGTTCAGCAATGGTGGACCACTGCACCTCCTCGCTTTCCAGCAAGTCCTCAAGACCGGCACGTTCTTCCATCAAGGCGGCTTGTTCTTTGAGCAGCTCTAATTCCTCAAGCCGCCGCAGGCTGCGCAAACGCATGTTCAAAATAGCTTCGGCCTGCACTTCGCTGAGACCTTCGTCATCGGACAGCGCCGGGGATTTATAGTCTGCCTCATCCATGGCGCGGGCATGGCTGATGGACCAATCTTCGCGGATCAGTGCGGCCTTGGGATCGTCGTCATAGCGGATGATATCGATGACACGGTCCAGATTGAGGAAGGCCACGATAAAGCCTTCGAGCACCTCAAGGCGGTGATCAATCTTGTCCATGCGGTGCTGCGAGCGGCGGATCAGAACATCGCGGCGATGATCCAAAAAGGCGCGCAGTACTTCTTTGAGGCTACAAACCTTGGGCGTCAAACCGTCGATCAACACGTTCATGTTCAGGCTAAAGCGCACTTCCAAATCGGAATTGCGATAGAGCATGTTCATCAACACATCTGGATCAACATTTTTGGATTTGGGTTCCAGAACCATGCGCACATCATCGGCGCTTTCATCCCGAATATCCCCAAGGATCGGGATTTTCTTAGTCTGGATCACTTCGGCGATTTTTTCGATCAGCTTCGACTTTTGCACCTGATAGGGGATTTCTGTGACAACGATTTGCCACATGCCACGATCAAGTTGCTCGACCTGCCATTTGCACCGTAGGCGGAAACTGCCACGGCCCGTTCGGTAAGCCTCTAGGATATTTTCACGCGGCTCAACGATAACGCCGCCTGTTGGGAAATCCGGGCCGGGCACATGGTCCAGCAGGGTCTCATCCCGGGCGTTGGGCGCTTTGATCAGATGCAGGCAGGCATTGCACAGCTCTTCTATATTATGGGGCGGGATATTGGTGGCCATGCCCACAGCAATCCCACTGGATCCATTGGCCAGCAGGTTTGGGAAGGACGCCGGCAACACCACTGGTTCTGTCAGTGTGCCATCATAATTGTCACGGTAATCTACGGCGTTTTCAGCCAGACCTTCCAACAGCGCCTCAGCGGCGGCAGTCATCCGGGCTTCGGTGTACCGGCTGGCCGCGGGATTATCACCGTCGATATTGCCAAAGTTGCCTTGCCCGTCGACGAGCGGATAGCGCACGTTAAAGTCCTGTGCGAGGCGGGCCATGGCATCATAAATCGCGGCGTCCCCATGGGGGTGATAGTTGCCCATGACGTCGCCGCTGATCTTGGCGGATTTACGAAATCCCCCACCAGAGGCCAGTCGCAACTCGCGCATGGCATAGAGAATCCTACGATGAACTGGCTTTAGACCATCGCGCGCATCCGGCAGCGCACGGTGCATAATTGTCGACAACGCGTAGGTCAGATAGCGGTCCCCGATGGCCCGGCGCAGCGGCTCGGCCAAGTTTTTGCTGCTCATGTTGGGGTCGTCGGTCAAATCAGCCATAGATCGTGTGTACCTGTGTCCTTTGTGCCCGTAAAGAAACCAAAGGCGCAAATTTTGGAATTTTTCCCCTCACTTGGATCCAAACTGCGTGCTAAACGTTAACAAGTCGGGGCTGCCGCTCGGGAATACTGTAGTAAAGAGGGTTTTATCATGTGGCGATTTATCGTCTGCAGTTTTGCATTTATGGGTTGGGGATTTTACGAGCTTAGCGGCGGATCCGAATTTGAACCCGAACAACAACGCGCGGCAATCTTTGCCCCTGTTGAGATAAAGCAAGAGCCAACAGATGTTGCAGATAGCACTCCTGCGCCTATTGAGGCTGCGGTGCCTCAGGCCGAAGTTGTCCTTGCATCTTTGACAACCCGTGCTGCGGTGACACCCACTTTGCATACAACCGCATTGGTGGATAGCCAAAAAGCCGCAGCCGTGATCGATCAAGCGGTGGAAGAGGCGATTGCAAACATCACACCAGTTGTGGCCCCAGTGGTTGCGGCCCCTACTCCGGCATTGGACATCCGCCGTGTTAAACCCGCCCGCGTCAATGTACGTGGGGGTCCGGGCACAGACTACGACATCGTGGCCAAGCTGGTTCAAGGCGATGAGGCGACGATCCTTTCTGATAACGGTGATGGCTGGCTGGAAGTTGAAATGCTGGATGGGCAAATCGGCTGGATGGCGTCCTTCCTGTTGGTTGCATCGAACTAAAGCACCGATTACACCGAAGACAGGCCTGCCAATTGTGGTGGGCCTTTTTTATTGGGGGGCTTGCCAATGACCAGATCCATTCTCATCACCGGATGTTCCAGCGGCATCGGCTATGACGCGGCGCATGTGTTACATGATCGCGGCTGGCAGGTCTTTGCTGCCTGCCGCAAACCCGAGGATTGCGCACGCCTAAAGGCCGAGGGCCTGAACAGCCCATTGATCGACTACGAAAAGCCCGAGACGATTGAGCAGGGATTGGGAGAAGTCCTCACAGCCACCGGTGGCACGCTGGATGCGCTGTTTAATAATGGGGCCTATGCCATTCCTGGGGCTGTCGAAGATTTGCCCACCAACGGCCTGCGACAAATTTTTGAAGCGAACTTTTTCGGCTATCACACTCTGACCCGCGCCGTGATCCCTGTAATGCGAGCCCAAGGCAAGGGCCGAATAATCCAGTGCTCTTCGGTTTTGGGGTTTGCCGCTATGCCTTGGCGCGGGGCGTATAATTCCACCAAATATGCGCTTGAGGGGCTGACCGACACCCTCCGGATCGAGATGAAGGATACACCAATTCACGTTATCCTGATTGAACCCGGGCCGATCACTACGAAAATTCGCGAGAATTCCATCCCGCATTTTGAGAAATGGATTGATACGGCCGCCTCCGCCCGTGCAAGCCAATATGCGGCTCTGAAAGACCGGCTTTACAAGGACACCGGCAAAGACACCTTTGAATTGCCTCCCCGCAGTGTGACGGACAAACTGATCCTTGCTCTGAATGCTCCGAACCCGCGACCGCGCTATTATGTGACGACCGCCACGCATATTGTCGGCACGCTCAAGCGCCTTTTACCCACCAGAATGTTGGATAAGGTGCTGGGTCGCGGATAACAGCACTGGTTTTTTCGCTCGGCGCCGCTACCTGTGTAGCGACAAATTATAACTACGAAAGACGCCCCAATGGCCAATGATCCCCTCTTTATCGTCGCAGCGATTGCCTGCCTTGTTGTTTTGGCCATTTTGGCCGTGGGTATTGGCGGCTTTGCCAAAGGCGGTGAATTCAACAGAAAGCACGCCAATAAAATCATGCGCTACCGCATTGGTGCGCAGGCCGTGGCCGTTGTTTTGATCGTTGGCTTTGTCTTTGTCCGCGCGCAGATGGGGAACTGATCCATGGTTGTTTTGAACAAAATCTACACGAAAACTGGCGACGCCGGCGAGACCGCGTTGGGAAATGGTGCACGGGTCGCCAAACATTCGATGCGTGTAACAGCCTATGGCACCGTTGATGAGGCGAACGCCACGATCGGCCTTGCCCGTTTACATGCAACTAGCGAAATGGATAGCCAACTGGCGGCGATCCAAAATGACCTTTTTGATCTGGGGGCCGATTTGTGCCGCCCCGACATGGAAAAGGACGCCGAAAGCGAGTACCCGCCGCTACGCGTGTCTGACGCCCAAGTTGAACGGCTTGAAGCGGAAATTGACGTGATGAACGAGGCGCTTGAGCCGTTGCGCAGCTTTATCTTACCCGGTGGATCTGCCTTGGCCGCTAATCTGCACCTGTGTCGGACCGTGTCGCGCCGTGCCGAACGTCTAAGCGTGGAACTGGCCACGATGGAGGCGATCAACCCTGCGGCTGTGAAGTATCTAAACCGACTCAGTGACTGGTGCTTTGTCGCCTCGCGGATTGCCAATAATGGCGGTTTGGACGACGTTTTATGGGTACCGGGCGCGAACCGCTAAGGTTCCTTTCTGAGCCATATTGTCACAATCGGCGAAATTTGGTGAAAAAAACACCTATTTTTTCAGGGACCGGACGTCACTAAGCGGCATGATGTCGATTTTGGCCTATTTTTCGGTCCTCAGGTTCGCTACTTCACAAGAATAATTATGTTGCGCCGGTGTGGCGCTTTTCTTTGGGAGAAACCGCTGATGAAGGTCCTCGTACCCGTCAAACGCGTGATCGACTATAACGTGAAAGTCCGCGTAAAAGCAGACGGTAGCGGTGTTGATCTCGCCAATGTCAAAATGTCTATGAACCCGTTTGACGAAATTGCCGTCGAACAGGCGATCCGTTTGAAAGAAGCAGGTCAAGCCGACGAAGTCATCGCCGTGTCCATCGGCGTCAAGCAGTCGCAAGAAACTCTGCGCACAGCGCTGGCCATGGGCGCAGATCGCGCGATCCTTGTTGTCGCAGCTGACGACGTTCATACGGATATTGAACCTCTGGCTGTTGCAAAAATCCTCAAAGCCATTGTCGACGAAGAGGCCCCCGGCCTTGTGCTGTGCGGCAAGCAAGCCATCGACAACGACATGAACGCCACGGGTCAAATGACTTCGGCGTTGCTGGGTTGGTCTCAGGCAACATTTGCCTCTGAAGTTGCAATCGAAGGCGATAGTGCCGTTGTCACACGCGAAGTTGACGGCGGTTTGCAGACCATCAAGGTCAAGATGCCAACAGTTGTGACCGTTGACCTGCGTCTCAACGAGCCGCGCTATGCGTCGCTGCCAAATATCATGAAGGCCAAGAAAAAGCCTATGGATGAAAAGACAGCTGCCGATTACGGCGTTGATGTTAAGCCGCGTTTGGCTGTGACTGGCACAACAGAACCCGAAGCGCGCGCCGCAGGGATCAAAGTGGCCTCGGTCGACGAATTGGTTGCGAAACTCAAAGAAGCGGGGGCTGTATAATGGCTGTTCTTCTCATTGCGGAAGTTGTGAATGGTGAGCTGTCGGTTGACGCCACTGCCAAGGCCCTGACGGCCGCCAAACAAATGGGCGAAGTGACCGTACTGTGCGCCGGTGACTCCTGTGGTGCCGCTGCAGAAGCCGCTGCAAAGCTGGACGGTGTGTCGAAGGTGCTATGCGCCCAAGACGCAGCCTATGGCAACGATCTGGCCGAACAAGTGTCGGATCTGGTGATTTCCCTTGCTGGTGACTACTCGCACATTGTGGCCCCATCGACGGCGGCGTCTAAAAACATCCTGCCACGTGTTGCGGCACTGTTGGACGTGATGATCATCTCTGAAGTGACCGCTGTGATCGACGCCGACACATTCGAGCGCCCGATCTATGCTGGTAACGCTGTTCAAACAGTGAAATCTGCGGATGCCACTAAAGTGGCTACGATCCGGACGTCCACGTTTGATGCGGCCGGCGAAGGCGGCTCTGCCTCGGTTGAAACGATCTCTGCAGTTGCAAACTCTGGCCTGTCTGAGTGGGTCGAAGACAAGGTTGCGGCCAGCGACCGTCCAGAACTGACCTCTGCTGGGGTTGTCGTGTCTGGCGGCCGCGGCGTTGGATCCGAAGACGACTTTGCGCTGATCGAAAAATTGGCTGACACGCTGGGTGCGGCTGTTGGTGCGTCCCGTGCGGCTGTCGACAGTGGCTACGCGCCCAACGATTGGCAAGTTGGCCAAACCGGTAAAGTTGTGGCGCCTGACCTTTATGTGGCGGTCGGTATTTCCGGTGCGATCCAGCACTTGGCTGGCATGAAGGACAGCAAAGTCATCGTTGCGATCAACAAAGACGACGAGGCCCCAATTTTCCAAGTGGCAGATTACGGCTTGGTTGCGGATTTGTTCGACGCGGTTCCCGAATTGACAGAAAAACTGTCCTGATCCGAATCTGAAAAACGGTTAAAAGGGCCCGCCTCATCAGCGGGCCTTTTTTATTGGCTACTTTGCGGAATCCAAGGCAACCTTGATAAGATCAGACAATTGCCGTGCAACTTCGCGGTGGGCAGCAGGGCCCATAACAAAACGCGCAGCCTCTTGTTCACCTTCCGGTATCTGCAGTTCGTCTGGGCCTTGACCAATCGCCTTAGCGCTGGGGGTGATCCAGGTCAACGAGTCGGCAAAAGGCGCAATCGCAAAAGACATTTCCTCGGATACATAGACAGGTTCGGCGCCCAAAGCATTCGTGCCGCCGTCGCTTTCCAAATGATGGCCTCGCAGCCCAAAGACAATCTTCGGCCCCTGAATTGCCTCAAGCAACTGGCGCGTGCGATGCAGCCACGCCTTTTGCATCTCTTCGACCACCATTTCAAAGCGTTCAGCAGAAGTTTCTTTTAGTGTTTCCAGCATGTGCCGGACAAAGGCAAAGTCAGTGAAGTCTACGTCATGATAGATCGATTGCAGGATCGTAGAGGCCCGCAAAAAGCGGTCATTTCGTCGAGGGTGCACCATATAAAACCGGTTCGACAGGTTGACTGCATTTGGCAACTGCACAACCGTCAAAATGGCTTGGCCACAGATTGCCATAGCGCCGGAATCCTTGAGGAACGCGTCAGGTCCTGCCTGCAAAACGCCGAGGTTCACACAGGGATGTCCCAAGAGCGGTTCCAATTGATCGCAAAACGGCTCGGCTACGTATTTTCCATAGGTTTCTGTGCCACCTACAAATGCAATGAAGTCGCCATCAACCGAACGAGCGGGTCCGCGAAACATCAATTTCGATGTACCATAGTGGCACGGTTTGTAGTCTAAGGCCGAAAAGGCCATATTTTCGTAGGACATAGGTTACCCACCTTCTGTTCACCCGGAAGCAGAATCACATAAAAACCTTTCGCAGCTCTTAATGTTAAAATTATCGATTAATCTTTCGCCGTTTTGATCGCTTGCAGGTGCTTTAATCAAAAGCGTACACTGAAGGTGATTAACAAAGGGTCTACATCATGAATGTCCAGAAAATTGGTGTGGTTGGCGCGGGCCAAATGGGCAATGGGATCGCCCATGTTATGGCTTTGGCCGGGTTCGATGTGGTGATGAACGATGTCTCCCAAGACGCCATTGATCGCGGGCGCCTTATTGTCTCGGGCAACTTGGATCGTCAGGTCCAACGCGGCAAAATCACCCAAGACGCCAAAGAGGCAGCACTGGCGCGCATCACGGGCACATTGGCCCTGCCTGATCTGGGTCAAACCGACTTGGTTATCGAGGCCGCCACTGAGCGCGAAACCGTAAAAACTGCGATTTTCGAGGACTTGCTGCCCCATCTTGCCCCCCACACGATCTTGACCTCAAACACCTCGTCGATTTCGATCACGCGGCTGGCTTCTCGAACAGATCGGCCCGAAAAATTCATGGGCTTCCACTTCATGAACCCAGTGCCAATCATGCAATTGGTTGAGTTAATCCGTGGCATTGCGACAGACGAACCAACGTTCAAATCCTGCTATGCCGTTGTAGAAAAGTTGGGCAAAACAGCCGCCACCGCCGAAGATTTTCCGGCCTTCATCGTCAACCGGATTTTGATGCCGATGATAAACGAGGCGATCTATACGCTCTACGAGGGCGTTGGGAACGTCCAGTCCATCGACACTTCGCTTAAACTGGGCGCGAACCACCCCATGGGCCCTCTGGAACTGGCCGATTTTATTGGTTTGGACACTTGTTTGGCGATTATGAATGTTTTGCACGACGGCTTGGCCGATACCAAATATCGCCCCTGTCCGCTGCTGACGAAATACGTGGAGGCCGGATGGTTGGGTCGCAAAAGCCAGCGAGGCTTTTACGACTATCGGGGCGATACGCCCATTCCAACGCGCTGAGGAAAAGCTTAAACGCAAAAGGCCCCCTGCAGTCTTGCAGGGGGCCTTTTTCATTCAGGTTACGGATCGCTTATGAGCCGCGGTTTTCTTCGTTGGCCATCTGGTAGGCTTGGATCGCGGCTTGGCGCTCGGCGGCGACTGCGGATGGGCCGTCGATTTCACCGGCGTTCAGCGCTTTGTAGAAACTTACCAACACACGGTCATCGTCGTCAGCCGCTGTCTCGATGGCGAAGTCGGATACACCGACGGTGCCGGATGTAGAGAAGCTCACGTCTTGGCCAGCTTGGCTTTTGATAAAGTCAGCGCGGATGTGGTCGTCGCCTTCGATCGCATTTTTCAACTCGACCAGTTGGGTCGATGTAAAGGCGCCAGCCTCGACGCCCAGCGAGCGTGCCAGAGCGTCATTTGCGAATGCAGGGGCAGCCATTGCAGTTGTTGCAGCGATGACGAGAGCGGAAATTGTTACGTTTTTCATAGGTCTAGGTCCTTATATCGTGGTCGTGTTGAGGGAGGGTTAACGACCGGGTTTATGTTTGGCGCTGGGAGGGTGCGCCGTTCGATGAGCTAGATTTAGGGGCTGCAGTGGTGCCAGTACACAGGCAGAAATATCCGCGTACTGTGCGCATATGCACATCACCGTGACGTGAGACGCGAAACCATTTGCGCCCCTATAAACAAGGCCCGCCGGGTGAAATGTTACAAAATCGCCCGCAAAATGCGTCAAGATCCCACGCGGATCACATGTTTTGTGAGGCGATTTTTATTTAGACTCTGGAGGATCAGACTAGGAAAAAGGCTATTTGCCCTTCAACGCAAGGGTCTGCTCACGCAACCAAGCCACGAATCCACGTGGATTCGTTGACCATTCTTTCACTTCATTTGCAGGCAATGCCGTACCGACCACAGGTTTTTGCGGCTTGTTCAGGGCATGCACCACTTCGTAGATCAACAAGCCCTGGCGTAGGGTTGCCGAAAGCTTGTTTGCGATCTGATACCAGCGTGAATTCTGGCCAGGAAAATAAATAGGGACCACCGTGGCACCAGATCGTTGGATCATTTTGGCTGTAAACGGATTCCATTCAGCTTCAACCGCATCGCCAAAAAATGTCTCGGACGTGGCAACCACACCTGACGGGAATAGCACAATCACGCCGCCGTCTTGCAGATACTTCATGGCCTCGGCGCGCATTTCAATGCTCTTGCGTTGACTGTTTTCCTCGTGTGGAAAGGGGACCGGGATCATGAATTGCGCAATCTCGTCCACACCCGTAAGCAAAGACCGCGTCAAAATTTTGTAATCTGTGCGCACACGGCCAATTAATTCGGCCAAAACCATCCCGTCCACGAGGCCATGCGGGTGATTGGCTACAATAATCAAAGGGCCGTCTGCCGGGATATTTGCGATTTGATCCGCAGGCGTTTGCAACTCAATCCCCATCAGATCCAGTGCCTTTGACCAGAAGGCCTGGCCATGGGGTGCGCCCTCGCGTTCAAAACTGCGGATCAGACGCAGCAAGGGGATCTTGCCCGTGATCCATTCCATGGTGCGAATTGTATTGGCTTTGTAGGGATTGGTGAACGTGTTGGCATAAGACAAGCGACGCTTATCATAGGGCACAAAATCAGGATCACCCATCTGCGGCACCCTGCTAGTTGTGTTCTGCGTGTCTACCACTGTCCCGCCTGACCGATCTGCCTAGGACATCAATCCTAGTCGTCTTCACCAAATTTATTCGCCACGAGGCCAGCCACGGCATCTGCTAAATCCTGTGCATCCGCCCCCGTAGTTTTAACTTTGATAAAACTTCCCTTCGACGCTGCCAACATTAAAAGGCCCATAATGCTGTCCCCATTGGTGGTTAGACCGTCCTTTTCGACCTCACAAGCCGCATCAAAGTCCTCAACCACTTCAACCAGCTTCGCAGAGGCCCGCGCATGCAGGCCTTTGATATTGACAATTTTAAGCTCTTGAATGATCGGCTCAGTCATTTGAAGGCTCCTCTTGAGGATTAAGATCGTAACTGTCGAGGTATTTTCGTCCGGCAGCAGCAGCAGCCTGAACTGCCTTTTCAACAGACAGATGGCGCGACTTGGCCAATTTGACAAGCATGGGCAGATTTGCGCCGTAGAGGATCTTACGGTGGGCTTTGCCACAGGCCCGCAGAGACAAATTCGAGGGCGATCCACCGAACATGTCAGTGACCATGACAACGCCGTCACCTGCATCGACGGCCTCGGCGGCGGCGCAGATTTCGGCTTCCTTCGCGGCGCGGTCGTGGGTTGCAGCGATGGAAATGGCAGCAATTCCGCTTTGCTGTCCGACCACATGTTCAACGGCGGCCAGGTATTCCTTGGCCAACCCACCATGTGCGACAATAACCACACCGATCACGCGGAAAACACCTTTCGCAAGTCTGACGCCACTACTGGGTCTGACGTTCCAATTCTCGGTGCCTAATTGACACCTGCCACTCTTGTTCCGCAAGGGCCAGCGCAAGTTTTTCTGTCATAGTGACCGAACGGTGTTTGCCACCCGTACAGCCAAATCCAATGGAGAAATGCGTTTTACCCTCATCACGGTAAGCGGGCAGTAAAAACTCAACCATTGACTGAACCTTATCAAAAAAGCCAGCATATCTCGCGTCTTGTGCAACGTAGTCTTGCACTTGGTCGGTGCGCCCGTCTAATTCCCGCAGGCTGGCGTCCCAATAGGGATTGCGCAAAAAACGACAGTCAAAGACCATATCGATGCCGCGTGGCAGGCCGCGTTTGTACGAAAAGGAGTGCAGGCTCACCGCCAGAAATCCCCCAGCAGTTCCTCCAAAAATGCGCCACATCTCGGCCTTCAGGTCATGCGGGCTCAAGTTTGATGTATCGAGCAAACTATCGGCACGTGCGCGCAAAGGTTTGAGCAGATCCACTTCACGCATCACCCCTTGAATGGGGGCCTCTTCCGGGGCCATGGGATGCCGCCGGCGCGTTTCAGAATAGCGGCGCGTCAGCACCTCTGGATCGCAATCAAGATACAGCAAATCTACATCCACATCGTCACGGCCCGACAATTCGGTCACCAGATCCAACACGCCTTGGGTCGAAAAATCGCGATTACGCACATCCAGACCCAAAGCCAAGGGGCGCGCAGAGGCGTCCCCGGTGATCAGCCGGGAACACAACGACAGCGGCAGGTTATCGATGGCCTCATATTCAAGATCTTCTAAGGCGTTAATGGCGGTCGAGCGGCCCGCACCAGAGGGGCCCGTCACGAGAACCACCCGCTGACTGGGAAGGTCTGATTTTGGCTTGGGTTGTTGGGTCATGTCATCAGTTCCTCGGCGGGAGACGCCACCATTATTCACCAACGTATATAAGGGAGTTGTGCCGTCAGGTCACTCGTTCGCCTGAAAGATAGAGGAAAAGTGCAGAAGGGAAATGGCAATGAACAGATTTGTGAAACAGCGCGAGGTCGCACCCATCCAATTGCGTCATGCGCAGCGGCGGAAGGCGATCATCCTCAGTCTGGTCTAAATCGACGATCGCTTTGACGGCTGTCCTGTCCACGGTCTGGCACGCCAATATACCGACGCCGCGTGCCTCTATCTGGCCCTTAATGGGGGCCGGGGCCGACGCAGACAACTGTTCGTTCTGGATCTCTATCAACGTTTGATCGTCTGCAACCAGATCGCAGCCCAAGGCGATCAATTGCAGGGCCAGGTTGGATTTTCCGCTGCCCGATTTTCCTTGGATCAACAGGCCATGCCCGGACAAGCTGACACATGTGGCGTGGATCAAGCGCCCCATGTCTTTGCCACGCTAAACGGGTAGACCCACAACAAAGCGGGCGCCCAGGGGATCAGAGGTCATGTCAGCTTCGGTCGGCCGAATGTTTTCGGCCCAGATAACGCCGCCATGTGCCTCGACAATCTGCTTGGAAATCGCCAGACCGAGGCCCGAATTATTCCCAAACTGCCCCACAGGACGTTCGGAATAAAAGCGTTTGAATACTTTTGTCAGAGCTTGATCAGGGATACCGGGGCCTGTGTCCTCAACAACAATCAGCACGCGATTTTCGCGCTTGCGGGCCCAAACGCGGATCGCATCACCTTCATCGCAAAAGGACGTGGCATTGGTGATAAGATTGACAAAAACCTGTGCAAGCCGCGCCTCGAGACCATCAATAATGACCGGTTCGGCAGGCATATCGGTGATGAAATCGACGCCCTTTGCTTTGGCTTCTTCACCCAGAAATTCAGTGATGTTGGAGAGCATACCCAATAGGTCAAAGCTTTCCTCTTCCTCTTTGACCAGCTCACTGTCCAGTCTGGACGCATTCGAGATGTCACTGACCAAACGGTCCAAACGGCGTACGTCATGTTCAATAACATCCAACAGCTTTTCGCGCTGGTCGTCGCGCTTGGCGACGCGCATCGTGCCAACCGCCGATCGCAGGCTGGCCAATGGGTTCTTGATCTCATGGGCCACATCAGCGGCGAATTGTTCGTTGCTTTCGATGCGTTCATAGAGTGCACCAACCATACCACGCAAGGCCCCGGACAAGCGTCCAATCTCATCGGGCCGCGCGGTGAGGTCAGGGATGCGGATCCGCGAAGGACTGACTTTGCGCGCATTTTTGTCACGCCCAAGTTCAGCCGCAGTGGCAAGATCCGACAATGGATTAGCGATGGTTGACGCCAAAACAAGGCTCAGCCCAATGGACACAAGCAGGGCAATGACAAACATTTGCAACACTTGTTCGCGTTCAAATCGCACCAATTCATCGATTTCACCTGCTGCAGAAGTGAGGGCGATAACCCCCACAACAGCGCCATTGTGTTGGATCGGGGTCGCCACGGTAAATATCGTGGCGCCTTTATCATCCTTGCCGGTATCGACCTGAGTGGTGCCGCCTAAAGTTGCCTCAACCAGCTGAGCGGCCTGAAACTGGGAGGTATCATTGGTGGCGCCTTCGGTGTTTTTGGGCGCAAAGATACTGGCAAGACCTTCCCAGCCGGTGTTCAACAGATCCGTAATAAAGGTGCTGCGCCTGTCGTTGGCCAAGCCGTTGATCTGTAGCGTGCCAGCCCGTTCAGCGCCCAGAGTTGAGGCGACCAATGTAGCGTTAGGTTCGAAAACATAGACATCCAACGCGCTGCGCAAATCCAAATTGGCAAGTGCTACGGTGGGATCAATGCCGTCAGAGGCCGCCAGATTTACTGGCGCGCCCTGTGGCAATTGCGCCTCGAACACATCTGCAATCAGCTCAGCCTCGCCAACCAAGGAGGCCGCACGCTGATACGCTAGATTGTCACGCGAGGGGTTTAGGTACAAAACCCCCGCCACCAGAACGACCAAGGCCAGCAGATTAAAGGTGATGATCTTGCGCGCCAATGGCGAGCGGTTGACCGAAATAAGGCTGCGCCGCGCACGACGGTCCTGCACATCTGTATCGCCCGTCGACTCCGGTGCAACAAAATCGTCCCCCAAAACCACTTCGGCTTGGCGGACTGATTTTAAACTTCGGACGTCAATTTTCGGGGCGATTGTCATCAGTCCTCGTTGTACCGGTAGCCAATGCCATAAAGGGTCTCAATCGCCGAAAAGTCATCATCGGCCGTGCGCATCTTTTTGCGCAGACGCTTGATGTGGCTGTCGATTGTACGGTCATCAACGTAGACCTGATCGTCGTAGGCCACATCCATCAGCTGATCGCGGCTTTTAACAAAGCCAGGACGCTGCGCCAAAGCCTGCAACAGCAAAAATTCAGTCACGGTCAGCGAGACATCTTTGCCCTTCCAAGACACCGCGTGTCGCAGCGGATCCATCCGCAATTCGCCGCGTTCCATGATCTTAGTCTCTTCGGTTTCCGCGATTTCAGCGCCATCCAAAGCATCCTGACGACGCAAAAGCGCCCGGATCCGTTCTACCAGCAACCGTTGGCTGAAGGGTTTTTTGACATAATCGTCGGCGCCCATGCGCAGGCCAAGAACCTCATCGATTTCATCATCTTTGGAGGTCAGGAAAATCACTGGCATCGACGTCTTCTGACGCAGGCGCTGCAGCAGATCCATGCCGTCCATGCGGGGCATCTTGATGTCCAACACGGCCATGTCCGGCAGTTTTTTGTTAAACGCATCGAGGGCGGATTGGCCGTCATTATATGTTTCGACCTCGAAACCTTCCGCCTCAAGGGTCATCGAAACTGATGTCAGAATGTTCCTGTCGTCGTCAACTAAAGCTATTTTTGACATAATTTATGTCCTTTTGCACTGCATCGATTATATTGGCCTTATATTGACCATTAGTTACTTGTCGTCTGTTTCAGACGCCGAATCAATAGTTTTCACGGTTGATTCACGCCAAAATCACTGACTCATTGTCATGAATATTTAATCAACTCGCCAATTTTGGGGAGGTCACAGGTAAATGCGTCAAAGTTTGATCATTTGGTTGCGCTAACACTTTAGTGGTTGCGCTAACTGTGCGGAACTGACCTGTTCAGCCTTATTTTCAACATGTTAAGAGTTGATCACAGCAAAGGGAGCCGACTTATTTTAGCGGCACATAAAGGAGACTGTGATGACATTTGGACGCGTAAACCCCCAACATCGGTTGGACGAGCAAGGGATCAGCGGCTTGGGAAATGTCTATTACAACTATCAAGAGGCAGACCTGATCGAAGAGGCGATCAAGCGTAACGAGGGCACTTTGGGCCAAGGTGGCGCGTTTTTGGTGAGCACCGGAAAGTTCACAGGCCGGTCTCCCAAGGACAAACATATCGTCAAAACCGACAGCGTTGCTGACACGATATGGTGGGACAACAACGCCCCGATGGAGCCTGCAAAGTTCGACGTCCTCTATGATGACATGGTCGAGCACATGAAAGGTCGCGACTACTTTGTTGAGGACCTGTTCGGCGGTGCTGATCCGGCGCAGCAACTGGATGTGCGCATGGTGACAGAACTGGCCTGGCACGGACTATTTATCCGTCACATGCTGCGCCGTCCGGATCGCGACGATCTCGACACTTTTGTGCCGGACTTTACGGTGATCAATTGCCCCTCGTTTCTAGCCGATCCAGAACGTCACGGCTGTCGGTCTGAAACTGTGATCGCCATGAACTTTGATCGCAAACTGATCTTGATTGGCGGCACCGAATACGCCGGTGAAAACAAGAAATCCGTCTTCACATTGCTCAATTACATCCTGCCCGGCAAAGGCATTATGCCGATGCACTGCTCGGCCAACCACGCCAACGGCAACCCTGTGGACACGGCTGTGTTTTTTGGCCTGTCGGGCACGGGCAAAACCACCCTGTCCGCCGATCCGGCACGCACATTGATTGGTGACGATGAACACGGCTGGTCCGATCGTGGCACCTTCAACTTTGAGGGCGGTTGCTACGCCAAAACCATCAAACTCTCTGCCGAGGCCGAGCCTGAGATTTTCGCCACGACCTCAAAATTCGGCACGGTCATTGAGAACATGGTGTTCGATCCCGAAACCAAAGAACTGGATTTCGAGGACGACAGCCTGACCGCCAACATGCGCTGCGCCTATCCGCTGCACTATATTAACAATGCGTCATCCTCGGCATTGGGTGGTCATCCCAAGAACATCATCATGCTGACGTGTGATGCCTTTGGTGTTTTGCCCCCCATCGCGCGGCTGACACCGGCGCAGGCGATGTATCACTTCCTGTCCGGGTTTACCTCCAAGGTTGCAGGCACTGAACGCGGTGTGACCGAACCGGAGCCCACGTTCAGCACATGTTTTGGCGCGCCCTTTATGCCACGCCGTCCTGAAGTCTATGGCAACCTGCTGCGCGACAAGATCGCCAAGCACGGCGCATCCTGCTGGTTGGTTAATACCGGCTGGACCGGTGGCGCCTATGGTACTGGGTCGCGCATGCCGATCCGTGCCACACGTGCGCTTTTGACAGCAGCCCTCGACGGCAGCCTGAACGAAACCACATTCCGCAAGGATCCAAACTTTGGTTTTGAAGTCCCAACAAAAGTGCTGGGCGTCGCAGATATTCTGCTGGACCCACGCCGCACATGGGAAGATGGGGCAGCTTATGACATTCAGGCAGAGAAGCTGGTGCAAATGTTTGCCGACAACTTTGGTCAATATGTCCCGCATATTGATGACGAAGTGAAGGCCTGTGCCATCGGCTAAACGGCTTTGGGCTAATGCACGCGCGTTAGCCCAACATGCCACGGCGCACCAAATTCAGCCCGGCAAACAACAAAACGACCAGAGTTATTTTGCGAAATGTCTCTTGGTCGACGCTGTCTTGGAATTTACTGCCCAGCCACATGCCCAAAACGGCCGGGGGAATCAGGCTAAGGGAATAGACAATTGTCTGCGCCCCTAGGACGCCTGAAAACAAATGTGCGACGAACAATAGAAATGCCCCGCCGCCATAGATCACACCCTGAACACGCATCTGTTCGGTCTTTTCCGTATTTAGCGCTGTGAGGAAGGCTACAGTCGGCGGCCCCCAAATCCCCGAAATACCACCCAAACCACCCGCCAAAACGCCAACACCGCGCTCGACCATAGGGCGCTGTTGCGGGGTGACATGAAAGCGTAGGCCGGAGATCTGCAAAATAACCAGTGCCGTGACTGGTATCCCGATGATCAGATAAAGCGCTGATGGTGTGATAAAGCGCACAGTTTGCGCCACGACAAATAGGGCGACCCCTCCATAGATGAGGTACGTTTTAAAGGACTTAATCGACGCCACGGCGGCCCCAATGCCTTGGCGAAAGGCCTGCATTCCGTTTGTTGCAAGCGTGGGCAGAATCAATCCCGCCAGTGCAATCTCGGGGCTGAGGACACTGCTAAGGGCCAACATAAAGACCGTGGGCATAGCGAATCCCACCATGCCTTTGATACAGCCGGCCACCAGTGCCACTGCAAGGGAGATCACAAAAACTGGGAGGGGCATTAAACCAAAGATGTCCATTTTAACGGCTTATCACCCTCGATAGCCCTGTGCAGAAAAAATTCAACGCGTAATTAAAAAACAAAAATGTCGCATATCGTGTATTTATGTTGCGCTGCAGGTGCGAAAGGATTATTTCGGTGTGAACCTCTATAAAGGACAGTGAATCATGGCCCATGACGGACAAGACATGCCTCTTTCTGCAACTGCAGTGATCCCATCCCTTCTGACCCTTACAGCTGAGGCGCTGGCCCCTGTCGAGGCGGTCTATGCCATTGCGCGGACCAAAGTGCGCGCGTTGGTGACATTGGACGGGCGTATCTCGAACGGGCTGGTGGAAGCCAACCAAACGGCGACCCATGGCTTTGCGTGGCTGGCGACTTATGTGGAATCCCTACGCCAGATGCAGAAGTGGGCTGAAAAGCTGGAGGCCGAAGGCAAGTTTGGTGAGGTCGAACAACTGATCCATCAAATCGCGTTCGGCGAATACCTGTGGCAGATGTATGGTGGCATCCCAATGAACCAAGGCGAAATTCTACGCCTTCAGGACATTGGTCTGGACCAGTCAGATATGTCCGCCCTCATGGCGCCCGCCGTAATGACACTGACCCAGACCGCCAACACCCAAGCAGCCCGCACGCGACTGGTCGAGTTGATGCAAGAACGCAGCGCCGAGATCACAGTGGGCGCGTCCGGTCTGGATGATGAGTTGGAAATGATCCGCGAGCAATTCCGCCGGTTCAGCATCGACAAGGTTGAACCCCACGCCCACGAATGGCACCTCAAGGACGAGTTGATCCCGATGGAAATCATCGACGAGATGGCCGAATTGGGTGTCTTTGGCCTGACCATCCCCGAGGAATACGGCGGCTTTGGCCTGTCCAAGGCCAGCATGTGTGTTGTGTCCGAGGAACTGTCGCGTGGCTATATTGGTGTCGGTTCGCTTGGCACACGTTCCGAGATTGCCGCCGAGTTAATCATCTGCGGTGGGACCGAGGAACAAAAACAACATTGGCTGCCTGGTCTGGCATCAGCCGAGATTTTGCCGACAGCCGTGTTTACGGAGCCCAACACAGGGTCTGACCTTGGCAGTCTGCGCACCCGCGCTATCAAGGAAGGCGACGACTACAAAATCACTGGCAATAAGACATGGATCACCCACGCGACACGCACCCAAGTAATGACGGTTCTTGCCCGCACGGATCCCGAGACATCCGATTACAAAGGGCTATCTATGTTCTTGGCCGAGAAAACGCCGGGGACCGAGGAAAACCCGTTTCCGACAGAAGGCATGACGGGCGGCGAGATCGAAGTGCTGGGCTATCGCGGCATGAAAGAATACGAATTGGCGTTCGACAACTTCCACGTGGACGGCAAAAACCTGTTGGGTGGGGAAGAGGGCAAAGGCTTTAAACAGCTGATGGAAACCTTCGAGAGTGCACGCATCCAAACCGCCGCTCGTGCCATTGGCGTGGCCCAATCCGCTTTGGACGTGGGTATGCAATACGCCATCGACCGCAAACAATTCGGCAAAAGCCTGATCAACTTCCCCCGTGTGTCGGGCAAGCTGGCCATGATGGCCGTCGAAATTATGATCGCCCGCCAGCTGACCTATTTCAGCGCCTTCGAGAAAGATGAAGAACGTCGCTGCGATATTGAAGCAGGGATGGCAAAATTGCTGGGCGCCCGCGTGGCTTGGGCTGCGGCGGATAATGCGTTGCAAATCCATGGCGGCAACGGTTTTGCGCTGGAATACAAAGTCAGCCGTATCCTATGTGATGCGCGGATCCTCAATATCTTTGAAGGGGCCGCCGAAATCCAAGCACAGGTTATTGCGCGACGGCTTCTGGGCTAAGACGCCCTGCCCACGATACCGAGATAAGCTCGCAATCAACGCCTTGGGTATACCCGAGGCGTTTTGCGTTATTGGCATGTTTATTGCAATTGGCCATCGCCGTGGCTTTGGCCATACCTGTTGATTTGTGTGACCACGCCCATCCATGGCCCCCCCATGGGCTGACAGCATAGGCTTTGGCACCGGGTCGCATCGCATAATCTTTGAACGCCTTGGCAGCCTTTGGGCTGAGGATGATAGCATCCTCACGCGGCGCGGCACCGTAATCCATCGTGGCAATAATTTTGCAGCCCTTGCCGCTGTCGCGGCAATGATCCAGTGCGCGCGCTGCAGCAAATTCGGGCGTCATGTAGTTGTCCGTCCAACCGTATGCTGTCCCCTCACCCACTGCAAAGGCACCAAAATGGCCCAACTTGGCCTTCCATTCGGCGTATGCCATTTGGGTGTCTTCCGGCAAGGCGGGCGTGTCGAGGACGTTTAATTTGGCCGGCATATTCAAGACCACTGGCCGAGGCTGATGGGTTGTCTCCTTGGCCGGAATTCCTGCTGCGGCAAAGGGCACCACGACGGCCAAAACGGCTGCTGCAGCTACCAAATCAAGGGGTGTTATATGTCGCGCTGATAGATCCATGGGCCTAAGGAACCGAATTTTTCGGGCAACAGTCCGGCCCAATCATGACTTTTTCTGGAAGAGCCTCCCCTGTTCATTGCTATGGATTAAAGTAATCTGCCCCCATGCGTATCTTTCTTCCCTTCGTTCTAATCCTGCTGTCTGGCTGTTTCAAAGATGAAACCATCAGCGGCTTTACTGACACCACCACGGTTTGGCAGTTGGTCGAAATCGATGGAAACCGCACGGAGGGACCAGTGACCTTGGAATTTCCAGAGGAAGGGCGGATCGCAGGCAAGGGCCCTTGCAATCGCTATTTCGCCAGCCAAACGGCCCCCTATCCATGGTTTGAGGTCAGCGCGATTGGCAGCACAAAAATGGCTTGCCCCAATCTGCGGGCCGAGGCCGCTTTTTTCAGCACGCTGCAGGCGATGACACTCATCGAAGTTTCAGGCGATACATTGCTTTTGTCCAATGATAGCGGCGGATCAATGGTCTTTGAGGCGCAAGAAGGCGTCTAGCAAGCGCGCGCGCGCCTCTGGGACAGCCCGATTGCCCAAGGATTTGGCCAACCCATTTGTCATGAAATACCCTGTGGTGTCCAACGCCCGGACGATTTCCAGCGTTGTGTCGTCGCCTTGCCCCAGCATGATCTGCGGTAGTGGCAGCATTTGCGTGGCCCATTTCCCCGCCCCAAGGCGCGACACAGCCCGACCGGATTTTGGCGAGACATAGATCAAATCGTCCATGGCCCCAGTAGCCGCACAGCACGACAGATCCAGCCCGTACCCAAGATCCTCTAGCAACGCCATTTCCCATTGCAGATAGGCCAGCGGCAGCACATCCAGATTGCCGATCAGATCCAACAGGTTGATCGACTTCTGGTACAGCATGTCGTGGGGTTCCCGTTCCGGCAGGGCAAACCCCAAAATGGCACAAATACCGTTGAGCGCTGCAAGAGACGTCCGATTGGCCATGGCAACGGCCGCGCGACTGCGCACAGGCTCAACGGAATAGCTGCCAATATGTTCATCCAGCCGGGCGCGCCATGCCACATCGATCTGTGCACCGGGTTGCAAAATTGGCGCCACCTTGCGGCTGGTTGCGCCCCGAACAACCCCCGCGTGACGTCCATGTTGGGCTGTGAACACGTCGATGATGGCCGCATTTTCGCCGTGACGGCGTACCGAAAGCAAAGCCCCCTGATCGCGCCATTCCACCATGCTAGGCCAGCCCCTCTTGATCCAGAAGGTGGCGACCGTGGCGGTCTTCCACTTCGATCACCCAAAGGTCACTGTCAAAACTGCACTGTTTGGCAATGGAGGCATCCACATCCGCCTCGCCCCCTTCGGCCAGCACGACCCAAGCCCGTTCACCGCTCATCAGGTCAAAACTACGCTGGTAACAACAGGCCTGACCATCCAGCGTGTTCATTTTGATCATGACAGCACCAGCGGTGGCATCGCCTTTTTGCACGACAAACGCAGGAATATCTGCCAGCCGCAAACGGGTCAGATAGGCATGCACCCAAAAGTCAGTGGTCAGACGTGTCATGGCTTTGCAGCCTCAACTATTGCCGTCTTTGAAATCAAGTCCCATTTCGGAATAGCGTTCGCTTTCTTCCAGCCAGTTTGGCCGCACTTTAACCTGCAAGAACAGATGCACCTTGCGGTCCAGAAAGGTTTCAAGCTCTTCCCGAGCGGCTTTGCCTACGGCTTTGATCGTCTCGCCTTTGTTGCCCAAAACGATGCCTTTGTGACCATCACGGATCACATAGATCAACTGATCGATCTTTACGGACCCGTCTTTGCGATCCTCCCAGCCTTCGGTCTCGACCGTCATTTGGTAGGGCAGTTCTTGGTGCAAGCGCAGGGTCAGTTTCTCGCGGGTCATTTCCGAGGCGATCATGCGCAAGGGCAGATCCGCGATTTGATCCTCGGGGTAGAGCAGCGGGCCTTCGGGCATTTTACTGGCGAGCCACTGCTTAAGATGCTCGGCACCATGGCCTTTTTCAGCCGAGATCATAAAGGTCTCGACAAAGGGAAATCGTTCATTCAAAGCCGCCGACAACCCCAGTAAAACATCCGATTGCACACGGTCGATTTTGTTGATGGCAAGGGCAATGTTTTGATCACCGGCACGGTCTTGAAGTCCCTCTAGAATGGCTTCAACGCCTTCGGTAATGCCGCGATGGGCCTCGACCATCAGTACCACCAGATCCGCGTCCGAAGCACCGGACCACGCCGCAGCGACCATAGCCCGATCCAAGCGTCTGCGGGGGCGAAACAAACCCGGGGTGTCAACAAAGACGATCTGGCTGTCGCCCTCCATCGCTACACCGCGAATACGCGCACGGGTCGTTTGTACCTTGTGGGTGACAATCGAAACCTTGGCACCAACCATTCGGTTCAACAGGGTCGACTTGCCTGCGTTCGGCTCGCCGATCAGGGCTACAAATCCGGCACGTGTCATAAAGTGGAAACCTTTTCCAACAAATCCTTGGCAGCCGCTTGTTCGGCCTGCCGTTTTGAGGGCGCTTTGGCCTTGGCTGTGTGCCCGTCTTCAAGCTGTGCCTCGATGGTGAACACCGGCGCATGGTCCGGACCGTCACGAGCCACTTCGACATAGGCGGGGGGCTTTTGACCGCGGGCCTGCGCCCATTCCTGCAAGGCCGTCTTGGGGTCGCGTGCGTCCGCTTCGACGGTTTGGATACGGGCCGCCCAGTGGCGCAAAATAACATCCCGCGCCGCCTCAAAACCCGCGTCTTGGTAGACGGCAGCAATCACGGCTTCCATAGCATCGGCCAGCAAGGCTTCCTTGCGACGGCCACCTGATATCATCTCGGACCGACCTAGTTTCAAGACATCGCCCAAGCCAATATCACGGGCCACAGCAGCACAGGTTTCCTTGCGCACCAGCGCGTTGAACCTTGGGGCCAACTGACCCTCGGAGGCCGATACATCGGCCTGCAACAGTGCCTCGGCCATCACCAAACCCAACACACGGTCGCCAAGAAATTCCTGACGCTGGTTGTCATCGCGGGTGGACGAGGACATGGACGAATGGGTCACGGCCCGCACAAGAATTGCGGGCGTCGTAAACTCATACCCAAGTCGCCCCTGAAAGGCCTTCAGTTCATTGCTCAGCTTCACTGAAGCCTCTTGAAGAAGCGATCCGTGCGCCACGTCCAGAAAAACAACATCGACTTGCCTGCAGATGAGAACATGACACGATCCGCACGGCCCACAAGGTATTCTGCAGGGACATAGCCAACGCCACCGAAGTTCTGCGGCACACGGCTGTCATTGGAATTGTCACGGTTGTCGCCCATGAAAAAGTAGTGCCCCAAAGGCACAGTGTAGACCGGGGTGTTGTCTGAACCTTGGGTCGCAATGTTCAGGATCGAATGGCTGCTGCCGCCGGGAAGTGTTTCGATGAAGGCCGATTTTTCGCACACAGCACCGTTGCCCACGGGCCCGTTTTCGCAACGTGGCTGAATGCGGCTGGGGCCTTGGGCCTCGAAGATTTCCGAGAATGTGCCGTTTGCCTCAACCTTGACCGCTGTTCCATTGAGATACAGACGGCCCTCTTTGACCTGCACTTTGTCGCCCGGAAGACCCACCAAACGCTTGATGAAATCCTGATTGTTCACGGGGTGGCGGAACACCACGATATCGCCGCGTTCAGGCTCGGATCCGAACAACCGCCCCGAGATCGGACAGATCGCAAACGGGCAGGAATACCGGCTATAGCCATAGGCCATTTTGTTTACAAAGACGAAATCCCCGATCAGGATCGTATCCTTCATCGAGCCTGACGGGATCCAAAACGGCTGGAAAAACAGCGTGCGAAACACACCTGCGATCAACAGGGCATAGACGACCGTTTTGATGGTCTCGCCAATTCCGTCTTTTTTCTCTTGGGCTGCGGCCATTGATATCGACTCCAAAAAGTTAAGGCTACATGCGGTTGTGCGGCTTTGGTGTCAAGGCAAGCCGCCGTGAGGGAGGGCGATTTTACGCGATTGGCCGCGCCTCGATGACGACAAAGGCCTGCGCCCATGGATGATCATCGGTCAGGGTGACATGGATTGTAGCCTCATGGCCTGCCGGGGTCATTTCCGCCAAACGTTCAGCCGCCCAACCCGTCACATGCATGATCGGCTGGCCCGTCCGCAGATTGGTCACAGACATGTCTTTCCACGAAATCCCCATAGCAAGGCCCGTGCCCAGCGCCTTGGAACATGCCTCCTTAGCCGCCCAGCGCTTGGCATAGGTGCCCGCCACGTCCTTGCGCCGTTCCGCTTTCTTTTGTTCGATTTCGGTGAATACACGGTTCTTGAAGCGCTCCCCAAAGCGGTCCAAAGTCCCTTGGATCCGCTCAATATTCGCAAGGTCCGTGCCGATGCCGAGGATCATTGCGTCTCGCCTTTGGCCTTTAGAACGTCGCGCGGACGCACGGGCGTAAAAGTCGCAACAGTCGTTCTGAGACGAAAACCTGTCCGAACCCGCTTATTTCTCACGGGCGGCGTCCATCACATCGCGCATCTTTTTGATCGCGCCTTCAAGGCCAAGGAACACGGCCTCGCCAATCAGGAAGTGACCGATGTTCAACTCAGCAACTTCCGGCAAGGCCGCAATCGGGGGAACGCAATCGTAGGTCAGGCCGTGGCCTGCGTGGACCTCTAGGCCAAGCGAATGGCCAAAGGTTGCCATGGCCGTCAGTTTGGCAAGTTCTATATCACGTTCTTCAAATCGCCCCTCGGCGTGGGCGTCGCAATAGGCGCCCGTGTGCAACTCGATCACTTCGGCTTGGATGCGGGCGGCGGATTCAATCTGCCTTTGGTCGGCGCCAATAAAGATCGACACGCGGCTGCCAGCCTCGCGCAGCGGCGCAATGAAATCCCCGATTTTGTTCTCGTCACGGGCTAGATCCAGCCCGCCTTCGGTTGTGCGTTCCTCGCGCTTTTCCGGCACGATGCACACAGCATGGGGGACGTGGCGCAGGGCAATCGCCTGCATCTCGTCCGTGGCGGCCATCTCGAAATTCAGCGGTATCGTCAATTGCTGCATCAGCGCGTCAATATCACTGTCGATCATATGACGGCGGTCTTCGCGCAGGTGCGCCGTGATGCCATCAGCGCCCGCCGCCGTCGCGATCTCAGCAGCACGCAGGGGATCGGGCAAGGCGCCGCCGCGCGCATTGCGCAGGGTTGCCACATGGTCGATGTTTACACCTAGGCGTTGCTTGTCAGGAAATGTCATAACCGACCCCTTTCTGGGTTTATTCGGACACGTCTTTTGGCTTTTTCACAGCCTTATCTTTCAGCGCAGCGATCTTGGCTTTCAAGACCCCTTTGCGGCGGTTTTGGTAGGCGCGGATCAGCGGTACGGACAGATAATACGCAAGCCAACCGATCAGAACACCGGGGAAGATCCCACCGATAAGGTAAGGATAGAACACTTCTTTGAAAAACACAGACCAATGCGACCAATCGGCGACCCGGTCGGTGAACAGCGCTGTGAAATTAAACCACAGATCGTGGCCTGCATCCGAGAACTTGCGCCCCAAACCATTGCCTTGCCCCGTGGGCCGCGTGCCCAGTAGGAAATGCCCGAACTGAAGGGACCCTGCCGCAATGAATACAAACGTCACCGGGTTGCCAAAGAATGTCGCCAGCAAGGCCGCAATAATGTTGCCCCGCATCAAAAACGCCAAAAACGCGGCCAGAAAGAAATGCAGCCCAAAAAACGGCGTGAACGTCACAAAAATTCCGGCAAAGATGCCACGGGCAATCCGTTCGGGGGGATCGGGCAAGCGACGCACACGGTGTTTGATATAGGAAAAAGCCCGAGCCCATCCGCCGCGCGGATAGATCAGATCGCGTGTGACTTGCCACAGCGATCTTTTATCTCGTCTTTTGAACACCCAAACGTCCCTTGTAATTTACGACAACATCAACCGAGACGGATCACGGAGCCGCTGCACATCCGCAACGTTCGTCTCGGCCTGTAGCACCATCATGACATTGTGCAAATGGGCCGAGTCGCGCAATTCGATATCTACGATCAATCGGTAATAATCTGGTTTACGATCCTCGAACCTCAAGTCCGAAATATTAGCTTTCTGTTCCCCGATCAACGTACAGATACGGCCCAAGACGCCTGCATCGTTGCTGATCGTTATCTCAACGCTTACGTCATATATGGGGTTGTGGGGGCCTTCATGCCAGTGCAGATCGACCCAACGTTCCGGTTGTTCTTCAAAACGTTCCAAATTGGCACAGTCAATGGCATGGACTGCCACGCCTTTGCCGCGCACCGTGATCCCGACCATCCGCTCGCCCGGGATCGGTTGGCAACACACTGCGCGGGTAAAAGACTGGCCTTCGGTCAAACCGATCACGGCGCGTTCTTTGGTGACCGCCTCGCCAACTGCATCCACCAGCTTGGGATAGAGCACCGCGATCACATCGCGGGTGGAAATTTCAGCAGAACCAAGATGTGCCAGAACATCCTGCGCATCTGCTAGGCCCAACTGATTTGCCGCAGTACTAAGGGCCTTTTCCGTGGCTGTTTTGCCAATATTGGAAAACCCTACGCGCGCCAGTTCCTGACCTAGTTTCACGAACCGCTCGCGATCCTCTTCGCGCAGGGCCTTGCGGATGGCGGATTTCGCTTTGCCTGTGACCGCAATATCGATCCAAGTGACCTGAGGCTTTTGGCCCTCGGCCGTGATGATCTCAACAGATTGGCCATTCTTGAGACGGGTCCACAATGGCACCCGCAAGCCATCCACTTTGGCACCAACGCAGGCGTGGCCAATACGTGTGTGAATGGCATAGGCAAAATCTATCGGGGTGCCACCACGGGGCAGTTTGAACACATCCCCTTTGGGCGTGAAGCAAAACACTTGGTCCGAATACATCTCTAGCTTGACAGCCTCGAGAAATTCGTCGTGATCATCTGCGGCGTCAAAGCGTTCGGTCAGGGTGGAGATCCACTGGAAGGGATCAACGGCAAAGGGGTTTTCGCTACGCACACCATCGCGATACGACCAATGGGCCGCGACCCCAGATTCCGCCACATCATGCATCTGCGTCGTTCTGATCTGAACCTCGACCCGCTTGCCGTCGCGTCCTGACACCGTGGTGTGAAGGCTGCGATACCCGTTCGACTTAGGCTGACTGATATAATCCTTGAACCGGCCCGGCACGGACCGCCAGCGTCTGTGGATCGTTCCCAGAACACGATAACAGTCTTCTTCGTTCTGGCAGATGATGCGGAAGCCATAGATGTCGGACAAACGGCTAAAGCTTTGGTCCTTTTCCTGCATCTTGCGCCAGATCGAATAGGGCTTTTTCGCGCGACCAAAAACATCAGCCTTCAGCCCTGCGGTTTTGAGCTCGGAAATCATATCGCCACTGATCTTGTGGATCACATCGCCAGTTTCGCGTTGCATCCGCACAAATCGGCGCATGATCGAGGCACGCCCTTCGGGATTGAGAACCTTGAACGCCAGATCCTCGAGCTCCTCACGCATCCATTGCATCCCCATGCGACCGGCCAAGGGGGCGTAGATATCCATGGTTTCGCGGGCTTTTTGCGCCTGCTTTTCGGGACGCATGGCACGAATGGTGCGCATGTTATGCAAGCGGTCCGCCAATTTGACCAAGATGACCCGCAAATCCTTGGACATCGCCATAAAGAGCTTGCGAAAATTCTCGGCTTGCTTGGTCTCGGTGGAATTGAGTTGGATGTTGGTCAACTTGGTCACACCATCGACCAGCTCGGCGATGTCGGCGCCAAAAAGATCAGCCACTTCGGTGTAGCTGGCGCGGGTGTCTTCGATGGTGTCGTGCAAAAGAGCCGTGATGATCGTGGCATCATCCAACCGCTGTTCGGTCAGAAGGGCGGCTACGGCGACGGGATGGGTGAAATAGGGTTCACCAGAATGACGGAACTGACCTTCATGCATCTGCCGTCCATAGGCAAAGGCGCGCTCGATCAGGGCTGCATCAGTTTCAGGGTTGTAGTTGCGGACAAGCTGAACAAGGTCATTCGCTTCGATCATCCGCAACCGTCCATGTTTGGCGAGAGAGCTTACTTAGGCTCTTGGGCTTCCATCAAAGCGCGCAACAATTTTTCCTCGGACATATCATCATCCGCAGGTTTGTCGGCCTCAGCACCCATGAGCAACGCCATGGCGTCTTCTTCGGGCTCATCAACCTCGATCTGGGTTTGATGGCTTTCGATCAAACGCTCGCGCAGTTCTTCGGCTGATTGTGTCTCGTCGGCGATCTCGCGAAGGGATACCACTGGATTTTTGTCGTTGTCGCGATCAACAGTGATTGGCGCACCACTGGATACTTCGCGGGCCCGATGGGCAGCCAACATAACCAGTTCGAACCGGTTTGGGACTTTATCAACGCAATCTTCTACCGTGACGCGGGCCATGAGAATCTCCATCAGACATGTAATAGGGGCCAGAGCGCGTTAAATAGGATGCAAAACCTGAATTGGCAAGGGGCTGTGGCTTAGGAACTACCTTCATTTTCAAGGGAAATTCGTTCTACCGCCGCAATTTCATCCACAGGCAGGGCCGCCAGCATTTGTGCAACGGTTACCCCAAGAACCGGATGATGCCATTCGGGGGCGACTTGCGCAAACGGGACCAAGACAAACGCGCGGTCCTGCAATCGAGGGTGAGGCAGGATCAGATCTGCTGGCACGCGGGCCTGTTGCGCCTCTAGGGACAGGTCGTGCCAATGTTCAAATTCGGTACGATTTGGCTGCACCTGTGCGCCCAAAGCCAACAGATCCAAATCCAAGCTGCGGGCATCCCAACGTGCTGCCCGTGTGCGACCAAAATCTGCCTCGATCCGGTGCAGCCCTGCCAACATATCCGCGGCCGAAAGGTTGGTCTGACAGGCCACAACCGCATTGGCGAAATCGGGACCCCTGCCCGCGGGAAAACATGGTGTTCTATAAATCGGGCTTTTGACCAAGGTTTCGCCTAAAACGTTGCCCAAAACAGCCATTGCCGAAACCACAGTTTGAACCGAATCTTGATCGTCCACGCCAAGGTTGCTTCCGAGGGCGATAAATGCGGTTTGTTGCGCTATATTACCTGACAAGGGTTGCGACCTTTCCAAAAAATACTTAATACCGACACGTTCGGCCGAAAATTTACACACTCACTCACGGACAACAACGGCTGGACACCCTAGGAAGGAAAATTAATGTTTTATCAAGGGGAGCGGCTTGCGCTGTTCATTGATGGATCGAACCTATACGCAGCCGCAAAGGCGCTAGGTTTTGACATCGACTATAAGCTGTTGCGCAAAGAATTCATGCGTCGCGGTAAACTCTTGCGGGCGTTCTATTACACAGCCCTACTAGAGAACGACGAATATTCCCCCATTCGCCCACTTGTGGACTGGTTGCATTACAACGGGTTCTCGATGGTGACGAAACCGGCCAAGGAATATACCGACAGCATGGGCCGCCGTAAGGTCAAGGGCAACATGGACATCGAATTGACTGTGGATGCTATGGAATTGGCACCGCATGTTGATCATATCGTGATCTTTTCAGGCGACGGCGATTTTCGTCCACTGATTGCGTCGATCCAACGCCAAGGCGTGCGCGTCTCTGTTGTATCGACTATTCGCAGCCAGCCACCGATGATCGCCGATGAACTGCGCCGTCAGGCTGATAACTTTATCGAGCTGGACGAATTGCGCGATGTCATCGGGCGTCCGCCACGCGAAATGCCCGAGGCGCCAGCGCCCAGCGAATTGGAAGAAACAGAATAAGTCGTCGCAAATTTGTTTTGTGAAAGACTTTGCAGCCGCTCTTGATCATAAGGGCGGCTGATTTTGTTTGGTCCCCCTATTAAGACCCAGAAAAAAATGTCCTGCGCCCCCTACCCCTTGGTCGCGCAGCATCCTAAACTTGGCCTGATACTACGAAAGGCGACACCCCATGACCAAACCTGCCTTGACGCTTTATATGGCAGCGCCGCGCGGCTTTTGCGCTGGCGTGGACCGCGCGATCAAAATTGTAGAGATGGCTTTGGAAAAATGGGGCGCGCCAGTCTATGTGCGCCACGAAATTGTTCACAACAAGTTTGTTGTCGATAACCTGCGCGACCAAGGCGCTGTTTTTATTGAAGAACTCACAGAGTGCCCTGATGACCGCCCGGTTATTTTCAGCGCCCATGGTGTGCCAAAATCCGTCCCTGCTGCCGCTGCCAAACGCGAGATGATCTATGTGGATGCCACCTGTCCCTTGGTCAGCAAGGTGCATATCGAGGCCCAGCGTCATTCCGAACGCGGCCTGCAAATGATCATGATCGGCCATGAGGGCCACCCAGAAACCGTCGGCACCATGGGCCAATTGCCTGACGGCGAGGTTTTGTTGGTAGAAACCGTTGAAGACGTCGCAACCGTTGAGGTGCGTGACCCGGACAAGCTGGCCTTTGTCACCCAGACCACGCTGTCAGTGGATGACACTATCGATATTGTCGCGGCCCTGAATGCCCGTTTCCCCGCCATCGTTGGCCCACATAAAGAAGACATCTGCTACGCCACGACAAACCGCCAAGAAGCCGTCAAAGCTATGGCCCCGAAATGCGACGCAATGCTGGTTGTTGGCGCGCCGAACTCATCAAACTCAAAACGTTTGGTCGAAGTGGGCGCGCGCGCCGGATGCAAATATAGCCAGTTGGTCCAGCGCGGCACCGATATCGACTGGCGCGCCTTGGACGGGATCCGCTCGATTGGGATCACCGCAGGAGCCTCTGCACCAGAGGTTTTGATCAACGAAGTCGTCGACGCGTTCAAGGACCGGTTCAATGTGACTGTCGAACATGTGGTCACAGCCGAAGAAAACGTCGAATTCAAAGTGCCGCGCGTCTTGCGTGAGGCCACCGCATGACCTGGCACTTTCTGATCACAGCCTTTGTCGTCGTGATCGCGCCCGGTACAGGCGTGCTTTATACCCTTGCGTTGGGATTGGGCCAAGGCCGCCGCGCCGCCATTTGTGCAGCCTTCGGGTGCACCTTCGGCATCGTGCCGCACCTTTTGGCGGCAACACTGGGATTGGCGGCTGTGCTGCACACTTCTGCCTTGCTGTTTAACGTGGTGAAATTTGCGGGTGTGGCCTATTTGCTGTGGCTGGCCTACAGCGCATTGCGCCAAGACGGAGCCCTCACAATCCGCAGCACCGCCACACGCGACAGCGCCTTGCGAATTGCCAAACGCGGCGCTTTGATCAACATCCTCAACCCAAAGCTATCCATCTTTTTCCTCGCTCTCTTGCCGCCGTTTCTGTCTGGCAACCCCGCAACGGCGACACTTGAAATGATCGGACTGGGCAGCGTGTTCATGGTCATGACCTTTGCAGTGTTCGTCATTTACGGGGTTTTTGCAGCTTCTGTTCGGGACTGGTTCCTAACCTCTGAGGCGGCGATGAAATGGCTCAACCGCAGCTTTGCGGCTGTCTTTGCTGCCCTTGCCGCAAAATTGGCCGTCGAACGCTCATGAGCGACTACATCGAATTTGAAGGCCATATCGTTGCGATGGAATGGGGCAAAAACACCTATACCGTTTTGCCTATTCCCCCTGATGTCGTCGCAGCGCTTGGCAAAACCAAACGCGTCGAGGGCGAGATCAACGACCATCTGGTCAATTTAGCCCTGACCAAAGCCCCCGTGATCGAGGGCGTATTTGTCTATACCGGCAAAGCCTTTTTGGCGCGTTTGGATATTGATCCCAGCCAACCGATAGGGTGCCGCCTACGACCTGCTCCGGACGATCTGGTCGAGACACCCACCGATGTGATGGTCGCGGTGAATGCTGCAGGCCTAAGCGCCCAATGGGCCGCTCTGACGTCAGGAAAACAGCGGGGGCTGTTACATCAGATCGAGAGCGCCAAACGCGCGCAAACCCGGCAAAAACGTATCGCGGCCCTCATAAGCGAGCTTGGGACATGATGGGCATCCCAAAATCTGCGCTTTTTCTGGGGCTCGCTGGGCTAATCCCCTTTGTCTGGGGGGCGATGACGATCATGTCCCCTGATCTGGCCCAATGGGGCATTCGCACCTTTGGACCGCGTTTTATCGGCCCCTATGTGCAGCTCTTTTATGGCGCGATTATCCTGTCGTTTATGTCTGGCGTTTTGTGGGGCTTTGCCACCAAGGCCGAGGGCATCGTCGCAACCACGGGCTACGTCTTATCTGTTCTTCCCGCACTCTGGGCGTTTTTCATGACGGGCGGCGGACCCACCAGCGCAGCCATCAGTCTGATCACAGGCTTTGTTGGGCTGCTGGGATTGGACTGGCTGTTTTGGACGCAAAGGCTGGCCCCCCGTTGGTGGATGAAATTGCGGATTTTGCTGACGGCCATTGTGGTGATTTGTCTGAGCATAGGGGTTCTATGAAATATGAGTGATGAGGAAACCATAGGGGTCTATAACACCCGCGTCGGGGAATATGTCACAGCCTTCACCAAAGGCACTCAAGATGATGATCTGATCGCCTTCATTGCAAAAATGCCTAAAGGGGCGACCGTACTGGATCTGGGCTGTGGTCCAGCAGCAGCCTCTGCCCATATGCGCGCGGCAGGCCTGAAGCCTGATCCTGTGGATGCCTCGGTTGAAATGGTGCGTTTCGCCAATGAAACACACGATATTGGGGCCCGTGTTGGTCGGTTCGAAGATATCGTGGAGGGGGCCGTTTATGATGGTGTTTGGGCAAACTTTAGCCTGCTGCATGCCCCACGCGCGCAAATGCCAAACCACTTGGAGGCCCTTCACAGGGCGCTCAAACCGCAGGGCCTCTTGCATTTGGGACTGAAACTTGGCGAGGACGCCGGGCGCGACAAAATTGGCCGGTTTTATACGTACTACACAGAACCCGAGTTGGAGGCCTTGTTGGACGCAGCCGGGTTCAAAATCACCCATAGCCGAACAGACGCCGCAGCCGGAATGGCAGGCACTGTTGATCCCTTTATCATTTTGCACGCGGTGAAATCCTGATGCCCCAAATCTACGCCTATACCGATGGGGCCTGCAGCGGCAATCCGGGCCCCGGTGGCTGGGGTGCTTTGCTGATCGCCAAAGACGGCGAAGCTGTGCTGAAAACCCGCGAACTCAAGGGCGGCGAGCCCGACACGACAAACAACCGAATGGAACTTTTGGCCGCAATCAATGCGCTAGAAACCCTCGAAAAACCCAGTCAAGTCACGGTGATCACTGACAGCGCCTATGTCAAAGGCGGGATCACGGAATGGATCTTTGGCTGGAAACGACGTGGTTGGAAAACTTCCACCAAAAAGCCCGTGAAAAACGAAGATCTGTGGCGCAGGCTCGATGAGGCCACGCAACGTCACAGCGTTCAATGGGAATGGGTCAAAGGCCACGCCGGTCACCCGGAAAACGAAAAAGCCGATAAACTGGCCCGGGCCGGAATGGCGCCTTTCAAACCCTAGGCTGTTTCTTTGTTAAAACATCAGCACCATGTGCATGGGGCCGCCACCCGCGTGGCGGCCCCTTTGGCGACCGCGTCAGCGGGCGCAAATCCTATTGCAAATCACCAAAAGCTGCCTGCATGCGCGCCACGGCATCCTCAATGACTGACCGCGGTGCAGCAATGTTAAACCGAAGGAAATCATCCCCGCCCTTGCCAAAGGTCGGACCATGATTGACCGCAATCTTAGCTGTGGTTTGCACACGATCTGTAAATTCATCACGTCCCATACCAGTTCCAGAAAAATCCACCCAGGCTAAATACGTGGCTTCCAGCTCCATAGATTTCAAACCCGGAATTGCATTGATCCCCGCATCAAAAATCCTCCGGTTTTCCTCTAGATACGCCACCATATCATCCACCCATTCCGCGCCTTCAGGCGAATAGGCCGCTGTGGCCATTTCAACCCCAAAGCTGTTGGGTGAAATCCCCAGCGCCATCATGCGTTTGGTAAATTTGGCGCGCAGTGCGGGATCTTCGATGATCACATTACCCGAATGCGAGCCCGCAATATTAAACGTCTTGGTCGAGGCCGTCATCATCACCAAGCGATCTGTGAGTGTCGAATCAACCAAGGGCATCACTGTGTGCGTGGCACCACCAAAAACCAGATCATGATGGATCTCGTCACTGACCAAAATCAAATCGTGTCGCTTGGCAAAATCAGCGACACCTTGCAGCTCCTCCCGTGTCCAAACGCGGCCACCGGGATTATGCGGCGAACACAAGACAACCATGGTCTCATTCCCGGTCATTGCCGCATCATAAGCTTCAAAGTCCATGGTCAAACGTCCATCGTCATTGACCAATTCCATCTCTACAACCTCGCGATCATTGGCACGGATCACCTTGGCAAAGGCGTGATAAACTGGCGTGAACAAAACCACGCCGTCGCCGGGTTTGGTGAAGGTGTCGACACACATAGATGTGCCATTGACCAATCCATGTGTGGTGAAAATCCAATCAGCCTCGATAGCCCAACCGTGACGATGCTGCATCCACCATGCAATCGCGGCGTTGTAGGCCGAAAAATCACCCATGTAGCCATAAACGCCATGATCCTGCATCGCGCTCACAGCGTCCTGCACACATTGGGGCGGGGCAAAATCCATGTCTGCCACCCACATCGCAATCCCGTCGTCTGGTGACACGCCATAAAGCGCCTCCATCCGGTCCCATTTGGAACTTTTCGTGCCGCGACGGTCGATTACGGTATCAAATGACATGCTGTGGTCTCCTTGGCTTGCACCCGTAAAGCTAGCTGAACCGGTGCTGCGTGCAAGCATGATTGCAAGCCCGCCTTCCCTGCCCTAAATGAAGGGTATGACAGTCAGACCTATCCTTATTCACCCCGATCCACGGCTCAAAAAGGTGGCCGCACCGCTGGAGGATTCCAGTGACGCAATCCGCGCGTTGGCCAAAGACATGCTTGAGACAATGTATGACGCCCCAGGCATTGGACTGGCAGCGCCCCAGATTGGCATATTGGACCGCATGATCGTGCTGGATTGTGTCAAGGAAGAAGGTGAAACGCCCCGCCCTTTGGTGATGTTGAACCCGCAGGTGATTGCCAGTTCCGATGAGAAAAACGTCTACGAGGAGGGCTGCTTGTCCATCCCCGAACAATTCGCCGAGGTCGAGCGCCCGCGCGATGTCACAGTCACATGGATGGACGAAAACGGCACTGCCCATCAAGAAGACTTTGACGGGTTGTGGGCCACCTGCATCCAGCATGAAATTGACCACCTCGAAGGCAAATTGTTCATCGACTACCTGCGCCCACTCAAGCGCCAGATGATCACCCGCAAAATGCAAAAGCTAAAACGGGAATTGGCCCGCGACGGCAACGATGCAGGCTAAGACACGCCCTTTCGTGATGTGGCCGGACAAGCGATTGCGCACGCCCGCAGATCCTGTGACCGAAATCACCGATGACATCCGCCAGATATGGGCAGATATGATCGAAACCATGGATGCTATGCCCGGCTATGGCCTTGCCGCACCACAAATCGGTGTTATGCAACAGCTTGCCGTGGTCGACGCAAGTGACAAACGCGGACAGGCCGTCGTTATGGCCAACCCGGAGGTTCTGCACGCCTCTGTCGAGTTGCGCGAACACGAGGAAGCCAGTCCAAACCTGCCCGGCTTTAGCAGTGTTATCAAACGCCCCCGAGCCGTGACAGTGAAGTTTCTCAATAAAGACGGGGTCATCGACCGCAAAGACTTTGTGGGCCTTTGGGCCACATCCGTGCAGCACCAGATCGACCATCTGAATGGCAAAATGTATTTCGAAAACCTCAGCAAAACAAAACGCGACATGCTGCTGCGAAAGGCACGGAAACGCTGATGCGCATTGTCTTTATGGGAACTCCAGACTTTTCTGTGCCGGTGCTGGATGCTTTGGTGGAAGCAGGCCATGACATCGCTGCGGCCTACTGCCAACCGCCGCGTCCTGCGGGGCGCGGAAAAAAGGAACGTCCAACCCCTGTGCATGGGCGCGCTTTGGAATTAGGCCTCGATGTCCGCCATCCGGCATCCCTTAAAACCGACAATGCTTTGGCAGATTTCTCTGCGTTACAAGCCGACATCGCGGTGGTCGTGGCCTATGGTCTGATCCTGCCACAAACCATCTTGGATGCTCCTGCAAAAGGATGTCTGAATATCCATGCCAGCCTTTTGCCCCGTTGGCGCGGGGCCGCCCCTATTCACCGCGCGATTATGGCGGGCGACAACCAAACAGGCGTTTGCATTATGCAAATGGAGGCAGGATTAGACACTGGCCCGGTTCTGCTGCGCGTCGCCACAGATATCGAAACGGATGAAACCACTGGTCAATTGCACAATCGTCTGTCCCAATTGGGGGCCACTGCAATTATTTCGGCGCTGGCTCAACTAGAGACCCTCGTCCCAGAGGCCCAGTCAGATCAGGGCATCACCTATGCAGCCAAAATCCTAAAGGACGAGGCCAAAATCGACTGGACCAAACCTGCTCACATAATTGATGCACAAATTCGCGGGCTATCCCCGTTCCCCGGTGCCTGGACCAAAATAAACGGTGTGCGCGTCAAAATGTTGGGCAGCACAGTGTCCTCTATGACAGGCCCTGCAGGGACGATCCTGTCTGATCTGACAATCGCCTGTGGCGACGGCGCGGTGCAAATCACCCGTGCCCAACGCGAAGGCAAGTCAGCCCAAGATACACTGACGTTCCTCAACGGTATGGACGTGCCCCCCGGCACAGTTGCAGGGGTCTAACATGACATCGGCGGAGAAATTGCAATGAAATCAGTTTTTCACTTAGCCTATAACGTCACTGATTTAGACGAAACACGCGCCTTCTACGGCGAGCTGTTGGGCTGTGCCGAGGGGCGCAGCACAGACACTTGGGTCGACTACGACTTCTTTGGGCACCAGATTTCGCTGCATCTTGGCACGCCTTTTGCCACGGCAAATACGGGTAAAGTCGGCGATCACATGGTGCCCATGCCACATCTTGGTATTGTACTGCCAAAACCTGATTGGGACGCGCTGGCCGCTAAACTAAAGGCCGTTGGGACGGACTTTGTCCTAGAGCCGCACACGCGCTACCCCGGTGAGCCGGGTGAGCAAAGCACGATGTTCTTCCGCGACCCTTCCGGCAATCCGATAGAGGTCAAAGGTTTTGCTGATTTCGATGGGATCTTTGCCAGCTGACACTTATTCCGCAGGAATACGGGCCATCCGTCCGCCACGTGCCGGAACGATCCAAACCTCATCCATGGGGTATTGGCTTTCGTCTTTGGACGCCAGCTTGCGCAGAATTTCGATCTGAAACTCGATCCAACCCATGCGATGTACCGTGCCTGCTTGTGCTTCGATCTTGTCATTGAGGTCCTTCAACTTCCAAAACGGAACCGCAGGAAACGTATGATGCGCCGTGTGATAGGGCATCTGCCAGCACAGCCAACGCATAACCGCATTTGTCCGCGTGGATCTGGTGTTTTCAAGGATGTCACTCTCATGGCTCAGGCCAAGATGCTCGATCGTATTTTGCAACTGATGCACAGGCTTGGTCAGCACCATCGGAATAATCCAAAACGTCAGCACAGCCCAACTGCCCACAGCCAAAGACACCAACGCAATCGCCGCATAAAGACCTAAGTGAATACGCGCTTCACGAATGATCTTCGCCTCTTCGTGCTGCTTGATATATGGCTCAAGGATGATACCGCGCGCGCGACGCACCAGTCCAACGACGCGGTTGCGCCAATAGGTTATGCCAAAAAACCACAACAGATAAGTTTGCAACGTGTAGGGTTCGCGGACCAATTCGCCATCGCGTTCCCAATCTTGCGTGTACTGGTGGTGGGCAAAGTGCATGACCTGATCGAAATCACGCGGAAAGATCATAAAAAAGCCGATCACGCGGCCAAACACTTCGTTCGCTTTGCGTGTCTTAAACACCGTGGCATGGCTCAACTCATGTTGGGCGGCATATAAAAAGTTGATCAAAACCCCTAGAATGGCCCCTGTGGCCAAAACCCACCATGTGCCCATAACCATAGCGTGTGCCAGCCCCACGACCAAAATGGCGCCAATATGCGAGGCCATTTGCACACCGCCCCACATATCCGAGCGCTCCGTCAGGGCCCGCATTTCATCGCGGGTCACAAGTTTACGGCGGGAAAATTCAGCGTCCATTTTTACAGACCTCCGTTTGATCACACGAAAGCCTAGCAGTGAATCCGCGTCAGACAAGCACCTTAGGCCGCAAAACATGCGGAATTTCGGGGTCGTACAGGGCCGAGTCCTTAAAATCAGTCACTTCGCCCAAAACAGGACCAACCATGATCAAGGCTGTGCGGGTGATTTTTTCTGCACGGACCTTTTCGCGGATATCAGACAGAGTCCCTCGAATGAACAATTGATCCGGCCAACTGGCACGATAGGCGACCACGACGGGACAATCCGCCCCGTAATACGGGATTAATTGCCGCTCGATCTCGCGCAGGTTCCTGATGGCCAAATGGATCGCCAATGTGGTGCGCGTGCGGGCAAAATTCTCGAGGGTTTCATGCTCGGGCATCGACGTGGACTTCATCGACATGCGGGTCAACACGATGGATTGCCCGATCTCTGGTACTGTCAATTCCTGCCCTAACGCCGCCGCCGCCGCCGCGTAGGCGGGCACGCCGGGGATGATCTGGTAATCGATCCCATCCGCGCGCAACCGCCTGATCTGTTCTGCGATCGCCCCATAAAGCGAAGGATCGCCGGAATGCACACGGGCCACATCTTGACCCCTTTTATGAGCCGCCAAAATCTCGGCATGAGTGTCGTCCAAAGTCATTGGCGCTGTGTCCAAGACACGCGCGCCTTTTGGCGCACACTCCACGACCTCGGCAGGCACCAAGGACCCCGCGTAAAGACACACGGGGCAGGCCCCGATCACACGCGCCGCCTTCAACGTCAGCAATTCAGGATCACCCGGCCCTGCGCCAATAAAATAGACAGTCATTGCGCCACCCCAATGCTTCTTTTTTCCAAAAATACTCTCGCCGAAGGCGAAACCCTACCTTGCATCCGACAGATCCCCATCAATTTTGCGGGCATACCCACGCGGCGTGAACATACGTGGCCCTTCGCCCAGATGGGCCAGCCGCGAATGACTGGAGCCCACCAAAACAACCGTCAGCATGTCGACTTCGTTCACTTCCAATTCGGACAGCTTGCGATAACGGATATGTTCTTCTGGACGGCCCAGCGATGAGGCCAACATCACCGGCGTGTCCGCTGGACGGTGCTGCAACAAAATCTCGCGCGCTTCTGCCAGCAAGGTCCGACGGCGCATTGAAACCGGATTGTAGAAGGCGATGACAAAATCGCCCTCAGCCGCTGCATGCAGACGTTTGACGATATCTTCGCGAGGGGTCAGCAAGTCTGACAAGGAAATCGCACAGAAATCATGGCCCAATGGTGCGCCAGCCCGGGCTGCCGCCCCTTGCAACGCAGACACGCCGGGCGAACAAACCACATCAACCCGCCGGGCTGCATCCGACACACCCATGGCATCAGCGCTGCGGTCCAACAGTTCAAACACCAACGCGCCCATTGCGTAGATGCCCGCATCACCCGAACAGACAAGGGCGACGTTCTTGCCCTTGCCCGCTTGTTCCAGCGCAAAACGGCAACGATCCTCTTCACCGCCTAAAGGGAAATCAGAACGGGTCTTGCCCGCCGCCAAAGGCCCCAACAAATCGATATAAAGGCCATAGCCCACCAATTCTTCGGCCTCTTGGACCAGCTTGGACACTTCAGGCGTGCGCCATGTCGCTTGCCCCGGGCCGATACCAACGATCGACAAACGCCCCCGACTGCGGCCTTCAACCGAAAGGATTGGCGCAGGTGCAATGGCCAGAGCCGCTGTGCCCATGGCGCTTTTGCGTTTTGGCGCGATCAACGTCGCATCCAGCCCAGCCCCGGCAAGGGCTGCATTTTCAGCGACACCGTGACTTCCAATCTCGGCAAAAACCACGTCAGATGTGGTTGCACAACGCGGTGTCAGATCCTCTAACTGTGCTGCCGTAAACACTTGCAATGGCCTGTCCAATGCAGCCGCCAGAGCCAGAACAGCAGGCTCATCCGCCTTCAGATCAGCGGTATAAACGGCTTTGACCGCAGCAGGTGCCACACTGTTGTTCGCCAAAACCCTTGCAACCAGATCGGCTAATTCCTCAGGCGGGCAATTGCGCGAAGCACCGACACCCAACGTCACAGTTTGGGGACGAAACACCAATGTTGTCTCAGACAGATCTGATACCGGCTCAACCCCACAGAAAATCTTGACCGCGTCGCCCTGTGGCAGATCCGCCAACCAGTCCGCTTGATCCGCTGCACTGCCTGTGATCGTAGCGCCACCACCGTTCAATAGTGCAACCATCGCCGCCTTTGCGTTTTGCGGATTTTCCAAAGCCCAGCCCAATGGCGGCTCGTCCAAGGCCACACCCAAAGCCACATCGCCTGCCGTCGTGACCGCCGCCATGGCCGATAGACCTTCGGCAATTTGAGTGGCCAGACGGTTCGCACCCCGGTGACCGCCCAACAGGGGTACAACCACAGATCCATCATCGGAGATGGACAAAACGGGGGGCTCGGCGAGTTTGTCATTCAACAAAGACGCCACACCACGGATCAAAATGCCGCTCGCGCAAACGCCGATGATCGGCACGCCAGCAGCAAACAAATCGCGCACATGATCCAACGCGTTGGCAAAGATCACATCGGCTTGGTCCACGCGCCCCTCGCGTCCGTGCACTGCGGCCCCCAATAGATCCGCGACACGGTGGGCTACGGGTTCGCCCGAGCGGGACAGGGCCAAGACAACAGGTTTCACAGCCATGGATCGGCCCCTTTGGTCAAAAGTATCATCGAAAAATAGGGTGCCTTTTCGGGCGCTTCCGCCAGCGGGCAAATCACTTCTTGTGGGAGGCTGGCGCGTTCCACGTAGACCGCTTGATCCAGCAGGCCCAAGCCGTCAATCACGCCACGGATCTTGGCCAAGTGGCGGCCCACTTTCATGATCGCAACGCTTTCAGCACCTTCGATACGGCTGCGTAATTCGTCCTGAGGCAGTGGTCCCGGCAGAACCGTTAGGCGCTCGTTGCGGGCGACCAATGGCTTGGCCGCGCGGGCCGCACAGGTTGTCACTGAGGTCACACCGGGCACGACCTCGACCTCATACGTGTCTGCCAAACGGGCAAAAATATACATAAATGAGCCGTAGAAAAATGGATCGCCTTCGCACAAACACACCACATCGTGGCCTGCGTCCAGTTCGTCCGCGATTGCACGCGCGCCGATGTCATAGGCTGCTTGGGCAGGTTCGCGGGCCGTGGTCATTGGCACATCCATGACAATCTCGCGGGCCCCGCTGGCAATTGCCCCCGCCGCGATAGAGCGCGCAAAACTGTCGCCACCTGCCAGCGTTGGATAGGCCACCACTTGTGCCCCACTGATCAAACGGTGCGCCTTGAGCGTCATCAACTCGGGATCCCCCGGGCCCAATCCGACCCCGTACAAAACGCCACTCATCTTTTGATCAGACTGAGCTGCGTGACAGGCATGTTAGGGCGCCAGCCTGTAAACGGGCCAACCGGTTCGGCCCGATTGATCTGAAGTTTGACCAGTTGCCCGCCATGGGATTTGTGCAAATCGATCAAAAGGCGTTCGGATTCCAGCGTGACCGCGTTTGCCACCAAGCGGCCCAAGGGACGCAGGGCTGCCCATGCCATATCAAAGGTTTCCATGCTTAGCCCACCGCCAATGAAGATTGCGTCGGGGGATTCTAGGGTCGTCAGAGCCTCTGGCACCAACCCTTCGATCAATTCCAATTTTGGCACGCCCAGCGCCAATGCGTTTTGCGCCGCCATCGCACGCCTATCCGCACGCGGTTCAATACCAATCGCGCGGGCATATCGCGCCGCCCGCATCCATTCCACGGCAACCGATCCGCAGCCCGTCCCCACATCCCACAGTAAGGCGCCGCGCATGGGCATGAGTTTGGCCAAGGTGACAGCGCGGACTTCTTGTTTGGTCATCGTGCCATCGTGGACGAACAAGTCGTCAGCTAAACCCGGCACACGCGGCAGCAAAGCCGCATCCGGGGCCGCGACACAGTCCACAGCCAAGGTGTTGAACGCAGGCACCTTGTGATCCCAATCCGCCGCCGTGCCGTCAAACCGTTCTTCGCGGTCACCGCCCATGGCGGCCAGAACCGTCATTTTGGAATTGCCAAAGCCGCGCTCGGTCAGAAACGTTGCGATCTGTGCTGGCGTCTGAGCACCCGTGGTGAGGATCAAAAGACGCGCGTCTGGCTGAATAAACGCAATCATCTGCTCCACGGGTCGACCGTGCACAGTCAATGTTTCCACATCCGCCATGGACCAACCCATGCGGGCCGAAGCCAGTTGGAACGCGCTGAGTTGCGGATGATACGTAATCTCAGCCGGATCAATCGACCGTCCAATCCGTGCACCCACGGAAAACCAGAGGGGGTCGCCAGTGGCCAACACAACAACACGCCGACCCTTTTGGGCCTTAAGTGTTTCGATCAAAGCATCAAACGGGCTGGGCCACGCAAGACGTTCGGCGGTTGAGTTGGGGGATAGGCTATGATGTCTATCGCCCCCGATGATGACTTCGGCCGTATCAACCACAGCGCGGGTTGCTGGCGTCAGACCGTCCAGCCCATCTTCACCGATACCGACGATATGCAGCCACGCGCTCATGATGCGACCTCGGGCAAACCTGCGGCTAGGGCGTTGACGGCAGCCGAAGCAATTGCGGACCCGCCACGGCGGCCTCGCAGTGCGACGAAATCGCAACCGCGTGGGTTGGTTGCCAGTTCCGCTTTGGATTCAGCCGCCCCAACAAATCCAACTGGGAAGCCCAAGATAACTGCAGGCTTGGGCGCGCCTTGATCCAGCAGCTCTAGAAGATGAAAGAGCGCGGTGGGGGCATTGCCGACCGCAACGACCGCGCCGTCTAGATGATCCGTCCACAGTTCAACCGCAGCGGCAGACCGCGTGTTGCCAATCATTTTGGCACGATCCGGAACAGATGGATCATTTAGCGTCACGATAACCGGATTTTCAGCAGGCAAATAGCGCCGGATGATCCCCGCTGCCACCATTTCGCAATCGCACAGAATTGGCGCACCGCGCTGAAGTGCTGTCTGGCCTGCCGCGTATGCCCCAACCGAAAAAGCCAATCGGTCTGCAATTTCGACCATGCCACAAGCGTGGATTACCCGTGTGGCCAAAGCCTGCATGCCGGCGTCAAACCGATCCAGACGCGCCTCGGCCTGAACCGTGGCGAAGCTGGCCGCGTAGATTGCAGATGGGTTTTTCTCGTAGGGGCGCATGGCTTAGGCTTTGGTCTTTCGCGCGCTTTCGGGGCCAAGCGGATGTTTGGCATGGGGGTATTCTGCGTGATGATGGTGATCGTGGCTGTGCCCATGGTCGTGCCCGTGGTCATGGCCGTGATCATGCGCGTGGTCATGATGGTGATGGTGATGGTGGTGATCCAGCGCCTCAAGGCGACATAAACCCGTGCAGAATGTATCGCACAGCTGACAATCGGCCACATTCGACCCCGGCGCGTTGGCACCTTGCCCCTCGACGTGGTGATGATGGCTTTCTTGGACTGCGCCGACTTCCGCCTCAAACCCCAAAACCGCCGTGCGGTATTTGCACAAGACACAAGTGGGCGGCGGAACATCGGCAAATGCAGGATGATCCAGACCCTTTTGTGCCGCCAATGCTTCGCGTTGTTCAGGCGTAATCTTTTGCACATCCTGACCTTCGATTTCCAAAATCTGGGTCCGATATTGGCAGGTTCCGCAATTGGGCGGCGGCGTGGCACTGGTTTGTTCGATCACGCGCTGGGCAAAGGTTTCCAAAACTTGGGGGTGATCCCCAAGATATCCCGCTTTTACAAAATCAAGATCGGGGTATTGCGCGGCGACTTGGTCCGTAAAACCATAAATCCGGTCAATCAAAATGCCCGAGAACAAGAAATAGGGAAAGACGATGATACGTTGATATCCCAGCCGCGTGACATGCTGCAAACAGGGCTCGACCAGTGGGAAGGTCACGCCGGAATAGCCCACTTCAACCCAGCCAAATCCCATGCCCTCTTGCAACATGCGGGCGATTTTGCTCACGTTGCCATTCGCATCCGGGTCCGAGGCCCCACGCCCAATAACAACCAGACACGTCTTTTCTAGTGGCAGCGGCCCATGTTGGGAATTTGCGGCGTCGACCGCGTCTTGGATACGGCCAGCGGCGGCGGCGATCATCTTGGGATCGACACCCAATTCGCGCCCATAGCTGACCTCGATCCCGTGCTTGGCGGCATAAGTGTTCAGCACGGTCGGGATATCGTTCTTAGCATGCATCGCGGCAAACAGCATTCCTGGCACCGCGAGGATCTTGTCACAGCCTTTTTCGCGCAACCGGTCCAAGCCGTCGCGGATCACCGGATTGGCAAATTCCAAATAGCCATAGTCCATCTCCCAATCGGCAGGCAAATGGGCGGGCAATTTATCAGCAAGCGTGGCGAACTCATCCACTGCAGATTTACTGCGCGACCCATGGCCACAAATCATCACACCAATCTTGGACATCGTTTAGGCCTCCTGAGGCTCTTCTTCAATTGCGTCTTCTTCCACCGCTTCTTCTGTTTTTGGTTTGCCCTTCAGCGCGCCCCAAAGCCCCGCAGCAATCGCAGCCCCAATAGCAACACCGGCCAAGACGTGATCGTGCCCCGCCACTTCGATAAGATGGCCCGGATGCGCCACGGCTGCACCAGTTCCAAACATGGTCCACAAACTGGCGATAAAAATAGAGAGGCTTTTCATTTGGTGTCCCATTGCAACGATCAAAGCAAGAAACCACCCTATCCCCGTAGGAATTTCTGGACGACGCATGGTTGCGTCCCCGTTTTGGGTCAACCCGTCCACGCACTTCTCTCCGGCCCTGATCAGGCTTCGTCTGGACCCGCTTATAAAAAGCCTTGGACAGGCCTGCAACGGCAATAGCGCCGCCGCATCAGACAAATCCGACGCGCAATGGATGTCACTGTGCAACGGCGCGCAGAAATTGCGCAGCAGTACGGGTTTGGGTCCGACACGCTTCGATCTAAATTCAGGCCAAATCAAACGGAGAAGCACAATGGGACAACTGGTAGACGGCGTCTGGCACGACACATGGTATGACACCAAAACCACTGGCGGTGCTTTTGTGCGATCTACGGCAAAGTTTCGCAATTGGATCACGGCGGATGGTACTGCGGGCCCCTCCGGAACAGGCGGTTTCAAAGCTGAAAGCGGGCGCTATCACCTCTATGTCAGTTATGCCTGCCCATGGGCGCACCGCACTTTGATCTTTCGCAGCCTTAAAGGTTTGGAACCACATATCGGCGTCTCAGCTGTGCACCCTGATATGCTGTCCGACGGTTGGACGTTTAAGAAAGACGACGACGGGGCCACTGGCGACGACCTTTTTGGCCTGCCGTTTGCACGCGACATTTACATTAAGGCAGATCCGCAGATTTCCGGACGCGTGACTGTGCCAATTCTGTGGGACAAAGCGCAGAACACAATCGTCTCCAACGAATCTTCTGAAATCATCCGCATGTTCAACAGCGCCTTCGATAAGGTGACCGGAAATGATGCAGACTATTGGCCCGAGTCCCTGCGCAACCAGATCGAACCGCTGAATACACGGATCTATGACACGATCAACAACGGCGTCTACAAATCCGGCTTTGCCACCTCGCAAGCAGCCTATGACGCGGCCGTTGGGCCGTTATTTGACAGTTTGGATTGGCTGGAAGGCATTTTGGCAAACCAGCGATATTTGACCGGCGACAGCCTGACCGAGGCAGATTGGCGGTTGTTTACCACGCTGATCCGCTTCGATGCAGTGTACCATCTGCACTTTAAATGTAACCGCAAACGGATCGTGGATTACCCGCATCTGTGGGGCTATGTGCGCGAGCTGTATCAAGTGCCCGGCGTGGCCGAGACTGTGAATATGGCGCATATCATACGCCATTATCACTACTCACACGAAACGATTAATCCACACCGTATCATCCCGATCAATCCCGTGCTGGATTTTGATCAGCCCCACGGGCGCGATTACCTACGGCCCGCGTGATGCTCTGCAATGGCCGCGATATCCTGCGGCGGGGTCGAGGTTTGTAGCAATCCGCACGCATTTGGAATGTGCTGAAAGATCGATCCATCCGAAAAGAAACTTGTGTTTGTCACAAACAGCACTTTGGTGTCGGGCTGGCGATAGGCCACATAGTCCGCCACAGCAAAGGCGCTGCCGCCCTTGAGGACAAGGTTCAGAATAACCAAATCCCAAGCTGATTTTTGCAAGTGATCAATGGCTAACTCTTGAGTTTTAGCCAATGTCACGTCCAAAGAGAGGCGGCGCAAATGGTTAGCCCACAGGCTGCCCAAATTTGGGTTATTTTCTACAATTAATATACTCATTTACTGTTACTCCGGTGTTTGACACGCCAAACACCCATCCCCATACATCGATTAGCCCCTGTATGATTAACAAACTCTTAAAATAGGTTAACCGATGGTTGCCCGCTTGCGTTTTGGGCGAGAATCCGCTTCTGCTGCGCTGAATTATTTTGCACTTCTGGGAAAAGGCCGGATCACGATGACCACATGGATCACCATTTGCGACACCTGTAAGCGCGACGATTGGATTGCCTCCGAAAAATCCCATACCGATGGTGAGGTTTTGGCAGGTCTGGTCGAAGCCGCGGCTCAGTCCGAAACCGTCAAAACGCGCCGCGTGTCTTGTTTGATGGGCTGCAAACACGGCTGCAATATCGCGATCCAAGCTGAAGGTAAGCTGGCCTATACTTTGGGTGATTTCATCCCTGATCAAGAGGCGGCCCAAGCCATCGTCGACTATGCGGAACTGCATGCGCAAAGCGAAACAGGCCAAGTGCCCTTCCGTCAGTGGCCCGTCGGCGTCAAAGGGCATTTTGTCACCCGCCACCAGCCCATTCCCCAAGAAAAATGAGCCTGCGCCGCGACCATGGCGGCGGGTTGGACGCGGCTATTGCCAAATATGGTGGCACGCGGCCCGATTGGCTGGACCTGTCGACAGGAATCAACCCTGTGCCATATCCAACTGGCGAAATTGACCTGAACGACTGGACCGCACTGCCAGATCAAGCCGCGCAAACGGCTCTCATCGACGCCGCACGATCGTTTTGGAACGTGCCTGAAGATGCCGCCATCGTAGCAGCCCCCGGTGCCAGCGCATTGATCGCGCGTATGCCCGATCTCACAGGTCAAACATCCGCCTACATTCCTCAGCCCACGTATAATGAACACGCCGCAGCCTTTCACGCGCGCAATCCACAAATGGATCAAAGCGATAAAACCCATCCAGTGCGAATTTTCGTCCACCCAAACAACCCCGATGGCGCAGTGTTGGACGCGGACGATTTTACACAGGGCGGTAAGTCTTCTTTTACGATTATTGACGAAAGCTTTTGCGATATCTGCCCCGAGCTAAGCCACATCGATCATGCAGCACGCCCAAAAACAATAATCCTCAAAAGCTTTGGAAAGTTTTGGGGATTAGCGGGGGTGCGCCTAGGCTTTGCCATTGGGGCCACCGACACACTGCTGCCCAAGCTGCCAGATCTCTTGGGCCCATGGGCTGTGGCAGGGCCCGCCCTGACAATTGGCGCGCGCGCCTTGAACGATCACAACTGGGCCAATCAAACGCGCCAACGATTGCGCGAGGACGCGGAAACTCTGGACGGACTGATGGCGCAAAAAGGCGTGCAATGCCTTGGTGGCACCGACTTGTTTCGCCTCTACGACGTAGATGACGCCACTGCTTGGCAGGACCGTCTGGCCCAAAACAAAGTGTGGTCGCGCATCTTTCCCTACTCAAGAACCTGGCTCCGACTGGGCCTGCCCCACCCAAACCGTTGGGATCAGTTAAAGGCTGCCCTATGACGCTGGCCCTAGCGATGATCCTGGATGCGCTTTTGGGAGAACCGAAATGGCTGTGGGATCGGCTCCCGCACCCAGCCGTATTGATGGGCCACTTGATTGGCCGCCTTGACCAATGGTTTAATTCAGGTCCGGCGCGCCACTTCAACGGGATCCTTGTGATGTTGGGCTTGGTCCTGCTTGCCATCGCGTCGGGTGCTATTCTTGCACAACTTGGCCCAGTTGTTGAAATCCTGATTGTGGCAATTTTACTGGCCCAAAAGTCACTGGTCCAGCATGTGCAGGCTGTCGCCCTAGGCCTTGGTCAAAGCACCCAAGCTGGACGTGCGGCTGTCGCAATGATCGTTGGGCGCGACACCAAGGACATGGATGATCCTGCTATCGTCCGCAGTGCTATCGAAAGTGCCGCCGAGAACCTTTCCGATGGCATTATAGCACCTGCCTTTTGGTTCGCAATTGGTGGTCTACCTGGGCTTTTGGTCTACAAAATCACCAATACCGCCGACAGTATGATCGGCTATTTAACACCCCGCCATGCCCAGTTTGGCTGGGCCGCAGCCAAGTTTGATGATCTGCTCAACTGGATCCCCGCCCGCTTGACCGCCCTGATGATCATCGGTCCAATGGCCTATGCATCCCTCAGATCGGACGCCGCCAAGCACCGATCACCCAACGCAGGCTGGCCTGAGGCGGCCATGGCCCGGCGCCTCAACCTCGCCCTTTCAGGCCCGCGCGCCTACGACGGCGTGATGCAGGATTACCCATGGGTCTGGCCGCAGGGAAGCAGCCATGGCACAGGCAAAGACATCCAAGCGGCCTGCACGGTGCTATGGCAGACATGGGCAATCGCCCTTGCATTGGTAATCGCGATAGGGCTTTTGTAACCCCATCAGTTAAGACGCTTATCGAGGACACCCCATGGGCCGTATTTTATCCGTTGTTTCACTGTCTCTGGGCCTGGCCCTTGGGGCCTCTGCGGCCATGGGCCAATGCGGTGGCAGCTTTGGCAGTTTTGTCGCTGGACTAAAGGCCGAGGCAATCACCCGTGGCCATAGTCCCAAAGCCACAAACAGCTTCTTTGCCAACGTGCGACAGGATCCAAAAGTTCTAAAAGCCGACCGCAGCCAAGGTGTGTTTCAGAAGGATTTTGTGGCGTTTTCGCGCAGCTTGATCTCCCAAAATCGTATCCAAAAAGGGCGTCAAATGGCGTCCAAATATCAAAATACCTTTGCCCGCGCCGAGCAAGCCTATGGCGTTCCTGCAGGCGTTTTACTGGCGTTTTGGGCGTTCGAGACGGATTACGGCGCGTTTCAAGGGAACTTCAACACTCTCAACGCACTGGTCACCCTGTCGCATGATTGCCGCCGGCCCGAGCTGTTTCGCCCACAAGTCTTTGCGGCGCTGACCCTGTTTGAACGGGGCAATTTCAGCCCAACCAAAACCACAGGGGCCTGGGCCGGCGAAATTGGCATGGTCCAAATGCTGCCCGCTGACATTATCGAAAACGGTGTGGACGGCGATGGAGACGGGCGCGTGTCGCTGAAAACGTCACCCACCGATGCGCTGATGTCCGGCGCAAAAATGCTGCAACATCTAGGCTGGCGCAAAGGCGAGCCTTGGCTGCAAGAGGTCGCGGTACCATCTGGGCTGGATTGGTCCAAAACGGGCATCGACAAAACCCTCAGTGTCGGACAATGGGCACAACTGGGTGTTAAGCCACGCTGGGGCAAGCTCGCCAACAGCAAACTGCCTGCATCGATCATCTTGCCCATGGGTCGCAAAGGGCCTGCCTTTATCGCTTACCCCAATTTT